>DALYEU010000017.1:9475-37255 GCA_031972375.1 bacterium | reverse complement strand
CCCTCCTCCTCGCCCTCCGCGACCTTCGCGACGGCGCTCACCGACTCTCCTTCTTCGAGATTGATGAGGCGGACTCCTTGGGTATTTCTCCCAATCAAGGAGATATTTTTCACTTCCATACGAATGATTTTTCCACTGTTGGTGATGAGCATGACCTCATCTTTTTCGGTCACTTGCTTAAGCGCCACCACCCGACCGGTTTTTTCGGTCACTTTCATGGTGATGATCCCGGATCCCGCACGCCCTTGAACCCGATACTCGTCACACAGAGTACGTTTCCCCAAACCCTTTGCGGATACCGTAAGAATGGCGGCATCGGCATTGATAACCTCCATTCCCACCACACTGTCCTCCTCGGCCAATTGAATTCCCCGAACTCCACGGGCGGTTCGCCCCATCGCACGAACCCCATCTTCATGAAATCGAATGGTCTGCCCTTCGGCGGTACCGAGAAACAGATCATCTTGACCACCCGTCAAAGCTACGGAGATAAGCTGGTCTCCTTCATCGATGGAGAGGGCGATAATGCCTCCGACACGGGGGTTACTGAAGGCCATTAACTCCGTCTTTTTGATGACCCCCTTGCGGGTACACATCACCACGTATTTCCCCTCCTGAAATTCCCTGATGGGCAATACCGCCGCCACACCCTCTTCGGGAGAAAACGAACAGAGATTGACGATGGCCTTTCCTTTGGCCGTAAGCCCCGCTTGGGGCAACTCATGAACCTTAACCCAATAAAGCCTTCCCCAAGTTGAAAACACCAAGAGATAATGATGGGTGGAAGCGATGAATAAATTTTCGACGAAGTCTTCGTCACGGGTCACCATGCCCGTTTTGCCCCTTCCTCCGCGCCGCTGAGCACGATATAAACTCACCGCATTGCGCTTAATGTAACCATGGTGAGAAATCGTCACTACCATGTCTTCTTCTTGAATCAGATCTTCAACACTAAGTTCTTGCTGCGCACCCGTAATCTCAGTGCGCCGTTCGTCACCAAATTTCTTTTGGATCTCCTCAAGCTCGTCAGAAATGATTTTGAAGATTAATTTTTCACTGCCCAAAATCTCCTTGAGCTTTTGAATCAACTGCAAAACTTCTTCATATTCTTGGATGATTTTATCGCGCTCCAAACCTGTTAAGCGTTGTAAACGCATCTCCAAAATGGCCTGGGCCTGAACCTCGCTTAAACCAAAACGCTCCATCAAACCCACTTTGGCCTCGGGAGGGGTTTTGGACCGCTTGATTAACGCGACAACTTCGTCGATATTTTCTACAGCGATTTTTAAGCCTTCTAACAGATGGGCGCGCTCTTCGGCTTTACGCAATTCAAACAGCGTTCGCCGCGTTACGACTTCTTTTCGATGGTCGAGAAAAAGTTGCAACAACTCGAGCAAATTCAAAATACGGGGCTGTCCATGGACAATGGCCAATAGGATGATCCCATAACTACTGGCCATGGCGGTGTGCTTATAGAGCTGATTGAGCACGACACTGGAATTAGCATTTTTCTTCAACTCCACCACGACGCGAATTCCGTCCTTATCGGACTCGTCGCGCAAGTCGGCGATACCCTCGACCCTACCATCGCGAACTAAATAAGCAATTTGCTCGATCAATTTAGCCTTGTTCACTTGATAGGGAATTTCAGAAATCACAATGGAATCACGATCCCCCTTGGCGATGGGCTCCACCAAAGCCCGTGCCCGCATTTGAATGATGCCTCGCCCTGTAGTGTAGGCCTGACGAATTCCCTCACGGCCACTGATAAAACCCGCCGTGGGGAAATCGGGACCTGGAATGATTTTTAAAACTTCTTCCAGAGACAAACGTGGATTTTCAATCAAAGTCAAAAGGGCTCGAATGACCTCCCGTAAATTATGCGGAGGTACCTTGGTGGCCATACCCACGGCAATTCCATCGGAACCATTGATAAGTAAGTTGGGAATCCGGGTGGGCAACACCATGGGCTCTTGAGTGGAGTCATCGAAGTTGGGGGAAAAATCGACGGTATCTTTATCGATATCGGCCAACATTTCTTCGGCGACTTTCATCAGACGCGCTTCGGTATAACGATAGGCCGCTGGAGGATCTCCATCGATAGATCCAAAATTACCCTGACCTTCGATGAGGGGATAGCGCAAATTCCAACCTTGAGCCATGCGCACTAAGGCATCGTAGACCGCAGAATCACCATGGGGATGATATTTTTTGAGAACCTCACCCACCACACCCGCGCACTTACTGAAACGCTTACTGCTGAGGAGTCCCTCGCGAAACATAGCGTAGAGAATTCTTCGATGCACCGGTTTGAGCCCATCGCGGACATCGGGAAGAGCGCGGCCTACGATAACGCTCATCGAATAATCCAAATAAGCATCCCGCATCTCGTCTTCAATATTGACTGGAAGCACTTCCGCGGACTCGGACATGGGGGGATTCTCCTTGAATCAGATGGATGATTTGAAACTCAGTTCACCAAGAACGGAAAGTCGAGGCTGGCGGAGGTTAGCCCTTCCCCGAAGCCTTGTCAATTGCAGTGGAGACGAACTTTCCCCCCCTAAATGTCTGATGGACTTTGCCGTTGACTTCCCAAAAGAGTTTCTTAAAATTTGATGTTGGCCCGAATTATTCATCGGGAAAAATCACTTTTCTTCAAGGGAGGTATCCCATGACCAAGGCCGAACTGATTGAACGCATGGCTCGAGAGGCAAAAATCTCCAAATCCGCCGCGGAACGAGCCCTCAACTCCATGACGTCTAATGTTGAAAAATGTCTAAGAAAAAAAGACAAAATCAGCCTGACGGGTTTTGGAACCTTTTTAGTGGTGCAGCGTCAAGCTCGACAGGGACGAAATCCCCAAACCGGGGCCCTGATTAACATCCGATCTTGCACGGTACCAAAATTCAAAGCGGGAAAACAACTGCGCAAGGCGCTCTCCAACTATTAAACCACTCTTAAAAACAGACCCGTCTTGTGGAGATGTGGCCACGCCTTCGTTAAGACCACTTTTTTAAAATCGAAGGCTCACCGAAAAACTTCCAACGTTCTTGCCAAGCAAAGTGCAAATCGTGGCTCTGGTTTCAGGCCACGATTTGCACAAACGCTTCTTAAGACCGCTCCAGCGCACGCATTTAAACCACGACTATCCGCGCTTCAGGATGGAATCTGAGAACATCAAAGCACGTCTTGCAATGCGGAGGTATCCCCTGAATGAATGCGGGCCAGATTCAAACGAACTTCGGGCAATAATTGCTCCACGTAGAACTTGGCCACTTCTACCTTACCCTGGAGAAACTTCGTTCGCTCCTCCGAAGGATGGGTCTTGAGTTGTTCCAAGGCCACTGCAGCACGACGCACCAGGAGTTGCGCACAGGCCAAATCACCCAAGGCACGTAAGAAAGGGGTAGCACACAGACCGACGTAATCGGGTTGGGAAGCCGCTCGTTTTCCGATCTCTTGGGCCCCTTGACCGAATTCACCCAACACGGCGAGGGTTTTATTGACGAGGTCTTTCAACGCTTCCGAAGAGGCCACCTCTTGCAACTGTCCCGCCACTTTTTCTAAATAGCGCTTTAAGCCCCGACCTTGATCCTTAAGAAACTTTCGACCAATCAAATCCATCGCCTGAATACCATTGGTGCCTTCGTACAGAGACGCTATCTTAAGGTCGCGCATATATTGTTCAACGGGATAGTCTTGAACGTATCCATATCCACCATAAGTTTGGATGGCTAATTCAGTGACACGAAATCCCATATCGGAACCAAAGGCCTTGCATACGGGAGTCAACAGTCCCACGTAGATCTCGTATTCTTCACGAACAGCAGCATCGGGATGGTGCCAAGCATGATCCACAAAAACCGCGGTTTCGGTCATCAAAGCGCGAAGCCCCTCCACATAGGCCTTTTGGGTCATCAATAGACGACGGACATCAGGATGGGAGATAATGAGTTGCTTATTCCCCTGCACCCGCTCCTTGGAATAATTTAAGGCATACTCGTAGGCCGCCGCTCCAATGGCGACTCCCTGTTGCCCTGTCGCGATACGGGCCTCGTTCATCAAATGAAACATATACTTCATGCCCTCGCAGGTTTTTCCCACAAGATAACCCACGCAACGGTTTTCATCACCAAACTGCAACAAACAAGTGGGCGAGGCCTTAATGCCCATTTTGTGTTCGATGGAAACTAACTTAACGTCGTTGTCTTCACCCAAACTACCATCGGCATTTACCTTACGGGCCGGAACGATGAATAGAGAAATACCCTTGGTACCAGCGGGATCTCCCTCCACTCGGGCCAATACCAAATGAATAATATTTTCCGTTAACAAGTGATCGCCACAGGTAATAAAAATCTTGGTTCCCTTAATGTTGTAGCTACCATCGGGATTGAGCGTCGCCGTACTCGTCAAGTCTCCCACCGCTGAACCAGCCTGGGGTTCGGTGAGACACATCGTGCCGGTCCATCGACCCGAAACCATAGACGGAATATAAAGATTTCTTTGTTCAGGGCTGGAAAACTGCTGCAACATATCGCAATCGCCCCGGGTCAGCAGATTAAAAAAGGCAAAGGAAGGACAAGCCCCCATCACAAATTCGCTCGCTGCGATACTCAAGGTGGAGGGCAAACCCATGCCACCGTACTCAGGGTTGATATCCATACCCATAAAGCCATTGGCAGCAAACTGAGCCAGGACCTCTTTAAAACCGTCCGGCATCACGACACGACCGTTTTTTACTTGGGCTCCTACGCGATCCCCCGCTTCGTTTAGCGGGGCAATTTCGTTCTTAGCGAATTTAAGCGCTTCTTCAAGTACCGACTGGTAGAGTTCTTCGCTTTGACCTTCAAACCGGGGAAAAGCCGACAAACGGCCCACCTGTAAAAAGTCGAAGAGAGTAAAACGCACGTCTTCAAAGTCGCAAAGATATTGCATAAAAGCCTCACCTTAAGTTTTGGAATGAACACCCGGTCAAAATCCGGCGGAGCTGGCCTACCCTGGCCTTCTCAGAAAGGCAACCCCTAGCCTCAAGCTTTTTCGCAAACACGGATAAGGCCTACTCTCTTCTAAAGGTAGGGAGAAAAGAGCTTACACAGGGAATCCCTGACTTTTTTGTAAAAGGGCCTAGACTGCAAATAGGTTGCCGTGATGATTTTGGAATCGAGCCTCACCCGGTCAAAGTGCTCCATCAAACGCTGAGCCAAATCCCAGTCATAAACCTCTAGGTTGAACTCAAAATTCAAAATCAAACTTCTCGGATCTAAATTGGCCGAACCGATCAAAGAAAAAAAATCGTCAATGACCATAAATTTGGAATGGGCGAAGGGAGGCGGCTGGTAATAAATTTTGATTCCAAAATGCAAAAGCTCTTCGAATAAGGCCTGGGACGCCCACTTCACGTAGGGGAGATTATTTTTCTCCGGCAAAATGATTTCAACCTCCACCCCCCTCAAGGCTGCCGTGGCCAAGGCCGCTGTCATTTCTCCATCGGGAATAAAATAGGGCGTCATGATGCGAATTTTTCGCTGCGCACAAGTGATGGAGGCGTTGACGATCCAACGAAGTTTTTCGAAATCCTCATTGGGCCCAGCGATAATACCACGGGCCATGGCCTTGCCCTTAGGGACCTCGCTACAAGACAAATCCATCTCCACAGACTCAGGTTCGTGACCCTGAGCAAAAGACCAGTCCATCAAAAAAGCCTCTTGCAACTGAGCTAGGACAGGCCCCTCAACCTGAAAATGAATATCCTGAGTAGGGTTATTATTTTTTGGATCTTCCACACAATGGCGACCGCCAATATTCATGCCTCCTGTAAAACCCAATTCACCGTCGATGATGAGCAGTTTGCGATGGGTGCGTAAATTGAGATGAACACTGCGGGGGGAGAGGGTAAGGGGTAAAAAAAGCCTATGGGGAATACCACGTCGTTTGAGCCATTTTTGAATACGAGGACGGGAATAATGGGTGCCCGCTCCATCCACTAACACTCGGACATCGACACCACGATCCCGAGCCTCCCCCAAAGCCTCCACAAATTTTTTTCCCAATTCATTGCTCTCAAAAATGTAAGTGCTCAAAAAAACCCTGCGTTTGGCATTGGCAATAGCCCTAAGCATGGGGGGATAAGCCTCTTCTCCATTGAACAACGGAGCAATTCGACACCCCTCCACCAAGGGAAGGCCACTCACCGCTTCCGAGACTCTGACCAGAGAAAAAAAAGCTGCCAAATGGTCTGTCGAAGAATGCCGTTTCCAATCCCAATGACCGGCCGTAGGCTTGAGACGGGAAGAAATTTCCCAACGACCTTGAGCATGCCAATCCTGAGCGCGAGCACGAATGCGATTGATACCAAAAAGTAGATAAAGCAGTGCCCCCACCCCCGGAAAAAAAAGACATACCGCAGTCCATCCCAACGCGGAGCGTGGATCGCGCTTTTGCAAAAGGGCGTGAAAAGCCGCACAGATGCCAGCCACCATCCCTAAAAGCAAAATGGGCGGAATAACGAAACGGTCCCATAGGAACAGGTAATAATGAAAGTGGTGAAAAAAGTGGAATAGCGTATCCAAAAATAGTCCTGATCTATGAGTCTGGTTTCATAGACTGCACTTGGCACGAAGTGGCACTACCAAGATCAATATCCATTGTTTTGATTCGGCGCTTTCAAAAGCATCCACAGCCCGAAAAAATCTTAAAGTGTCTATCGCAACGAATCTATTTTATTTTCTGTTTAACAACTCACCCCAACAAAATCCCATTTCAATAAAATAACAAGCACGAACCACGATTCTAAAACCGACCCAGAAATTTTCAATCTGCTTAAACTTCAATCCATCGCATTTTTTAAACTCACCAGACCTATTTCGGAAAAAACTCTCCCAACAGTGGAGCCAAAACCTCCACATTCTCCAAGTGCATGCCATGTCTCGCATCAGGCAAAACGTAAAAACGCGTCTGGGGTGGAAAATCCTTACACCGTGATTCTAAACGCCTAAAAAAACTTCGGGGGCGATTACCCGAAAACTCGGTTTTTTCTCCCACCACAAAAAGACTGGGGGCGAGAATCCTTCGCCAAAAAGGAACGAAACTATTCTTATGAAAAGGATAAGGCTCCGGCGTTTTATGCCGAGGATCAGCGGCCATGCGTACCCCCCCTTTCACAGGCTCTGTCAAATACCGTGTTAAAAATTTCGCCTGTGACAAGCTTAATTTTGGAAAATTTTGGAGCAAACGTTGGGCAAAGGCATCCCGATCCCGAAATACCCGAAATCGATTTTTATCTAAGTCCTCCCACCACAGGCGCAAGCGCTGCGCTGGATCCAACTTAGAGCGAGACCTGAATAAAAAGCCCTCCAAATTGACAAAACTTTTCACTCGCTCAGGAAAACTACCGGCGTACGCCGAAAGAATGGCCCCGCCCAAGCTGTGCCCCAATAAATGAACCGCCTGACCAGGGAATAAGCGATCTAAACCGGCCGCCACGTCGGCTACATATTCATAAAAAAAATAACCCAATGGGCTGGCATTATGCTGACTTTTGCCATAACCGCGCAAATCGGGAGCTACACAAAAATATTTTTTCTCTAAATATCTGCAGAGAAAATGAAAGGCCGCTCCCGTATCCAACCAACCGTGAACTAAAAATAAAGGAGGATTCTTGGCGGAACCCCAAAAAAAGTAACGGTGCTTCAAACCGTTGAGAGTAAGAATCTTTTTTTGCATGAACAAGGCCTTATTTTTTCCTAACCCATGAAATTAACAACAGGGATTTGTGGGAAGCAATCCATTGAACTCTCTCCCTATTGCCATCTCCAAAGCATTCACTTCTCCCATGGCCTCATAAAATCAAACTTGGATTTTTTCTTGAAGAATAATTCGCTTCCCTGCTCTAATTCCCAAACCACACAATAATATCCATCAAGTGATATCACCCAATGAGGAGCAAAACATGAGCGGTGCCAGCATGGGACTTCACGAAGAAAAAGAAAAGCTCAAGCCTGAAACCATCGAGCGCCATCGAGCTTATATTTCCATCATCGAAGAACTCGAGGCCGCCGACTGGTACGATCAGCGAGCCGATGCCACCGAAGATGCAGAATTGCGGGCCATCCTGCAACATAACCGCGACGAAGAAAAAGAGCACGCCGCCATCACCTTAGAATGGTTGCGGCGTCGCGACCCCCAACTGGATGAGCAACTACGCACCTATCTCTTTACTGAAGGAGACCTGCTTTCCTTAGAAGGAAACTCCTCAGTAAACGATGCCCCCGACAAAACACAGAGCCACGATGAATCCCTCAAGATCGGTAGCCTCAAAGGAGACCTTAAATCATGAGCCATTTAAAACGCCACCTCGCTCCCCTATCGACCGAAGCCTGGAACGCCCTCTCTCAAGAAGCCACCCGGACCCTTAAATTAGGCCTGGCTGGGCGTCGCCTCGTCGATTTTTCAGGACCCCATGGTTGGGCCTTCGGTTCCATTCCCTTGGGGCGAGTGGAAAAATTAGGAAAAAACTCAAGCTCCGGAGTGGAGCTTGGAATCCGCCAAGTGCAACCACTCGTAGAAATTCGCGTTCCTTTCACCCTAAAACTCGTCGAGCTTGAAGCCATCGACCGAGCTTGCGCCAATCCCAACCTTGATGCCGTCGTTCAGGCAGCTCAACGCGCCGCGCTCACAGAAGACCAACTTATCTTTCAGGGAAACTCCGAGGCAGGCATTGAGGGAATTTTCACAGCAGCCAAAAAGCAGTCTCTTAAGATTTCCGACGACTATGAAAAATATCCCCGCCTGGTCGCCGAAGCCACTAACCTCTTGCGAAGCCATGGTATCGAAGGGCCCTATGCCATCGCCTTGGGCCCTCAATGCTACCAAGGACTCTCTCAGACCACTTCCAAAGGGGGCTACCCCATCCTACAACACGTCAAACGAGAACTCGAAGGCCCTATCGTGTGGGCCCCAGCCCTCAAAGGCGCCATCGTTTTGAGTTTACGCGGTGGGGATTTTCAGTTGACCGTAGGTCAAGATTTTTCAGTGGGCTACCTTCATCACAACGAAACAGAGGTAACGCTGTACCTGGAAGAAAGTCTCACTTTCCAAAATTTGAGCCCCCAAGCCGCAGTACCCCTGCTACACTCCGCCCCCTAAACTCAAATTTCGCCCCACCATATTCCCCTCCCCCCGGTAATATGGGTGTGTGCCGTCTTGCCTCCAGCTCTGGCGATTCGCGCCACAAACACCTCGAGAATGCACCTTTACATTTATTTAAAAATTCCCTATACGACTCGCCCGTTGCGCCTTATACAAGACCATGATAGTCGTATATTTAAGATTCTTAGGGAGAAAAAAAACTAAAAAACCATAATATTTAAAGGTTTTTTTGTTTTTTATTTTTGGTTTTTATACGACTAGAAAAGTCTAAAAATTACTTATGCTGCATTTTAATCGAAAAACTGAATACGCTCTCATCGCCATCGAGCATATGTTGCGCAAGGGTGAAAACAACTTTATCCCCTCGAATTTACTCACCAGCACCCGGGAAATCTCCGAAGCCTACCATATTCCCCAACCCCTTTTGGCCAAAGTACTCCAGCAACTGGCGAGTAAAGGTCTTATCAAGGCCGTCCACGGCACCAAGGGCGGTTACCGTCTGGCAAAGTCCCCTGAAACCATTACCGTAGCCGACGTGGCCGAAATTTTTGAGGGTCCCCTGGCGGTCACCGAATGTTTAAAGGAAGAAAAAATTACCTGTCCGCAATGGGACGATTGTCGAATCAAAACCCCCCTCTCCGAACTCAACATGAGGATCTACCATCTTTTGGCGGAGACAACGGTAGCCGACCTGGCACCCGGAAACTTCCTCTCAGAAAGGAGAGCACCATGACCCAACAAAATAATTCAGCTGTCCAAGAATTAACCTCCAAAGAATATCAATATGGCTTCGTCACATCCGTTGAAACGGAGACCATTCCCAAAGGCTTGAGCGAGGATATTGTCCGCATCATCTCTCAGAAAAAAAACGAACCTGAGTGGCTATTAGAATGGCGCCTAAAAGCTTATCGACATTGGTTGACCCTGAAAGAGCCCCAATGGGCCAAGGTTCAATACCCCCCCATCGACTATCAGGACAGCTATTACTATTCGGCTCCTAAAAAGAAAAAACAACTTAACAGCCTCGACGAAGTGGATCCCGAGATTTTGGAGACATTCAACAAATTGGGTATTTCCCTGGAAGAACAAAAACGCCTTAGCAATGTGGCCGTCGACGCAGTTTTCGACAGCGTTTCCGTGGGAACCACCTTTAAGGAAAAACTCGCCGAACTAGGAATCATTTTTTGTTCTTTCTCCGAAGCCGTACAAGAACATCCCGAACTGGTGAAAAAATATTTAGGATCGGTAGTCCCTTACACTGACAATTTCTTTGCCACACTTAACTCAGCAGTCTTCACCGACGGATCCTTCGCCTATATTCCCAAGGGCGTCCGCTGCCCCATGGAATTAAGCACCTACTTTCGCATTAACGCCGCTCAAACCGGGCAATTCGAACGCACCTTAATCGTAGCCGATGAAGCGAGTTACGTCTCTTACCTGGAAGGTTGCACGGCCCCCATGCGAGACGAAAACCAACTGCACGCGGCGGTCGTAGAATTAGTGGCTTTAGATAAAGCCGAAATCAAATACTCCACCGTGCAAAATTGGTATCCAGGCGACAAAGAAGGCAAAGGTGGCATCTATAACTTCGTCACCAAGCGAGGTCTTTGCAAAGGGCATCATTCTAAAATTTCGTGGACTCAAGTGGAAACGGGTTCCGCCATCACTTGGAAATATCCCAGCTGTGTCTTGGCTGGAGACTACTCCATTGGAGAATTCTATTCGGTTGCGGTCACCAACAATTATCAGCAAGCGGATACGGGAACCAAAATGATCCATCTTGGAAAAAACACCCGAAGCACCATTATCTCCAAGGGAATATCGGCGGGAAAAAGTCAAAACACCTACCGCGGCCAAGTCAAGATCATGAAAAACGCCGAGAATGCCCGCAATTACTCCCAATGCGACTCCCTATTGATGGGGGATGAATGCGGAGCCCATACCTTTCCGTATTTAGAAATTAAAAATCATTCAGCCCAAATGGAGCACGAAGCGACTACCTCCAAAATCGGAGAAGACCAGTTATTTTACTGCAAACAAAGGGGAATTTCCGAAGAAGACGCCGTTAACATGATCGTCAATGGTTTCTGCCGCGAGGTCTTTCGCGAGCTTCCCATGGAATTTGCCGTCGAAGCCCAAAAACTTCTTGGAGTGAGTTTAGAAGGATCGGTGGGCTGACATTTTCCCTGAGCCATGGACAAAATCTTGAAAGGATAAAACAGCATGAGTCTCCTAGAAATTAAAAATCTGCACGCCCGTGTGGATGGAAAACCCATTCTCAAAGGCATCGATTTGAAAGTGGAACCCGGAGAAATCCACGCCATCATGGGTCCTAATGGTTCGGGAAAAAGCACCCTGTCTTCCATTTTGGCCGGGCGAGAAGATTATGAAATCACCGAAGGGGAAATTATTTATCAGGGCAAAAATCTCTTGGACCTTTCCCCCGAAGAACGTTCTCACGCCGGCATCTTCCTTGCCTTTCAATATCCCCTGGAAATCCCCGGTGTGGGAAACACCTACTTCCTCAAAACGGCTCTTAACGCCCAACGTAAGGCTCGTGGACTAGAAGAACTAGACGCCATAGATTTTCTCACCCTGATTAAGGCCAAAATGCAATTGCTCAAAATGGATGACAAATATCTCAAGCGCAATGTGAACGAGGGTTTCTCGGGTGGAGAAAAAAAGCGTAACGAAATTTTACAGATGACTTTACTCGAACCCACCCTATGCCTACTCGACGAGACCGACTCGGGCCTAGACATCGACTCCCTTAAGATCGTGGCCGACGGAGTCAACTCCTTGCGCAATCCGGGGCGCTCCATGATCGTGGTCACCCACTACCAACGACTGCTCAATTATATTGTTCCCGATTATGTTCATGTGCTTCAAGACGGAAAAATTGTGCACTCGGGAGATAAAGACCTCGCCTTCCACTTGGAAGAAAAAGGTTATGCCTGGGTTACCCAGGAAGCAACGGGAGCCTAAGATGGAAGACCAATTTCTACAACACTACCGCCAAACCGATGCGAAGGGCCCAGCTTGGTTGCAGGAAATTCGCAAACAGGGATTCCAACAGTTTCAGTCCTTGGGCTACCCTAGCGCTCAACAAGAAAACTGGAAATACACCTCGGTGCGCCCACTCCTCGATACTGCTTTTCAAGCAAGCGAGGACTATCAACCCAAGCATCGTAATTACGATCCGCTCAACTGCTTGAATATCGGTTCTAAGAAAAACTATCGGATCACCTTCATCAACGGACACTTCGCCCAAGAATTTTCCCGACTCGAGGATTTACCCCAAGGCGTCACGATACTGCCCTTAAAAATGGCCTTCACCAGTCATGATGAAAAAATCCGTCCCTATCTGGGAAGCATCGCGCCTTGGCAAGAGGAGACCTTCAGCGCCCTAAATACGGCCTTTTTACAAGATGGGGCCTTCGTCCACCTCGCACCGGGGGCTGTTTTAGGAAAACCTCTCGAATTACTTTATTTATCACTCTCCGATGAAGCCGCCACAGCGAGCCACCCTCGCACGCTCATCGTAGCCCAGGCCCAAGCCCAAGGCGTGGTGGTGGAAAACTACTCGGGAAAACGCTCGCAACATCCCTACTTCACCAACGCCTTGACCGAAATCATCACTGAGTCGGGATCGCAATTGAGTCATTATCGTATCCAAGAAGAAGACGAACGCGCCTTTCACCTGGGGGGGCTCTACGTAAAACAAAATAGGGACTCCCAATTTCATTCCTTCAACCTGAATCTCGGCGCACAATGGGCCCGCACAGAAATACGCTCCCATCTGGGAGAACCCGGAGCCCATTGTCAACTCACCGGTCTCTACCTAGGACACGGACAACAACATCTCGACAATCAAACCCTGATCCGTCACGCCGTACCCCAATGCACGAGCCAAGAACTCTACAAAGGAATCCTCGATGAAAAATCCCATGGGATTTTTAACGGACAGATCCTAGTCCAGCCCCATGCACAAAAAACCCAGTCCTCCTTGAGTAATAAAAATCTACTGCTCTCACGAGATGCTGTAGTCGACACCAAACCCCTCTTGGAAATTTTTGCCAACGATGTACGTTGTTCCCATGGAGCAACCATTGGACGACTTGATGAAACCCAGGTGTTTTACTTGCGTTCCCGAGGTATCGACGAGGCCTTGGCTCGCCACTTGCTTACTTACGCCTTCGCGAGTGAAGTGTTGCAAAACATGAGCGAAATCGAATTAAAGCAACAGCTAGAACGCAGCTTGCTGAACCGATTGAAGATCGCCGAACTTTCGGTGGAGGGAGAAAAGTTTTTATGAGTGCCACTCTGAGCAAGACTCCACTCCGGGCAGACTCGGCTAACGCTTCGAGCTTTTCGATAGAACGGCTACGGGAGGATTTTCCCATCCTACACCAAAATGTGCGCGGCTTCCCTCTGGTGTATTTAGACAACGCGGCCACTGCGCAAAAACCTCGGCAAGTCATCGAAGCCCTCGATCACTATTACAGAGAAGATAACGCCAACATCCATCGCGGCGTACACCTATTGAGTGAGAGAGCCACCGAGCAATACGAAGCAGCTCGAATCAAAATTCAAAAATTTCTCAACGCGGCCCATGCCCGGGAAATTCTCTTTTGCCGAGGCACTACGGAAGCCATCAATCTGGTGGCCCAATCCTTGGGCCGAAGTTCTTGGCAACGGGGCGACGAAGTTATTATTAGCCACATGGAGCATCACTCCAACATCGTCCCCTGGCAATTGCTACGCGATCAGATTGGCATCGAACTCAAGGTGGTTCCCATTTCCGATTCGGGAGAACTCGATTTAGAGTCCTTTGAAAAACTCCTCAGCGAAAAAACAAAGCTGGTTTCCATCGTACATATCTCCAACGCTCTTGGAACCCTCAATCCCGTCGAAACTATCATCGCTAAAGCCCATGCTCGCGGGATTCCCGTACTGCTTGATGGAGCACAGGCCATTCCCCACCTGCAAGTAGACGTCCAAGCTCTCGATGTGGATTTTTACGCCTTTTCCGGACATAAATTATTCGGCCCCACGGGGATCGGCGTCCTCTACGGAAAAGAAAAGCTGCTCGAAATCATGAGCCCTTATCAAGGTGGGGGTGACATGATTCGCCAAGTCACCTTTGAAAAGACCACTTACAACAGTCTTCCCTATAAATTCGAAGCAGGCACACCCCACATCGCCGGAGCCATTGGATTGGGGGCCGCCATTGACTATCTACAAACTTTAGACTGGTCCCTAGTGCAGCGCCATGAAGACGATTTGCTTCAATACGGAACCCAAGTCCTAAGTGAAATTCCCGGACTGAAAATCATCGGTCAGGCTACGCAAAAAGCGAGTGTCATTTCCTTCGTCATGGAAGATATCCATCCCCACGACTTAGGAACCCTGCTGGACGCCAGGGGTATCGCCATTCGTACCGGACATCACTGCACCATGCCCCTCATGTTACGCTACGGATTACCCGCCACCGCCCGTGCTTCTATGAGCTTTTACAATACCCGGGAAGAAATCGATGCCTTGGTGTTGGCCCTACACAAAGCTAAGGAGGTCTTCGCCTAATGTCTTCCGAACTTCGTGAACTCTACCAAGAGGTGATTCTCGATCACAACAAACGCCCACGAAACTTCCACCGAATGGAGGAAGCCAATCGTCACGCCGAGGGCTATAACCCGCTTTGCGGCGACCATCTCACAGTGTATTTGCATCTGGAGGGTGACCGCATCGTCCAGCTGAGTTTCGAAGGAAATGGCTGCGCTATTTCCAAAGCCTCGGCTTCGCTCATGACAGAAGGATTGAAAGGGAAGACCCTAGAAGAAGCTCAATCCCTTTTTAAAAAATTTCATAAAATGGTCACCGGCTCTCCAGGGAGTCCCGCCGATCCTGACCTGGGAAAACTCGCCGTCTTTGCCGGTGTTTGCGAGTTTCCTTCCAGGGTAAAATGCGCCAGCCTAGCCTGGCATACGCTCAATAGTGCCCTCGAAGGACGGGACGAAGTAATTTCCACAGAGGCTGAGGAACTTCCATGAATGATTACTTTGCTAACAAAGCCGCCATCCACGACCCCCATGCCTCGTTTATGAAAACGACATCAGAAACTCCCACAACCACAGCAGAACAAGAAACCTTCCATGGCAAAGACCATGACTTGGAAGCAAAGGTGGTCGCGGCGCTCAAAACCTGCTACGATCCAGAAATCCCGGTGAATATCTACGAACTGGGCCTGATCTATCAGATCACCCTTTCTGAAAAAAACGAGGTAAATATTCTCATGACCCTTACCAGCCCCATGTGTCCCGTGGCCGAGTCTCTCCCCGGCGAAGTGGAACAAAAAGTACGGAGTGTTGAGGGCGTGCTCTCCGCCAAGGTTGAGTTGACCTGGGATCCCCCGTGGTCAGCCGAAAAAATGAGCGAGGCCGCAAAGCTACAACTCAATTTGCCTTAATAAAATTTACGGCAGACACGACAAACCCAAAACCACATAAAAAATAAATTCAAAAATCCCGAACGCCTCGCTCTAACTTGCAACCCTCTCTCACGAATCGCATCAAAATAGGCGCAGGATCCGGTTAGGACAAAAAGGAAAAACTATGAAAACCTGGTACAAACAACTCGAAATACAAACAGACCAGAACAATTTACTCAACCTAGAACCCAAGCTTCTAAATCATGTGGGTGATTTCGATTTTTTCTCGATCACCGATTTTACCGAGACTTCTTACGAATGGGTCAAGGAAAGCGGCATCCAAAATGGTCTTCTGACTCTCCAAGCCCTTCACACCACTTGTATCGTTAGTGTGAACGAACTCGACGAACCCTGCCTACTGGGCGATATCAATAAAGCCTTGCGAGATTTTATTCCTAAGAAGATGTCCTATCTCCACAATAGCGGTCTGCGCACGAAGAACCTCTGCGAAGACGACCACAAGTGCGATACCAATGCCGATGCCCATATGAAGGCCTTCTTGTTCGGGGGCCCTTCACAAACTGTTTTGGTAAGAGATGGCCAACCCGTATGGGGTCGCTGGCAGCGTCTTTGCCTCATCGACCTCGATGGTCCACGCACCCGTCAGGCGGTCGTACAAATTCTCGGGATTTAATCCTCTCTCAAAACCAGTGGCCTTCAACGCAGACTAAAAAGAGAAAACAGTCGAAAAGTCTTAAAGTCTCAAATTAAAAAATGAGGCCATAAAAACGGTGGGGCATTTCGACACTTTCAAAAACAGAACGAAAACTTACCGGATAATCAGAGGGCCGAAACGGCGCCAGATAAAAATCTGGTGGAATCAAAATTTTTTAACTTTCTTGAATCCAAACCGAATGCACGTTAACGAATTCACGGATACCAAACTGGGAGAGTTCGCGGCCATAACCTGAATGTTTGATCCCACCAAAAGGCAAACGTGGATCCGATTTGGTCATAGCGTTGACGAAACAACTCCCTGAATCAATGCGCTCCGCGGCAATACGCTCACCACGTTTCAGATCCCGGGTCCAAATCGAAGCCCCCAAACCAAAAGACGTGGCGTTCGCAACCTCAATGGCCTCTTCTTCGTGAGCCACGGCAATCATCGTAGCCACGGGACCAAACAGCTCTTCGTGCCAGGCCACCATGCCCGATTTGACTCCACTCAAAACAGTGGGACCATAGAAGGCCCCCGGCTGGTCAGGAATCACGCCGCCCAATAACAACTGAGCCCCGCCCTCCAAAGTACGCTCCACTTGAGCATGCAAGGCGTCTCGCAAATCAAAGCGCGCCATAGGCCCCATGTCGACCTTAGAATCTAAAGGATTTCCCATTCTGAGAGACCGAGCGCGCTCCACAAACTTTTTCTCGAAAGCCTCTTTCACTTCGGGCACCAAAATAAACCGCTTGGCGGCGATACAGCTTTGTCCACTGTTTTGAAATCGAGCCATGACCCCCACTTCGACAGCGCGATCCACATCGGCATCGGCCAATACGATGAAAGGATCGGAGCCTCCCAATTCAAGCACACATTTTTTCAACGCCCTTCCCGCCTCCGTAGCGATGGCGCGCCCCGCCTCCACACTAGACGTCAGGGTCACCGCCGCAATTCTGGGATCGTGAATGACCTCGGTGGTATGGGGCACATCGATCAATAGAGAACGAAACAGTTGGGGAGGAAAACCAGCCTCACGAAACAAGGACTCGATAGCCAAAGCGGTTCCAAACACGTTGGGAGCATGCTTAAGAACAACTCCATTTCCTGCCATTAAAGCGGGCACCGCGAAGCGAAACACCTGCCAAAAGGGATAATTCCACGGCATGATGGCCAACAGAGTTCCCAGAGGGCAAAAATTAACAAAACTCTTCTTCGCTTCGGTCAGTACAGGCTCGGGGGCCAAAAACTGCTCCGCATTCTTGGCATAAAATTCACAAACCCAAGCGCATTTTTCGATCTCGCCCACCCCCTGGGCCAACACCTTCCCCATCTCCACCGCCATAAGCCGGGCATATTCGTCTTTTTTCTCCCGCAATAACTGAGAAAGCCTCAACATTGCGGGGACGCGCTCGGAAATCGCCACTTGCTTCCAGCGTTGTTGAGTGTCATGGACGCTGTCGAGAATGTCATGGACTTGAGCCAAAGACAGCGCCGCGTAGCTCTTAAGTTTTTCTCCAGTGGTAGGATTGACGATATCAAAAAACATGGCCATTCTCCTGAGATTGAAATCGTTACCCTGCAAGCATACCCTCGAGTGATGAAAACCGATTGTCATCTTGAAAAGACTCGAGGATTCTGCCAGAGCAAATAAAAAGTTTGTGAGTCATTGTATAAGATACCCAAAGGGATGCCCATGATTCGTTTTACAGAAAACGCTCAGAACCAACTTGCCAAGCTACTTGTCGGACAAAACTCCAACACCCATGGGGTCAAATTCAAAGTCCTGGGCAATCAAATCGAAGTTAGCATGATCGATCTGACCCAACTGGCTCCCGAAGAAAATCCCCTGCGGGACAAACGCACCGGCTTTTTTGTCGAGTACGAACGTTTTATGGTCATCGTTGATCAAGAGGGACAAAAACTCCTTAACGCCGGAACCCTCGACTTCAAAGCTGGAGGCTTACTCAGCGGCTCCTTCGAATTTCAAGCGGCAGTAGAACCACCCCCCCTAGACGCGAGCAATCCCTTGGTGTCCCAAGTAAAAGAACTTCTCGAAAAAGAAATCAATCCTGGACTCGCCATGCACGGCGGACGAGCCGAACTACTGAATGTATTGAATAACAAGGTTTATCTGAAATTTGGGGGAGGATGCCAGGGCTGCTCCATGATCGATGCCACAGTGAAACAGGGCATCGAAACCCGCTTAAAACAAGCCTTCCCTCAACTTACCGGGGTCGTCGATGAAACCGACCACGCTTCGGGCACCAATCCTTATTTCAAGGGCTAATCCCAACAACACTTTCACCGTACGCTCGTCGTTCCGTGTGGTCTCTGGGAATTGACCCTCACCCCTTGAGACAAGGTTCTTCCGTGCGCTTTCACCCCCTCTAATCGAATTTTAGGCTAATCTTCCTCAAGACGTTCTCTCACCCAATATTCCAAAGCCACCGCCACACCTTTGCGTATCGGTAAAGTTCCCACGATGATCAATAAGGCAACAGCCGCCATCAACAATCTTCCCAAAAATAAATTCTCTGGCTTCCAAAGAAATAGAAGAAAAATCCCCACCCCGGTCAGCAAGGCCGTACTCATATACATGAAAGACAAGACATCGATGGGATCACGGAGAAAAAACAGCGAACAATGCTCGCACT
Organism: bacterium; assembly: GCA_031972375.1. GTDB lineage: Bacteria > UBA10199 > UBA10199 > DSSB01 > DSSB01 > DALYDW01. The sequence continues at coordinate 18,306 of DALYEU010000017.1, read as the reverse complement.
GAGATTTTAAACGATAAAAACCCTTGTAAATTTTTCCGACGCCACAGCGAGGACAACGACACAGCACACCTCTTGATAAAATAAGCCGAAGCGAAGCGGGGTTCATGTTAGATCCTTCGAGGCAAGACCTCTGCTTAAATGTTCTTGAACAAAACCTAAGATTTTTTAGTTGAAATCCACAAGGCTTCGGAACACTTTAGGACCCCAAACTCTTAAGGGAGGAAGCCCCATCATGCAGTCCCCTCGTTCTTTATGGATCCGAAGTCTAATCGCACTCAGCTTAACCATGACGGTCTTGTCCTGCAAAAACCAAAGTTCAGACACAAGCCCCACCAATAAACCGGCCCAAACGACAGAAAATGTCCAGGCCAACACACCGGAAAATAAATCCTGCACTTATTCTTTGGAGCCACAAGACGTAAAAGTGCAGTGGACCGCTTACAAATTCAACGAAAAAGCGGCGGTCAAAGGGGGCTTCAACCAGACAACGCTTTCGGGACCTCGTTCCGCAACCAGCCTAAAGGCCCTGGTTCAAGGTATGCAAATGGAGATCGACGGCAATTCCTTCGAGTCTGGCGATCCCGGTCGCAACGCTACAGTTCGACAATTCTTTTTCGAAAAGCTCACGCCTCCCTTTAAACTGCATGGTACTTTGGCCGATCTACAAGGAGATGAGCAAAGCGGTCAACTCACTCTGAACATTACTCTGAACGGCAATACCCAAAAAATCCCTTTCACTTATCAGTCCACTCCTGAAGGCAGCTTCATTGCCCAAGGAAAGATCGACTTGCTCCAATTTGGGGCGCAAGGCGCTTTTGACTCTCTCCATAAAGCTTGTGAAGTCCAACACACGGGCAAAGACGGAGTTTCCAAAACTTGGACCGAAGTCGATTTGCAAATTACTGCCCCAGTGAAGAAACAATGCGAAGAAAGTCATTAGTCATTTCTTTTTCCACGCACACCATTAACAGGTAGAGGGCAAAGCAAACGCAAGTTGTCGGGGAGATAAATAAGAAAAAGCTATTCCGACTGTTGGCGTCGGACCTCCTCCCACAAACCTTGCAAAACACGACGCGAAGCTTCCAATTCTGGGCCTTGGGCTTCGTCATGTAATATTTTCAAAAATTGATCGAGCTTTTCCAGTTGCGCCTTAGTGAGGCCTGACTTTTTACCGCCCAATAAAACTGCTTTCCAATCTGTGGGGGGTGAAGAAACCTTTCCGTGCGGAAAAACTTGCCAGAGCTTCCACAGAATAGGCCGTAACCATTGTCCATCGGTCGACACTAAAAGAGGCTCGATACCTCGAGAGTATAAGGTGGAAAAATAGCTCTCAAAAAAATGTGGGGCCTCGGGAAAAGAACCACGACTCACATAACGCCAAAAATCGATTTTATATTTTGGTTGCAAGCGTGGATAAAGAGAAACGAGGCCATCCACAGCCCATTCGCTAGTCTCCCGATCCCGTGATCCCAACGACCAAAGATGCAACTGTAGCTCTTCCGGAAACCTATCCAAACCCACAGAAGCGGTAACCCGTATCCAGCTTTCCCACAAAGCTTGATTTGCGGGCTGAGCATCCTCTAGGCCTATTTCAATACTCCTAAAAATTTTCTGGAGCACCCTGGGAGAAAAATAGCCAAACACCCGCATCCAAGAGCGGTTGATCTCATAAAAATATTGTTGGTTTTGGGAAGTCATCTGTCTTGGAGATGAAAAATATAACTCGATAGCAGGCATTACATGGGCCACTCGCTCCGAGGCCGTCAACCAGGGCAAAGTCGAAACAAGCCGCCTTAAGGCATCGCTTAGCAACGCCGGGTCTTGAATCCGCAATGCGCTCTTCCATAATTTTCCAATATCCTCAGAAAAACCACTGCCGCGCCTTGCTCTGGAAACCGGGATCAATTGCCGCATTTTCTTATCCAAACGCGACAAAGCGACATAATCGGCTTGCCGCTCTAACTCTTCGGATCGGAGCAACTCCTGTCTGATACCCTCGACCATCGTTCTGTATTGGGAATTATTTTTAAAAAATGCTTCAACTTGTCGCAGCCAAACTCGTGCATTTTCTCGAACCCGAGCATCAGGATCACGGGAGAACTTAACGACCTGCGACACAACTTCTTTTCGAGGGGTTGCAGTTAAACGCTCTAATAAAGTTCCCCAATTCAAAACCAATCCGGAGACATTGCCTTGGCTACGATCGTAGTAGCGCACAAAATCGGTGGACAACTCAAACAGGGCTCTAGCCAAATCTTCTTTGGGAAGCTTGTAAACCCAACGGTCTACCACTTTCTGAGCCCTTTGGGCCAAAAGAGGGTCTTGAGCACCCTGTGCCCATTGCAGAATTTTATAAAAACGCTCCCCACGCTTGGACACGGGCAAGTATTCCATCTCCGCTTCTAAAAACGCCAAAACCTCCAATCGACGAGACTCTTTAACTTGTGGATAGTCTAAGTACTCCCAGAGGAGCCCTTCGAGACTGTCCATGCCCTGCACCATCCAGGGGAGCAGCACACTTGAATCGCGAACCTTTCCTTTGTCACCGATGAGAAAAACCGTGGTAAAAAAATTCTTCCAAAGCAAAGCATCGCGGGGTTTTAGCCAAGAAAAAACAGCAGATACAGGAGAGCGTTGTCCTGAAACGACGCTCTCCTTCCAGAGAACCGAAAAGGTATCTAAAAAATCATACAACTGTTTTTCGCTCAATGGCGAAGGCAACAAGGCATCGGGCGAATTTTCTTTAATCCGACGACGCCACGAAGCACTTTGTTGTTGATAGATCCGTACCCAAGCCCCCTGATCCACCTTTCTTTCGACGGGACTCAACCCCTCCCAAAGAAGGAGCGCCTTTAAAAACAGGGTCCCACGCTCCAACATGTTGCTGTTAAAAAACTTATCAATCGTAGAAATTTCTCGCCCTTTGAAAAGTGGCCGCTGACCAGAACTACGGGCCTGAGGCCCATGGACTCCCATTTGCAACTGCAAAGGCAGAGCCTTCGATCCATCACGCCCCGGTACTACCGAGGCCCCTTGCCAAGCTGGCCGCAACAATTGGGGTGCAAAATCCGAAAAAAAACGTTCGAACACCAGCGGCATCCAAGAACTCAAGGGTCTTTCACCTAAACGCTGAAAGCCTCGCTCTAGGATACATTCCCATTGGCCTAGACGAGGGAAGACCTCATGAATCAAAGAACCTGTGATCTTAAATTGCAGATGCGTCATTAAAGCCTGGAGCAGCGGGGACTCACCCAAATCTTTCCAAGAAGCTCCCGCCGCCAACCAAGAGCCAAGCAACAGCCCCCCCACAGCGCCGCCTTCAGTGGCCAAACGACGACTTACGGGAGCTAAAGCGCTCCAGCGCTCCACTTTTCCAGTGACGGAAGACACTCGATGCCCCAGGCTATAGAGCCCTTGAGCCGCGCTTCCAACGAATCGCATCCCTCCCATCATCAACCACGAATGAGAACAGTCTTTCAGCCAAGCGGACCCGCTCCAGTCGACCGTCTGACCCAAAGCAGCGGCAGAAAAGCGGTGTGCCGTACTAAACACCATCCCTTCGGCTCCCAAGGCCCCCAATGAGGACAAGCCTCGAACTCCGAATTGTCCGACCATGCTCGACCAAGACCCCCGATGGGTCATCCAAGACCCCAAACCCAAACGGGTGAGACGAAATCCCAGACCAGACACCATCATGGGCCCCATCGAACCAGGAGAGAGCATTTCAGTCATGAAAACAGGAACGGAGTGCTCCACCCGATCTACCCAAGACCCACGACCCGCCAACACCTCCAAGCGACGGCGTGCCCGATCCGCCTGGGGAGTATCGGGATGATCCTTAATCAAGGTTCTATAAATGATTTCAGACGCTTCCCTATCATGAATTTGCTCTAGCTGACGGGCCTGTCGGTATAGGCTGGTGGCAGAGGATTTGGACTTAGTCCCTGAAACGGTTTTGGAAACAGATTGGCCTGAGTCGGAAAAAAACTGAAATTGTGAAGACGATAAAATTTTCAAGGACATCACCCGGTTCCACTCATGAAATAAATACGGGTGAACCTTATCGAAGCAGAAAAAAAGAAGTTGTTTTGGAAAAACCCGGCAAGCCTCTTAAAACCGAACCCATAGATCTGGGGGAAGAAATTTTAGGTAGGTAATCCTCAAGTGATGGGTAGCTCGAAGGAGAGAGAGCTATTCAAGAAAGCGTTTTCCCACTTGTCCCATCAACTCGACGTAATCATGAAAACGCAGGGGTTTATGAAAAAAATCCTGAACCCCCAAACTTTTAGCCAACTGACTGTCTTCCTCGCTGGTTGAGGTTGTCAGCACCACGACCGGCAAATCCGCAAAACGATGATCCCCCCGCAAACGAACCAAAGCCTCACGACCATCCTTGCGGGGCATATTGAGATCCAACAACAAGAGTTTTGGCAAATGGTGCCGTTCTAAACACTCGTCTAAAAAAGTCAAAAGCCGCTCGCCATCATCAACCCACTTCACCTCCACGCCCAAACCTGCCGCCTCCACCGCATCGTGCAGCAAGAAATAATGATCGGGATCGTCTTCGGCGATAAGAAAAAATCTCTCGTCTGTTGTGATAGCCTCTAACATCGAAACACCGGTAAAATTAATTTTTTTCCTGAGCTGGATCGAGCGACTCCATTCTAAACGATTCGCCCGAAAAATTCTCCATACTCTTTTCTTCCGTATGGGGAAGGTCTAAAAAAAACTTGGAGCCTTGACCTTCCTCTCCCTCAGCAAACAGTCTACCCTGATGACGCTGCGCAATTTTCTGGCATAAGGTCAAACCCATTCCAGAACCCTCGTAAAGACTGCGAGAATGCAAACGCTGAAAAGGTTGAAAAATTTTCTTTCGGTAACGGTTATCAAAACCGATTCCATTATCTTCGACGACCACTCGAATCCAACCCGGTTCAGGCACTTCGGAAAACACCCGGATCTTCGGAGCAAGATCTGGCTTACGAAACTTTAAGGCGTTGGAAAATAAATTTTGAAATAACTGTCGAAGTTGGGAGCGATCCCCCAAAACCACAGGCAAGGGCTCTACGGAAAACTCCGCATGATAATCGGTAATTCTCACTTCTAAATCACTTAAAATTTCGCCGATGAGAGATTTCAAATCCACTAACTCGAATGGCTTGGCCTGGGTCGTCACCCGAGCAAATTGCAAAAGATCGGAAATCAACAAACGCATGTGATGGGCCGCTCGTCCGATACTGGCGAAATACTCCTCTCGACGCGGATCCTCTTTTGGCAGGCTCTGCAAACGATCCACAAAGGCGACGATTTTATGGAGTGGCTCCTGCAAATCATGGGAAGCCACGTAGGCGAATTGTTCCAGTTCTTGGTTAGAACGCTTAAGCTCCTCGGTCGCCAACTGCAAAGCTTCCTGCATATTGCGCCGTTCTGAGGATTCCATCGCCAGGGAAACCCAATCGGCGATAGAAGCACTGAATTCTTGCTCCTCCGGAGTCCAAACTCGGGCAGACCCAACGTGTTCGTGACATAAAACCCCGACCACTTGTCCCTCGATACGAATGGGAACATCGAGCATGGAAGTGATACCCTGGGGAATCAAATACTCTTTGGCAAATTCGATGGTACGCGGATCGTGTTGTGCCTCATGGGCGGCCAAGGTACGACTCGCTTCCAAAGCGCTAAAATACGCTGGGTAGTCCTGGGCACGAAGCTCCATTCCCGCCTCGTGACTTCCCCGAGAACCTTGGTACAAGGCACTGCAAACAATCGCGTCGCGGTTTTGTGAAAACCGCCACACACTCACCCGATCGACACCCATGGCCTCAGCACTGACTTGGGTGATCTTTCGCAAAGCGGCATACAAATCAAACACATCCTGTTTAGCTAATTGCAATAAGACGCTCTGAAATCGAATCACCTGTTCAGCGCGTTGCTTGAGTTCTTCTTCGTTTTTTTTACGTTCGGTGATGTCAAAAGCAACTCCGAGCACTCCTGAAATTTCTCGAGAAGGCTCGAGACACGGCATGACATGACAGTAAAAAATTCTGCCTCGCCATTCAAATTCATAGGTGGACGCAATACCTTGAGACGCCCTCCGATGTATCGCGATGGGAGGAAAATTATCGTCCCGAGTGGAAAAGAAATCGTAGAGACTCATTCCCACGACCTCGTTGGAAACCAAACCCAAATCTTGCAAACCCGCACCGAGGGAAAGCATAAATTTCAAATTCTGATCGGTCTTCCAAAAGACGACCGGCATGGGATGGGAAAAAATACTTTCCTGAATCCAAAATCGCTCCTGGGAAAAATCCGAATTTGCCATGCTATCTCCATAAAAATACTAAAGAAAATAATAGAATTCAAAAAACACAGCTATCCACTTGCGAGGAATGGATAAGAACTCTAACATTGTAGGGCAAAATATTCGTTGGGGATATCTTCCTAAAATTTTCACACTCCAGATTTCCCCCAGGAGGAGGAATGATCAAAGCGAAAAAAACCATCCTCATCGTCGAAGACGATGCCGACACGCTTCGTCTCATCAAGGACACCCTCGAAGATAATTATTTTCTTTGTGAGACGGCCTCGACCGCTGCGGAAGGACTAGAAAAAGCCCAACAGGTCCAACCCCAACTCATCCTATTAGATCTCATGCTTCCGGGCATGAGTGGCTTTGGTTTTATTCGCCAACTCAAAAGCACCCCCCAATTGCGCAAAACACCTGTGGTTATTTTGTCTTCTTTGTCCGACGGAGAAATCGCCAACGAAAGCCTACAACTTGGGGCCGTGGGCTATCTAACCAAAGCCATCAACCAAAAAGAGCTCATCAACACAATTCGGGACTACACCCTGCGCTAAAACTGTCGCCAGTCCCCCCCTTAAACAACTCTCTCGCTCCATACGATTCACTGGTTGTCAATTTCCCCTCGGAAATGCTAGGGGCCCGTCTTTTTTTCAGCCAAACCTCACGGCCTTTAACAGAGGAAAACGCCATGAAAGAAAGCCTGACCCAATCCACCCGTTCCGAAACCGATAGCATGGGAGCCATCGATGTTCCCGCCGATCGTTATTGGGGCGCCCAAACCCAACGCTCCCTCACCCATTTCAAGATTGGCCGTGATCTCATGCCTCAAGAAGTGGTCTGGGCCTTCGGCGTTCTCAAAAAGGCAGCCGCTCTTACTAATCAATCCCTGGGAAAACTCTCTGAAGAAAAAACCCAGCTCATCGTAAGAGCAGCAGAAGAAGTCATCTCCGGCCAACTCCACGATCACTTTCCCTTGCACGTTTGGCAAACCGGTTCGGGAACCCAAAGCAACATGAATGTCAATGAGGTGATTTCCAATCGAGCCATCGAATTAGCTGGAGGAAAATTGGGAAGTAAAAATCCGATCCACCCCAATGACCATGTGAATATGTCGCAATCCTCCAACGACACCTTTCCCACGGCCATGCATATTGCCGCAGCCTACGAACTACGCCACACCTTGCTACCCCGAGTTCGTATACTACGCGATGCCCTACAGGAAAAAGCCCTCGGCTTTCGACATATCGTAAAAATAGGTCGCACCCATTTACAGGATGCCGTTCCCCTCACCTTGGAACAGGAATTTTCCGGATATGTTGCACAACTAGATGCAGATATGGAACGCATCGAAAGCACACTCCCCGGACTCTACGAACTCGCCTTGGGTGGTACCGCCGTCGGCACGGGACTCAATACCCATCCCCAGTTTGCGGAAAAATCAGCCGCCTACATCGCCGAACTAACGGGATTACCCTTTATCTCCGCCCCGAATAAATTTGCTGCCCTAGCGGCCCATGACGCCTTGGTCTTTGCCCATGGCGCCCTAAAAACCTTAGCCTGCTCTCTGATGAAGATTGCCAACGACTTGCGTTGGTTGGGATCGGGACCCCGCTGTGGTTTAGGAGAATTGCATCTTCCCGAAAATGAACCGGGCTCTTCCATCATGCCCGGCAAAGTAAATCCCACCCAGGCCGAAGCCATGACCATGGTCGCCGTACAGGTGATGGGGAATGACGCCGCCATCGGTTTTGCGGGATCCCAAGGAAATTTCGAACTCAACGTCTTCAAACCCGTCATGATCTTTAATTTTCTGCATTCTAAATCCCTACTGGCCGACAGCTGTGAACTGTTTACGCGCTATTGCGTGAAAGATCTCTCCGCCAACGAAAAACGCATTGAATTCTTCCTCAACCAATCACTGATGCTGGTCACGGCTCTGGCTCCCAAGATCGGCTATGACAATGCCGCTAAAATCGCCCACGAGGCCCTGCATCATGATTCAACTTTGAAAGAAACCGCTGTGCGTCTGGGATTTTTAAGTTCCGAAGAATTTGACCAATGGGTGGACCCCACCAAGATGACCCATCCTTGATCGGTCTATCCCCTGGCGTGGTGTATCCTAAAAATCACGAAGGTTGAGCGGGGGGTACCGCCAACTCCGAAGGCAGGGGCTTGATCTCCGCCCTGGGGATGGGCACACCGCCTTGGGAAAGATAAATATTGTATACCTGCCAACTCAAATGGGTGCTGGCAACTCCCAAGACCACCGTCGATAGGTAGGTGCCGACGAATAGCAAAATAGAGCCCACCGCCATGACGATGAAAGAAAAAGGGATCAGGGCCAAGGCGACGATCAACCAGTTTTTCCAGGTGGCTTTGGAGTAGTCCCCAATGGCCCCCAACTTCAAGGTATCTCCCAAATCTAAGGTGAGATAAGAGCGGGTAATAGTTGCATTGAGTAAAATTGAATAAAAAAATAAGCTAAGCACACAAAGCAGGACCAGCATAATACCTAGCAGCACCCAAA
>DALYEU010000017.1:0-9375 GCA_031972375.1 bacterium | reverse complement strand
CACGAGAAAGGTCGCGACAAAGGGGATCCATCCCCGTTCAATGTAGGCCATGAAGTCTTTAAAATCCAAGCGAGGCAAGGGGTGTTCGTCTCCCCTGACTAAGCGACGATAAAGTTCTCCCTGCCATCCCGACAAGATGATGGGGCCGATGATCGGTAAAAAAGCAAAGAGCGCACCCAAAAGTAAGTTATTCCAGGCATGGGGTTCTTCTATCAAGACCTTGAAGGCCTTCATAAAATCTAAACGCCCCGAAGTGGATTGATGTTGATTCATAGGTCTTCCTTGCTTTGAATTTTTCGTCACGCACGTCTTGTCAATCAGCGGCGGGAGCAGCCTCTGCCTTCTCTGGCAATGACGGTACCGAGGTCCCCGTGGACCCCTGTCCCGTATCCGGTCCCGTCCATTTAACAGCCCAACCGGAAACCACGGGCTGAGTATAGGTATGGGAAGTGGCGTAACCACCCCAATAAGAAGCTCCGCCCCAAACCCCACCCCAGGGTCCCCAACCGTCCCACCCCACAGGACCTCCCCAAAAACCTGGATCCGCTTGGGTATTCTGCAACTTCTCGGTTTTAACGCGCACATCGATGACCGCATCAGCATCGATTTTTGCCGCCTGCTTGCGAATATCCTTCATCGTGGATTCCATCGAAATATGGGAAGCCCATACGGGGGCGATTTTTTGATAGGGACGAGTCGGCAAACCTTCGAGAATTGGCAACTCGGCCTCTTTCTCTTTGAGAGCCGCTCCATGAAGCGGAGGATTTTCTTGAGCCTGGAGGGACCCCGAAGTCACAAAGATCCCCAGACATAAGGTTCCAACTAAAAAAATAGATCGCATAGGGGCATTGTAAAAGAACCCGGAAAAAGGGCCATCAATTTCTTGCAAAGATCCAAGGGGATCTATTGCTTTACATTCCTTCGACGAACATGATTTCATTTCCCTCACACTTTCATTTTTATTTTCGGAGTCGAACTACTCTCCCTTCCCACAATAGATTCTCGGGATAAAAGTTTCGACTTCCGCGATGCAAGGAGGGGCCGTCATGAAAAAAGTTGGAAGAATTGTTTTAAGTCTTTCCCTCGCCTCATGCCTGGGACTGGTGGGATTAGGTTTTTTTTCATCCACTGGAAATGCTGAGGGCATCCTTATCGACCAAGATACCGAGGGGGGCCGGGGGCCTGGAGACATGGACGTACCCACCGAAAAATTACCCAAACCCACTCCTCCGCCCTCACCACGCCCACAAAAAAATAAAATAATAGGATCATGATTCAAGCTCACAGGCTTTGCGATTTTCTCAGGGGGGTCGACGCAACGACCCCCTTCGTTTTTTCTCCCCTCCAAAAAAAAATTCCCTACACAAAAAAGTCTGGAGCTTTCCTTTCAGCCTGCCTAAGAACACGACTGATTTTCCCAATAGGTTTTTTACGTTGTCCTAATTTGAGCTTGTGGAGGCCGCAACACCATGAAGTCCCGATTCGTATTCTTCAGTCTTATCTTATTTTCCACCCTGAATAGCGGATGCAAAAAAACTCCTCCCCCTCCCGCTCCCCAAGTCCCTACACCCGCTCCCCAAAGCGCAAAAATTTCCCTGCCCATTTCTCAACTGGCTGGATTGACTCTCAACGGAGTCCCTGTGGAGGAGGTCGGGGCCCGAAGCGCCGATCCGCAAAGCCTCGAAGCGCAAGACCTCAACGAATTTTTCGACCTTAAAAACATCGACTACTCCGAGGCCACCCTGCGCACCATTCAACAACAGTTGCAGAGCGGTGTTCCCTTCAAATATCTCTCCGTTTTTCTGGGCACCCTACCCGTGAAGTACGCTGAACGCTGTCAGGAAAAACTCGAGGGAGACCTCTGTCTGATCGAACCCACATCCTTCAATTGCACCGAAGCTTTTCCCCAAGGCAACTGGACCGAAGACAACTACCTTAAACTTTGTCAGCGACTGGGTCGCCTAAAAGCCTACAATCCCCTGAGTCTGGCGGCTTTTTTCGATGGTGACAACACGCTGTGGTATCAGGATGTTTCCAATGCTGGAATCAAACGCGGGGTCGAATCCAATCGCATCCAATGGGCACCCGGCAAAGCCGAATTACTGCCTGTGTTTCCCAGCCCAGAAGCCCGAGTGGCCTACACGAAAAGCAAAACCCCCTACGACTATTATCGTGAGCTTTATAAAATCGTCGGGCCTCTCTGGAATTACAACTACGCCGCCCTGGCCTTTCGTGGCTTAAGCTTGAAAGACATCCAAGCCAATTTTGAGGAAGCCTTAAATCAGACTTATGCCCCTGTGCCCTTTGGAGAGATGCAAGCCTTATTGAAGTACTTGCACGAACAAGACATTGTCACCGGAATTGTCTCGGCGAGCCCCGTCTTCGGAGTCTACCCACTGGCTGAGAAATTCTACCCGTTTATTCCTTTGGATCGTGTGGAAGGTTTAGATGTTTTCCTAAAAAATCCCACTCAGCCCGAAAGCCTTCCCGTACGCCTCAGTCGCTTGCTACAACAGGGTCGACTTGATGAGTCCGGACATCCCCAAAAATATCGGTCCTACCAAGAGTTTCTTCAAGACTACGGGGATTGGCTCGTCATCGATGTCGACCAGGTGATCAATGCCCGCGCTGGAAAGGGCGCCCAAAGCCGTTCCATCGCCCGTCGTTACGCCGCCGAACAAAATCGGGAAAGCAGTGGTGAGCATGATCGATTCAATATCGACGATATGCGCATTGTCATGATTGGAGGAGATAATTTCGCTCACTCGACCGATATTCCAGCCCCCCAAGGCGACCGAATAGCCAATGCTCTAGAAGAAGGCAACGACCAGGGGATGTCCGAAGGACTCAGCTTTTTGGAAAACAACCCCGCTATCCCTGGAGGAACGGATTTCCTCTTCATCCACCGCTTTGTCCGTAAAGCCGACGGGGTCGTCCAACCTAAAAAGGGTAGTATGGAAAACTTCCAAGCTTACTTCGCCCAACAAAAACTACTCCGCCCGGATCGCATCGGAGCAACCATTCTCCAAAGCGCGCTGACCGACTTAGAACCCGAGGGCCCGACGGGGGGGTTTCTACAAGAACTGCCCAAAGCACCCGAAACCCAAAACACCGCCACCCCCCTGCCCCTGAGTTCTCCCCAACCGGTGACTCCAAGCGCCGCCAGCCCCATGCCCCACAGCGCGAGTCCGCGCCCCAGTTCTGCATTGATTCCAAGCCCACGCCCCACCCTACCCGTAACGACACCCGCGCCCATGGGAACCCCGAAGCCACAAAGTTTATCCTTGCCGCCCATACCCCCGCCACCCAGTGTAGCGACTCCACCCACAGCGCCTGTAACGGCACCCGCCCTACCACCAGCCGGCCTCCCCTAGGCCTTATGGTTTGAGTAGAGTCCTTACTTGTTGAATACGGGTGGCCTCTCAATCGATATGCAAATTTTGACGCGGTTTTGATGGTGGCCTGATCAAGTATCGAGGATATGAGCGAAGGCCCCCAGCCCATGCAAGCCAAGTGATTGAATTTGGATTTCGTCCGCGAAACCCTCAACGCTTAAGTGCTTTACAACGAACGCCGTTTCCAGGCTTTGGAAGAAATATAACCCCAGAGCATTCCCAAAGCCAAACCCGCTCCGTGGGCGGTATTGGCGACGCTGCCCATCATCCCCGTCAAGCAGAGTACGAACCAAATCAGCATCCACAAGACAATGCCCTTATTTAGCAAGAGCCCAAAGGAACGGTCATAATGACCCCGAATCCACAAGAAACCCAAGAGGCCGTACACCACTCCCGACATTCCCCCGAAACTAGGCCCACTCACCGCGTATTGGGCCAGATTACTGAAAATACCGATGACGAGCACCTGAAAAGCCAAGGTAAGCGCACCCAAACGGGCCTCGATGGCACTACCCAAGTCTTTGAGCCAAAGCATATTGAACAGCAAATGTAGGAAGGAAAAATGCAAGAAGATGGGGGTTATCAATCGCCACACCTGGCCCCGTAAAATATCCTGAAGGCCAATGCGATATTCCATGTACCCACCCGTGATGTTGTAATCGGTGATGGAAAAAAACTCGACGATGTTCCGCTGAGAACCCAATCCCGACAACAGGGAAATCCCACAAGAAATCACGATCAAAGCTAGCGTAAGACGGCCAATCTGAAAATTTGAGGCATTCCATCGAGTACGCACATCGACATTGTGATGGCGAGACTTCAACTCTTCTTTGCGTTGCTGGGCCCGAATCCAACGGGCCCGAGGCACAGCCTCCTGGAAAATAGTGGCCTGCGGATTTTTTCGAAATTCAGCCAACCAACGATTGGCCTCCTCCAAATGGTCATCATCGTGTACCCACAATAACCACTTTCCTCCTTCTTCCCACTGCTGAGTGGTCTCAATTTGATGCAGGTATAAAAAATCGGCGAAGGTCTCTACCTCGCTTCCATGGGAAAATTCGGCTAACTGGCGCATGGCATCCCCTTTTCTCCCCCACCAAGGCTCGCCTTATAGAAAGGATTCTCCAGAATAAGAAAGGCTTTTTTCTTTAGAAATCCCAAACCTGGGGGGACGCTAGGCTTATCGTCCCATTTTTTCTACAATCGGCCCATGGGGTTGAAGAGACGCGTCGTCGCGGGACTGCTCTTGGCCGGACTGATGACCGGGTGCGGGGAGGCGACTTTCTTTTTCTTTTTTAACACCGGCCCTGTGGACACGGGAGGCTTGGTAGGTGGGGTCGTCGTAGGAACCGCAATTCAACCTCCACCTCGAGAAGTTCAGTTGGTTTCCGGAACCCTTCCCGAAGGCATGGAACTTATGGAGGACGGTACCGTCAGAGGCATCCCCGAAGGCCAGGGGGAATTTGACTTCACCATCGCCATCACCCACACCGACGGCAGCGTGGAGGAAAAGCACTACGAAATCGTCTTAGAAGAATGAAGAAGAGCCAAGGCCACTCGACTAGTATTGATCCCAAGGCATATTACTTCGATCCCACACTGTGTAGTAGGTGTTGAGAGCATTGACCCGCGCTGCTGCCAATCCTGGAACAAAGCGATTCAGCCGTTTTTCATCTTGAAGCTTTCCTAATACGACCTGTTGTTGGGTGAGAATAATGTCGTTCTTTAGTTTGTTAAGTTCTGCTGAATTCACCTTGGGATCTTGTTGCACCTCGCTGATACTATCCACAGCCTTCTGTAAAAATAAACCGGCAGCGTTGTAATCGCGCTGTAAGATCTGTTGCGAAGCTTGCCCCAAGGCAACCTCGGTGGCCGTCAGTTTTAATACCGGACTCTCGGAGATTGCCTTGGCCCATTTGTAAGCCTGAGCCAAATTCTGCAATGCGGGTCTTTTCTGCCGAGAAATGATGGCTTGATCCGTCAGAGCCATGGCCTCGCGAATTTTATCTACGTAAGATTCGATCTCATCGTACTGGGGACCTTGTTCCAAAACACGCTTGACCTGCTGACCGTCTTTTTTTGCTTGCTCCAGCAATACCTTGGCTTGATCCCAATTTCCTGCCTTCACTTGGTCCCCGATATTTTTTATTTGCTCCAAAATATTGGGAATGCCCTGTTCCAACTGAGTTTCCACCTGGGAAAATTGCTGATCGTTGAGATTAACCCCGATCTCACTTGAATCACGATTGGACTGGGGAGAATTGAACTGGGATTGTGCTACAGGAGTGAAAAGAAAAATCGTTAAGAAAAACACGGAAACAAAAAACATGCTACCTCCATGGGGGGAAACAAGAAGCGAACAAAAACTTTAAGCGACGCATTCACTCAAAGCGAGCCGAATCATGAAACTGGGAAATTCTATCGATGCAAACTCACGGCGTACACTGATTTTTAAAGGGGTGGGATTAAAAGATGGAAATCTCTGGTGAGCGACACATCACCCCAGCGCTAAAAATCTAAGAAACAAAAGCTCTGGAGCCATGGGGTCAAGGATACGACAAGGCCACATCGAAAACGGGGCCGAATTTTTTGAAGCGTAGCCGAAGAATTGGAAACTTTAATGGAGCAAAACCACCCCTCTCTTTAGGAGTCAATTTGCATTAAACGGCCCAAATCGGCTCCCAAGGGAGACTGCATTTTCATCAAAGCCTTGTATTGCTCTTTGGCCTTTTTGTAATTAAAGCTCTCGGGCTCCATATACAAAACCCCCATTTCATAGCGAATTTTGGGGTCTTGTGGAGCCACCTGAACGGCCAGCTCCAACTCACCGACCTCCAAGGCCTTCAGCTTTTTCTTACGATAGAGATGGGAAAGACCAACATGGGCTTGGGCCATATTAGAATCCAAAATTAAAACCCGCCGAAAGGATTCAGCAGCAAGTTCTAAAAGATTTTGTTCTAAATACAATTGAGCCAACTGGAGATGAGTTTGCGGATCCCGTGGATTTTTTTGCAAGGCCTGAAAATAATCCGCGAACCGAGTATCGGATTTTTTTTGTCCCTGGAATTGCTCGAATTGTTTTACCTGATCGATTTCGGCAGCCCACACCCTGGGCGCAAGCGCCACAGAACCGAGCACAAAACTCAAAATAATTTTCTTCACAGAAAACTCCAGTGGCATAGATCGATTCCTCTTTTTACCGATTCGCTGTCGAATGTTTTTTTTGATGTCGCACCATCGAATGAAATATTTCATTCTTCACCCAACAGAACCATATCGTTGCGATGCACCAACTCATCGAAATACTTGTAGCCTAATACCTTCTCGACATCGATGCTCTTGCACCCCATGATCTTGCGAATCTCTACCGAACTATAACCAGCCAATCCTCGAGCGAAAGGCGCTCCATCGGATAATTTAAGATCGACGGGATCACCCTGACGAAAATGCCCCTCACAGGACAAAACCCCTGAAGGGAGTAAAGATCTGCCTTTTTCTACCAGGGCAGACTTGGCCCCCGCATCCACTACTAAGGTTCCCATGGGTCTGAGAGTATAGGCCAACCAATACTTTCTCGCCGAAAGACGGTCTCGTCCCTCCTTGGGAGTAATTAAGGTTCCGATATCGTCTCCATCGAGAATTTTCTGTAAAACACCTTTTTTTCTACCGTTGGCGATCACCGTGGCCACACCAAAACGCTGGGCCTTTTCGGCCGCTTCGAGTTTAGTCCACATGCCACCCGTTCCCCCCAAACGTAGACTATCCGAGGCACGACTTTTGAGCAGGCCATCGATATGATGGAGTACGGACAAACGTTGCGCCTGAGGATTTAAACGAGGATCCGAATCGTAGACCCCATCGACGTCGCTCAGATTAATCATCAAATCGGCTTCTACCAAATGGGTGACGAGAGCTCCCAAGTTGTCATTGTCTCCCACCTTAATTTCATGGACGGCAACCGTGTCATTTTCGTTGATGATGGGAACGATTCCTAATTGATAAAGCTCGTAGAGTGTATGGCGAGCATTGAGAAACCGTTTGCGATTGGCCAGGTCTTCGCGAGTTAACAATACCTGAGCCACTTTGATCTTATGTTTAGCAAAGGCCTTTTCGTACTGTTGCATCATGGTGGTTTGTCCGGCCGCCGCGATGGCTTGTTTCAAAGGGATTTTTTGCGGTTTGGTCTTAATCCCTAGACGGTGTAAACCCGCGGCAATCGCTCCTGAACTCACCAGCACCACGCGAATTTTTCGCTCCATCAAGACCGCAACCTCTTGGGCCAAAGCCCGGCAACGCACACCGTTCAAACGACCTTGAGAGTCCACCAAAACTGAGCTTCCTACTTTTAAAACGATACGCTTTTTATTTTTTAAGACCTTGCGCACTTCACCGGCCTCCACTTCCGCCAGGGAATTTTTATACCGAGCTTGAGAAACTAGGCAACGGCTTAAACGACTCGCTCATCGCAGCTCAGATTTGAATTCGATTTAAATCTTGAAAAATAAAAGTCGCCAAATCTTCGATGAGTCGCTCCAACCCCGAACCCGTCACTGCGGAAATGACATACAAAGGATAGCGAGACTTGCGAAAGGGTTTTTCGATACGTTTTTTAGATTCTCCCTGGGACCAAAGCTCGCTTTTAGTCAAAACCACCCACTGGGGCCGTTCGGAGAAAGCCGTAGAAAAAGAAGATAATTCTTGATTGATTTTTTGAAAGGATTCCCAAGGATCCGTGTGTTGAGGATCGGTGGGATCGATTAAGTGTAAAAAAATCCGCGTGCGTTCAATGTGCTTGAGAAAACGCGTTCCCATTCCCGCACCTTCATGGGCCCCCTCGATCAAGCCGGGAATATCGGCCATCACAAAACTCCGATGCCCACTCACCGACACCACCCCCAACTGGGGCACCAAGGTGGTGAAAGGATAATCCGCAATCTTAGGTCGAGCGGCTGACACACGGCTGATTAAGGTGGATTTTCCCGCATTGGGCCTACCCACCAATCCCACATCGGCTAACAACTTTAACTCGAGAACGATTTCACGCTCTTGACCTGGCAAACCAGGTTGCGCATAACGAGGAGCTCGATTAGTGGAAGTGGCAAAGGAGAGATTGCCACGACCTCCCATTCCACCCTGCGCCACAACAAAACGGTCACCCCCATGAACTAAGTCAGCTAAAACCTCGCCGCTTTGCTCATCACGCACCACTGTGCCCACAGGAACATAAATCCATTCGTGGCGACCACAACGACCCGTCATTCCCTTTCCCCGTCCTGATCCCCCGTGACCCGCCCGAAAGTGCCGCTTTCCCTTTAAGTCCATCAGCGTGTTGCGCCCCGGATCGGCTTCCAGTATCACATCGCCGCCGGCCCCCCCACTACCGCCGTCGGGCCCACCCCGCGGCACGTATTTTTCCCTCCGAAAGGAAACACAACCTGCTCCCCCGTTACCCGCCGTCACCCAAATTTTCGCTTCATCAATAAATTTCATGGCATGAAAAAACCCCGAACCGGATAAGTCCGGTCGGGGTCATCAAAAAACTATCCAAAACATCTCTCCAGAGCGACACACCACAGGGCAGGTCGCGAAAATTCTGGATATTCTCAACAAAAAATCTAGGCGTTCGGCTGAACAGCCACGCGCTTTTGGTTTTTTCCAAAATCCTCGTAGCGCACCACACCGTCGACCTTGGAGAACAGGGTGTAATCCTTGCCCATGCCCACATTGGCCCCAGGATGGATTTTGGTTCCCACCTGTCGGACCAAGATGGCACCGGCCCGAATGACCTGACCACCGAATACTTTAACACCGCGTCGCTGTCCTTGGGAATCCCGACCGTTTCGACTGGAACCCCCAGCTTTCTTATGTGCCATGACAAACTACCTCGCTTAAGCAGAAATCTCTTGAATGAGTACATCGGTAAAAGACTGCCGATGCCCATAACGTTTTTGATAACCCTTACGGCGCTTCTTTTTGAAGA
>DALYEU010000016.1:0-38616 GCA_031972375.1 bacterium | reverse complement strand
CTCCCCCCACTCCTGGCATCAACTCCAAAAACAACTCCTCACTCGGGCGCAACAATTGGGTGAAGGGCAGCTCCTGAGCAACGCCAAACGCTTATTTAGCTCTATGACAAGCTCACTGCCTTCTTGGAGACCGACCATGGCCCTTGCCATGGCTGGCAACCTACCAGGTTCGGGGCTTAGTGAAGGCATGATGGCCCCATCCAGATTACTAGTTGCTGAAAAAACCCTCCCAAGCTCTCATCGTTTTTTAGAATGGATCGAAACACAAGGTGTCATTAGTGGAGCGAAGATTCACTACAGGGTAGATCGTCAACAACTTACGACAGAAGACCTAAACAGCGTAGTAAGACTTATAAGAGAACGTGGTTCCATCCGTGAGTTGCACCTTGTCGGAGAACTCCACATCGTTAAAGATTTTACTGATATTCTGGGAGAGCTCAGTCGATTAGCTACGCCTATTGAGACCCTGTGCCTAGAAGGCAATATGGGATGGACCCGTGGTATCGCAACCCTTACGACAACAAAATGGCTTGCAGCCCTTAGCGAACAGAATTGGCTATTTCCTCAACTTCTCCGTCTCAATCTCCGCGGTAACAATTTAACTCACGAGGATATTATTCCTTTGCTAAGCAGGCTGCCAAAGCTTGAAGAACTTTATTTGGGAAATAATCCCCTGTGGACACCGGGTTCCACGCCTAAGAGCATCCCCACCTTTCCCACCTCCCTGAGGGGCTTGGAATTACAAAACACAGGTCTTAGTTCTCTGGAACAAATTTGGACTCTGTTGGCTGCCTTGAAGCCCACCGCTTTGACCCACTTAAATCTTCTTGAAAATCCACTTCCCCCCTACCAGCTCATTGAAGGGCGTGCTCCTTCGGCTATAGTCGCAGAAGTGATCAACAGAATGGAACGTCTTGACGCAATGCCGCCTCGAAACCACCCCCTCAGCGAAACGGAGCTACGATGGAGGGCGGCAGATCGACGAGACGCAGCCTCAAAAAGAGAAAATCGAATAGCGACACTAGAAGCTTACGCTAGACAAAGAAGCGGTTGGGCAGCTCGTTTTGAGGTCGAGGTAGGTACAGAGGGTGTGAGAACTCCTGGGGCCAATGTAAACACGTGGACGGCTCGTTCCTCTGATGACGCTTCTCGCCTAGCCCATACCCCTAGAGAACAGAGATTAATAGCAGCAGAGAAAGCAAGGGAGCAGGAGAGAAGGGAAGTCACTAGGGACCATGGAAGATACTAAATTTCTTCGACACCCCTCAGATAAACTTGACGATAAGAGGGGTATGAGAGGAAATTTTCCCCGTTTTTGTGGAAGATTTTTTTTCGCTGTGGTTTGTCTCCACCTCAGCGCTTGCGGAGCATTACCCTCCAGCTCCCAGCCTATTGACGAACCTTCGTCTCTTAAAATGGAGACCAGTTTAAAAAAAAGGCTTCAAATCAGCGGCGAGGTTAAGAAAAAGGCCTTTCTGGGCGGAGAGATTGTGGTGGAAGTTCGCGAAGGTGTCGCCTGCGATCAAGGCTTTTGTCCCACAGTGGGACGCCCCGCCCTCGTGTCAACCCGCCTCGCTCAACCCGGAAATTTCCAACTGTCTTTAGAATCATCCTCAACTCTCTTGATCGTCCTAGCTCACTACCAAAGCCCCTCGGGTGAAAATTGGCTTGCCCACGAGACCCGTAGCCAAGAAGAGCTGGAAAAATCTCCCATCCTCCTGAGTCTTGATCGTCCCCATGCACCACTCCGCTGAACCCTCGGCTCTTTGGAGCCCACAAAACGATTCCGGTCCCACCAAATTGGGGGGTTATGTTCTTTTTCTCCAGAGCCCATGACATTTTTAGAAAGAACCTAAAGAAATTTCAGTTTTTTTTATTGATACCACCCCCACCTTCCGACTAAGAGAGGCCCGCTCCTTTTCGAAGGAAATCGACGTCTTTTGAAGAAAAGCTACGTATTTAACCCTAGAGTTTATCGAGACTTAAAGCCTAAAAGGAGGCTGCTGATGTTCCCTGTCGCTGTCGGTCTATTGCTTTTCGTTGGCCTAACTTTCTTTGCCTACACCATCAATAACCGCTTAGGCCTCATACGCATGGCCCAGGGAAAAGATGAGCGGTGGAAAAATCCCATCGACCGCGTCAAAAGTCTTTTAGTCTTCGCCATTGGTCAAAAGCGGATGATGAGCAATCCCAAGGATTTTTGGGCTGGCCTCTGGCATGCTTTTATTTTCTGGGGATTTTTAGTCATTTCGCTTCGCACCATCATGCTCTTTGGCATGGGTTTTTCTCAGGGCTTCCACTTGCCAGGCATGGGAGGCTCCTTGGGGCATTTTTACAACCTCAACAAAGATATTTTTACGATCTTGGTCTTTACGGGTTGTCTTTTCTTCTTGGGACGTCGGGTCATCACCAAACCCAATCGTATTTCCCTCTCACTAGAAGGCATCGTCATCCTTTTTACCATCATGTCCCTCATGGTCAGTGATTGGTTTTTTGATGGGGGCCGTATCGCCTTGGGGCAGGAAGTCATTGCCCCACTTTGGGCACCGGCAGGTTTTGCGACAGCCAAGCTCATTACGGCTTTAGGCTGGAGCCCACAAACCATTCAGTGGGTCAGTGGTGGCTCTTACCTCGTCCATCTCGCGTTGATTCTGGGTTTCCTCAATTTCCTTCCTTACGGTAAGCATTTTCACATCATTACGGCCCTACCCAATGTGTTCATGAGAAATTTGCGGCCCTATGGAGCTTTACGGCCGCTCAATCTGGAAGACGAAAATCTGACGACCTTCGGCGTGGACAAAATCAAAGAGTTCACCTGGAAAGACGTCATGGACATGTACACCTGTACCGAATGTGGCCGTTGTACCGCCGAATGTCCCGCTTACAATAGCAATAAGCCCCTCAATCCCAAGGCCTTGCTGATGGAATTGAAGGACTACCTCTATGCTAACACTCAGAAAATCAACGAAGGTTCCGCCGAAGAAAAAGCCCAAGTTCTGGACAAACCCCTCGTACCAGAAGTGGTAGATTCGGAAATCCTGTGGAGTTGTACGACTTGTCGAGCCTGCGAAGAAGCTTGCCCTGTCTTCATTGAGTACGTTCAAAAAATCGTCGATATGCGTCGCAATCTGGTGCTGATGCGCGGTGAATTTCCCGCAGAGGCTCAGGCCACTCTACGCAATATCGAAAACAACGGTAACCCTTGGGGTATCGGTTTTGACGAACGAGCCCATTGGGCCCAAGGTTTGGGTGTCTCCACCCTGGTTGAAAAGCCTGAAGTTGACGTGGTTTACTGGGTGGGTTGTGCAGGCAGCTTTGACGACCGAAACAAAAAGGTATCGACGGCGGTCGTCAAAATTCTCCAAGAAGCCGGCATTGATTTCGCTATCCTAGGCCCTGAGGAGACCTGTACCGGAGACCCAGCTCGAAGAATCGGTAACGAGTATCTCTTCCAGACTTTAGCGAAACAAAATATCGACACCTTGGGCCGCTATAAATTCAACACGGTTTTGGCCCAATGTCCCCATTGCTTCAATACCTTGAAAAATGAATACCCCCAATTTGGAGGTAATTTCGAGGTGGTGCATCACGCCGACTTTATTCAAGGCCTGATCGAACAAGGCAAGATCAAGCCCAAAAATAATCTCAATGAGACCCTCACCTACCATGACTCTTGCTACTTGGGCCGCTACAACAACATCTACGATTCGCCGCGTAAGGTTATTCAAAGCATCCCCGGCGTATCCTACCAAGATGTGGAAAAATCCCGGAATACGGGCCGATGTTGTGGTGCTGGTGGTGGTAGAATGTGGATGGAGGAGCATATCGGCGATCGAGTCAATCATCAGCGCCTACAGGATCTTCAAGAAGCCAAGCCTCAAACCATTGCTGCGGCTTGTCCTTTCTGTATGACCATGATCACAGATGCGGCTCGAGATAAAGCGGTGGACGTTCAAACAAAGGATATCGCCGAACTCATCGCCGACTCTCTTTAAATTTGTTTTTCAGATTTTCTCTGAAAACTTGGAACGGTATTTTCTTCAGGCCTGCCCCTAAGCAGGCCTGTTTTTTTTTAAACTCCATAAATCCAAAAACATCTCCAAGCCTCCCCATCGTCCTTAATCACCGCCCCTACGTGGGCTCAATGTGGTTGACCCTCAAATTAAAATCTCCTCGGCACAACTCACCCAAATATTCTCCACCTCGTCCCACTGGGGTGCCTGCCCTAACTCAGCAGCCAAAGAGGTCATCTGACATTGGGCTAACCCACAAGGAACGATCAAATCAAAATGCTCCAGGCACGGATCGATATTGAGCGCTAAACCGTGCATAGAAACACCGTGATCCACTGACAAACCAATGGAAACAATTTTTTTCTCTTGAATCCAAAGCCCCGGAAAACCCACTCGACGTTCGGCATAGATGCCGAAGTTTTTGAGCGTCTGCAAAGCCGTCTCCTCTACACGATGCACAAAGTCCGGAATACTCCACCGCCTTTTTTGAAGAGAAACGATGAAATAAGCCACGAGTTGACCAGGACCGTGGTAGGTAAGCTTTCCTCCTCGATTCACCTGAGCAAAATCCAGACCCTGCCGCTGTAATTCCAGCTTTTCGACCTTGAGATCGCTCTCTGCCGGCCTACGCCCCTGGGTGATAATGGGATCATGTTCTACAGTTAACAAGGTATCTGGAATTTGCTCCGCTAAGCGGTATCGTCGAAGTTGCTGCTGATATTCTAAGATGGGGCCGTAGGCCTGTCTCCCCAGGGGAATCCACTGCAAGCCGTTCTTTAGAAGACGAGATCCTCGACCACGTTGGTTTTGCCCTTCCATTCCTTCAAGGCTCCGTGAGGAACGCCTCGTTTGTCAAATTCAATCTGCACAAAGGTTAAACGAAGAAATCGCCCTAGAGATCCCACGTCTAGACTAATACGCTCATTCCAGGTGCCCGAATTAAAATATTCTTTTCCAGGTCCGTAGTAGCGGTAGGCATGCTGGTGAGTGTGACCAAAAACAACGATCGAAAGATCCTCTCGGGAAAATAAAAGCCGTTTTGCCTCTCGATGCAATTTGGGATGAATCGTTGTCTCCTTCAAAATTCCTAAGACTTGTCTCCATCCGATCTTGCGAGCTGGATTAGGTTTAAAAATGAAACCAAAAAACCAAAAGGTCAGTCGAAACAAACTTTTCAGGGTAAACCAAGTATCGTGAATCAAAGACCAACGGAGTAAGAGATGAAAAGGATAGACCTTATCAATATAAGGACGAACCTTTTTCACCTGATTGAGGTAATGAATCACTAAGAAACTACCAAAGGGAAGATTAATGATGGGCTCGGGCAAATCCTCCGTGAGAAAATAACAACCCGGATCATAACGGTTATCGGCTAGATACTGATTACCGTGTTCTACCCAAACACCGTCACGATCATAGGATTGCATCTCAAAAAAAACCGTTCCCCCTAATTCGGTACGAATGACTTTCTGAACTCCCTCCCACAACAAACCGGGATCATGGTTACCTAGAATAAAAACCACTGAATGGTGGGGAGCCCGCGAAAATTCACCCAACTTGGCGAAAAGCTCGGGGTGTCCCCGTAAAATACTCATGAGCTTGTGAAGAGAATCTGCCTCGGTAATGATATCAGTGAATTGATCCCGATAATCGATTTGTAAAAAATTGAAAAAATCACCATTGATAATCAATTCAACTTCGGAACGCTTGTAGGATCCCGCAAGATAGTGTTCGAGAAATTCTATAAACTGTCGATCGGAAGTAAAATCTTCCAGTAGATTTCTCGACCCATCGCCAAGGCTTATTCCCTTTCCGAGATGGAAATCGCTGACGATGATCTTAAAACGTTTTGGAGACAGGAGCAGCGCCATGGTCTTTCACCTGCTTTCGAATCTCCCCGGCGATACGAGTATACTGCAATCCCGTTAAAAAGGTGAGTAAAGTTAAGAGGTAAAACAATCCATGCTGGAATACCCCAAAAAAATTTTCGTAGGAGGAAAAAAACTCGGAAAGTTTCTGTCGTAAAAAAGCCTCAACAAATACGGAGAAAATCAAAAGAAGCTGAAAAAAAGTATTGCGCTTACTCAATCGAGTCACACGTATTGGAAAATTACCGTAGTGATAACGCAAATAACCGTATCCCAAAATAATGTAGAGATCACGACCGATCACCAAAGCGCTAAGCCAAGGCGGAATAAAACCGGCCCAAGACAGGGCTAAAAAGGAGACCAACATCAAGAGCTTATCCGCCGCTGGATCCAATACCGCTCCAAGTTGGGTTTTATAACCCAAACGTCTCGCCAAGGCCCCGTCGAAATAATCCGTCACACCCGCCAGGGTGAATAAGATCAAAGCCATCGTATAATTTTTTTGTAAAAAAAGCGTGGTAAACCAAGGAATGAGGGCCATCCTCAGTAAGGTCAAAGCGTTGGGAACTTGTCTCATCCAATATCGGGACATGGTAGGAAAACTCACTGGAAAGTCAAAGCATCGAACTTGAAAAAACAAGCGAAGGCTATTTTTTCTCGATCGAAAAAAATCACCGCGAAATCAAAAATGAGAGGCCACTCTTCCTAGAAAAAATAATACTTCCTGCCCCATCAATAACGAAATCGGAGCCCACTAAATCACTCTGACCTTGATATTTTCTAAACGCCTAAGACGAGCTTCGTCAGCAGGCTTGAGGCACACCTTCATATGAATCCCATCCTCGAGATCCTTTCGCGACTTGACCTCTCCAACTTGATAAATCCAGCTTACATGGCCACTGGCTCCATAGGGAATTTTTAAACGGAGTGTCTTAAAAGAATGGGAAAGTTGCTCTTCGATGGCCAACAAAAGCTTATCGAGCCCCCACCCCGTACGAGCGCTTACCCGAAGCCCGGGACCATGAAGAGCCGAGGGCCCCAATAAATCAACTTTGTTATAGACCTTAAGCAAAGGTTTCTCATCGAGCTTAAGCTCTCGCAACACCCCTTCGACAACCGACTGTTGATGAGCCGAGGTGGGATGACTGATATCAATCACGTGCAAGAGAAGATCGGCAGCACGTACCTCCTCGAAGGTAGCCTTAAAAGCCTCGACCAAGGCATGGGGTAATCTGCGAATAAATCCTACCGTATCTGAAAGCAAAACCTGACGCCCAGAGGGTAAACGAAACCTCCTCACCTTAGGATCCAAGGTGGCAAAAAGCTTGTCCTCTGCTCTTTCTTGCCCTTGGGTAATAAGATTCATCAAAGAAGATTTTCCCGCATTGGTGTAACCCACCAAAGCCACAGTGGGCAGAGGAATCCCCTCTCGTTTCTGTCGATGGAGATTTCTCGAGCACTCCACACGTTGCAGTTCACGACGAATGCGGTGTATTTTTTCCCGAGCCCGACGACGATCAACTTCCAGTTGAGTCTCCCCGGGACCTCGAGTTCCGATACCACCACCCAATTTTCCAAAATGTCCCCATTGCCCCACTAAACGCGGCATCAAATAAATATGCTGAGCCAATTCCACTTGAAGTTTCCCCTCACGGGAAGTGGCGTGTTGAGCAAAAATATCGAGAATTAATCCCGTTCTATCCACGACCTTGCAAGAAAAGGCCTCTTGTAAATTTCGGTTCTGTCGAGGAGAGAGATCCTCGTCAAAAATTACCATATCGAGCGTATGTTTTTTTACCAGCTCGGCGATTTCTTCGACCTTCCCCCTACCCACATAGGTGGCTGAGTCGATCTTCTTCACTTCTTGTTGGGTAATGGAAACTACGATGGCGCCAGCCGTGTGTGCCAAACGCTCCAATTCAAATAGAGACTCGCTAGCGCTTTCCTGACTTTCTCGAAAGTGGCGAATACCAACTAGAACCACTCTTTCGGGCAAAACTTTCTTTTCGAACAAGGATGCTCCTTCCTCACAATGAAACTCACGAAAAAGTTAACATACTAAAAAAAAATAACCAGGGGAAAACCAGCATCCCTCGGATTAGGGCAAAAGGATAGCTTGCGATCCCAAGAGCTGAGTAATCTCAGTGACAAAACCCGAAGTTAGAGTCACGCGATACTCTTGCGGCATCTCTAATACGGTAACCTCCCGCTGCGCACTGAAAAGGTGTAAGTAGGTGGGTAAGTTTCCCGGATAGCGATACAGAATATCGCGTAACTGCTCTAGCCCCCGTTCCCCGACCGTTTCTTGTTCTATTCTCAGATGTACGGCCTTGGCCCGACTGCGTTGGGCCTCTTCCAAAGCCTGAATATCGCTCGCCAATATTTTTCGCGCTTCCTCACCCTGTTCCACCGTACCTTTGACGTAAATCGGAATATCGGATTGAAACAGTGTCGCAACCTTCTCATAAACGTCGTTAAAAACGACAACCTCAACCTTTCCCTTCAAATCCTCCAAATCTAAAAAGGCCATGCGTTTGCCTTTTTTAGTGCGAATTTCTTTAAAGGTAGCCACCATGCCACACAAAACCACTTCCGATTTATCCGGAGCCTCAACCAAAGTTTGTGAGTCAAAATTCGTCAAACGATGAACGACCTCCTGATAACGGGTTAAGGGGTGCCCAGTGATATAAAAACCCAAGGCCTCTTTCTCTTTGGCCCATTTTTCTACCTCGGGCCATTCGGAAACTTCAGGTAATTTGGGAACAGCTGACTCCGCGCTCATCAAATCAAACATGGTTCTCTGACCAATACGGGAATCCTCGCGACGACGCGCTCCCCATTCCATAGCCTTATCCAAATAGGCCATCAAGGAAGCCCGACGCGGACTCAGCGAATCAAAGGCTCCACACTTGATTAAGGATTCGAAGACCTTTTTATTCACGCGACGCAAATCGACCCGAGAACAAAAATCAAAAATTGAGGAAAAGGGCCCATCCTTTTCTCGTTCTTCAATGATGGAAGAAATGGCCGCATCCCCTACTCCCTTGATGCCTGCTAAACCAAATCTGAGTGATGTTTCATTCTCAACGGAAAAGTACTCAAAGCTCTTGTTTACATCAGGAGGCAAAACCGCGATGCCATGCTCTCGACAATCCTGAATATAGATTAAAATCTTATCGGTATTGCCCATTTCGTGGGTCAATAGGCTCGCCATGTATTCCACTGTGTAATGGGTCTTTAGGTAAGCCGTGTAATAAGAAACCAGGGCATAAGCCGCACTGTGAGATTTATTAAAACCGTACTCCGCAAACTTGGCCATGAGATCAAAAATCTTATTGGCTTTGGCCTTGGGAATTTTATTGATCGCAGCGCCCTTCATGAATTTTTCTTTCTGTTGGGCCATTTCTTCCGGTTTTTTCTTTCCCATGGCCCGACGCAACAAATCAGCATCTCCCAAAGTAAAATTGGCCAAAGCGCTGGCGATTTGCATGACTTGTTCTTGGTAGACGATAACCCCATAGGTGGGAGCCAGAATGGGTCTTAGGGCCTCTAATTCGTAAGCGATGGCCTTTCTTTCGTGCTTGCAATCGATGAAGTCATCCACCATGCCACTACCCAACGGACCTGGTCGATACAGAGCCACAAGAGCGACGATATCTTCAAAACAATTGGGCTTAAGCCTCACAAGAAGATCCCGCATTCCACTGGATTCAAGTTGGAAAATTCCTAAACCGTCTCCTGAACACAACTGTTCGTAAACCTGGTGGTCTTCTAAAGAAATTTCTGAAAGTTTAAGTTGTAACTTCCTAGTTTTTTTTATGATTTTTAGAGCTATATCCAAGACCGTAAGAGTCTTTAAACCCAAAAAGTCAAACTTTACCAAACCAATGGACTCGACAGACTTCATGTCGAACTGGGTAATAACTTCTTGATTAGGGCCTTTATAGAGAGGGCAAAAATGGGTCAAAGGACGATCAGCGATCACGACTCCCGCTGCATGCATGGAGGCATGGCGGGTCAAGCCCTCTAGAGAACGGGCAATTTGCATCAACCGATTCACCTGAGCATTTTCTTCAACTAATTCTTTAAGTCTTGACTCCTGTACCAAAGCCTCTTCCAAGGTAATGTTTAAGGTATTGGGAATCAATTTGGCGATCCGATCGACTTCTCCATAGGGCATATCCAAAACTCTGCCCACATCGCGGATCACAGCCTTGGCTTTCATCTTTCCAAAAGTGATGATCTGGGCCACGTGACCATACTTCTGGGCTACGTAACGGATCACTTCATCCCGACCATTCATGCAAAAATCGATATCCATATCGGGCATACTGATACGTTCAGGATTAAGAAATCTCTCAAACAAGAGATGATA
Organism: bacterium; assembly: GCA_031972375.1. Classification (GTDB taxonomy): domain Bacteria; phylum UBA10199; class UBA10199; order DSSB01; family DSSB01; genus DALYDW01. Next base: position 28,360 of record DALYEU010000016.1, on the reverse strand, counting down.
AGGCATTGGATCTAAATCGGTTATTTTTAAACAATAGGCCACGAGGGAACCAGCAGCCGATCCACGTCCTGGCCCCACAGGAATTCCCCTCTCCTTCGCAAAATTAATAAAATCCGCCACGATCAGAAAGTAGCCTGGAAAACCCATCTGAATAATGATGGAAAGCTCTTGATCCAACCGCTCTCGGTACTCTTGCAAGAGTTTTGCTTCCTGAGACTCGCGCCCCTTTAAGATATGGGGCCACAGTTCTTGAAAACCACGCTCGACATCACGGCGCAGCAAATCGTCTAAAGCCATCCCCTCCGGAGCTTGAAACTGTGGGAAGTGATAAACCTTTCCTTTAAAATCAAAATCACACTCATTGAATATTTTTACGGTATTACTTAGAGCTTCATCCATTCCCTGAAAAAGTGCTGCCATTTCTTCAGGGCTTTTAAAATACCGTTGATCGGTAGGAGTCTCTCCTCGATCTTCTTCTTCCTGGAGTGTTCTTCCCGATTGAATACAGGTTAAAACCGTCTGGGCCGTGTGCTGTTCTCGCTTCAAATACTTGCAATCATTGGTCGCCACCAAAGGCAAAGCCATCTTCTGCGCCAGAGATAACAAGGGTTCACGGAGTTTTTTTTCCAAGGGTAACTGATGGTCTTGAAGCTCAAGATAAAAACGTCCTGGAAAGGTTTCTTGCAAAAAAACTGCAGCAGCCTCGGCTTCTGCGATTTCATCCCGAAGTAAACGTCGATGAATCTCTCCGTGCAGAGTGCCTGACAAAGCAATCAAACCCGCCTGGTGTTTTTGTAAAACCTCTTTATCGAGGCGCGGTTTATAATAAAACCCCTTGAGATGGGCTAAGGACAGCAGGGTGCAAAGATTCTGGTAGCCTTCGGGGTTTTGCACTAACAGAACCAGGTTCGCCAAGAAATGGTCTTTACGTTTGGCGTCGCGAGATTCTAGGGATCCCCCCGTGAGATAGTAAACCTCCGCCCCATACACCGGACGAATTCCCGCGGCTCGTGCCTTCTCGTGAAATTCGTAGGCGCCAAACATATTGGCGGAATCCGTCAGAGCCACGCCGGGCATTTCCATATCCCGTGCAGCATAACAGAGTTCTTTGAGGGTAATGGCACTCTCCAATAAGCTGTACTGGGAGTGCACATGCAAATGCACAAAGTTCTTCAAGGCAATCCGCTCTACCTCTCCCGAGGTCATTCCCACTCAATGGTTGCCGGCGGTTTCGAAGAGATATCGTAGACAACCCGGTTAATGCCTCGAACTTCATTGATGATACGACTAGAAATTTTTGCCAAGAGTTCGCTGGGCAAAGGCACCCAGTCCGCGGTCATTCCATCACTACTGGTCACACAACGCATGGCCAAGACATTTTCGTAAGTACGCTCGTCTCCCATAACTCCCACGGTTTTTATGGGCAAAAGCACCGCAAAGGACTGCCACACCCGGTAGTACCAATCCGCTGCTTTGATCTCCGCAATTAAAATGTCATCGGCGGCTCGAAGTATCTCCAAGGCCTCAGAGGTGACTTCTCCCAAAATGCGCACGGCCAGGCCTGGTCCAGGAAAAGGTTGGCGATGGGTAAAATTTCGGGGAATGCCTAATTCTTGACCCAGGGAGCGCACCTCGTCCTTAAATAATTCTCGAAGTGGCTCCACCAATTTAAGCCCCATCTTCTCGGGCAACCCCCCCACATTATGATGACTTTTTATGGTCGCAGACGGCCCCTTGAACGATACGCTCTCGATAACATCGGGATAAAGGGTCCCTTGTGCTAAAAATTCGGCTCCGGAAATTTTCTTAGCCTCAGCTTCAAAGACCTCGATAAACACACGACCAATGGTCTTTCGCTTCAGCTCTGGGTCAAACACTCCCTGCAAGGCCTGCAAAAATTGCGAGGTTGCATCCACCGCATGAAGTTTGATTTTAAATTGATCGCGAAAACTAGCTTCAACCTTTTTTGCCTCATCTTGGCGCAACAAACCATTATCAATGAAGATACATTCAAGTTGGTCACCAATGGCCTCGTGCAAGAGAACAGCCGTCACTGTGGAATCCACTCCTCCACTCAGGCCACAGATCACCTTCGATTGCCCAACCTGCTGACGAATCTTTTCTTTCGCCTCTGTTAAAAAATGGGCCATGCTCCAATCGTTTTTTAGTTTTGCGATATCAAAAAGAAAATTACGTAAAATTTGGATGCCCTCTTCGGTATGCACCACCTCGGGATGAAACTGCACCCCATAAAGTTGCTGAGCTTCACATTCGATAGCGGCAAAGGGGCAGTTATCGCTTTCTCCGACACACTCGAAACCCTCAGGCAAGGCCTCAACGCTATCACCATGACTCATCCACACCTGACTCTTGTCGCTCAGCCCCCGCAACAAAGGAGAAGGCTTTTTGATGAGAAGATGAGCGCGTCCGTATTCGCGTTTTTCGGAGGGTAGCACCCTCCCCCCCAATAAATGGCTCATCAATTGTAGCCCATAACAAACCCCTAGGACTGGAACATTTAGATTGAAGATCTCCGCATCGACAGACGGGGCTTGCGCATCGTGAACACTCGAGGGCCCTCCCGAAAGAATGATCGCCTGGGGTCCAAAACGACGAATGGCTTCAAGAGAATAAGAAAAAGGATGGATTTCCGAGTACACTCCCAGCTCGCGAGTACGGCGGGCAATCAACTGGGTGTACTGGGAACCAAAATCAAGAATCAATACTTTATCCATGGTTAAATCTTTTTTTATTTTGCAAAACGCTCAAGGCACATTGCTATTGGACGAACTGCCCAAAAAATTATCTTTGCCACGAGAATTTCCTAAGCGAATCCTCAATTCTCAAGATCGATCATAAAACCTCAGTGATCGATTCGATAATTGGGAGCTTCTTTGGTCACCATCACATCGTGAACATGGGACTCTTTAAGCCCAGAGGCGGTAATGCGCACAAAACGGGTTTGCCCCTGCAGCTCGGCAATAGTACGGCATCCGGTATATCCCATGCCTGAACGCAATCCTCCGATAAGCTGATAGATTACTTCAGCGAGGGGCCCACGAGCCGGAACCATTCCTTCAATACCTTCTGGAACAAATTTTCCGGAAGCACGCCGATCTTCCTGAAAATAACGATCCGAACTCCCCGAGATCATGGCACCCAAACTTCCCATGCCTCGATAAACTTTATAACTGCGTCCCTGATAAAGGATCATTTCTCCGGGAGACTCGTCAGTTCCGGCGAAGAGCCCCCCCAACATCACAGCCGACGCCCCAGCGGCAAGAGCCTTGACAATGTCGCCACTGTATTTAATTCCCCCATCACTAATGACCGGAAGATCGAATTTTTTCGCCGCCTGTGCACAACGCAAAACAGCCGTGAGTTGAGGCACCCCCACTCCAGCCACCACCCTAGTTGTGCAAATACTTCCTGGCCCCACCCCAACCTTGACCGCATCCACTCCAGCTCGAGCCAGATCCTCGACAGCAGCCTCAGTGGCCACATTACCCGCGACCAAAGAAACCCCGGGAAATTTTTTCTTTAACTCAGCGGCTGTGGTCAATACCCCTTGGGAATGTCCATGGGCTGTATCTAAAACTAAGACATCCACGCCTGCCTCCACCAAGGCCTCGGCCCTACCCAAACCGTCTCTTCCGACTCCCACAGCGGCCCCAACCAACAAACGCCCTAGGGAATCCTTAATCGCATTAGGATTGCTTTCAGTCTTTTGAATATCTTTGATCGTGATCAATCCCTTGAGATTGCCTTCTGCATCGACGACGAGCAATTTTTCGATACGATGCTTATGAAGAATTTCCTTGGCTTCCTCGCTGGTGACCTTTTCGCTCACCGTAATTACCTTACGGGTCATCACCTCGGATACTGGCTGTTCTAGATTCTTTTCGAAACGGATGTCCCGATTGGTAAGAATCCCCACCAGCTTTTTTCCCTGAGTGATAGGAACCCCGGAAATATTATTGGCCTGCATTACTTGAATGGCATGGGACAGCTTGTCGCTAGGCTTGAGGGTAATGGGATCCAAAATCATACCGGATTCGGATTTTTTAACCTTTTGCACCTCCAATGCCTGCTGCTCTGGAGAAAGATTTTTATGAATAATGCCAATCCCGCCATTATGGGCCAAAACGATCGCCGTTTCCGCCAAGGTCACTGTGTCCATGGCCGCCGAAACCAAAGGCAAATTCAAACGAATCTGCCGGGTCAACTGGGTGGTCAAATCACAGTCTTTGGGAAGGACATCGCTTTTTCCAGGCTGGAGGAGGACATCGTCGAAGGTGAGAGCTAACTCGCTGATTCGGTCCAACATGGTGGGGCTCTATTCAAGTTCGTTGGGCCCGTCAATAGCTTTATCAGTTCTCCACAAACGACGGTCATCAATCCCGTCCTGGAGCAATCCCAAAGAAAAACATTGAAAAGTTCAGCCAGTTCAATAGTTAGGAAAAATTCTCAAAACTTTATGAGCCATATCCTTCCCTATCTTAAAGTTGTTCTACTTTTCACGCTGACGGGACTCAGCCTATTTCGACTCGCTCCCAAGGCTACTAAGGAAGTTCATTCTTGGGTGGATAAGACTTTACTCGCTCTACTGACTGGCATCGCTTTTTACACAATTTTTTTCCTGCTGGCCCAAGGACTTTTTTCTCTGCCACTCAATGCCAAGACCGTGTGGGGCGTATTTGCTGGAGTGGTACTGCTTGGATCCGTTCAGGAAATTTTTCGAAGAAGGAAAAATCGCTCTAATCCTAATTACAAAAACTCCTCTCAGCCCACCACCTCCCCTTGGAGTAAGGAAGTCTTTGTTCTCATCATTTTATCCATTCTCTTTCTATTTTCTTTAAACGTTCGACTCATCAATGGATTACGCTACCCCGATAAACTTCTAGATGCCGATCCTTACCGCCATCACATCCGCACCGAGGCTCTAGTCGACACCCAATACCTCAACAAGTTTGATCCCTATATCGTCGGAGAAGTGCCCATCTTCGAACTGCAAGGCTGTTATATACTCGCAGGTGTTCTCGGCGTGGCTGGCCCTTTCTCTCCATGGAAACTATGGCTATGGGGCTCACAAGTCTTTGGCGCACTCAGCATTCTTTCGCTCTACTTGTTGGTTAAGCTGGGTTTACAGCGGGTTCTTCGTAGAGATTTAGGGCAAGAAGCCACAAATAAAAACTCGGAAAAAGCACTGAATCCCGAGTGGGTGGGATCTTGCCTAGGCCTCATTGCGGCCGCATTCTTGGCGGCGTCTCCCGTACATATTCTACGAACTAACGCGGGCTTTTCCGAAGCCTACGCCATCCCCTTGCTCGCCCCCACTCTGTTGTTCTACCTGTGGGCAGCCCAAAGCCGACTTTGGAGCGACTTTGTGGGATTCGGTGTTTTTTTCTCGGCCTTGGCTCTGATCAACCCGGTTCCCGCCGTTTTTATCGTACCCTTCTTCTTAGTCCACGCCCTTTATCTTCTCATTCGAGAAGGCGATAAACGCTGGATTCTTGGCAATCTCCTTGCCGGAAGCATTTTCTTTTTTTGCTTGATCGTATGGAATTGGAAATTTCTCGCCACGCCCCTGTTTACCGGAGCCGAAGCCACTTCCCAGGCAGGCACAGAAGGCATCTTGAAGTCCTTGGGTGAAAATGTGACTTGGATTCAAAAACTTGCCGCAGGATGGGAACGTTTTAACAAAGAACTCTATCGAAATTTGGGATTTCTAAATTTTTCCGGAAAATACAGTCGCCCTCTATTGAGTTTAGGCGGACTCATTTCGAAAAACATCCAACACTTTTATGATTTTCTCGTATTGTTTGCGGCGGGAGCGGGGTCCGTGTGGATTCTCAGAGATCCCAAAAAACGCACTTGGAATTTCGACGCCACCACAACCTTCTTCTTTTTCTCCTTTACCGTATTTTTCATAGTGCTGTTTTTGATTCCCTTTGGTTTTATCTCCTTCACCTCCAAATATTATCGATACCTACTACCGATCAGTCTCAGCTTAAGTTATTTGTGCGCTTATTCCTTATGGCGAACGATCTTATTTCTATTCCCACAAGCCAAAGGACAAAACATCGCCTTGGTTTCACTCACTGTCCTGACTCTCATTGTCGCCAGGGACGGGCGCCCCTGGGGAGGTTGGGAACTTAACTGTACCCCAGAAGAATACGAAGCCGCAGCGTGGATCAAACAAAACACCTCTCCCGAGGATTTCATCATCGCCAATTGGTATACGGGAGATTACATACGCAGCTTAAGCAAACGAAATATTATCATCAGCGACTACCCTCGGGTTGAAGTCAAGGTCGCTCAAGAAAAATTCAATCTCAAGATCCCGATCCTTCCCAGAGACCCTAAAGCGGTTGTAGAATACGTCCGCAAACATCCTGGGAAGTATTACCTCTTAGTTTCGAAATGGGGGCCTTGGGGAAAATACGAAAGTCATCCTAACTTTCGCCTGGAAAAGGTCTTTGGCCCCAAAAGTAAATCCCAAGCTAAGATTTTTTCGATCGATTTAAATCGATCCCAACAACAACAAAATCCAGAATCCAGTCCTCAAAACGAAACCGGTAGTGCACCGCTTCCCACGGCTACTCCTGAAAAATCCTCGCCCACTCCCTTTGTGAAAGAGACTGAATAAATCCAAGAAGCCATCCCCTCTGAACTGACAAATGAGTGAGCTCGATCTTTTTTTGATCAAGGAGCTAAAATGGAGATGAAGCTGACGAAATGAATATTCGTCTACTGCTCAAAAAACCACCCCGGACGCTTGATCAGGTCCGTGAAGATGGGAATGATAAACACCCACGAGGGATTTTTTACGGATAGGAAGGGCTATCGAGCCCTGCAATAAAGAAGGAGGATGCACCAATACAAAAATCAACCAATATCAAAGAAAATTAGGACAAAAAACAAAACGAATTTAAGTCCCGGACTTAAGTCGGAGCACAAGCAAGGTGTTCAACGCAGCACTTTTGACACCAGCGGGAACGTCAGAATTTGCACCGATCATCGACATTAAAATGGGCTCTGCTTCTTGTTTTTTACCCATTTGCAAAAGGCAACGCGCCATTCCTAAACGAGCAAATTCTTTCAAAGGAGAGTCTTTTTCTTGGCTCAAATTCTGAAAGGCTACTAAGGCTTTTTCGTAGGCCCCAGCATTTTCCAAAGCAACACCATGGGCAAACTGCCCCAGGGGCCCCAACACCTGAGAACGGGATTGCCCTGCCTCACCAAACTGCTGAGCGGCTGAGTCCCATTTTAATTCCTGAGAATAAATTCCGCCCATCTGCAAATGAATAATCTCTCGAAGGTCTAGGGGCGGACTTTTATGCAAGAGTTCCTCCCAAACCTGAAGCCCCTTTTGACCGGTATCTTTTTGAGCCTGCTGGTACAGGCTCGCAAATTCCCGCACCCGATAGCCTTGATAATAGAGGTACAAACCATAACAGCCAAAGGCCAAAACCAAGGTCACACCGAGCCCGATTAACTTTCCTTGATGCCTGAGAAAATATCGAACGACATGATCGAAAAAACTGATGAATTCATCGGGACCTTGCTTCTTTTGCTTTTCTGGACGTTGATAGTGAGCCATTTTTTAATCCCCTCATGAAATGAATCAAAAACGAAGGACCGAATAACAGACCCACTGGGCCCATGATCCACAAACCAAAGTCTTTTTCTGGTTTTCCCCCAAAAAGGTAAAGAAGATTTTTAAACGTGACCAGTACTACCAAAACCACCGGCCCCTCGGAAACTCTCCTCGAGTTCCGAAACCAACTCCAACTCAACTTGTTCGATTTTTTGGAAAACCATTTGAGCCATTCTCATCCCTGACTGGATGATAAAGGGTTCGGTCCCCAAGTTGGCTAAAATGACTTTAATCTCACCTCGATAATCCGCGTCGATGGTCCCTGGAGAATTGAGACAGGTTATTCCGTGGCGCAAGGCCAAACCCGAGCGTGGACGAACCTGAGCCTCCCATCCCACAGGAAGCTCCAAAGAGAAACCACAAGGCACCAAAGCCCGTTCCCCTGGCAACAAGACCAGATCACCTTCGAGACAAGCGGACAAATCCATACCGCTCGAACCCGAACTCATATAGCGCGGCAAAGCAAAGCCCGGAGTTTCTCCGAGACGTTGGATCTTAATCTTCGGCCCCATCCATTCGTCCTCCGCCTTCGGCATCGGGTCGCAGACCGATGGCATCCTTCATGCTGAGGGAAATCTTACCGTCTTTGTCGATACGGATACATTTAACGATGATTTCATCGCCCTCACGCAATACATCGTCAACACGGCGAATACGCTCATTGGCGATATTGGAGATATGGACCAAACCATCGGTACCAGGAATAATTTCGACAAAGGCGCCAAAATCCATAATCTTTCGTACCTTACCTCGATAAACCCGACCTTCCACAGCCTCTTCAACGATATTGTCGATGAGACGCCGAGCATGCTTCAAAGCCTGCATGTCCGGAGAGTAAAGATGGATGGTTCCATCGTCTTCGACATCGATTTTAACTCCGGTCTGTTCAACAATGCTCCGGATCACCTTGCCACCAGGGCCGATGATATCGCGAATCCTATCTTTGTTGATCTGCATGATCTCAATGCGAGGCGCGTGGGGACTCAACTCTTGACGAGGGGTCTCGAGGGCTTTACGCATTTCACCAAGGATGAACTGACGACCTCGCTGTGCCTGATCCAAGGCTTGAGCCATCACCGCAGGAGGCAATCCTTCGATTTTAATGTCCATCTGCAAAGCGGTAACACCTTTTTCTGTACCTGCTACCTTGAAATCCATATCACCCAGATGATCTTCATCGCCGAGAATGTCCGAAAGCACGACATAGTGGTCGCCTTCCTGAATCAATCCCATGGCGATACCGGCGACAGGAGCGGTAATGGGCACCCCAGCATCCATCATAGCTAAAGAAGCGCCACAGACCGTCGCCATGGAGGAGGATCCATTCGACTCTAAAATCTCCGACACGATTCGCATGGTATAGGGAAACTTTTCTTCCTGAGGCAACACCTTGGTTACCGCACGTTCTGCCAAGGCACCATGGCCGATTTCACGGCGACCGGGACCCCGTAAAAACTTCACCTCACCGACGGAGAAAGGAGGAAAATTATAATGCAACATGAAATGCTTGGTTCCTGACTCGAGCAAGGTATCGATGATCTGCACATCATCGGAAGTTCCTAAAGTGCAAGTCACCAAGGCCTGAGTTTCACCACGGGTAAAAAGAGCCGAACCATGGGCTCGAGGCAAAAGGCCGGTATCACATCGGATGGGGCGGATGGTTTCGTAATCGCGCCCATCGATACGTCGTTTCTCTTGGATGATTTTACGACGCACCACCTCACTCTCTAAATTTTTAAATAAACCGCCAATCTGCCCCTTCACTAAATCCGTAGTTTCAGGAGTTATCAATGACTCCAATAACTGTTTTTTTACTTGGTTTAAAGCGGCAGCCCTAAGCTGCTTTTCGGGAATCTGAAAGGCTTTCACTAAAGCCGCCTCGGCAAGCTCACGAACCCGCTTGTCCAAATCAACATCCACCTGAGGAGCCTTCACTTCTCTTTTCACTACTCCCAATTGGGCCGCCAATTGTCTCTGAGCGACAATCACGGGCTGGATAGACTCATGAGCCACGCGCAAGGCCTCTAACATTTCTGCCTCAGGGACTTCCTTTGCCCCACCTTCCACCATGACCAAGGCTTTTTCAGAAGCCGCCAGAATAATTTCCACATCACTGTGTTCTAATTCAGAAAGCGTGGGATTGATGATCCAACGTCCATCGACGCGACCAATGCGGCACCCTGCAATAGGACCCAAAAAAGGAATGTCGGAAATGGTCAAAGCTGCGGAAGCCCCTGTAATAGCCAAAACATCGGGGTCAATATCGGGATCTGCAGAAAGCACAGTGGCGATGACTTGAGTCTCACAATTCCATCCCTCGGGAAACAAAGGGCGCAAAGGTCTATCGATGAAGCGACTGGTGAGGGTTTCCTTCTCACTGGGCTTTCCTTCTCGCTTAAAAAAACCTCCTGGAATCTTCCCAGCTGCAAAAGTGCGTTCTTGGTAATCCACCGTAAGAGGTAAAAAATCGATTCCCTCTTTTGCCTCGGAGGCTGCGCAAACCGTTACTAAAACAATTGTGTCACCGCAACGCACCGTGACTGCTCCGTGGGCCTGCCGGGCTAAATGGCCTGTCTCGATGATAAGAGGTCTTCCGCCAAGATCACATTCGATGGCTTTACGTTGACTCATGGGATGGTTTCCTTTTTTGAACAGAGGAGAAGCTACCTGAAACACAGGAGAGGAAAATTATGGGAGCGAAAAAAGCCCCACAGAGAGAAGAAAATCCGACAATTGGAGTTAATCTCACCTGCAAACAAAGTGCAGGGAAAACATAAACCACCGGACTTCAACCCAGGACGCCTTATTACTTTCGGATCCCCAACTCTCCGATGAGTTTTTGATAACTCTCTCGGTTGGTTTTCTTTAAATAATCTAAAAGACGGCGGCGTTTTCCGACGATTTTAAGCAATCCTCGGCGAGAAGCATGATCCTTCGCGTGGGCCTTGAAGTGATCATTGAGGTAATCGATACGGCGAGTCAGCAACGCAATTTGCACCTCGGGAGAACCCGTATCCCCCTCATGCTGCTGAAAGCGGTTGATCAATTGAGATTTTTGCAACTTTACTTCTTGTAAAACGGTCATATTTTCTAATCCTTAATCTTTGTGGGTGGCGCCCTATCACAAGAGCTTAAAATCTGTAAAGCCTCAAAAATAGCAAGCGACTCAAGCTCTTTTCTTAATTTTCTCCGGGCCTTGTCTCACCTTCAGGGCCTACTCGAAAGACCCTTTCCAAACGAAGTCCCTTATGGGGATCTTGAAAGAGTATGGCCAACAGCCTTCCTTGCCCCTTCAGGAGAAACCTAAGACCCTCGTAGTTTTTTCCCTCAAGGGAAGGAGGAAAACGACCGTACTTTATCCCCTCCACCTCGTTTGCGTCGCTCAAGTTTATCTCAGGAAGTTCAGTGAGGCAATCGGGGATGCTCCTCCACCCCTCTCCCCGCCACAGTCCTTCTTCCTGAAAAAGCGAGAAAGAGCAGGCCTGGCTTTCTTCAAAGGGACCGGTGCGTACTCGATGTAATTCTGTCACGTGGGCCCCACAGCCCAATAATTGTCCAACATCATGTACTAAAGAACGGATGTAGGTTCCTCTCGAGCAATGCACTTCGATGGAAAAAAATGGGGAAGTCCAATCCAGTAACTCCAAACAACTGATATGGACCCGTCTCGCTGCCACCTCAGGATTTTGTCCCGCTCTGGCATAACGGTAGAGAGGTTTTCCTTGAAGCTTGAGTGCAGAAAAGACCGGAGGCTTTTGTTCGCTCCAACCTTCAAATTTGTGCAAAACCTTTCTGAGTTCCTGCAAATCTACATGGACAGGCCTAGTCTCCAATATCTTGCCTTCACGATCGTAAGTATCCGTACTTTCCCCCAGGCGCCCCGTCACCCGATAAATTTTGAGGGACTCATCTAGGTAAGGAATGGCCTTGGTCGCTTCACCTAAGGCGATGGGCAAAACCCCGGTCGCTAAAGGGTCTAGAGTTCCTGTGTGTCCAGCCTTTTTAAAACCTAAACGGCGTTTCACCCAGCTAACGGCTTTTTGAGAAGTCATTCCCTGCGGTTTATTCAAAACGATGAAACCGGAATCAGGCTTCAAAATCTCTACCATGCTCATCGTTCTCTTTTTCACTTTCCCCGGAAGAAGGCACTTCTTGGAAGATTTCCTTGATTTTGGCCTCAATTTCCAGGCTTTCGTCATAAAAAAATTCCACCTGAGGCACGTATTTCATGTGGATTCTTTCAGACAATAAACCACGAACATATCCCGAAGCTTTTTTGAGGGTCTGCTGGACTTGCTTTTTCTCGGATTCCCGTCCCGGCAGGGCATAATACACCCGAGCAAGCTTCAAATCTGCAGTCATACGAACCGTCGTTACCACCACACCAAACAACAGAGGATCGGCCAATTCAAAACCTAAAATCAATGCAGCTTCTCGACGAATTTCCTCAGCAATTTTTTTATCTCGACCCGTCTTCATAAAATTAAAAATCAATCCCCAATGACCGTTCTCAAACTCCTCTGACAATCGTTTTTTAAGAAAGAGTCGCCCACTTTGGAAACACCAAAGAAGAAAGACTCTGTCTCATAAAAACGGGGGGAAAGAATAGGCTACAGGATTTCAAAATTCACGTACCCAGGCAGCCTCTGACTTAAGACAATTTCGTCTTCACTTGCTCCATACGGTAGCACTCGATGACGTCACCTTCTTTAAGGTCATTGAAGCCTTCCATGGCCATACCGCATTCGAAACCTTGGAGTACCTCTCGAGCATCTTCCTTGAAGCGCTTGAGGGAGGAGAGCTTCCCTTCATGGATAATGACATTATCACGCAGCAAACGCACCTGGGCGTTGCTGAGAATTTTTCCATCTACCACCTTACAACCGGCCACAGCCCCCACCTTACTCACCATGAAAACCTGACGAACTTCAGCGCGCCCGAAATATTTTTCTTGGAGTGTGGGTTCTAATAGACCTTCCATGGCCCTTTGGACATCTTCGAGTACCTCGTAAATGACCTTGTAAACTTTAACCTCGATGCCTTCTCGCTCTGCTATCTCACGAGCCTTAGTATCGGGCCGCACGTTGAAACCGATGATGATGCCGTTGGAGGCACTCGCCAAACTCACATCGGACTCCGTAATACCGCCAACTCCAGCATGAAGGATTCTCACCTTGGCTTTTTCCGAAGGGATCTTTTCGAGAGCCGCCTGTAAGGCCTCGGCCGACCCCTGCACATCGGCTTTGAGAATCAAAGGAAGCTCTTTAACCTCCCCTGACTTCATCTTTTGGAAAAGATCCTCGAGACTGATCTTGCCGGCACCACTCATTTTTTCTTCACGGGTCTTGTTTTCCCGATGTTCAACAACTTGCTTGGCCGTTTTTTCATCGGGCAGGGCCTGCATCAAATCACTGGCGTTGGGAACTTTGTCTAAGCCCAGAATCTCGGCGGGAAAACTAGGCCCCGCTTCTTTAAGACTTTCGCCGCGCTCGTTGATCATCGCACGGATCCGCCCCATGGCATTGCCTGCCACGAGGATATCACCAACGCGCAAGGTCCCTTCTTGAACCAGCACTGTGGCCACCGGTCCGCGCCCTTTATCCAACTTAGCCTCGACGACCACTCCCTTAGCCAACTTATTGGGATTAGCTTTGAGATCAAGCATCTCCGCTTGAAGGAAGACGGATTCCAATAATTCGGATAGTCCCAGCCCTGTCTTGGCTGACACGTTTACGAATAAAGCCTCTCCCCCCCAATCCTCCGCCAATAAACCATGTTCGCTCAACTGACGCTTCACCACATCGGGTTTGGCATCGGGTTTGTCCATTTTGTTGACGGCAACGATAATCGGCACACCAGCGGCTTTGGCATGATTCAACGCCTCCAAAGTTTGGGGCATCACGCCATCGTCGGCCGCAACCACCAAAATGACGATATCAGTCACCGCCGCACCGCGAGCACGCATGGCGGTAAAAGCCTCGTGGCCTGGGGTATCGAGAAAGGTAATTTCTTTCCCTTTGTCCAAAAGGATTCGATAGGACCCAATGTGTTGGGTAATGCCCCCCGCCTCGCCTTCGGCTACTTGTGTCTTACGGATGGCATCTAAAAGCGAAGTCTTGCCATGGTCGACGTGCCCCATCACCGTCACGACGGGGGCCCGCATGACCAAGTCTTCTTCTTTGTCTTCGGGAGTCCTCAATACAGCCTCTTCTTCAAAGCCAACACGCTTGACCTCCCACCCATATTCCTGAGCTAGCAGACTAGCCGTATCAAAATCGATAGACTGATTCATGGTAGCCATCACGCCCAAATCCATTAATTTACGGATGACCTCATTACTTTTGGCTCCCAACTGTTGAGCCAAATCAGAAACCATGATGGTTTCTTTCATGCGGATAATGCGTTTGGCTGCCTTGGGTTGGGTTAATTGATTTTTCTTGCCCATGACCTTTCCAGTCCGGGCTCGTTTTCGTTTTCCGGAACGCACAGGCTGGAAAACGCGATCCACCACGGTGCGAGTGGAAATCCTGGCAATTTGTGCCACATTGCTCACTCGACCAAAACCCTCGATATCGAGTTCATCCTTCTGGCCCTTGGAAGCTTTTTTAGGAGCACGACGATTCTTATCGTCTTTTTCTTTTTCTTCCTCAGGACGAAGCAAACTCGCTTCAGGCTTTTCACTAGGGGCCGCGGCGGATTTCGGCGCGACCACAGGGCGACGGGTCTTGGAAAGATCGATAATGGTACCGACAGGAGGCCCTTCGGGCAAAGCTCTTGGACCGATGACTTTATTTTCTTCAACAGGCCGAAAAGGCTTAACTGGCAACTTTGCCTCCACTACAGGTGCCGTTTCGGGAACAGAAACCTTCACCTCGACTACTGGAGGAGGTGGCGGCGGCGCCGCTTCGACTTGAGGCACGATTTCTTCTTCAAGAACCTGAGACGGCTGACTCTGAGATTCGGGAACAGAAACCACAACCTCGGGCTCTGGTTCTTTAATAATTCCGGCAGATGCAGGAACTTGAGGTGGTTCTGGGGGAAGTGATACCTCGGCAATAACCTCGGGAGCGGACTCAACCACAACCTCAGCCGTAGGTTGGGCAACCTGAGCTTCTTGAACCTCGGTGGCTTCAGGAGCTTGTCCGGGTTTGGCCCGCCGACGAATGACGCCTGGCTTGATCCGCTTTTCTACGACGTTTTGTTTATCCTCCATAACACCTCTAAAGCCAAAACCCAGTGGGGTTGAATAAATTTTGATCGTCTTCTCTATCTGATAACCGCCCCACCGAACTATTCGATTGGGGATTCTACACTTTCTTTACCCCCAAGATCACCTTGGTTTTCTTGGGTAGGCTCCGCTTCCTCCTGAGCCAATTCAAGAGCAGCAGCCGCTCTCGCCTCTAAAGCCACACGCTCGGCCTCTTCTTTGACCTTACGTTCTTCTTCTAGGCGAGCTTCTTCTTCACGGAAATACAGAGTACTGGGACGTTGCGCCTCCGGCATCTGCGAGACGATTTGCGCACGCTCGTGCATGTTACGCAACAAGGTCTGATTAATTCCTGGAAGCGTGAGAAAATCCTCCAAAGCGGTGGCAGCCACGTCCTGAATTCTACGAAAACCGTGATTGTAAAAAATCGTCGACATGCTTTCTTCAATCTCGAGATCTTTTACCAAGGCCATTTTAGCCCTTCGAGTCATTTCTTCGTGCTTGGTCTCATTGAAAATATCGATGTTCCAACCGGTCAACTGGGCTGCTAAACGGACATTCTGACCACGACGTCCAATTGCCAAACTCAGTTGATCGTCAGGCACAATGATCTCCATGGAATGATCTTTTTCATGGATGATCACCTTAGACACCTCAGCTGGAGCGATGGCATTGCAAACGAATCGGGCAGGATCATCGTCCCAGGTGACGATATCGATTTTTTCGCCGCGTAGTTCTTGAACCACGCTCTGCACCCGACTTCCTTTCATCCCGACGCAGGCCCCCACGGGATCTACATCGCTATCTTTGGAATAAACGGCTACTTTAGCTCGATTACCGATTTCTCGAGCCACATTCTTAATCTCAACGATACCCTCGCTAATTTCCGGAACCTCCATGGCAAAAAGCGCACGGATCAGCTCGGAAGAGCGTCGTGACAGAATGATTTGAGGACCACGCATCGACTTACGAATCTCTAAAAAATAAGCCTGGATGCGCTCGCCAACTTTATAAGTTTCGGAAGGAACCTGCTCAGAAACGGGAAGCAAAGCCTCCGTACGTCCCAAATCTACGATGATATTTCCCTTCTCGATGCGCCTGACAATACCGTTAATCAGCTCTTTTACACGATCTTTGTATTCTTCGTAGATGATATCGCTCTCAGCCTCTCGTATGCGTTGAATAATCACCTGCTTGGCTGTCTGAGCGGCGATACGACCAAATTGATGGCTATCGATCTTTTCCCCTAACTCATCGCCGATCTGAGCATCTGGATCCAGCTTGCGAGCATCGACCAGACTGATCTCAGTGGAATCATCATCGACTTCTTCCACGACGTTATGGAATTGGAACAACTCAACCTCTCCAAGCTCTTCGTTGTATTGAGCTTCTAACTCGGCTTCGTGTCCATAACGTTTGCGAGCCGCTGACACCATAGCGGACTCAATGGCCTCCACGAGAATTTCCTTCGGGATCCCTTTGTCTTTACGAACTTGATCAAGCACCGCGTTCAAATTGATGAACATGGACTTAACTTCTTTTTTAGCGGTCTTTCTTTTTCTCGGCGGCATAACCCCTACCTTTTTTAGCTACTTCGGGCGTTTCGATTGCTTCTTCTTTTTAGTAGATTTTTGGATTTCTTCGGTAGCAAAGAAGTCCAAATTGGCCTTTTTAATTTCTCTCCACAACAGAAAATATTCCTGTCGATTTTCTTGAAGCCTTAACAAAGGATCTTCCTCCAAGGCTTCAACCCCCAACAACACCCCCTTGAAATTGTGGCGCCCCATGACCTCGGAAGCCATTTGAATGCGCAACACCTTGCCTTGAGCTTGAAGAAAATGCTCCAACTTGCTGAGTGGACGGTTCAATCCTGGAGAGGAAACCTCCAGGTTGTATTTCCCCTGCAAATCGGTTTCCATGTCCAAGATGGGATCAAGAGCTCGACTGAATCGAGCACAATCGTCAATTTCGATTCCCGAGGGCTTATCTAAAAAAACCCGAAGGCAGCGTTGGCCTCGCTCAGAGGATTCCTCAGCCAGGAGAATCTCAAATCCCATGGAAGCCGCCAAAGGCTCGGCCACCGCAAGTAGTTTCTCAATCGTTACGTTTCTTGACGCCACAAGTCGATTTCAAGGCAAAAAAAAAGTGGGGGAAGCTTCCTTCCAAACCACTCCAGGGTGCAAAAAAACCTCTACGAAGAGAGGCAGAGGCGTGGCTATCACGGCCTAAACAAAGGTGGCAAGGAAAGATTTCACTTTAGCCCGAGACTCCTAAAAAAAAACTTAAAAAAATCAGCTATTCCTCTTCTGAGTGGAGCGGAGGTTTGGGAAAAACTTTCTGTCTTTTAAGAGCTTGTTTTCTGAGAGGTTCGGCTCCGGACACCAGAAAAACAAACTCCCCCTTCCACGTTTTAGGCTGAAGAGTCTTACCTAGTTCCCCCAGTGGTCCCCGCAAGGCCTCCTCGAAGCGTTTTGTCATCTCTCGGAATAAGGCAGCCCTCCTTCCCCCAAAAACCACAAAGGCTTCGTTTAAGAGCTTTTGAATACGATGGGGAGATTCGTAGAAAATCAGGGTGCCTCGAATCGCTTTTAATTCTTCTAGGATCCTTAAACGAGCCGCACTTTTGTGAGGCAAAAATCCCACAAAATAAAAACGGTCAGTAGGCAAACCGCTCGCTACCAAAGCAGTCAAGGCCGCACAAGGCCCAGGGAGCGCTTCCAAATCCAAACCTGCCTCAAGCACTTTTTCTACCAAGGGAAAGCCTGGATCCGAAATCAAAGGAGTGCCAGCATCACTGATGAGCGCAACTTGCAAACCGTTCCGAATTTTTTCTACCAACTCAGTCGCACGACGATGCTCATTATGCTCGTGCAAACTCAACAGAGGTTTTTTGATTCCGTAATGATTCAACAACTTCAAACTATGACGAGTATCTTCACAAGCGATGCAATCGACACTTTTTAAAACCTCCAAGGCCCTGAAGGTCAGATCTTGCAAATTGCCCAAAGGGGTGGGAACCAAAATGAGTTTCCCTGACGTTGAATCCATAAATTTTATCCCCTTGTCCCGATGAAATCCCAAATTCAAAATTGGATACGATAGCGACTGGAAAGCGGAACACGACGTCCATAACCGAAGGCCTTCGAAGTGATTCGTATACCCGGAGCCGCCTGAGAGCGCTTGTACTCATTGGCGTCCAAACGACGTAAAACATCAAAAACTACTTTTTTGGAATATCCCTTAGCCAAGATCTCCCTAGGGGTTAGTTGTTTTTCAACGTAAGACTCAATGATGTCGTCAAGAATGGCGTAATCGGGCAATTCGTCTTGGTCTTTTTGCCCTGGGGCCAACTCTGCGGAAGGAGCTTTGGTTAAGGTAGACTTGGGAATAGCAGGAAATCGTCGATTGGCTTCACGGGATAGTTTATAAACCAAAGTTTTTGGCACATCGGAAAGTACGGCGAACCCACCCGCCATATCCCCATATAAAGTGCAATATCCAACCGACATCTCAGATTTATTCCCAGTACTCAACAAAAGCCTCCCCTCGCGGTTGCTGAGGGCCATCAATAAATTACCGC
The DNA here is from genome assembly GCA_031972375.1 of bacterium. GTDB lineage: Bacteria > UBA10199 > UBA10199 > DSSB01 > DSSB01 > DALYDW01. The sequence continues at coordinate 9,913 of DALYEU010000016.1, read as the reverse complement.
GAATCCGGGCCTGAATATTTTGCAAAGGAGTATCGATCTTACCCGAGGCATCTTCATGCAAAATCTTGAGGTAATCGTAATAAAGCTCGGAGATGGGATAAACCCGAAATTCAATCCCCAAGGCCTCTGCCAAGCGTCTGGCGTCTCGCACGCTGCCTTCACTGGAGTACGGAGAAGGCATACTTACACCCAAAACACTTTGCGGACCTAACACCTGAGTGGCAATCCAAGCGGTGAGCGCCGAATCGATTCCTCCCGACAAACCCACCAGGACTCGAGAGAAACCACATTTCTCCATGTAATCCCCCAGTCCCAAACCCAAAGCATCTAGAACTTGAGTCAGTTCTTTAGGATCGGAAATGGTCGTTGGAGACGGCAATCTGTCGAGTTCAATATATCCCAGATGTTCTTGAAAAGAAGGAGCTTGGTAAACTCGACGCCCACGAGCATCGAAAACTACAGAGGCCCCATCGAATACCAGGTCGTCATTGCCGCCGACTAAGTTTACATACACCAAAGGGGTGGAAAATTTTTTAGCCTGCTTGCTTAAAATTTTGCGACGAATCGACCGTTTATTTCGGGAAAAAGGAGATGCACTCAGGTTGATAAAAACTTGCGCGCCCGCTTTGGCTAATTCGGCAACGGGATCATGATTATAGGGGCATCTTCCCCAATAGTCGGGGTCGTTCCAAAGATCCTCACAGATGCTCACTCCCAGAGCACAATTGCGAATTGAAAATACAGGCGAATCGTTCCCAGGCTCGAAATAACGTCCTTCATCGAAAACATCGTAGGTGGGAAGTAAATGCTTACGTTTAACTCCGATGATTTTCTTGTTCTGAATCAGCGCCACCGCATTGGACAAGGGCTTTCCTGTGTTTTCAGACCGTGCCTCCACGAATCCCACAAGACAAGCCGTCTCTCCTACTTCACGGGTTAAATCCCGCAACGCCCGCTGATTGGCCTCCACAAAATCAGGCCGGTCTAGAAGATCTTTGGGTGGATAGCCAGTTAGAGTTAACTCTGGAAAAACCACGAGGTCAGCTTTGTTTTGACCAGAACGCCGAAGATAATCTAGGATCTTCGCGAGGTTTCCCTGAAAATCTCCGATCGTAGTGTTAATTTGCGCTAAGGCTATTTTCATATATGGCGACATCCAAAAACAAAACCCAAGACCGCGAAAAACTAAGCACACGCCCCCGGCGGAAACAAGCAAACATTCTACCCAAAGGGGCCACTCTCGGGATCATTACGGGTGGTGGAGATTGTCCCGGATTAAACGCGGCTATTCGCGCTGTAGTAAAGCGCGCTGCCCAAGAGAAAATTTCCTGCGTCGGCATTCTACGGGGTTTTCAAGGTCTTTACGAGGGCAACGCCCGGCCCCTGACCTTACGAGAAGTTTCAGGAATTCTACAACAAGGAGGCACCATCCTCGGCACTTCTCGCTTCAACCCACTGGCAAGGTCTGACTCCCACTCACGCATCGCAAAGACGATAAAAAAATATAAAATCCATCGGTTACTCACCATCGGTGGAGAAGGAACCATGCGCTGCGCCCATGAATTGGAGCAATTGGGTTTTCCTTGCTTAGGCATTCCCAAAACCATCGACAACGATGTGGCCGAAACCGATTTTACCTTTGGTTTTGATACTGCCGTCACCATAGCTACCGAAGCCTTGGATCGACTTCATACCACAGCCGAATCCCATGACCGCATCATGCTCCTAGAAGTCATGGGACGACACACGGGATGGATCGCCACTTACACCGGCATAGCTGGTGGGGCCGATGCGATTTTAATTCCAGAACAACAATTTTCTCTGAGTCACTTACTTAAAATCATCGAGACCCGAAAATCCTTGGGAAAAAATTTCAGTCTGATTGTAGTCAGCGAAGACGCTAAAATTCTCTTGGATGTGGGAAGAAAAAAACCCGAATTACTCAGAACCCCCATGCACCAAGACGAATACGGACACTTGAAATTAGGCGGTATTGCGACTTTTTTGGAACAAGAATTGCGACTCCATCTCGGCATGGAGATCAGAACCACTATTTTAGGTTATCTGCAACGTGGCGGAATCCCCACGGCCCATGACCGTATTTTGGCAACTCGATTAGGAGTGGCGGCCACCCAATGGGCCCTACAGGGTCGTTCTGGAATCATGGCTGCCCTCAAGGGTAATGAGATCAAAGCTGTTTCCCTTCACAAGGTGATTAAAAAACTGAAACAAGTCGATCCCGAAATTTATCAAGTGGCCACAACTTTCTTCGACGCCTAACTCACAGCGATTTCCTTATCCGCCATCAAAACCTCGTCCCTGGAAGGAATAAAACTCACGCAGGCGTCCACTTCTTTGAAGATTGCTTTACACTCTTCTAAACTCAAACGGGAAAAAGCCGTCTCAATCTGTCGGATATTTTCGAGATCAGAATCTTGGACTCGGAGCCCCAAAGCGTCCAAAAGATTTTGATAAAATTTCTCTTCGATGGCCGCCACCATAACCCGATGCCCATCCGAAGTTCGGTAGATCCGATAACGGGACGAAGCCCCGGTCAACGAGGGAATCCATCCATGAATGCTCGGATCCTTCAAATAATCGGAAAGCAACTCCAGGCTTGAAGTAAATGAAACTTTGAGATGCCTCGCCCGAGGATCCTGAGAGCGGTTGCTCCAATAAGCTAAAATCTGCATAACCGCACTGAATCCCCCGATCACATCGGCCAATTGGAGCAAAGGAATTTCTTCGGACTCCTCCGAGAACAACAAACTATAAACACCGCTATCGATCAAAAAATTAAGATCATGCCCCCCTTTTCGATACCTGGGGTGCTGCTCAGCGTAACCGGTTAAACTCACATACAAAACATCGGACCGCACCTTTTTTAAATCTTCAAAACCCAAACCCAACCGATCCATGGCGCCGGGGCGAAACCCCTCTAAAACAATGGGAGAGTTTCGGGCCATCTCCAAAGCCTGATGACGATCTTCCGAATTTTTAAGATCCAAGGTAAAAAAAGTCTTTCCCGCTCTTAATTTTTCAAAAGGGCTGTAGTTCCCCAAAAATGGATCCGCCGCGTGCGGAACCACGCATTGTACCGTGGCCCCCATCCTAATAAGCAAATCACTAGCCAAGGGACCAGGCAAAAGCCTGGAAAAATCTAGAACGCGAACACCTGAAAAAATTTGAGGAAATTGCATAATAAAAATTGCCCTGAAATACTTAAGATGAAATCAAAGTGGCCGTACTGCCGTAGGAACCTGGGTTCTGGCCTGATTTAAATAACGGGGTTCAGATCCAGGATTATAAGATTTTGGAAATACTTGTTTGACCCGAATTAAAAAGTCGCCCTGGGGAATTTTATAATAAGGCAGGTCAAACCCCACGGCGCTTTCCCCCGAAAAAGATTCAGGCATGGCCTTGGATCCAGCATCATCGTGGACTTTCAAAAGGGGATACACCCCTAAGGCACTTAATTGGGAATCGTTTTGAATGCCGATGATCATGGAACCTGTCGCCCCGGAAATGGCCAACCATACGGGAGACTTTTCTTTGAAAGACTCTGGCAAGGAATCAGGGGTTCCGTCTAAGGTCAAAGAAAATTCTCCAATGCTGGTACTTAAACGACTCCCATAAATTTTAGGATTGAAATCAAAACCACTAAAACCGTGGGTATCAGCCGCTAAAAACTTGGGACCATTCACAGGATTTTGAATGCGAGTCGGAATTTCTATCCACGAAGGATAAAACACAAAGTCGATCTCTGAACGGGGAACCAGCTTGATAGGACCTAAGCTTTTCTTGGCCTCCACCCTGCGGATCACCCTCAAAGGTCCGGCACGAACTCCGAGCAAACGACTTTGAATATCTTCTTCATGAAAATTAAAATCAAAAAAATTTTTGATGGCCAAATGGAAACGCGCCTTAAAGCGATCCAAAATATTCTCGGGAGCGGTAGCATTTTTTATAATGAGAAAATTTTCTACCCATGGAATTTTCGACGAAAAGCCTACTCGATAAAAATCCGAATCCACCTGATCTGTCTCGGGAAAATAAGTCAGGTACTTTTTGGAAGAGCGCGGAGCCGAGGCATCGCCTTGAACCAGATAAAGCCTAGTGGCATTTCCCTCACCGGGAAGGGTGATCTCCCACACAGCCTTGGCCTGGGGAAAATCCCCCCGAGATAGACTCTCCCCCACATCACGACTCGACACCAATAAAATTTCTTGAGCATCCCACAGACCGTTACCTTCTCCCAGGGCCCACCGCGGGCCCCGTCCTTGGGGATCAGGAATTTGTTCGTCGATTTGAAAAGGAACCCCTTCAGGCCGATGATCTGCACCGGCTCGATAGACACGAAAAGAAGCGATCGGAGCACCCACAATACCCGTTAATTGGCTTCCCGGAATTTGAAAAATGTCCTGGGCTCTGACCGAAGTACTAGAAAAACACAGACCGGATAGGGCCAAGATACCGATGGCGAGGGTTTGAAAAATCTGGTTTCGAGACATAGACTGAGACCTTCCACACTCCCCGACACCCTAAATCTTTAGGAAAAATTAGGAAAGATGCTCGCGGGGATTCTGGGGGTACTTACGAAAAAACTCTTCTAAAAGTTTCTTGGCATCCTCATCCACTACCTTGGGAACGGCCACCAGAATTCTGACATACTGGTCTCCTTGCCCAGATCCTTTGCGATGCACAATACCCTTACCTTTAATACGCAGCTTTTGTCCGCTTTGAACACCGGGGGGAATTTTTAAATGCACTTTTCCGGACAGAGTGGGAACATCAACCGAAGCTCCCTCCACCGCCTCAAGAAAAGTGATAGGAAGGTCCACATAAATATCATCCCCCTTGCGCTCAAAATAGGGATGGGGCTTCACCTCAATTTGAATATAAAGGTCTCCAGGAGCTCCTCCTTCGGAAGACAACTCCCCTTTGCCTGCCAATCGGATTTTGGATCCCGTATCCACCCCCGGAGGAATTTTTACGTTAATCTTGTGGGTTTTACCGTTTTCAGGAATGGCAATTTTCGTGGTCTTACCCTGAATGGCATCCAAAAAATCGATTTCCATGGTGTAAAGCCGATCAGCCCCCGGGCTTGAAGCCCGCCTGGCCCCCTGCCCCTGACCATGAAACCCCGAACCACGGCGAGCCGTACCCCCTAAAATATCTCCGAACAAATCTCCTAAATCTTCCTCAGTAAAATCGGTTCGAGCCCCATGGGTTTTTCCCGTGCTAGCCCGACCCCCGCCAAAAAAAGTTGACCAATCAAAAGCTCCATTGGGCCCACCGGCATACTGGTATTGCTGATAAGCGCCTCCTCCAGGACCTCCCCCAGCCCCCATGGAGCCAAACATATCGTATTCTTGACGTTTCTTGGGATCGCTCAACACTTCGTAGGCCTCGGAGATATCCTTAAACTTCTCTTCGGCTGATTTATCCCCCTTGTTAACATCGGGATGATATTTTTTGGCTAAATTGCGATAAGCCTTTTTCATTTCTTCTGCCGAGGTATTTCGAGAAACTCCGAGAATTTTGTAATAATCTTTCTGACTCATAAGGTCTCTTTATAATGCCGAAGGTTTCCGGATCAAGTGGGCGACAAAAAAACCGTCATGCCCCAATTGACCTGGAAGATACTCTTCTAGGGAAGATCCCTGAAAATCTGGCGTCTCTGAGAGAAATCTAGCGACCACCTGACGGGTTTCCTCGGGCTCAAAGGAGCATACCGAATAAATAAGACGCCCACCTTCTTTCAAGCAGGGAGCCCAACACTTTAAAAGCTCAAGTTGAATCCTAGCACAACGTTCGTAGTCTTCTGCTCGTAACTTCCAACGCAACTCGGGCTTTCGCCCCAGGGTTCCCGAACCCGAACAGGGCGCATCCAACAAGATCCAATCTACTTTATTCCAAGGAGCCGAAGGATTGGGAACCACGGGATGAGGAGGCTTTAAATCCAACCGAGCAAAATTTTCAAAAAGCGCGGCGAGCTTTTCGGATGAACTGTCGTACACCCCAAAAGATTCTCCTCCACCCAGCATCTCAGCGATGGCAGCGCTTTTTCCCCCATGACCAGCACACACATCCAATCCCCTCTCCCCCAAACGCGGAGCCAAAATCTTAACCACTTCGTAGGAAGCCCAATCCTGGGGAGTTGCCAATCCTTGTCGAATCCAATCCCATATGGCCTCTGGTTTACTCTCGGAAAAACTTACCCGAGGCGTCTGACTTCGTTGCGGCACCACCCCCTCGACCTCACAGCGCTGCAAAAAACTCTCAAACGAAATCTTTTCTAAATTGACCCGCAGATCCAGAGGAGAAACTCCATTCCAGGTATGAAGCATGCCTTGTAAATCTTCCGCCGAAAAACGCTGGGCCCATCGTCTCAACATCCAGGAAGGAAAGGAATAAAAGGTAGCCCATTTTTTGAGATCTTGCGCCTGTAAGGTTTTCGCGTCTGGATTTCCAAGGGGAATCTGCCCCATCCACTCTCGAGATTCAGAGATACCCTTCTGTAATCTACGCAAGACGGCATTGACGAACTTAGAGGGCTTTTCCCCTCCCCAAACCCTAGCCGCATCCACGGCGCTATGTAAAACCGCGTAGGCAGGCAATCGATCCAAAAAAAGAAAAGAATAGGTAGAGATTCTCAACAATTGGAGAAGAAAATCGGGGGTTTTCTTAATCTCCAGACAGGGCTGCAAAAAATGATCGAGCGTAGCCTTGCGACGCAACACCCCGTAAACCCATTCAGTGAGCAAGGCTCGATCCGAATCGGAATAAGCTTGTCTTTGTAAAACCCGATCCAAGGCTTCGGAAGCGAAGGCTCCTTCCGTAAGAACCTCCTGCAAGAGCTTAGCCGCCGTACCGCGAAGCGCCACTCCGGGCTTTTGATGTGGGGCAAGAATTTTCAATCTAGACACGGGTAATATATTCGTGGGTTTCCGTATCCACCCGAACCCGATCTCCATCCTTGATAAAGGGGGGAACCTTAATGGTCAAACCCGTCTCCAAGACGGCGGGTTTATACTGGGCCGAAGCCGTAGCACCCTTAAGTTCGGGCTCGGTCTGGGTCACCAAAAAATCCATACTTTTGGGAAGATTGATTCCGATGGTTTTTCCCTCGTAAAAGGTCACCCCGATCACAGTATCGGGCAAAAGGAAATTGGCGGCGTCCCCCACCTGATCGAGAGTGATGTGGGTTTGTTCGTAATTTTCCACATCCATAAAATGAAAATCACTCCCCTCTCGATACAGGTATTGCATCTTCCGCTCTTGCAAACTCATGCGACCCACTTTGTCGTTGGAACTGAAACGAACCTCGGCCTGATCTCCAGTCACTAAATTTCTCAGTTTGGTTTGCATGAAAGCCCGTTTATTTCCCGGAGTGCGGTGAATGGCCTCCATCACAAAATAAGGGGTACCCTCGTATTCAATGACCATCCCTGGACGAATCTGATTGCCACTTATCATGACCTTTTACTCCTTAATTTCCTAGAAAATGCTAAGCTATGGCCCAAGCTCCATGAAGAATCAAATCAATATTTACCTCAAGATACCTGTCCTCGCTTTCGCTCTATTCGAAGCCCTTTGGCTTGGCTCGGCCCTACTCGTCAACCCCTTGCTGAATCATTTATCCTTGGATAGCACTGCTTTTATCCGCCAATGGGAGCTCCAACACTCACAAAAGGCCCTCAATTATTGGGTTCCCATCGAAGCCATCAGTCCCCTACTCATTAAAGCCGTGGTAGTAGCAGAAGACGACGCCTTCTTTCAGCATCGAGGTCTCGATTTTCGAGCAATGGAAGAGAGTTTTGAAACCAATTGGAAAAGAAAAAAAATTGTTCGAGGCGCATCCACCCTAAGTATGCAATTGGCGAAAAATCTTTATTTAGACCGAAGCAAAAGCCCTTTTCGCAAACTCAACGAGGCCTTACTTGCCTGGTCTTTAGAACTAAGCCTATCGAAATTTGAAATTTTGGAAATGTATCTCAACATCGCAGAATGGGGCCCAGGGATCTTCGGCGCCGAGGCCGCTAGTCGCTATTACTTTCAGAGGCCAGCCAAAAATTTAAGCGCTGAACAGGCAGCCTATTTAGCAGCTCTACTTCCTAACCCCCAGTGGCTTACCCAATCGGGCAAAGGCAGAGCACAAAAAAGAAAACAAAGAATTTTAAGAAAAATGCAGAACCGCAATCTGGAAGCCGAAATTACTTCACGCCCACCACAACAGTAACGGGAAATTGCACAGCCTGAGCGGAGACTTTTTTGAATCCCGCCAGATTAAGCCAGCGTTTCAGCTCCTTAACAGAGAAAATATCGCCATGCTCAGTGAACAAAAGCATGACCAATCCAAACATTAAGGGAATCTCCGGACCAGTTCGTAAATCGTTGGCCACGTATTCGGCAATCAACAGACGGCCACCAGGCTTAAGCGCCTCAAAGGCTCGTTTGATCAATTTACGGGTACCCATCTCCCCTTCGCCATGACAGATATGCCCGAGAAAAATAATATCGTACGACTGTCTCTCCCACTCCACCTGATGAAAGTCCCCAGCACGAAATTCAAATTGGGAAGTAACGTGAAATCGTTTGGCGTGGGCCTGGGCTATCTCCAAGATTTCGGGAAAATCCACGGCCACTACGTTAGAATTTGAATCGGCCAAAGCAAACGCCAAAGACCAGGGCGCAGCGCCACATCCGAGGTCTAATATTTTTAACTTCTTGAGACTTTTTCCCACCCCCAGTTTTTTGCCCAGAATGACTCCCGAAGCGAAAGAAACCGGGAATAGGGTTTTGACCAAATGCTTGAAAAACTCATTTCGAAGTTCAGGATCCAACATTTCGGAAATGGGTTTTCCCTTCCGCAAACAATTGGGAAGATACTCCCAATATTTGTCCATCTGCCGATCCCCAAGAAGAAAATGCCCCAGATAATTGAGCTCCCCTTTGACCAAAAAAGTTTTTGATTCGGGACTTAGTTTGTAGTTACCGCGGGTTTTTCCCAGTAAGCCAATGCCTACCAGGGCATCGAGTAGGATGCGAGTGCTCCTCAAACCACCGCCCAGAATACGATTTATTTTCTCGACGGTGTTTTGCCCCTCGTGGAGATGGGTAAAAATATCCAACTCCAAGGCCGTACGAAGCAATGACGCACGGGCAAAATCCCAGTGGAGAGACATGATTTTTTCAGGTTGAATTTCAACGGATTTTTCTTTCCCAGACATAAAAGCCATTCTAGAGGAGGTAAAAAACTTGGAAAAGTAATATTTTCCTTAAGCTTTCTCTCAAGTTATCTCAAGTTTCCTTGTAAATTCGGTTGACACTTTCCCACCTGCTTTTGTAGGGTCCGCGGGCTTTTTAGCCCCGTTGGGCAGTCTTTTAAAGATTTTTCGTCTTAAGGCCTGCTCAATCGGTGGAGCGTCCTTGAAAAAGTGCTTCTGACTCTAGTGTTTTGTGACATGGCGAGTCCCAACCACTCTCCCCGGATTGCCTTGGCTAATTTAGCTTTTTGATAATTTTTTGTTTTTCGAGGCGCTAGCTCGGTCAGTAGAACGTCCCATTTTTTAGGTGATGGTTCTGGGTTCGCCCCGGTAGACTGTTGGACACCGTTTTTTATGGTGTGATAAATCCAAGTCGCTCTGCCCGGCCACCTTCGCTCATTTAGCTTTTTGATGATTTTTGTTTTTCGAGGCGCTAGCTCAGTCGGTAGAGCATCGCCCTTTTAAGGCGGTGGTCCTGGGTTCGAGTCCCAGGCGCCTCACCATTTTTTGTGGGGAGTTCCACTCCTCGTGTGTGAAAAATAGTTTAGTCCCCTTCGTCTAGTGGCCTAGGACACCGCCCTTTCACGGCGGCGGCACGGGTTCGACTCCCGTAGGGGACGCCATTTCAAGCCCAGGGTAAGGTT
>DALYEU010000015.1:0-39169 GCA_031972375.1 bacterium | reverse complement strand
TTCGCTAAAAACTATGCGCAAATCCTCAATGATCAGAAATGGATTTTTTATGGGATGGAAGATCGGACGATCTTCTAGGAAGCGTCACTGAAACTGTGATTCACATCGGGAAAACTACCCTCACGCACCTCACGGGAGTATTCCTCAACAGCGCGTAACATCACAGAATGGAGGTCGGCGTATTTCTTTACAAACTTGGGAGCCATCTCCGTGTACATACCCAAAAGATCGTAACCCACCAACACCTGACCGTCACACTCTACCCCCGAACCGATCCCGATCGTGGGAATGGAAATCTCTTTGGTAATTCTTCCCGCCAATTCCCGAGGAATCCCTTCTAACACCAGCGCATAAGCTCCCGCATCGGCGACCGCCTTCGCATCACGCATCACCTGTTTAGCGGCTTCCTTACCGCGCCCTTGAATTTTGTATCCACCCATTTGCTGCACCCGCTGTGGCATCAAACCCACATGGCCCATAACGGGAATTCCCAAACGAGTAAGCGTATCGATAGTAGGGGCCATTTCTTCTCCGCCTTCTAATTTCACCGACTCAGCCCGACCTTTTTTTAAGGCCATGCCAGCGGCACGAATCGCATCACTGGAAGAAGTTTGATAGGAAAGAAAGGGAAGATCACAAATAACATGGGCGCGCCGCGCACCACGAGCGACACACTGAGTATGGTACACCATTTGGTCCATGGTTACGGGCAAAGTATTGTCACGGCCTTGAATCACCATTCCTAAGGAATCCCCCACCAGTAAACAATCAACCCCCGCTTCCTCAAAAATTTTAGCAAAGGTATAATCGTAAGCCGTTACCATCACTATTTTAGAGCCTTGGACCTTGCGGGCTTGCAGATCTAAAACCGATATTTTTTTAGTGACCATGGCCCCTCCTAGCGACTGCTGATGGATACGTAGTGTTTTTCTAGTCGAGCTTTACGCATATGCAAAATCTCCCTCAGGAGATTTTGGTAATCCTCATCTTTATTCACCAAATCAATTTCGGTGCAATTGACTGTCAGTAGCGGAGTCCCATCGTACTGAAAAAAAAACTGGTTATAAGCCTGACATAAAGACTCGATATAAGCGGAAGAGATGGGCTTTTCGTAGGGAATCGCCCGCTTGCGAATGCGTTGTTTCAAGACATCTACGCTGGCTTGGAGAAAAATAACCAAATCGGGCTTGGGCACCTGCGTCTTCAAAGTGGCATAGAGGTTTTCGTAAAGCTGTAACTCCTCAGGAGACAAGTTTAACTGAGCAAAAATGCGATCCTTGCCAAAGATATAATCGCTGACGATCACTTGCTGAAATAGTTCGGTCTGGGCCAGATCTTGTTGCTGACGATAACGAGAGAGCAGAAAAAACACTTGGGTGGGAAAGGCAAAACGCGGAGGATCCTTATAAAACTTTGGTAAGAAGGGGTTTTCTTCGGCCTCCTCCAACACCAACCCCCCTTGAAGTTCTTCAGCAAGGCGTCGAGCCAAGGTGGTCTTACCCACCCCGATAGGCCCCTCCACCGCAATGTAACGAAGAGGTTTCATCTTTTGACGCCTTAATCCAACTTCCTCTCCCAAGTAAATCGCTTATTCCCCGGCCATCAAGGATACCCATTGGGATAAAGCCAACTCTTCGGCTCGAGCGGTGGGCAAGGCTCCCACCCGTTTTAAACGCTCCTCAATCTCTTCGGAAGAAGTCGTTTTGAAAAACCCCTTTAGGTTCTGTCGCAACATCTTTCTCCGATGGGAAAAACCCTCTCGCAATAAAGCCTCAAAACGAGCCTGATCCTGAAGCGGAACCTTAGGAAGATCATGCAGGCGAAACGCCACCACCTGACTTTCTACTCGAGGTGGGGGCCGAAACGCAGCAGCAGGCACCTCAAGCACCGTACGCACCTCAGCAAACACCTGAGTCCATACGGTCAAACTACCGAAGGCCTTAGAATGAGGCACCGCCACAAGGCGCTGAGCCACTTCCTTTTGAAACATCAAAACCATAGAACTTCCCCCCGGCAAATGATGCAATAATTTGAGTAAAATCGGGGTCGCTGCCTCATAAGGCAGGTTGGAAACCACGAAAAAATTTTCTCCGAGCAAGGCGACAATCTCTTGCCACGGGGTCTCTAAAAAATCTTGATTCCATACGGTAAGCTCACCCCGCTCCCCCAAACGATCCTGGATATACTGGGCAAGCAGAGGATCACGTTCCACCAATAAAAGTTTTCCGGCTTGGCGAGCCAAAGGCAAAGTCAAGGCACCACGGCCGGGTCCAATTTCTAAAACAGGAGCCGCTGGAGGCAATTGCAAGGCCTTTAAGATGCGATGCACTATCCCCGAATGAATAAGAAAATGTTGTCCTAAATATCGACCCATCTTAACCTGGGAACACAGAGAAATTTAAATTGATCCTGATTCTTCGCCCAAGGCTTTACGAGCTTCGGCGTTGAGACGCAAGGGGCTCGCCTCTCCCCTTTGCAAATAAGCCTCTCCCACCCACGCGATCATGGCACCGTTGTCCGTGCAAAAACGAGGGCTGGGAATCACGCAAGAAAAACCTTCCCGCTCACCATAGTTTTTTAAAGCCTCGCGCAAGGCCCCGTTACAGGCCACTCCACCGGCCACAGCCAAGGGCAAGCGAGCTCCATCTCGACGAGCGTATTTCACCATGGCAAGCAAGGATTGCACGGCCGCGGCTTGAAAACTTGCCGCCAAATCCGCACGCGCCTGAGCTCCGGGCTCAGATCCCAGTCGCTTCCAATACTCCAAGGCAGCCGTCTTCAGTCCGCTGAAGCTCGTGTAACCCGGGTGGGCCTTCACCCGGGGTAAGGCAAAGGCAAAACCTTGAGGATCCCCAGACTTTGCTAGTCGTTCGATGGCCGGTCCTCCGGGATAATCGAGTCCCATCATCTTCGCCACTTTATCGAAGGCCTCTCCAGCTGCATCATCCACAGTTCTTCCCAAAAGCTGATAGTTGCCCAAAGACTCCACGCGGTAGAGATGGGAATGACCTCCCGAAACTACCAAACCATGAAATGGAAAAACCAACTCATGTTCTAAAAAGGGACTCAGCAAATGTCCCTCAATGTGATGAACTCCACGAAACGGCACCTGTCTGCTAAAAGCGAGTCCTTTGGCGAAATTAAGCCCTACCAACAAAGAACCTACCAAACCCGGCGCATAGGTTCCCGCCACTCCCGTTAAATCTTTCAAGGATAGATCGGCCTGGGACAGAACCGCTTCCAAGGTAAGTTCCAAAGCCTCTAAATGCTTACGCGAGGCAATCTCCGGCACCACTCCACCAAAAGGCCGATGGGCCGCCACCTGACTAGAAGTCGCCAGACCTAACAAACGCCCTTCACGCACCAGGGCCATGGAAAGATCATCACAAGAAGATTCAATGCCTAAAACTGCCATCATGAACTGGAAGGAAAAATCACATCACCCGGAGCTGAACGAAATAACCCAGCCTGGCGATTCTCCCACTCCCCTAAAACAAAGGTGAATTGGGATCCATCGCAGCGGGAGCCTGATCCGCTGGAGCAGCCGCGCTTTCTGTCTCTTGAGGCACAGCACCTGGAGCTCCCTCGGAGGAACTTCCCGGCATGGGAAGAGTCTTCATCAAGGGTCGGGATCGAGGCGCCCCATCTTCTGGAGGAGGCAAGGATTCTCCACTAGGAACCGCCTCAGGAGCTTCAGCACCGCCCGAATTCAGAGCCACCGGACTTTTGCTCTTTTCTTGCAAACGATGCAATTGAGTCTGAGCCTGAGCCGCTTCAGGAGTGTTGGGATAGTCCGCTAAGACCTTCTGAAAAAATAAAGTGGCTTCCGTATTTTTTTGCAAACGCAAAAAGGCCAGCCCCTGACGATACACGGCTTCGGGGATCCGCTTGTTTTGCGGATAAGCCTCCACCAAACGCTGGTACTCCTTGATGGCCCTCACATAATCCCCCATGGAGTAAAAGGATTCCCCAGCCCAAAACTGGGCATTGCCAGCTTCCGATCCTTGGGGATACTTTTTGACGAACCCCAAAAAACCCGAGGCAGCCGCACGATAATCACGAGAATTAAAGATGGTGAGCAACGCTTGGTATTCTTGCATTTCTCCTTCGGTGAGAGGCGTTCCCGATGCTCCTGCAGCAGTCCCTCCCGTACTTCCTTGTTTGAGTTCAGAGAGCAAACGATGAATTTGCTCCACTTTATCTTCCAAGGAAGCCACCCGACGATCCAAGTCTTCATAAACCCGATTATTTTCTTTATCGAGATAATTGGCCGCCTCCACCTGCCCCTTAATGGACTGAAAATCCCGCTGAGTTTGCTCCATGAGATTAACGGCCTTGGCCATCTCTTGATTGTTACGTTGTGTATAGGATTCCACCTGACTGAGCCGTTGTTCCAAATCCCCCGTCGCCGCCCGTTGGGCCCAAGCTCCAGAAAGAGGCCAAGCTGTCAGTGCCATACCCCAAGCCAATAAATAAATTTTTTTCATCACAAGATCTCCCTTCCTATCTATCGTCTACCCAAGGTGATAAGTGTTGAGCAAAAAAAAACCACAGAGTCCCATACGCTTGCAAGGGGCCTCTGTGGTCTTAAAAAATGCCTCACGCGGAGTTAAAGGCCTATCTCCTACGCTTAAACTCATCCCGCCGGTTCATCGCCCATGCGGTAGGATTGTGCGCAGTATCGATAGGTCGAGACTCCCCGTAGCTAATGGTGGAAATCCGATCGGTGGAAATTCCTAAGTTCACGAGAAAGTTCTTTGCCGCAACAGCGCGCCTTTCTCCCAAAGCTAGGTTGTACTCGTCGGTACCCCACTCATCGGTGTTCCCCTCAATGACCACATTGACCTGAGGATTGGTATTTAAGAACTGGGCATGTCCTTGCAACACATCTTGATACTTCGGTTTGATATCGTACTTATCGAAATCGAAGTGAACCATCGCTAGGTTAAGGTCTTCGACCTCCACATCTCCCGAAGAAACTGGACCCTTCTTTTGACAAGCCAGTCCCCCTGCACCCAGAGTTAATCCTACGGCCAATAAGGCAGCCATAAAGTTTTGTGTTCTACTCATTATTCTCCTCCTTAAGATTTACTCCCACCCGAGATCCTTTAGCCTCCGGGTGGTTTCTTTCTCCGTAGGTATAAAATTCGGAAAGGATTAGTTAAAAAATCTAAAGAGTCCGACGCTCCGGGTCAAGAAATTATTCATATTCCCTCCAACCCCTCTTCGAGATCCGAGAAAAACTTGTTGAGAAGGTATGCTATTTGCTAACCGCTAGATGTATGGATGATTCCACCCTTAGGTTGCATTTAGTACAAATACCTTCCCATCCGCGTCACCCCTTGCGTAGTTTGAAAATTCTTCAAAAAAAACTTGAAGGCATCCCCCTGCGTCCAAAGGATTGGATCGTTTTACCCGAAATGTGGCCCGGGGCTTTTTTGCCCCAGGAATCCGCACGACAACAAACAGAAAACGCATTTTGTTATCACGCGCTGAAACGCCTGTGCCGAGAACACCAATGTTTTATCGCCGGATCCATGTTGGAATGGCATTCTTCTCAGGCCCATAACAGCGCCTTCGTCTTAGATCCCCGAGGTCTAT
Source organism: bacterium (assembly GCA_031972375.1). Taxonomy (GTDB): domain Bacteria; phylum UBA10199; class UBA10199; order DSSB01; family DSSB01; genus DALYDW01. Next base: position 33,568 of record DALYEU010000015.1, on the reverse strand, counting down.
TGCTGGCCCATTATCGCAAGATCAATCTTTTCCCCCTCTCGGCAGAAAGCGAGAAATACCTGCCGGGAAAGACGCCCTGTGTTTTTGAAATCCCTTGGGGAAAACTAGGCATGGCCATTTGTTTCGACGTGAGATTTCCCGAGCTATTTCGCCAACTGATGGCTCAGGAAGTTCAACTGATTCTCATCCCCAGTGCCTGGCCACGGAGTCGACTAGACCACCTTCAAACCTTGCTCAAAGCACGAGCCATCGAAAATCAATGCTTTGTCGTATGTGTCAATAAATGCGGCAAAGACGAAGCCGGATTACCCTTGGCGGGCCATTCCATGGTTTTTGGACCCTGGGGAGAAAAAATCGGATCTCTAGGACAATCCAGCGGCGTCCTCTCCGTAGAACTGCGCCGCGATGCGGTGGAAATAATCCGAGAGAGATATCCTTTCTACAAAGCAAGACCTTGACCTAAACTGAATTCGCTCCTATCCAAGGGGTTTAGACAAAACCTGAACTGCTATGACCCAAGAAAACAAATCTGAAAAACGCCTTTACCCCCGGCGGCCTATCCGCACCCAAGTAGTCTTTGAAGATGAAAATCGAGAGGGGGTACTCTATTTTTTTTCGACAGATGTCAGCGCGGGAGGTCTATTTCTCGAGTCCAACACCCCCGTAAAATTGGGAACCCAAGTTTTTCTCCGCTTTAGTTTAATTCCTCAAGCCAAACCCATCCAAGCCACTGGAGAAGTCGTACGGGTCATGAAAGACGAAAGAGAACCGGGCAAAGTGGGGATCGGCATTCATTTTGTTTACATTCATCCTTTGGATCGCCAGCTCATCCAGGATTTTATCGCCCACCCTTCTTGAGGCCCACTTCCATAAAAACATAAAAATTATTTTTGTTAGCCTTGTCGGGGGAGAACCGCGCCCCATCCTCGAAAATGCCTTCCCCGACGCACGCCGCTTTCGGGGCTGACACTAAAAAATAGAGAAAACATACGCCGCTTCAGCAGCAAACTCCTTCAGACTGTGCACCGCCCCTCCAGAAGAATCCTTATTTTTCTTGGATGCACTCACTCCAGAGAATCCACTTCGAACAACCTTTGACCTAGATCTCTTAATCCTGCCAAATCGTGAATGTCCTTTTGCATTTGAGGCAAAACTTTGAAGAACTGCCCTTTGCCTTGCGCACCTAACTGATGACGAAAGAGATCTATCTGCTGACGATCACGGCGGGCCAAATGCACAAAAAGACTTTCGACCTCATCATATTCGGCACGAACCTTCGCCTTGAGTCGTGGCGGTAAAGGATCGCCTTGAGGAGGAATGGAATAGACTCGATTAAAAATAAAACCGGCGAAGGGTAGCTTGTTTTCTTGCAACTTACCGAAAAAATACTCGGCCTCCCTCAGCGGAATGGGCTGGGGCGAGGCGATAAGCAAGAAAGAGGTGCGAGCATCGTGCAAGAGCGCCTCTACCTTTTCAGCACGCTCACGAAATCCCCCTAAGAGTCCCGAGGAAGCCACCAACATTCCCGAAACATCCTGCAGAAATTCAAAGCCAGCCACCTTGTCAAAGGATTGCAAAACCCTTCGCATCGAACGGTCAATCACTTTGAGACCGGCCCGACTCATGAACAGGGAAGGTTTGAGAAAAACATTGAGCACACTATCTCCCACCATCGTGCTCATCTTATGGGGCGCTTCTAAAAAATCTAAGGCATGTCGCGAAGGAGGCGTATCTAAAACCACCAGATCATAATCGCGCTGCTGTACCATCTCATAAAGTTTTTCCATGGCCATGTATTCTTGGGACCCGGCCATCATGTTGGAAAGATGTTGGTAGAGTTTATTATTTAAAACTGCTTCGGCCCGTTCTGCATCCGCTGAATACTTTCGAATAATGTCATCGAAAGTGCGCTTGGTATCCAGCATCATGGCATAGAGCGAGCCCTTGATCGTGATGCCTGCCTGGAGAAAGATCTCCGGCGCGATCTCACGCTCGTGGTAGTCGATGTCTTGGATTCCCAAAGAATTTGCCAAACGTTTCGCCGGATCAATGGTCAAAACCAGGGTTTTATACCCTTCAATGGCGGCACGCAGCGCTAAGGCGGCGGCTGTAGTAGTCTTGCCAACTCCACCGGAACCGCAGCAAATGATCACCTTTTTTTTTTGAAGGAGAGTTTCTAAATTTTGCACGGCTAACATGGCCATAATATTTTACTCAGACTAAAGCTGCCTCCAAATGACGACTCAAGTCCTGGGCAATCTCCAAGGGGACCGCACTCCGATAGATTAAAGGCAATTCAATGAGAGGATGTCCTTCCAATAAGGTTTTTGCCTTTTGTAAATAAAAACGACTTAACTCAAAACTTTGAGAATACTGCTCCACCAAAGGAAAAGACCCGCCATTTTTACGAAAGACCTCAAGGGAGCTTGGGGACATCAAATCAGGCCAAAGCCGATTCATCAAGATGGGACCTAGAGGCATGAGGGATTTTTGCTCTAGGACCTTCGCCATTTCCACCGCTTCGTTGACAGGCATTTCTTCGGGAAGGGTGGTTAACCAAAGCAAAGATTCTGTTTCACTCCGTAAAAACTGCAAAATCTTGTCGGACTTACTCTTAAGCGGACCTAAACGCACGGCTTGAGAAACCACCTCAGGAACCGTCAAAAGAGAAAGGCCATGTCCCGTAGAAGGGGCATCGACAATGACCAGGTCGTAGTCCCGTCCCATCCCCCATTTTTTACCTTCCTTAGCCAAGGACCAAATCTTGCCGATGGTTAACAATTCGACCAGCCCCGGAGCCGCATCAATGAAATGCCGGACATACTGATTATTGAACACCGCATTGTAGAGAAAACGAAATTTAATCTGCTGCACCACGTATTCTTCAAGGGCCTCTTCAGGAGTAATCTGCAAAAGGCTCAGATTTTTGTGAATGCGTTTTCCTCCGTAGCCAGGTTGTTTCTCCAGAGAAAATAATTCTCCCACATGATGCAAGCCATGGGTTTCTACAATCAAAGTCTGAAGTCCATGACGAGCACTTAAGAGCCCCAGAGCAACGGCCAATGTGGTCTTACCCACTCCTCCCTTGCCCGTCACAAACCAGAGCTTCCGCTTGAGACATTCTTTGAGATGAAACGATGGGGACATGATTTGAACTCAAGCCATGCCAAGAAGCCCCCCATAAAGCAAGGAGCTTTAGCTACTCTCTTGAGCTGCCCTGAAGAAAAGCCAACCCACAAACTTATCCAAAATTAAAAAAGGGCCGCCTCTCGCGAAGCAAGCCCCTTTTTCGAGGGAGGTAAATCGGTTAGGCCGCTTTTCGAGCAATCTGGGTGAGACGTTTTTCAATGTTGCTAATCTTACGAGCCAAGCTTTCAAATTCTTCCTGGGAGGGAATACTCAAAAGCCCCAATAATTCTTTGCGAGTACCGACAACCGATTTTTTTGCCTGAAGCAACACGCCCCGCTCAGAAAAACTCTCCACAGCATTTTGGAATCCAGCACGAAAGTTCTTGAACAGCGCTCGAACCTTGGCTGTCTTTACCAAATTTTCTAAGTCCTTTACGGAGGACAAAGCCTCTTCGACCAAACGCTTTATTTCTTTTTCCAAATCCTGACGGGTTCCTTTAGCCCTATTCAGCACCCCAGCCGCCTTCAGTTTTTTAACGACCTCATGAAAATTTTTTTGGAGATCACGGCGAGAATGCTCAGACTTTTGTTTGACCCGCTTGACCAAAGCCTCAAGCTCTCCTTCCAATCGAAGCATCCCCTGATTGACTTGCTCAAAGCTGGAAAACAACTTTTGTCTGACTCCCGCCAACGAGGGGCCACATTCGACCGCCGAGGTTTTTGCTTTCCCACGAGACGACTTAACTTTTGGATTTTTTACCTGAGTTTTACCTGATGACTTAGAAACCACAGCGATACCCTCCCTTGGAAATAAGGAAACACAATCATGAATAAAATATTATTTTATCCCTTACCCAAGACGAGTTCCGGTTAACTCATCGCGTCAATGCTGTCAACCTCGATCTCAATGCAACGCGTTATCAACCTTTTAAATCCACAACAAGACTGGGGCTCCCCCCCTTGGATCACTGAAGATAGACGGAGATTCAGTTCAAAAGAATATGTACGGGGACAGGGGTGCAACTTTTCATTGGATAACGAAAAACAAGAATCCAATTCCACCTTGTCTTGCCACATCCCTCAGGCTTGCAAATCGAGCACACGAAGTTGGATAGTTTTATTTCCGTTCCATTCATTCCACTCGGGAGTAAACGCCAAATCTATCCGACTGTTCCATGGGGGTTGCTTGTCCGCCAAACGAAAACCAATCGCTCCCCACACGCGGGAGCCGTCTCCCACACGCAATTTTAAATGCTTTTCTCCCACAATGCGCGATTCTTTGACCTCCACCTGTTTTACTAAAAGCTGAGGAGAGGGATTTCCCAAGCCGAAGGGCTCTAATTTTTCTAGCTGTGCCATGAAGGCGGGATCTAACTCGGTGAGCGGCGTCTCCACATCCAAATGAAGCGCCGGGCAAAAATCCTCCGCCTGCAGCTGACTTCGAACTCTCTGATCAAAATGGCGCTGAAAGATTTCCAAATTTTCCGGCTTTAATGAAAGGCCCGCCGCATACGCGTGCCCCCCAAAACGATCTAAATCCTCCGCACACTCGCGCAAGGCATCGACCAAATGGAATTGTCGAATGGAGCGAGCGGAACCCTTGAGCATATTCCGCTCTCGAGTCAGCACTACCGTTGGACGGTAATACTTTTCTACCAAGCGACTCGCCACAATACCCACCACCCCCGGATGCCAATCGGGTCCCAACAACACAATGGATTGAAAGCGTTCCAAGAGAGCCTCTCGCTCCACTCGAGCAATGGCTTCTTGAGTAATTTGATCTTCCAATTCCCGACGATTCACATTGGCTTCATCCAAACGTTGGGCCAAAGACTTAGCTTGAACCCAATCCTTCTCCAATAACAAACGCACCCCAGTGCTCGCCTCCTCTAAACGTCCCACCGCATTGATGCGAGGCCCTAACTGAAAGGCCACCTGGTCGGAACGCACCGGAGCTTCTATGCCACTGACTTCTAAAAGAGCTAAAAAACCGGGTCTCTCGGTCTTGGATAACTCTTTCAGTCCCTCCCTCACCAACACTCGATTTAAACCCACCAGAGGCGCCATATCCGCGATAGTGCCAACAGCGACCAGATCAAGGGCCTTGCGGAGATTGGGTTCTCGATCGCTCAACAAACCCGACTCGCGAAGCGCCCGACGCAATCCCATTAACAGATAAAAAGCAACCCCCACCCCAGCCAATTGTTTGAAGGGAAAATCGTCCTGCTGTCGTTTCGGATTTAAAATGGCGTAAGCCTGGGGCAACAACGGTGGCACTTCGTGATGGTCGGTGATAATCAGATCCATTCCCAAATCCCGCGCCTGCCGAGCTTCAGCCACCGCTGAAATACCATTGTCCACGGTCACGATGACGTGAGTTCCCCGCGCCTTCAATTCTTCTAAAGCCCGACCATTGAGACTGTAACCCTCATGCACTCGATGAGGGATATAGTAATCCACGCGAGCCCCAACTTCCTGAAAAAACTCCATCAACAGGGCCGTGGCGGTAGTTCCATCCACATCGTAGTCACCATAAATGGTAATCAACTCTTGCTCACGAATGGCTCGAACCAATCGGGCCACCGCCACATCCATATCCTTCATGGAATTTGGATCGGGCAACTGGGCCAAGGAAGGCGTAAGGTAATCCTGCACGGCCTGACTATCGCGCAAACCCCGATTAAGCAGAATCTGGGCAAGCACAGGACTTAGGGAAAACTCGAGGGAAAGTGCCCGGGCTTGTTCACGATCGGCAGGCCTAAGCAACCAACGTTTTTTCAAGTCACGGTTCCCTTCTCTAACGATGTCGGAAAAAGATAAAAAACGAACGGATGGAATTCATCCTCTCGCATGGAAAGCCAACCGATATTACCGAGTGGCCGCCTTAGGCGTTGGAGACTTTTTAAAACCAAACCGATGTCCGTTTTCACGCAAGAACAGGTAAATTGGCGAAGCGATAAAGAGAGACGAGTAGGTTCCTGCCAAAACTCCCCAAATCATGGCAAAAGCGAAATTTTGTAGATCTCCCTCCGCCTGGAAGAATAAAACCACCACAACGAAAAACAGAGTCAAGGAGGTGATGACAGACCGCACCAAAACCTGGGTGAGGGAACGATCAATGATGGAAACCAAAGGCTGACCTTTGTACTTCTGAATATTTTCCCGAATACGGTCGAAGATGATAATAGTATCGTTGATTGAATAACCGATAATCGTTAAAAAAGCGGCCACTACCGTAAGGTTGACCTCACGCTGGGTCAACGCAAAGGCACCCAAGGGAATAAGCACGTCGTGAATCAGAGCAATAATAGCTCCGGGCGCAAAGTAAAAATCGAAACGAAACCCCACATAAACCAGCATGATGATCCAAGCCCACATCACGGCGTAAATTCCCTTGGTACGTAACTCCTTACCGACTTTGGGCCCCACAGACTCTTCTTTGACCAAACTGACCTTTCCTTCACCGAAGTGCGCCGTCAAAGCTTGAGAAAAAGGCTCGGAAAACTCTGACTGCAAGCCTTCGGGGAGATCGCTTTTGATGACAAAAATATTTTGACTGACATCACCGAAACGCTGCACCACTAGGGGGGGTAATTTTTTTTCAGAAAAGACCTCGGTCAGTTCGGCTTCGACCGTCGGGGTTTTAATTTCATAAACCAGATTGAGACCACCCTTGAAATCAGTACCGTAGTTCAATCCCCGCGTGGCCAAAAAATAAATACTCAGGCTCACCAACACCAAGGACAAGGTGATGAAGGGCCATCGGTATTTCATGAAAGGAAATTCTTTAGTCACCAAGCTCATCATAAATTTATCAACTCACTACAGGCTCAACCGAGGGTTTTTATTTTTACTTAAACGCCAATCGTAATAGATTCGGGTCATCACCACCGCAGAAAACATCGTCGTCACGATACCAACCATCAAAGTAACCGCGAAGCCCCGAATCGGCCCAGTACCAAATTGGTACAAAACCAAACCCGAGAGGAAGGTGGTTAGGTTGGCATCTACAATTGAACTCATGGCATTGCCATAACCTGCCTCGACGGCGGCCTTCACGCCTTTGCCAAAGAAAATCTCTTCTTTGATACGTTCAGTGATAATAATGTTGGCATCCACGGCCATCCCCATGGTGAGCACGATACCCGCAATACCAGGGAGGGTGAGGGTCGCGCCAAACAAGGATAACGCAGCAAAAATAAAAAGCACGTTGGCTAATAAGGCGAAGTCGGCCAGTAGACCAGCCCCCTTATACCACAGCGCCATGAAGATCATGACGACGGTACCCGCTAACAGGGTTGCGCGAAACCCCTTCTGAATGGAACTTTTCCCCAGAGAAGGACCGATCACCGTTTTAGTGGCTTCTTTCAAAGTGGCAGGAAGCGCCCCCTCCCGTAATACCACCACCAAATCTTCGGCCTCACGAACCAAGGCCTGATAATCACCGAATCCCAAGGTAATCTGAGCCTCACCTCCAGGAATGGGGCCCTTGATCACGGGAGCCTTATTGACATTACCATCTAGGAGAATAGCCAAGCGTTTTCCCACATTGGCTGCCGTGAGATCGGCGAAGGCTTGGGTCCCTGCGGGATCGAAAGACAAGCTAACATAGGGTTCGTTGTTATGGACGCTAACCTGGGCGTTCTTGAGCATATTGCCCGAAACTTCTACCCGACGCTTGAGCAGATAAGGAAGACCTCCCACGATTTTTTTAGTCACAGGATCGTATTGAATCTCAAATGCAATCTCAGTTTCGGCGGGGATCTTCCCCTTCAAAGCCTCATTGATCTTCTCGGTGACTTCGACGGAATAGCCTTCAGGTATCTTATTTTCTTTACGGGCCTCTTGTACCCACTGAGCTACCTTGGCATCGGAGGTAGTATCATCCACCAATTTGAATTCCAACTTACCCGCTCGCTTCACCAGAGAGATGGCCCGCTCTGGATCTCGAACCCCAGGAAGCTCGATCATCACCCGGTTCGTCCCCAATTTTTGAATATTGGGCTCAGCCACACCATGCCGGTCGATACGATTACGGATGGTGGTCACCGCCTGATTGACGGTTTCATCCTTGAGTTTCGCCTCGTACGCCTCACTTTGGGTGAGAAATAAAGGCCCCTGCACCAAAGAGACCTTCCGGCCTCCCCCCAATTTATCCTGCAAAGAATCCTGCAAAGCCTTGGAATCGGCGCGATCCGTCATCACCAGTTCAACCCCTGAGGATTGCAATTGAACATCAGCTACATCTTGACGATCCTGAGCCCAAGAGCGAACGGCCTCAAAAATCTCCTGAGTCGACTCTCCGGAGATAGGAGTCACCTGCAATAGCGGAGAATCTCCCATTTCTTGAAAGGTTTGACCGTAGAAATCCTTCAAATGCCCCTTGAGTTTGGCTAGATCCTGCTCGTTTTGTAGACCGATTTCGATCCAAGCGGTCTTGGGTAGAACACGCACGCGATGAAAGGGAATTTTTTCTTCCTTAAGAAAACGCTCGATTTCCCCAGCGGTCAACTCACTTCGCTGCCTTAAGGCTTCTTCTAAACCAACTTCTAACTCCAGATAAATACCACCACGCAAATCCAAACCCAAATTGATCTGCTTATCGGGAAATAAACTCACGTACCATGGGACAGACTCACCCTTTGTCTCGGCATCTTCCCTGAGGCTGCGAAAATCGAAGAGAGAGGGAACCAGCAGATAAACGGAAAAGGCCAAAAGAAAAAAAGTAAGGTAGGCTCTGAGGCGAAGACGGGAATTCATAGAAAATAAGACAATTTATTTAGAATTAGAAGCTTCTTGGATTCCCTTGGGACCTTGGATGCCACTACGATCCATCTTGATCTTGACATTGTCGGCGATTTCTACGGTAAGCACCGTATCCGCCACCCCGACGATTCGGCCGTGGATCCCCCCCACCGTAATGACCTCGTCACCTTTTTTTAGGGCATTGATCATTTCTTGGCGCTGTTTAGCCTGTTTTTGCTGGGGACGAACGATCAGAAAATAAAAAATAACAAAGATCAGAATCAAGGGAAGAAACATCCCCAATCCCTGGCCTGCCCCAGGTTGGGCAGTCTGAGCCCACGAAGCTTGCTCCACAGAAAAATAAGATAAAACACTGAGAAGAGATGCGACCACCGCTCGATTAAGACTCGACATGAAAGCTATTCTCCTGACTTCCGTTTGGCAAAAAATTTCCTTTGAAAATCTGCGAATTCCCCAAATTGAAGGGCACGGCGGGCCTGGCCTAACAAATTGAGATAGTAATGTAAATTGTGAATTGTATTGAGCATCGCTGACAGAACTTCTTTACTCAAACTCAGATGCCTTAAATAGGCCCGACTGTAGTGTTGGCAGGTGTAACAGGCACAATCCTCCTCGATGGGTCGAGCATCCTCGGCGAAGCTGGCATTTCGAATATTGACCCGACCCCAAGAAGTAAAAAGGATGCCATGGCGGGCCATGCGGGTAGGGGCGACACAGTCGAACATATCGATGCCGTAACCGATACAGGTGATAATATCTTCCGGCATTCCAACCCCCATTAAATACCGAGGCTTATGGACGGGCAGATGGGGCGCCACCGCCTCGGCCACCTGATAGCCCAATTCCATGGGTTCCCCCACGGAAACTCCCCCGATAGCAAATCCTTCGAAAGAATCGGGCTGTCCCAATTCGGGGTTTTCCAAGGTGATTTCCTGCAAACGAGCCGCGCACTCCAAACGCAGATCCAATTCCATCCCTCCCTGCACGATACCAAAGAGGTGATTGCGTTCAAAACGACGCGCCTGCAAACAACGCTGGGCCCAAGCCAAGGTTAACTCCATAGACTGAGCCACCCGATCTCGAGAAGAGGGATAGGGCAGACACTCATCGAGGACCATCATGATGTCGGAACCCAGATCCTGTTGAATTTCAATCGCTAGCTCCGGGCTTAAAAAGTGGGAACTTCCGTCCAAATGGGATTGAAACCGCACTCCATCCAGCTCCACCTTGTTGTGTTGAGCCAGGGAAAATACCTGATAGCCCCCCGAATCGGTGAGAATAGCCTGCTGCCAATTCATCAAACGATGCAAACCTCCCAAGCGGGCTACCGTTTTATGACCGGGACGCAGATAAAGATGATAAGTGTTTCCCAGCAGAATCTGCGCCCCCATGGCCGACAACTCTTCGGTGCGCATTGCCTTGACTGTCCCCTGGGTGCCCACGGGCATAAAAACCGGGGTATCAACTTCGCCGTGACAGGTTTGATAACGCCCCAAACGAGCTTGAGTATGGGGACAGGTTTTTAAAAGTTGAAAGTGACTCATATCAAAAAAACTCCTGACCGCAGAACCCAAGACTTCCTCCCAAACACAGACCAGCTCCTAACATCCCTCATCTCGCTTGCCTAGCCGACAAAGCTATTCCCTTGACTCTTCTCGGGTATTTCCCTAACTTTTCAGTCTGTCTATTGAGTTGTAGTTTCATCTTTTACCTGGAATCGGAGGAGGCTCTATGAGTCGCTATGTAAAACGCCACCGCCGTGGTCTATTGGGCATTGCCGCACCTGCTGTAGCATTGCTCTTCTTAGTCGCGTTCGGTTTATCAATTTTTCCTAACCATGTTGTCTATGGATTGCCGGGGGATTCCTGTATTCCTCAGTCAGATGTTTCGGCATGTAACGCCTGTAACGGAGAATCTTGCACGCTTTTTGAAGCTAGTCCTTCTCCCGTTTATGAGTGCGCCAATTTTCCCGATGGACCAAACGGCCTCCCTAATTTCGACCCTTCCATCACGGTAAATCCTTGTCCAATAGTGCCCAGTAGCGATTCCGATCCCGACGATCCCGGCTGTTGGACCGCTTGCGAACTTTTTGGCGACGAAGGCTTCGTATGTTTGCCCAATAACAACTACTGCGAAGATATCTCCGGCGGTACTACCGCCAGCTCGTGCCGAATCGCCACCTGTACCGATACCCCGGGTTTTGATCCCCAAAATCCCTCTGGATGTGATTTTGATTACATTTCCAGCGAGGATAATCCCGACTGTATCAACTGTTCCGACGCCGAAGAGGCCGAATTCGACAACTGCGGCAACGGAGTTTGCGAAGTCGCTGGCGGCGAGGATTGCTCCACCTGCGCCATCGACTGTTTGGTCCCCGGCTTCGAGTACACCTGTCCTTACACCGACACAGTGGAAGCATGTATTGACCCCCAAGTGGTCTTGCCTGGACCTCCCTACAATGGTGGTGGCGAAGCCATCGAAGATGGGGATCTCTGTACCGACAGCGCCTGCGGAGAAAATTTCGCCCTGGAAAACTCTCCGAAGTCCTGTTCGCAAGACGATTTGGATTTCTGCTGCCCCGCCGGTTGCGAAGCTCCTCCTGAGGCTCTCAATTGCGATGAAGCGGATTCCCAAGGTCTATTGCCCCGAACAGAATGCGATGCCGATTGCTACATTCCTCAGGCTTGCGTCATTCCTGTTCCCACCCCCACTCCTCCCGTCCCCACCAACCTCTTAGAAGGTTCTGGGGCACTCCCTTGCTCCCTGCAACACGGAGTAAAAGTGAATACCTCTCAGGGGCTACTCTCCCTGATGAGCTTAGGGTTGGGCTTGGGCGCACTCGGATACCTCCGACGTCGCAAGGCTTAAGACTCTAGATTGCCCGTTTATTTTGCCCCATTCCCCCTCGGGGGGATGGGGCTTTTTTTTACCCATGTTTTAAACTCGATCTTTCTCCTCACCCAAGTGAGACCGCACAAAAAAACTCAAGAAGAGAGTCCTTCCGTCGATCGTACTCCGAAGATATCGCTGATGCACAATCGAGGACCTTCAAAAAACTCACGCTCCAAGCAGAAAACAAAAAACTCTTCTCCCCTGAGCCATCCACAGAACTACTCTTACAGATCGAAGTTCGCTTTTATGACGGTATTTTGAGAAAAGAGTTGGGAAGAAATGACTGACTTTTTTTTAGGATGAGTTCACTTGTTGTCTTCAGGATGAAAACCGTAGGCTTCGAAACTCGAGGGCAACCGCATGCTAGTTCCCGCTTTACGACGATAAATTTCCTCTGAAAAACTGTGTCCCCAAATAAACGGCCAATATGCGAAAAATACCCAAAAGGCCGCCGCGAAAAAAATCACCGTATCCGCATACAAGACGCCCGAATAACGCTGTCCCCAACGATCCCACAAATCCCCCCAAGCCATACCCAATAAAATATAAAGGAAGGGCAAAACACTGAGCATATAGTAAAAAAAGGTACTGGACTTCATGCCATACAAAGCCAACTGGGCCAGGACAGGCAAAAGAAAAACAGCGAGAACTGGATCACGCCAACGGCGTATCGCAATATAGCAAGTTCCCAACATAGCCCCAACCCAAAGCACGAGATTTCCTGTCAGCAAAACTCCCACCAACTTTCCTGGAGTCTCGGATTTAAGAAAGTACCAAAGGGGCTTTGCAATCCAAAACCATTCATACCACCGACTTTGATAGGCCACGGGCCCACGATGAAACTGATGAAAATCGAACATAAAGGGGATCAACTCAAACACTTCACGGGGCGAGTAGCCCAAAATAGCGTAACTTAGAAAAAAAAGCCCAATGGGTAAAAGTGTCATACCGAGCAAGGCGTGCCCCCACAGACTGCGCTTCGCAGGCTGTTTCCACAGGATCCAAAATATCAACAGCCAAGCAATCGGAAAAAATACCAGGGCATTCAATTTTGTCGCCAAGGCCAAACCCAACATGCCCCCCCAAGCATAAAGACTTGTCGCCCTAGGAGCCGTTACAAATTCATAAGCGGCCCAACTTGCCAGCAACAAAAAAGCGAGTAAGGGGGTTTCTAAAAGTCCCATCCTCGCATGAACCACGAGAAACGGATCGAGAAGTAAAAGAGCAGCCATCCCGAGAGCTACTCCGAGCCTTCGGGTAACACGGAAAATCAAATACGCGATTAAGGTCAACGCGAGGGATCCGCATAATACCGCGGACATCCTCCATCCTAGAGGATTGTCTCCCCACCAGGAGAGACTCAAGGCCATCATTTCTTTAGCCAAGGGAGGATGCTGGGAATTGGGAAAAGGTCCTGAACTCGTCAAATAAGAACGCGCCACATTAATGTAGGTTTGTTCATCCCAGTACAAGAAGGGAATATTGCCCAAACCTTGGAGAAAATACAAAAAATAGACGACGAACAAGAGAGCGAAAATCCAAAATACCGATGTCGATTTTCGTGTCTTCAATGCAAACCCGTCCCCAAGGCCAAACGGGTTGGATCAACCCCCATATCGTGCAAGATGGCATCCCAGGTATCCTGGGGATTTTGAAAAAAGATATATTTGGGATCAACCTCGGAAGCAATCCACGATCCGTCTTTCATTTCCTTCTCCAACTGCCCAGCCCCCCAACCGCTATACCCCAGCAAAAATAAAAACTGATTTTTCCCATCCTGAAGAATTTCCTGAAGAGCATCTTGGGTTCCACTGACATACAGCCCTTCACAAATTTCTTCGCGTTCCGAAAGCTGAGGGTTTTGGTGCAAAATCCATCCACGATAAGGCTCCACCGGACCACCAGAAAAAACCGAACGCGCCAAAATGTTGGAATGGCAAGGCAAACGCTGACTCTGGGAAAAATCTTCCAAAGTGAGATTCATGGGATCGTTGACGACCAAACCAAAAGCTCCTTCACGATCGTGATGGAGTAAAAGAATCACACTGCGCTTAAACTGAGGATCTAACAGTTGGGGAACCGCCACTAACATCATGGGATGAAATGAAGCCATGGGGGAAGACTAACGAAAATACCCGCCCTCGCCAAGGATTCGCTGATCCCAACCCAAAGAGAGCGCAAGCTCCCGAAGCACTTCCAATACCTCGCTATGGAGCAACCCATTGCTGGCCAAACTGGCGTGACCATGATCAAAACCGCGATGCAAATCGTAACTTAAAGCGGCCCCATTCAACGCTGTCATTCTTCCACCCGCTTCTTCTAAAACAAGCAGGGGAGCACAAGTATCCCAATAGTGCACACCATGATGATTAAGATAGAGGTCTCCCACTTGTCTCACCAAAAGTCCGACTTTGATTCCCACGCTATTAATGGGATCCACTAAAGGGCCCGGAAGTCGTTGTCGAATTTTTTCTAAGGCTTCTGGAGGAAACCCTGTGGAAATCACCAAGGGCATTTGAGTTAAATTTTTTCGGGACGACACATGCAAGCGACTGCGTCGATTTTCTGAATCAACATGGTAGGCACCTTGTCCACGAATTGCCTCGTAAACCCTCCCCTCCCAAGGATCATGAAGCACTCCCAGATAGGGCTTACCTCGTTTCAACAAACCCACCATCACACAAAATCCAGGGATCTTTTTAGCGAAGGCTTTGGTCCCATCCAAGGGATCGATCACCCAAACATATTCTGCATCAGGGGAACCCGCTAAACCTGTCTCCTCAGAAAGCAAGCCATGGTGGGGAAAGGCATTGAGTAACCCTTCGCGTAAAATAGCATCGGCCTGAAGATCGGCGTTAGTGACGGGGGAATCGTCTTCTTTGTATTTTTTTTCGATGGGTAAACGCAAATGCTCGACAATGAGGGTCGAGGCTTGTGCGGCGAGCTCTCGGGCCGTTTGCAAAAACAGCAATTCTTCGGAAGAGACCATTAGGGTTCGTCCTTGTGAGTAACGTGAAGTCCACACTCCTTCGAATCTCCCTCTTGTTGGAACCATCGCCATCGCCCGGCACGTCGGGGCTCATGGGGACCGATGGGGGTCGTACAAATCACACACCCTAACGATTCGTAATACCAACCTCCAGCTTGAGCTTGTTCTAACAAAGGATGGATGGGAACCTGATACTTTTGGCAATACTCCCGCAACTGAGCCTCCGTCCAATCCACCAAAGGAGCGATTTTTAATAAAGGACGACGCTCCTCTCCTTGAAAGAGGGTTTCAAACTTTAAAGTCGCTGCCCGCCGCGAAGACTGGTCAGTACGCAAGCCCGTTAACCAAACATCCAAACTCTCTAAAACTCGTTGATTGGGCTCTACCTTCCGAATCTGACAACATAGTTCCTGCTTTTGCTTACTATCAAAAAAAAGATATTCACCATGTTCTTCAAGCATGGCCGCTAAACGTTTGGGCTCGGCCTGCACACGTTCTACCTGGATTTGATATTTCTTCTCTACCGCTGCAACCAATTGGTAGGTCTCGGAAAATAAACGCTGAGTATCGATCAAAAATACGCGAGGTTTGACCCCAGCCCGCAGGGCCATATCGACCATAACCATCCCCGTAAGTTGTCCACTGGTGCCGATGGCGGCTCGGGAACCAAAACGCTCCACGACCTCAGCGATCAAGCGCTGAGGATCTTGGATGGTCTGAAAAATAGGAAGATCCGCTAAAGGATTCGGCATGGAAATGACTTTCCTCCCCAAATCGCGAAACAAACGCCACTAGGGAAAAAACGCAGGGCAACGTTCCCCGCATCAAACTACCAGTTGAGAATACCTGCTTGAGTGAGGAGATCCAAGACCCGCCTTGTAGATTGCTCGAGGGTCTCTTCTCCGGTCTTCAAAACCAACTCAGCCCTCTCAGGAGCCTCATAGGGCGCTGAAATACCGGTAAATTCGGGGATTTCGCCAGCCCTAGCCTTTTTATAAAGGCCCTTGGGGTCTCGGTCTTCGCATACTTTCAAAGAAGCATCGCAAAAAATTTCAAAAAAGCTCCCCTGGGGTAATAAACGACGGGCTAAATCACGATCTTCACGATAAGGAGAAATAAAAGCGGTCAACGCCACAACATTGGATTCACAAAATAATTTGGCAACCTCACCAATGCGACGAATATTTTCTTTTCGATCTTCAGGTGAAAACCCCAAATTAGAGTTTAAGCCATGACGAATATTGTCTCCATCGAGCACATAGGCATGGCGACGATTCTGCACAAGCGCGAGCTCTACTTCTCGAGCCACGGTGGATTTTCCAGAACCAGACAAACCGGTAAACCATAATACCGCCCCCCTCTGCCCTAAACATTGGTAGCGGTCTTGTTCGGAAAGTTTTCCGTGATGCCAAACGATATTTTGACTTTTAGGTTGGGATGAACTCATTAAGCTTCTCCTTAATGCCTTCGACCTAGTCTCACGAAATCGCCCTGTCAATAGGGCCTTCTCAGTATCTTCCCCCCATACTCACAAACCTGGCCCGGAAAATACCTGGGTGCAATAGATACGACGGCCATCACTGACACAACCCACTCCCAATTGTGTAAATTTTTTGGCAAGAATATTTTCACGATGGGGTTTGGAATTCATCCAGTCGGACACCATCAACTCCGCCACCGCCGCGGCGTCGTATAGTCCCTGTGCCGCTGAAATCATATGGAGATTCTCTCCCAAGTCAGTCTGTAATTTTTTAACCTTCAACTGCACCCGATCTGCCACCGCCTTCCCCTCCGGACTGACATGAGAAAGATAATTGCGCTTCAACATATCCTCAGAATGGTTCCTAGCCACTTCCTGCAACAGGTCATTTTGTTTCAAAATCTCCAAGCCCTGCTTTTGACGAACCGCATTGCTTTCTTGAAACAATTGCTGCTCCACCTGCCCGGAGAATTGTCTTGGTGAAATTTTCTGTACCGGCCCCTGCTGTCTCAACTGAAAGGGAATCGGCCTACCCTCTTGAGCGAACACCGCCCCAGAGTGCCCCGAAACCCAAGCCAACGATAAGAGAAAAAATTTGAAGAATGAAATCCAACGCTTCTTCCCTGCACAAAAGTAGGATAGGAGCCATCGAAGACTGAAATCTTTTATTTTCCACTCTTGTTTTTTTTGAGACATCACGACCTCCATGAAAATTGCCACTTGGAATGTTAACGGAATACGCGCCGTCCAGAAAAAAGGGCTCAAGTCCTGGCTTCATCGGGAAATGCCCCATATTTTGTGCTTACAAGAAACCAAAGCCCATCCCGAGCAACTTGATGAAGAGTTACTCTCGCCCCAGGGGTACTCCACGTTTTGGGCCTCTGCTGAAAAAAAAGGATATAGTGGAGTCTCTTTATGGACTCAACAAAAACCCCTGAATCTCTGGGAAGGACTCAACATATCCGAGTTTGACCGAGAAGGACGCACCCTCATCGCCGAATTCTCCGACTTCTTGCTCTACAACAGTTACTACCCCAATGGACAACCCGACTTGGGCCGCGTGCCTTATAAGCTCGAATATAGCGAAGCGGTTTTGCAACACGCCCTCGAAATGCAAAAAAACAAACTCAAGCCCGTTATTCTCACAGGCGATTTCAACACCGCCCATCGCCCTATCGATTTAGCTCGACCTCGAGAAAACGAGGGTAACACAGGATTTCTTCCCGAAGAACGGGCGTGGCTAGACCGCCTCCTGGCTCATGGCTTCATCGATATTTTTCGCGAACGGGAACCTAATCCGAATCATTACAGTTGGTGGTCCTATCGCGCAGGAGCAAGAGAAAGAAACATCGGATGGCGTATCGATTACTTTTTCATCACCACCGAGTTAAAAGACAAAGTTAAAAATATCTATCATCAACCGGAAGTATTGGGATCCGACCATTGCCCAATTCTCTTAGAATTATCCCTATGAAAGCTGCCGCCACGACACACCTCATAAAAATAAATGCAGAAACACGCTTAACCCAAGGGTTCGCTGTGAAAAAATGAATCTGCGCCATCGACACCTTCTAAAAAGAAAATAATTTCACATTCTCTTCCTGCTTAATTTCCAAGCCCTCCGGCAATCGTGAATATGGACAACATAAAATCATTTTTATTTCTTCCAATACCGAGAGATCCTTTTCTTCCGTAAAAAACTCACATGGTTTTTTCATTCGCCAAGAAAACAAACCAATGAAGGAAGGTATTTGAATAGTTGATTTTAGGGATGATGGGCTGAAGGCTTATCGACGATGACTCCATGGTAGCCCCACTGGGGAAAATTAAAATTCGAAGTCAAAGAAGTGGGTAAATACAAGACCCCCTGTAAAAAAGCCTCAAGATCTAAAACATCTTCGAGATTTACCGCAAATCCCCACTCCTGCAAACGATGACAAGCCTCGGCCCGATGGGAATCAAAAAAGCTTACGGAAAAACGATCGATTCCCCAACCTTGGAGCATCTTCAAAATATCCCTCGCCTTATCCGGGGCCCCCAACAACAAAGGCGTAATAAAATGCACAGGGCATTCCACAATGGACTTTGGATAATACTGCCGAATAGCTCTAAAACCGCTTTCACCCCAGTCTGCCAGATCTCCTTTAAACCACAGACTACGATCCTCCAAACCGACACGATCGAGTAACAAAAAAATATCGGAAAAAAATTCGGGAGATTCTTTTAAGGTCAACTGTATACCTCTTCCTTGATCACTCACTCTTTGCATGACCTGTTGGGCCAATACCACCTCTTCACCTTCCTGTACGGGAAGCTCCCGAAAACTACCCTCACGCAATACCCATTGCTCGGTGGCGGGATCACGACGCAACTCAGCCGCCGACCAAAAAATTTTCGAGGCAAGAAATTGTTCTAAATTACGTGAATCCCTCACCCCCTTCCACACCAACTGAACATGGCGTGGCAGTTGGTCTTCATGAATCAATTCGGAAAGCCTATAGTCTTTTCCCACGGCAGAATCGGGAGGAGTGTATTTACGCTGAGATTGAAACAAGGTATCCGCATGTAGCAATAATACTTCTCGAGCCTCCTCGGCCTCGGAGACCGCCCGAAGATTTTTTGGCTCGTTATCAATGAAGGCCACCACACGATAGCCCTGCTGCTGAAAGTAGCGAATTCCCCTGACTTTGGAATCTAATACCGCCTGGCCCCATCCCCCTGGATTCATAAAAAGCAGCTCAGAGTGAAAACTAAGACGGTACTCCCGCCCTAAACGGTTGAGCGACCGCAAAGTATCCTCACGCAATTCCTCAGGCCTGGCAGTATTGAGCCCCACCCAAGTCTGGGGTTGTAAAGTAAACCACCGAATCACCTCCAGAACTCCGCGAAACGGCAGGTGCGCTTCCATCAGGTATTTTGAGTTCCAACGATGTTGGTCAAACCAAGCGATAATCTTCCCTTGTTCTTCCTCACCAATGGCCAAACGAGTCAATAAAGGGGCAATGTCGTCTTCATGAACATCAATGGATTCAAAAACCAAATTTTTAAAGTAAGCACTATGATGAACACGATCAAAAGCGTGTAAAACGTAATGAATGAGATACCGCATGTCCAAAATAGTGCCATCGATATCGAAAAGGATGATAAATTTTTCACCGACATAGCGAGACTTCATCCGCTCGTAATGCCCCGCCAGTTGTTTCATCCAGCTTTCCATATTTACTCTTCTCACTCTTCTTTCTTGCCCTGATTTTTATCGTCATAGCCAATGCCATCACCATGACAAAACGGTGAAATTTAAGTCAAATCCAGATCTCCCAGGCAACGCTAAAAATTGACAGAAAAAACCGTTCCGAAAACATCTTTATCTCTCCATCCAGCCGTTTCTTTTTGTTTGCGCAACATATAGTAAAGGGTCCAACGATAACGCTCTCGGGCCAACCCAAGAGTATGCCCCAAAAAAAACCAGTTCTGGTTAAATCCCCCATTTTGAGCACGGATTTCGACAAAAATTTCGTTCGCCACAAAAGGATAAAAGCTGACGCCCCAGTGCTCAAAAAAAGGCCCTACTGTGATTCGCATTCGATAACGAAATCGATAGTCGTGCGGAAAGATACGATTTTCGAAAAGATGCCGGTTGGCGATTTTTAGAGGTCCCCAATCGTCGAGAAAGGTGGCCTCCGGCGTGGGACGGTTTTCCCAAGGTTGATTTTGAGCTTTTTCTACTCGGTAACGAAATCCGGGACGAAACCACTCCGTCAAGCGATAATGAAAACCTGCAGTGGTATTGAACAAGTAATAGTGAGTTCCATTTTGATCGAAACGATTTTCCGTGGCCCACACCACGGTCCAAGGCGAACTCCCCACCCGATAACTGGTCTGAAACTCAGTCCAAAAATCAAAACCCTCGGCCTCCTGCGCCCAAGATACAGCTCCGGCAAAAAAGATCCGAAACCATAAAGCCAGGAAGAACAATACTGAGGACCGAGTCCCCATACCCATGACCCTTTTTATGATATCTAAAACGATTCACCCCTCTCGACGACATTTGGAGGGGAGCGGATTTTCACCCTAAAGCCTTCACACTGTCACGGCTTTGTTACTTGCCCCAAAATAAACATAGGACTACCCTTGGCGACATGAACAAGGTCTTAATTATCGAAGACGACCGTGATATTGCCGAACTTGTCGAATTTAACCTCAAGGAAGAACATTTCCACGTCGAGGTCTGCAACAACGGAAAATCAGGACTACAACGGATCAAGGAGAGCATTCCCGATCTAGTCGTACTAGATCTCATGCTACCCGATTTGGGAGGACTAGAAATCTGCAAGTCCATGAAGCTAGATCCTAAAACCAAAAATATTCCCGTATTGATTCTCACTGCCAAAGGATCTGAAGTGGATCGGGTAGTCGGATTGGAGTTGGGAGCTGACGACTACCTCACCAAACCCTTCAGTCCCCGAGAACTTGCTCTCAGGGTCAAAGCGATTTTAAAGCGCACTCATGCCGAAAAAACCCCAAGCAAAGGTCCGCTACATTTTGGTGTTCTCACCCTCGACGTGGAGCGCTTCGAAGTAAAGGTCGAAGGCGAGGAGATTCAACTCACAGCCTTAGAATTTCGTCTGCTCAAATTTCTTTTCGAAAATAAAGGGAGGGTCGCCACTCGAGATATTCTCCTGGATCGCGTTTGGGGATATGACGCCGAACTCAATACCCGGACGGTAGACACCCATATCAAACGACTTCGGGAAAAACTTAAAGCGGCAGGTGATTATATTGAGACCATCCGAGGAATGGGTTATCGCTTCCGAGAAAAACAAACAACGGGCCAGTAGAACATCTGTAAAAATTCATGCTATCTTGCGGACCCTGATAGACCGGAGATAAATCGATTCTTAAAACTGATACGCTACCCAATATCCCTATTCGAAAAAACGCCTATCCATGCAGCGCATTGCCCGCTATTTTTTCTTTCTCTTACTCCTCATCATTTTCATCAGCACCCCCTTGGCCTTAGTTCTCGATCCCTCCCGTGCCCGTTCTTTTTTTTATGGGATCGCCTTGGGAAGCACCGCGTTGGCCATCCTCATGTTCCTCTATGATTGGGGTCTCCATTTGAAAGGCTTAGACCCCCTCTACGAAAAAGACCCTGCCGATGGACTGAAATCCAAAAAAAGCACCGTCATCGGCCATCCTGGAACCTGGGAAAAATTAGAAGAAGAAATCCATACCCTCAGTCGAGAACGAGATCACCTTCACACCATCCTCAATAGCATGAGGGAAGGTTTGGTCGTCACCGATGCACAAGGCCACATTTTGTCGGCCAATCCCTCGTTCTATCAGCTACTCGCTCTCAACCATCGGGTTGAGGGTAAAACCATTTTGGAGGCTCTAAGGAACAAGGAGCTCTACGACACCCTGCATCAGTCTTTGAATACACAAAGTCCGCAAGAAAGAGAAATCACCTACTACAAAAAAAATCAGAATAAAAACCTCCTAGTGCGAATCACTCCCCTCATGGAAGAAAACCAACTGGAGGGATCCATTCTGGTATTTTTTGATCTCACCCCTATCCGCAAATTAGAAAATGCACGTAAAGATTTCGTCGCCAATGTTTCCCACGAATTAAAAACTCCTCTTACTAGCATTCGGGGTTTTGCAGAGACCTTAAAAGGTCATGCCCTCGAAAATCCTGAAACAGCGCGGCGCTTTCTGGAAAAAATCGAACGAAATGCCGCTCAATTACAAAATCTCATCGAAGACCTGCTCAAGCTCTCAGAAATCGAATCGGGGCGTTCTGAGTTTAATCCCCAAGCCCTCTCACTGAGGGAATGTTTCGAAGAAATTCATTTCGATTTTTCCGGAGCTCTTCAAGAGAAACAGCTGCATTGGGTCGTCGATTTACCCAATGACTTGCCCGTATTGGCAGAACCCGGAGCCCTTAAACAGATTTTGATTAACTTGATAAGCAATGCCATCAAATACACCCCCGAAGGAGGCACCCTTACCCTCAAGGGAGAACGCCGTGGATCCTACGCCAAGATTTCCGTCGCCGATACGGGCTTGGGCATTCCCAACTCCGACCTACCCCGAATCTTCGAACGCTTCTACCGGGTAGATAAGGCCCGCACTCGTCAAGTGGGGGGCACAGGACTAGGGCTGGCCATCGTAAAACATTTGGTCCAAAGGCAAGGCGGAGAGGTCGGCGTCAAAAGCCAATTGGGGCAGGGATCTTTTTTCTGGTTTTCCCTTCCTCTCTCGCTATGAGTCCCAGAAAATTCCCGGTCACCATAAGTCTTTATTAATAAACCCCATTGATATTAAAAGTTTTTTTTAAAAATAACCGAATCGAAAGCCTTAAGAAAGTTTCTTCAGAGTCACAGAACTGACACATATTCATGGTCCATTTCGCTCCGAGAAAAACATAAAGGAGTGTTCATGAAACCAGTCTCGAATTTCGCAACGAAACGATCTCTACGACAACGACTTTGGCGTCCATTAGTCGGCATTGCCAGCCTCCTGGTCGCTCAAAGTAGTCTGGCCATCACCCCCGTGGATCCAACACTCCCCACCTATCAGAGCACTAGTGGAGTCTCGGGAAATCTTAACAGCATTGGTTCGGATACCTTGAATAACCTCATGACCTACTGGGCGGAAGGTTTTAAAGCCCTCTATCCGAACGTTAATATTCAAATTGAAGGAAAAGGTTCCTCGACGGCTCCTCCGGCTTTGATCGAGGGGACGGCCCAACTCGGCCCCATGAGCCGAGAAATGAAATCCACCGAGATAGACCAATTTGAAAAAAAATACGGTTACAAACCCACCGAGGTCAAAGTGGCCATCGACGCCCTGGCGGTGTTCGTGCACAAGGACAATCCCCTTTCAGGGCTAAGCCTTGAACAACTGGATTCGATTTTTTCCAGCACCTACAAACGCGGTGGAAAACCCATCAGCACTTGGGGAGACCTCGGCCTCACGGGAGATTGGAAGAATCGCCCCATTTCCCTCTACGGACGCAATAGTGCTTCGGGCACTTACGGATATTTTAAAGACCACGCCTTACTCAAAGGAGATTTCAAAAACACCGTCAAGGAACAGCCGGGTTCTTCGGCAGTAGTCCAAGGCATCGCTTCCGATTTAGGAGCCATCGGTTATTCTGGAATCGGTTATCAAACCTCAGGGGTCAAGGTTTTAGCCATCGGTACTACAGCAACCGATCAGACTCCACCCACTGTGGAAAACGCCCTGAGCAAAAAATATCCTTTGGCCCGCTTTCTTTACATCTACATCAATCAGAAACCCGGAACCCCTCTCAACAAGTTGGTGGAAGAATTTTTAAAGTTCGTTCACTCCAAACAGGGCCAAGAAATTGTCGCCAAAGATGGTTACTATCCGTTACCAGCTCGATTGCTCAAGGCGAATCCTCAGTAAGTGAATTGTGGTCACTTCTGAAATTTTTCTAGGCGGCCCACCACGGGCCGCCTTTTTCTCGAAAGAGATTGCTTTTGAAAACGACTCAACCCCACCCCAAACGTTTCACCGCATCGGCTCAAACCCTGCGCATCGATCGATGGATGGCCAGACTGATCCGTGCAGGCGGAGCGAGCATTATCATCGTTGTTTTGGGGATTTTTGCCTTTATTTTATTCCAAGTATTGCCGCTTTTTCAGAGCGCCCATGTCACCCCCCTATGGAATCAACAACTACCTAAGCAAAACTACGTCGCTTTGGGGATGGACGAGTGGGGGGAACTGCCCTTCGTCGTTACCGATCAAGGTCAGATTTTTTGGGTTCAGGGACGAAAACATCCTCCACTGCAAGAAGCATGGACGGTCCGTCAACCCGAAGGACGCCTCAGCTCATGGCAGTATCTTCCAGAACGACAGTTGCTAGCCTTCGGAACTGAGCAGGGAAATTTTTCTCTGGTACAGTTCGAGTATGAAAAAAATTTCTCAGCACAAGACTCGGCGGTCACGGGAAAGATTCTCCCATTTCCCTGGTTTTCTACCGATCACACCGGAAACCCCATACAAGCCATGGGGCTGGCCTGGCCCGAGACGGGGCCTCAACTGGTCTTGCTACAAAATACTGGATCCACTCACCAGGTGGAGTGGATTCAGTTAGGACAACAAGAGAGCTTCATCGAAACCGGGCCCTGGGAAATCACCCAGCGAGAGAACCTGAGCCCTCTCTTCCCCAGCGCTCCCACGCACATCGCTTTATCGGAAACAGGCTCGTTAGTTTTAGGAGCTGACGCCCAAGGACGAGTTCATGTTTTAATCCGCAACAACGATCATTGGAAATACCTGGAAAGCTTTACTCCCTTCGGTGAGCAAACGAGTTCGCGGATTACTTCGATGAATTTCATGCTGGGAGGTTCCAGCGTCCATTTAAGCAATACCGAGGGAAAGAACAGAATTTTCGCCCTATCCAGAAATCCGAAAACGGGAACTCAGGGCTTCAGCCAAATCCAAGAATTTCCCGATATTCAAGGTGCATATCGTTTCTTTCAAAAAAGTTTGAGAAACCGCTCGTTCCTGTTGGGAGACCAACAAGGGGTCGCCTTGTACTATGCCACAACCGCCAATCTCCGTTGGCATCAAGGCCCTTCCATTCCGATTTTATTGGGAGGTCTCAGCAAAAAATATCACAAGATCGCCTTGTTGAATGAACAACATCAATTCCAAATGCTGGATTTATCGGATCCCCATCCCGAGGCTGGACTCAAAAGTTTTTTTGGAAAGGTTCATTATGAAGGGGCCAGCAAACCCGATTATGTTTGGCAATCCACCGGAGGAAGCGATTCCTTCGAACCTAAACTTTCCCTCATGCCCCTCATTTATGGAACCCTCAAGGGCACTATTTACGCCCTTCTCTTCGCGGTACCCATTGCTCTGTTGGCCGCCATTTATACCTCCCAGTTCTTGGCCCCAGAATTACGCCGGATTGTCAAACCCATCATGGAGGTCATGGCGAGCCTCCCTTCAGTGATCTTGGGTTTTTTGGCCGCCCTATGGCTAGCTCCCTTGATCGAAAATAAAATTCCTTCCCTCATGCTCATGCTACTCTCCCTCCCCTTGGCGCCACTTTTATTTGGAGCTTTGAGCAGTCGCCTTTCGCCCAAAATGCGGCAATGGATTCCTGAAGGACAAGAGTGGTTTTTATTAATCCCCGTAACGATCGTTATTGCGCTCATCGCTTGGAAAGCAGGTCCTATTTTGGAAGCTTGGTGCTTTACGGTCACCGATCCCGAAACTGGGATTCGTAGCGCCGACTTTCGCCAGTGGTGGATTCAAACCACGGGACAAAGCTTCGAACAAAGAAACTCCCTGGTAGTGGGCATCATCATGGGCTTCGCGGTGATTCCTTTGGTCTTCACCCTCGCCGAAGACAGCCTCCGAGCCGTACCCCTATCATTAAAATCCGCCTCCCTTGCCTTGGGGGCCAGCCGGTGGCAAACCGCCTTTCGAGTCATGTTACCCGCCGCTTCCGCAGGGATTTTC
Organism: bacterium; assembly: GCA_031972375.1. Taxonomy (GTDB): domain Bacteria; phylum UBA10199; class UBA10199; order DSSB01; family DSSB01; genus DALYDW01. The sequence continues at coordinate 7,806 of DALYEU010000015.1, read as the reverse complement.
TCTGCCATCATGATCGGCTTCGGACGCGCCGTGGGGGAAACCATGATTGTGCTCATGGCCACCGGCAACACTCCACTCATGGAATGGAATCCCTTCACCGGAATGCGCACACTCTCCGCAAATTTAGCAGTAGAGCTACCCGAAGCTCCCTTTCACAGCACGCTCTACCGAACCTTGTTTTTAGGGGCCTTGATTTTATTCCTCATGACCTTTGCCATTAACTCGTTGGCGGAGAAAATGCGCCAACGCATCCGTAAAAAATTTGCAGGACTTTAATTAAGACCACCCCAGGATTTTGACTGAGGATACAAGCCCATGCCGACACAAAAAACACCCTCTCGAGCCATCCGAGGAGAACCTTGGGTATGGTTCACTGCCTTGGGTTTGAGCCTAGGGCTTTTCATGGTTGTAGCTCTTCTAGGACTCATCCTGTTCCGAGGTTTGGAAGTTTTTTGGCCAAAACCCATTGTCCAACTCACAATCAATTCCGGAACAAACTCGCCCGAAAAACTTCTGGGAGAAATCGTCTCGACCAAAATCCTTTCCCACAAGCCCCATGAATCCCAAGAGGAATGGCAGATTTATACAGGAAATCGCGAAGCCTTTTCTTTGCCATTTCGTCACGTCAAAACTCAGGAGATCCTACAACAAGGCTACCCAAAAGATGTCATCGTACTGGAACGCCTCGAATACGGTGACGCTATCGGTTTTCCTCGATCCCTAAAAAAAACTGACGGCAGCCTGCTCAACCACGATTCAGCGGAATTCCTCCCCGTCCTGACCACCCAAATCGACATAACAAAAGAAAACTGGGATAAAATTCAAGACCTAGAAAAGAAGCAAATTGGGAAGATCAACCGAGCCTTGGAAAAAATCTCTCTCCAAGAAAAACGTCTTGAAGGCCAAGTCGCCTCAGAGGCTCGTGAAAAACAACTTTCCGCACTCAAAGAACAACGCGCATCCTTACAAACCTCTTTCGAAACCTTGGCTCAACAGGCTCGAGAACTCCGTTCTTCTCAGAATCAATACGAATTGAACTTGGAATTGTCCGATGGACAAATTCGTCCCATTTCCTTGGGACAAATTGTCCACTATTCCTTTCCCAATACACTGAACTTGCAAAAGCGCTTGAGCTTGTTCTTCCAAAACATAGGTCGCTTTTTAATCGAAGATCCTCGCGAAGCCAACACGGAGGGAGGAATATTTCCCGCCCTCTTCGGCACTCTCGTCATGACGATATTAATGAGTTTGGCCGTTGTCCCCTTCGGAGTTTTGGGCGCTGTTTATCTCAAAGAATACGCCAAACCCGGACCCGTCGTACGCTGGGTGAGAGTCGCCGTCCACAATCTTGCAGGAGTTCCCTCCATCGTATTTGGAGTCTTTGGATTGGGTTTTTTTGTTTATATGGTGGGGGGTAGCCTGGATCGCCTTTTCTTCAGTGACAGCTTGCCCACACCGACCTTCGGCACCGGAGGAATTTTTTGGGCCTCCCTCACTTTGGCCCTCATGACAGTCCCCGTTGTCATCGTCTCCACTGAAGAAGCCTTAGGGGCCGTTGGGCGAGGTGTTCGGGAAGGAGCCTTGGCCTTGGGAGCAAGCCAATGGCAGACCGTAAAAAAAATCCTCCTCCCCGCCTCAGGTCCGGGAATCTTGACGGGAGCCATTCTGGCCATGGCCCGAGGCGCAGGGGAAGTAGCTCCCCTCATGCTAGTCGGAGTTGTAAAGCTGGCCCCCGCACTGCCCTTGGATGGCAATTTTCCCTACCTACACCTAGATCAAAAATTCATGCACCTGGGCTTCCACATCTTTGATCTCGCCTTCCAATCTCCCGATTCGGAAGCGGCAAAACCTATGGTATTCGCCACCACCCTGTTGTTAATTGTGCTCATCCTGCTATTAAATCTCGGCGCAATGGTGCTTCGGGAACGACTTAGGAAAAAATATGCCACCGGAACCTTCTAACCCCGCATTGATCGAAGTCGACGACTTCAGTTTCTTTTACGGAGGCAAACAGGCCCTCTACAATATCCGTCTACAAATGCCCGAACGCAAGGTGACCGCTTTGATTGGCCCCTCTGGTTGCGGAAAATCGACCTTGCTTCGTAGTATCAATCGGATGAACGATCTCGTCGACGATGCCAAGCACAGTGGAGACATTCGCATCTCGGGAGAAAGCATTTTTTCTGCTCATCTGGAGGTCATTTCCTTGCGGAAACGGGTGGGCATGGTGTTTCAAAAATCCAATCCCTTCCCAAAATCTATTTTTGAAAATGTTATCTTCGGACTCAGAATCAACGGAATCAACGACAAGCCCCACCTCGAACAAGTGGTAGAAAAAAGCCTACGAGCCGCGGCCCTTTGGGAAGAAGTCAAAGATCGACTTCACGACAACGCACTTGGTCTTTCCGGAGGACAAATGCAAAGGCTCTGCATCGCTCGAGCCATTGCCATAGAACCAGAAATTTTATTGATGGATGAACCCTGTTCAGCGCTAGACCCCGTCGCTACGGCAAAAATCGAACAGCTCATTCACGAACTTAAGAACAATTTCACCATCGTGATCGTCACGCATAATATGCAACAGGCAGCTCGGGTTTCCGACTATACGGCTTTATTGTATATGGGAGAACTGGTAGAGTTTGATTTGACGCCAAAAATGTTTACCAATCCCAAAGAAAAACGAACGGAAGACTACATTACAGGGAGATTTGGCTAATGCCACAACATACGGACAGGCTCTTCGCCGAAGATTTAAAGAAACTCAAAGATTCGATCCTCAAAATGGGATCCCTAGTCGAATCCATGATAGCTCGTTCCATTCAAAGCCTGATGAAACGGGATTCAAATCTGGCACGGGAAATCTTTCAGGATGAAAAACAGGTTAACTCTCTAGAAGTTGAAATCGACGAACTCGCGCTACGCATTTTAGCTCTTTATCAACCCGCAGCCAGCGATCTACGATTCGCCGCCTTTGGCATGAAAGTCAGCACCGACCTAGAACGCATTGGCGACTTAGCCGTCAACATTTGCGAGCATGTTTTAGAGCTGAACAAAGAGTCCCCACTAAAACCCTATATCGATATCCCAGAAATGGCGCGAAAAAGCCAAGCTATGGTGCAGGGGGCGCTAGACGCTTTTGTGGAACAAGACGCCAACTTGGCGAAAAAAATCTGTGAATCCGATGATGAAGTCGATCGACTCGAAGACAAAATTTACGATGATTTACTCAAGATGATCCAAGCCGACAGTGAAGCCGTGGGGAGAGGCATTCGATTACTGCTCATCGCACGTCAACTCGAACGGATCGCGGACCACGCCACCAACGTGGCTGAGGAAGTCAATTTCTTGGTAAAAGGCGAGGACATCCGCCATCGCTTTGTCTAAATATTTCCGTTGAGGGCGTTTTATTTGTGAAAGACCTCATTAAAAAAACTTTTATCGCAGGCCTACTCACCTTTTTACCCATCGCGGGAACCCTCTGGTTGTTGAAAATCATCATCGATACGGCCGAAAAGTTTTTTCAAGGCTTTCTACCCCACGCTTGGAGGCCCGCACAGCTAATTGGTTATGAAATCCCAGGCCTAGGCATCTTGGTGGCCCTCACCGTCGTCTTCGTGGTGGGACTCTTTACCCGATTTTATATCGGAAGACGCCTGTTGCATTATGGAGACCGCCTGTTTCATAAAATTCCTCTGGGAAGAGGAATTTATTCGGGCATCAAGCAATTTCTTAGCACCATCGCTGGAGCTGGAAAAAAATCCTTTCGCCAGGTGGTGATCGTAGAATATCCCGCTCCTAAGATCTACGCTTTGGGGTTCTTAACCGGAGAGGCCAGCGGGGAAGTGCAAATCAAAACCCAAGAAAACGTCTACAATGTCTTCTTACCCACAACTCCCAACCCCACCAGTGGTTTTTTACTGATGTACCCCAAAGAAAAAATCATCTTCTTAGAAATGAATGTGGAAGATGCCTTCAAATTTATCATGAGCGGCGGAGTCGTGGTCCGAAAATATTCTCAAACCGAAGAAGCCGTGACCTCACCCACGGCACAAGACTTCGAGTTACGCCCTTAAACCTGAAATCGCCGCCTTTCCTCCAGAAACCATAAAAAGACTTTCTCAAGTTTTGCTTGCGAAGCTCTTCATGCCTAGGCAAATGAAAGCTCTCATGTCGCGTGCACTCATCATCGCTGGGCTATTACTCTTAGGAGCTGGCTTACTTTGGCCCCTCTTCGAAAAAATCGGTTTAGGTCGATTGCCGGGGGATTTCCTCATGGAGAGCCCACGAGTGAAATTTTATTTTCCTCTAGCGTCTTCCCTTCTAGTCAGCCTTATTCTTTCGGGATTGCTTGGATGGCTCCGGAAATTCTGAGACCCATCTTGACTTCTAACTCCAATCCTATCCATGTAGGCGAGGCACTCCTTCATTGTCTTCGGGTTATCACTTATGTCGATTCCAAATCCTAACCGTTCAAAAACTGAAAACCAGGTCACCGAACTGTTTTTACGCATCGGAAAAATCGAAGGTTACAGCTACCTAATCCTTCTCGGGGTTGCCATGCCTTTGAAATACCTTTTCTCCATACCCGAAGGAGTTCGGGTCATCGGTCTGATTCATGGCATTCTCTTCATTGCCTTTGTGGCCTTGCTCGCCCTCATGATGGGAAAAGCGAAATTGTCTCCCCTTCGATCCTTCATCTGTTTTTTACTTTCTCTCATTCCATTCGGAACTTTTTATCTCAGGAAATGGATTTAAACCATGGATGCTCTCACCCAAGGACTCCTCGGTGGCGCCGCCGCACAACTCACGATGCAAAAGCGTTTGGGTAAAAAGGCCCTGGTCGCCGGTGTCTTGGGAGGGATGGCGGCAGATTTGGATGTTTTAATCTACTCCCCTAACAATCCCATGCTGGGTGTGACTTTCCATCGGCACTTTACCCACTCATTGATTTTTATTCCCTTGGGAGCTTTAATCGTGGCTCTCTTTTTGCGCCTTTTCAAAAGCTACCGACAAGATTGGAAGGCTGTTTATTGGGCCTGCTTTTGGGGTTATGCCACCCATGCTCTCCTAGACGCGTGCACCAGTTATGGCACCTTATTGCTTTGGCCTTTTTCTTCCCAACGCATTTCCTGGGATTGTGTCGCTATCATCGACCCACTGTTCAGCATTCCTTTGGCCATTGGAATTTTCTTCACCCAACGATCGGGGCGTCGCGTCTGGGTCGGAGCCGCTCTGCTTTTTTGCCTATTGTATTTAGGGCTGGGAGAATGGCAAAACCGACGCGGAGAGCTATGGCAAAAGTCCATTGCCCAAGGCCGTGCTCATATCGCAACCCGGTCCAGGGTCATGCCCACCCTAGGCAATAATTTAGTCTGGCGATCACTCTACGAGGCCGATGGAAAATTTTGGGCAGACACCCTTTACCTTCCCCTCTGGAAAGAGGGCCATTATGAAGCCGGCACCAGCATCCCTCGTTTTGACAGCACACAATTACCTCCCGGCTTCTTAGAAAATCCTCGTTGGAAAACGGATTGGGAAAAATTTTTATGGTTTACGGAAGGCTTCGTCGCGGAAAGCAACGGTGTTTTGGCCGATATGCGATATTCCTCCGAGAGCGGAGCTTTCCAACCACTCTGGGGAATTCTCCTTCCCAAGGATCCCCATGCCCCCCATGTGGGATGGACCTACTTTAGGGGCAACCGAAGAAAAGCCTTAGAAAAACTCTGGAATCGCATCCGTGATTCATGAATGCTTGAAAAATTGATGTCCCCTTCCCTCAGGGACATCAATTGAAATCCACAAGTATTTAAGAATCCCACCCAGAACTTCTCAGATAAGATTTGCGTTGCACTGCACTTGGAGATCTAAAGATAGTTGAAGTTCGAACCCGCCCCTTATCGCGCCTGCTTCTCTGTTTTTTTGTTGAAAAGCCAGGCGTCGACATTAGCTTCGGCGCGCCCCTCATCTAAGTTCACCCATTTCAAACCCACCACATTGTAAATTCCAAGGAGGCCTTCCTGATCAGGCCAAAACAAATAAGCAGGCTCGGGAGTTTCTTCTCTTCTGGGAATTATCTTCCAAGCTCCGTCATAGCCACTGGTCCGATCTCCCACCGCTAAAAATCCCTCCATGGCCTGATCCACCGGAATGGGGTCGGGGTTATACCCATCGGCGCAAACCACCTGAATATGGGTAAACTGATCTCCAAAAGGAAAGGAAGAGAGAAGTTCTTTCATGGGATGTCCCACATAAGTTTTGAGACTTCCGTAAAGCGGATCATGAAAAGAGATCTCCCGCAACGAGGAACGACTCTGCTGCAGGGAAAAAACATCCACATCGAGAAAGGAAGCCTTTTGCCATAGGGACCCAACTTGTCGAACAGAAGTCTCATGACAGGCCGGTGCCAATAAGACCTTTTCAAAGACATCGACCGTAGCCAACCGAACATCTTCGCACACAGAAGCCGTTACTTCAGCGTCTTGTGCGGAAGGAAGAGGGGAAATCGGAAATCCTGAACGAATTGAAGAAATAAAATCACGAAGCGACATGCGCAAACCCTCATCGTCGAATACTCTTGCTCTGATATCTATCGTTTCAATTTTTAGCTAGAAAGGGGGGATTCTTGGAGCTTTTATCCCCACTGTCAAGTCAAGTTCCGACAAAAAGATATTTTGTACTCTTCTCTAAAAAAAACCCCATCTCCAAGGCTAGGAGATGGGGAATATTGAAACATTGAACTAGAAATCGAACGCAAGCCTTATTGAGCTGCGGCTGGTTTTTCTTCCACAACCTCTTCGGTTTGTTCCTCTTCGATTTCCATCACCCCACCGCTGGGAGCGGCTACCGAGGCCTTCTGCGAAATTTCATCTAAGGTGGCCTTATCGACTTTCAATCCCAAGAGCAGACGCTTTCCATTCACCGTTACAGTGAGACCATTGAGAACTTTACCTACGGAAGGATCCTTCTGAGCCACAGAAGCTCCGATCAACGCTTTATAAGTATTGATCATCGTCTCAATCTTTTTGGTTTCATCTTCTGTTTTGGACATGATTCCCAAATCTAAAGTGAGATCGTTGCCATAGTCGATGGCCAAATCCAAGGCCTGCACCCCTGCCAAAGCCGCCATGGGACCTTCACCCGCATCGGCAGGAATCACGCCTGGGGGAACCACAGCCACCGCCCACAGCATTTTGCTTTTGTCCATGCTGTTAACCAAATCCATCAAGGCCTGATTTTTCTCGATGGAATCACCCTTTTTCTTGGAAAGATCGATAGAAGCCTTCACAGCCTCTTTTTTACCAACGACGATCCGATTATCGACAAAGGATAAGGCCATGCTGGGATCTTTTGGCAATTGATGCAGCTTACTGCCTTCGTAGTCTTCGGAGCTCACCTCGACACCAGCCTTTTTTGCCTGTTCGCTGAGTTGAGCCAAAACAGTCGCTGAATCAATCTTACCGCTGATAACGGCCAAGGTTTCCGGTTCTTGCCCAACTCCCTGAGCTTGAACTCCCAAGGTGACATTATCCACATCCTTCATGAAAACCTCGGCCTCAGGGGGAACCTTGCCCTTAAGTTTTTCTCCCAAGGGAGAGGCCTGTAATTTTTTCCAATCGAGATTGAGTAAAAAATTATTTTGAGCCGGAATCAAACTTAAAACCCCAGCATCGACTTTTCCGGAACCGCCTCCTTTGTCAGCACAACCCTTGCCACAACCGGCGATGAGCACGGTGCTACAAAGCAAAAATAAAAAACGACTCGCAGAGTGGGAAAGTAGTCTTTTCATAGTATCTCCTGTGAATCTTG
>DALYEU010000014.1:0-39539 GCA_031972375.1 bacterium | reverse complement strand
TTCTTTCAATCGACTTGGGTTGCATAGTTTTTTCCTTCACTCAAAAATCGCCATAATCTGCGGTCTCAGCCTTGTCAAAAGCTCCCCGATAGTTTTTAAGAAGCGCCATGCTTAAGTTCTTGCGTAATGGTATGGGACTACTCCTAGGCATCGCCCTCCTCAGCGCTTGCACTGTGAAAAACGCCGTACTCCATCCCCATGGTCCCGATCGCGTTGAGATTCGGGATCGCTACGTCGTCATGCTGCTCTTGGATGGGGCCAGACCGCAAGAATTGGAATCCCAGGTCCAACTTGGAAAACTCCCGCATTTTCAAAAGCTGTTTTTTACCGAAGGACTCCGTTTTGAAAATGCCCTGACGGTCTTTCCACCACTCTCCAACCCAGCTCACCAGGCCTTTCTCTCGGGACTCTACCCCGGCCATCACGGCATTCCCTCCCTCGACTGGTTTAGTCGTCCTACTCAGGAGCACTTCGACTTCCTGAGTCCTCACTGGATGGCCCGGACCAATGCCCTCTTTTTCAACTACCTGCAAGTACAGCGAGAAAATATTCAAGGCGATGCTCCCCAATTGCTCTTCGATGCCCTGCGGGGACACCCCACGATGGCGGCCATGGAATCTGCTAACTACGGACACGCCCATCGCATTGGCAACAACACCCTGCTTTACGCCGGTTGGAAGGCCTATATGCAACGCTCCTTCGAGGCCCTTGATTTTACCGCCATGAACTTCACTTTAAAAAAATTCAGGGACTTACCCTTGGAGGAATTTCCCCGTTTTTCCATGATCGATCTCTATGGACTCGACTTCGTAGCTCATTACAATGGCCCCGCAAGTCCCCGCTCCCTTGATCTCTACCAGCACATCGACCGATTTTTGGGAGAACTCGTTCAAACCTTAAAGCATCGAGGCATTTGGGAAAAGACCCTACTAGTCGTGGTTAGCGACCACGGACAACACGAATTAAAAGGAACTGTGGATCTTCCTCAGTTGTTACGAAATGCGGGTTTTGCCATTAATCGGGACCAGCCCGAGAATGGCGAAGTCGTCTGGGGGGATCATGGCACCGGTTTTAGCAATCTCTACTTCAAGTGGGGCCCATCCTGGAAACAAACTCCCTCTTATTCTCAACTACGCCACTTTATCCGACGGGATGGCCAAAGCGTCGACCTCATCGAAACTCTTCGCTCCCAACCCGATATTGAAATCGTTCTAGTTCCAGAAAGCCCCACCCGAACCCATTTATTTTTTCGCGAATCCCATGCCCTCATCGAGCGACGTTACGAGGGAAACACAGTGCGCTACGCCTATCTTCCCGACCCCGGACAAGATCCGCTGAATTATAAAATCAATCCCACCCTGAAACGATGGATCGACGAAAAAATCTTTCAAGATGCAGAATCTTGGCTAAAAGAAAGCTCCCATCTTCCCTTGCCCGATAGCATCGTCGCCCTACCCCAATTATTCGACGATGGGCGCGGTGGCGATCTCGTTTTACTCACGGTGCCCGACAAACAATTTAAGAAAAACTTCGTAGCAGGACACGGTTCGCTCCTTCGGGAAGACCGTCGCGTGTTGTGGCTGATGCATGGTCCCGATATAAAAGCAGGAGTTTATCCTTACGCTCGTACCGTTGACATGGCGCCTACCCTGCTTGCCTTTTGGGGCCTAGCACCCCAAGGTCCAGTGGATGGAATCTTACGCAGCGAAATTTTTTCAGAAGACTTTCGCGCCAACCTTCACAAAATACAACAGTTCAGTTCATCAACCCCAGGCATGTCTCCCATGGAATTTAAAAAATTCATTGAAGAGCGCTTGGCCTCGGGACGACTCAATCCCGAAGAAGAGCTCAAGGCTCAACAAATCTTATTCAGTTTGGAGCATTACTTGAGTAAAACCGAACCCGAACAAAACACAGAACCCCGAGTGGCCAAATAGCACCCAAAGCAAGGGTCACTCACTGGAAACGACAAACACGCACTACGCCCCCCTCCGTCTTCTGGACATTCCCCGACAAAGTCCTTAAAAACGACCATGGCCATTTTACTTCGTGCGGTGGGTTTGATTTGGATCTTCATCGGCATCAGTCCTCTCGTGGAAAATCTACGTCACGGATTCCACGGGGGCTTTCCTCTGGATGTCACGAGTACCTTAAACCTGGCGGTATTGGCAGGGGGAGCGGGACTCCTCGGTTTAAAATCTTGGGGACGACTTTTACTCTTGGCGGGAATGGTCGGCTTCTTGCTCTTGCTCACAGGCCCTTTAATTCTTGAACTCCGTATCGGCGCCTACGTCATCCGAAATTGGATCTTCTATGGCCTCTTTATTTTTTTATTGAATCTTCCCCAGGCTAAACAAATCACACGGTGATACCAAAACTCTTGAAGACTCATCCCCTAAAAAGAGCCCCCGTAAATCCACCTCAACCCCTCGCCGCGGTTCTGATCTGCAAATCCCCAGAATCCATCGAGCAAAAACTGCTAAGAAATATTTCCCGAGACAGAACCCCATTGCAAGTCACTACTTCGAAATCTGGCTAATCCGATCCCACTTCCTGGGGCAATTCGGTAGAAGCCTGAGTCTCGGGAATGGGCGCCAAGAATTTTTGCGGAACCTTGCCCGTCGTTAGATAAAGCAGGGCGGCTTGTCGCTGAGGATCGTTTTGCTCCTTGCCAAAAGTAAAGGGCTGGACATCTTCCGGAAGCTCAACCGCAAAATCCGGAGCAATACCTTTGCCAGTGATCGAAATACCCGCTGGGGTATAGTACTTAGCCACCGTCAATTTTAAGCCTGTTCCTTCCCCCAAATCGATGACGGTCTGCACACTGCCTTTACCGAAACTCGTTTGCCCAACGATCTTCGCCCGATCGTTATCGCGCAAGGCTGCCGCCACAATTTCTGAAGCCGAGGCCGACCCCTCATTGAGCAAAATTACCATCGGCACTCGAGTGTAGGCTCCCGTTCCCGTGGCCTTGCGCACTTCGAGTGTTCCTGAACGTCCCCGAGTGGATACGATTTCACCCGAAGGCAAAAACATATCGCTGACAAAAACAGCCTCTTCCAACAGACCTCCCGGATTATTGCGTAAATCTAAGACCAAACCGCGCAAAGGCCCCGATTTTTCCATCTCTTTGAGGGCCTCTTGGATCTCGTTGGAGGTGTGCTCTTGAAAACTCGTAATCCGTAAAATCCCGATACGATCGGGGAGCAGTTCCCATTTTACACTTTTAACCTTGATGGTTTCCCGTTCCATCGAAACATCGAAGGGTTTCTTGCGACCTTCACGCCATAAGGTCAAAACGACTTTGGATTTTTTCAAGCCCCGCATACGGCGTACCGCATCGGCTAAATTCATTCCCTTAGTGGTCGTGCCGTTAATCTTCACGATGCGGTCACCCGGCTGGATCCCTGCCCGAGCTGCAGGCGTGTCTTCCATGGGAGTAACCACGGTCAGCACCCCATCTTTCAAGGTGATTTCTAAACCGACTCCGCCAAAACGGCCCACGGTTTCTACCTTGAGTTCTTTGTAGACATCGGGAGTAAGAAAAACACTGTAGGGATCCAAAGTGCCCAGCATACCCTTGATGGCACCGTAGACCAGATTTTCACCATCGACTTCTTCGACATAGTCTTTTTCAACCAAGACCATGACCTTGGTAAAAAGATCGAGGCTCTTATATATTTTTTCGGGAAGGGCTTGTGCAAACCGCAAGGGAACAGCAAACGACAGCACAAGTGGAAAAACAGAAAGACCCAGCAGCAAAAATAATTTTTTTTTCATACCTGATAAGGACCTAACCTCTCTTTGTCCATTCATGCTCATGGGAAAAACCCGATCTTTGAACACAAAAATAGAGAGGAGCGCGCCCTGATTTTCCGCGGAACCCTATAAACGAGCAAGAAATTCTCGCGCCTCCCGAGCAATATCCTCGGGCATCAGGTGGTAATGGGCCAACAGAGCCTCGGCGCTACCCGATTGACCAAATTGATCCCGGACCCCAACCCGATGAACAGGGGTTTTTCCCCGTTCGGAAAAATGCTCAGCCACAGCCGACCCCAAGCCTCCCAAGATGGAATGCTCTTCTACCGTCATCAAGGGCGCTCCCGAAGCGGCCAACTGGTCGAGTAAAACAGTATCCAAGGGTTTGATCGTCGACATATTGACCACCGAAACCGAAATACCTTGGGTTTTGAGTAACTCGGCTGCCTCCAAACAGTGGGAGACCATCAAACCATAAGCTAAAAGATGCAGGTGTTGACCTTCTCTCAACACATTGGCCTTACCCAATTGAAAAGAATAATTTTCGCCATAAAGCACAGGAAATGCGGCGCGAGACAAACGTAAATAGGCGGGCCCTTGCTGCTGAGCCAAAGCCTGCACCGCTAAACGAGTTTCGGTGGCGTCGGCGGGACAAACCACCGTCATCCCCGGCAAAACTCGCATGATGGCCACATCAACCAAAGCCTGGTGACTGGCGCCATCTTCTCCAACCGTTAAGCCAGCATGGGTGGCACAAACTTTGACATTAAGATGGGGATACACGATGGAATTGCGCACAATCTCAAAGGCGCGTCCCGTCGCAAACATGGCGAAGGACGAAGCGAACACTGTCTTGCCGCAAAGCGCCAGGCCGGCCGCCGTCCCCATCATATCCTGTTCGGAAACTCCCATATTGAAAAAACGCTCGGGAAATTCTTTGGCGAAATAAATCGTCTTGGTGGAACAAGAAAGATCAGCATCCAATACCACCACTTGTGAATTGGTCTTTCCCAACTCCACCAAAGCCTTGCCATAAGCATCTCGGGTCGCAATCTTCGCTACCATGGTCTACACCTCTCCCAATTCTTTCAATGCTAGAGCCAGTTCCTCGTCGTTAGGAGCTACGCCATGGTAATGGGGTTTGTTTTCAAACAGGGAAACCCCTTTGCCCATGATGGTTTTGGCGATAATCATTTTGGGTTTGCCACGGGTTTTACGAGCCCAGTCCATGGCATCTAAGATCTCCGGAATATCGTTGCCATCGATGGTGCGCACCGCCCATCGGAAAGCGACGAATTTATCCTCCAGGGGAGAAACATCTTTGATGTCTTTATTGAAGCCATCAATTTGAATACCGTTAAAGTCTAAAATTCCAACTCGATTATCCAAACGATGATGCCCCGCCGTTAAGGCCGCCTCCCATAACATCCCCTCCTGAGCCTCACCGTCACTGTGAAAGGAATAAACAAAGTAGTCTTTTTTATCTAAACGGGCGGCGAAGGCCATACCATTTCCCACCGACATGCCCTGCCCTAAGGAACCCGTAGACATCTCGATACCCCAATCGACATTCAGTTTGGGGTGCCCCTGCAAAGGACTACCCAACTGCCGCAAACGGTCGAGTTCTATCCGGGGAAAATAACCGGAACGAGCCAAGGCCACGTACAGAGCAGGACAAGTATGTCCATTGGCTAAAATGAAACGATCTCGCGAATCCCAATGGGGATTCTGAGGATCATGATTAAGGGTATTGAAATACAACACGGCAATGAGATCCATCATTCCGAGGGGGCCCCCCGTATGACCGCATCCCGCTTTGTGGAGCATTTTGAGGGCATCCACGCGCAACTGCCGGGCAATTTCTTTTAATTCTTGGATATCGTCGACTTTTTTCATGGAATTCCGAAGGCTATTTAGAGGCCAGATAGAGGCGCTGAACTAACATGACCACTTGGGGAGTCAATACAAATTACAAACCCAAACACAGAAGCTAACCCCCTGCCTCTGTTTTCAAAAAAGACTGATCCAAACTCAAGAGCGAGCTCCCCCTTGGACCCCTATTTTTAAATCGGTGACCAGATCGGTCAGCTGAACCGAATCGACCGCATGTCCCAAAAAACGTTGGGCCATGTCTCGCATCTTTTCGGGAGCATCCGTGGAAAAATAACGCCGAACCGGTGGCGTTCCCTTTCGATTCAGAAGCCCCCGCTCCTCCAAAAGACCCGCCAAGGCCTGAGCGGTTTCCTCCGCTGAATCCACTAAGCGAACTCCATCTCCCAACACGCGCTGCAACACAGCCTTAAGCAAAGGGTAATGAGTGCAACCCAAAATGAGGGTATCGATGGCTCCGAGTCCTTCTCCCAAGTAAATGCGCGCAACCCGTTCCGTCACTTCGTGGTCCAACCAACCTTCTTCCACCAGAGGAACAAAGAGGGGACAAGCCCGACTTTGTACCTGAGCCTGGGGCATATGCCGCAAAATGGCCTTAGGATAACTGTGAGAACGGATCGTGCTCTCCGTGCCGATCACCGCGATTTGCCCACCTCGACTCCAACGCGCCGCAGCTTGAGCCCCAGGCTCCAACACTCCGATGATGGGAACGGAATAAGTCTCGCGCAGAACCGGCAAGGCGACCGCTGATACCGTATTGCAAGCCACCACAATGGCCTTGACCCCCTGCCCCAGCAAAAAATCACAAATCTCTTGGGCGTAACGAGTCACGGTCTCGGCAGACTTCACCCCATAGGGGACCCGAGCCGTATCGCCCACATAAAGCAAATTCTCCCCAGGCAAAACCCGCTCGATTTCTCGTAAAACGGTTAAGCCCCCCAAACCAGAATCAAAAACTCCAATGGGCGTATCCATCCGTTTTAGTGGGTATGTCCCTTGGACTTGGCAGGGGACTTCCGGGGCGAGGCTTTTTTAGACTGAATAGTTTTTTTTACGTTTTGGGAACTCAGGCGCTCCGTGAGAATTTTTCGATGAATGCCGTCAATCTCGGTTTCAAGACGGTGGATCTTACGTTCCATTGAATGGACTTCTTCTCGGGTGGGCACATTGAACACCTTCAACATGGTGCGCATATTCGCCTTCAGGGCTTTTTGAATCTCATATTTCGTATTCAAGACCCGGCTGAGAGATTTGAGAAACAGCTCGTTTTGAAAGAGGTCTTGCACCGCCTGGGAGCTCAGTACTTCTGTCAAAATTTGCTCTTTGAATTTTTCACCGCGCTGCAAAGCTTCTTCCATCGCCGTACGCAAACTCATAAATACTCCTTGATCAAAAGTAGAAACCCAAAAGAGAGTCAAGACTTAGAGGGTTTGAACCCTTCCTGCAAAGGGTTATTTCTATTGGCATTTTAAAACTCTTGTCAAGAAAGCACCCAAACCATCCACTTGATTCGAAACCGACTAAAATTTTTCTATTTATATTCAGTATTTGCCTATGTTAGAGCCGGGCCGAGAGGTTTTCTGCATAGGGCAGAACTTCTTTGTAAAAAAAACCTGAAAAATTAAAACCTTCCCGGGAGGCTACGACGTGTTAGCTCTTGCAACCGACGAGTCCCTTTGAAGGAGTTCCTCATGAATTATCTCCCAGCTCTTTTATCCCAAACTTCCAATCCTAGTGCCGTAGCCGATATGGGCGACACCTCCATTTTAAAGATGGTGTTTTCCAGCGGTCCCGTCGTTCAGTCGGTACTTTTTATTTTAATTTTTTTCTCTATCGCCTCTTGGGCCATTATTTTTTTCAAATACCTACAACTCAAAAGAGCCAAGAAAAGCGCGGCCAAGTTTTCACAAACCTTCGACAATGCCTATTCCATCGATGAAATCCTCACCAAGCCCGCGCCCCAGGACGGCAATCCCCTCTACAACATCTTTTCCTCGGGAATGTCCGACATCCTTCGCTTCAAACAGATCAAAGCCAAGGATCCCAACTCCAATTTCGACCTTCGAATCGATCACATTCACCGCAAGATTCGCCAGGCACAAAACGACCAAACCCATCGACTTGAACAGTTGACGCCCTTCCTCGCCACTACCGCCTCAGCTTGTCCCTTCATCGGTCTATTCGGAACGGTGTGGGGAATTCTCAGCGCTTTTTTCACCATCGGCCAACAGAAAACCACCAGCCTGGCCGTTGTCGGACCCTATATCGCCGAGGCATTGGTCGCTACCGCCGTTGGCCTTGCCGCGGCCATTCCCGCAGTTATTGCCTACAACTATTTTGTAACCCGTATTAAAGCGCTCGCGAAATCCCTGGGAGATTTCTCCACCGACCTCGAACACCGCATTGAAAGAGAATATTTCTAAGCATCCCTAGGAGAAACCATGGCCTTTCAAGCTCCCAATAATTCCGGAGACCAAAGTACCCTAAGCGAAATCAATATCGTCCCCTTGGTCGATATTATGTTGGTCTTGCTGATCATCTTCATGGTCACCGCCCCCTTCATGCAAGAGAGCATCGACGTTGATCTTCCTGCCGTCTCCACCGCCGATGCCAGTGACGCTAAAAAGGACAAGATCATTACCGTTTCCAAGGAAGGTCGCGTGTATTTCGAAGGGGATGATAAAAACTCTTATGATCTCGAGACCCTGGAACCTCCCCTCAAAAGTTTATTTGAAGGATCGGCAGAAGCCGATAAAGTACTCTTTGTTCGGGCGGATAAAGATGTCCCTTACGGAACCGTGGTGGAAATCATGAGTATGGCCAAGGAGCTTGGCATCACCCGCATCGGCATGGTGACCCAACCCGAAGAGAACTCCAAAGGGCCCTCTTTGTAAATCCGACCTCCACTGAATTTCCAGCGTGTGAATTTTCAACGTGAACGCTTCGCCCTCGTTAACAAAATGTCTCGTTTATTCTGTGGGATTCCACACGATCGTTTTTTTGATCTTTGGCATCCTCATGGAGTTGGCTCCTCCTCCCCACAAGCCTGAGACCAAAATCACCATGCTCAACCTGGAGCCACGTCTTGGTACCCCGAAGGGACAGAGCGATGCTCCCCCGGGGCTCCCTCGTAAAATCGACTCTTCAGTACCTAAGGCGAAATCCGCTCCCGTCGAGGAAGTCATTCCCGCCGAACGACCCAAAACAAATACTGCCAAAGCCGAATCCACTCCAAAGGCCCCAACACCCAAAGCTTCCCCTCCAAAAAACCCTCCAGCGGTGGCAAAAACTCCCAGCAGTAGTAATTCCAAAAATAAAAATCCTGAACCAGGGCCCAAAACCCCAAAGGCTTCCAATAAAAGCACGGCCACAAAAACCGTTTCTCCGCCCAAGCCAGGACAGCCTGTATTGAAGACAAAAGAAAAAACGAGTACCGCCGCCACCTCTCGTAAAGGCAAAACCACCACTTCCGGTTCCGGAAGCGGTACTCCGAGCCTAAGAACCGCTAAAACCGCCCAACCCGATGCTAGCAAGATTAATCAGGCCCTATCGCAAATCGACAGCCAACTCGAAGAACGAGACCGTCAACTGGCCGAACCTGATGGAGATCCTAATGTACCTAGCTCTCCTGGCGGACTCGGTAGTCCGGGGGGGAAAGTGGGGCCCCGTGATCTGGGTTACGCTCAGTACCAATCCTCGGTACGCTCCAAGATCGTCCGCAGTTGGGTAAAAACTAACGCCGGCGGTGAGTCCCGAAAATTGTTGGCGCGCCTGAGGGTACAAATCAACGCCTCGGGGCAAGTTATTTCCACCACCTTCATCAAACGCAGTGGAGACGCCAGCTTTGACAATTCAGCGCTCCGTGCCGTGGAACGCTCGTCGCCATTTCCTCCGCCCCCCTCCGGAGTCAAGCAAGAAGCGCTACGCGGTGGTTTCGTGATCGACTTCGCCGGTCGGGTTTTATAGAGGGCTACTTTACTCTTCCCAAAACTTCCCATCGAAACAGAGGGTAAAACCCGAGGCGAAAATCCTATTTGAGTTTTTTCATGATCTTTCCTAAAAGGCTCGTTCGGGTTCAAACCCAAGCCTCCATTCACGGAATGATCAATTAGGAAGCCTCATATGAAATTAAAACACCTCTTCATCGCACTCTTGGTTTTGATCTTTTTACCTTTGAAATCCTGGGGGGCCATTTACATTTTGGTCGATCAATTTTCTCCAGAGCATAAATTCCCCATCGCCATTGGAGATTTCATCAACGATAAAAGTAAAAGCCCCGACGAAGAAGGGCGCAAATTAGCCGGGCTACTCCGCCGAGACATGCAATTGGCAGGCTATTTTGATTTACTTAATGTTCCAGCCTCACTCAACAACGATCCCGAGGTAACACCCGAGGCCATGAACTTCGGAGCTTGGAGTGCCACCGGCAGCCGTGTGTTTGTCAAAGGCGTCTACCGTCGACGGGGAAAATCCCTTACCTTAGAACTGCGCCTCTACGATCCCCAACTCAAGCAGATGCTCGTAGGCAAAGAATACAAAGTCAAAAAAGGTTTACCCAATCAGGCCATCCATCGTTTTGCCGATGAAATCATGTTGGTGCTCACCGGAGAGCGAGGCATCTTCGGTACCAAAGTCGCTGCCGCCTGTGGCCCTAGGGGCAAGGAACAAATCGTGGTCATGAATGTGGACGGTTCAGAACGTACCCCTGTCACCAACAACACCACCCTCAATCTGTCTCCAGCTTGGTCTCCCAGTGGCAAAGACCTCGTATTCACCTCCTATCAGAAATATTTTCCCGAACTCTATCTGGCAGAAGCCAAGGGATCCGAGAGTTGGAGCCGCCCTAAACGTCTCACCTTCAATAATACGCTCAATATCACTCCTACTTTCTCACCCGACGGACAGACCATCGCCCTTTCCTCCAGCATGGGAGGAGAACCCGATCTCCATCTCATCGACTTGAAGGGACAGAACGTGGCCCAATTGACCAAAACCTTGGGGATCGACATCTCTCCGACCTTCTCTCCCAATGGTGAGTTGATCGCCTTCTCCTCGGAACGGGCAGGCAATCTCCATATTTTTGTAACCGACCGCACTGGCCAGAACACCAAACGACTCACCTTCTCGGGATATCAAAATGATACCCCCGCTTGGTCGCCACGGGGTGACAAAATCGCCTTCGTAAAAAGAGCCGACGGAGGTTTTAATATCTTCACCATGAACGCCGACGGCACACAGGTGGAACAGCTCACTTCGGCGGGCAACAATGAAAACCCCACTTGGTCACCCGACGGGCGCTACCTCATCTTTAAAACCAGCCGTATCGGCGATTCCAATTTGTTCATCATGATGTGGGATGGCTCCAACCAAATGGCCATCACCCAAGATGGGATGTGCAAAACCCCCGAATGGTCCCCCTGGTTGGATGCCGACAAAGAAAAGAGCAAATAGAGAATGGAACCAAAGAGCATCGGCGTGTTGGATATCGGCTCCAATACCGTCTTGTTGACCGCGGGATATCTCGATGACTCAGGACAATGCGTGGTTCTCTATGAGGACCACGACGTAGCCCGGCTTTCCGAAGGATTGCAGGAGGGGGGGCCGCTTCGCCCCGAAGCCAAGGCTCGCGTTCTAGAAGTCGTCCGACGTTTTCAAAAAAATGCCCACGCACACGGCGTCCACTCGTTATACGCCGCCGGCACAGCCGCTTTTCGGCGTGCCAGCGACGGCGCTCAATTCGCAAAAGATTTAGAACAAACCTTGCAAATTCCTGTCCGCATCCTCTCGGGAGAAGAAGAGGCCCACTATTCCTATCTTTCGGCTCAATACGACTTCGGCAGCGCCGAACACACGGTCGGCATGATCGATATCGGAGGAGGCTCCACCGAATTGGTATGGAGCCCCCAAGGAACGGGCGTCAGCCTACCCTTGGGCACGGTACGACTCCTTGAAGGATTTGTCCGTCGCCATCCCATCGAAGATGAAATCTGGGAAAAAATGCGTCGTTCCATCCGTTCCATCCTAAAAAACGCGCCCCCCCTTCATGTACAAGATCGACCCCGCCACTGGGTGGCCGTAGCCGCGACTCCCACAGCCTTGGCCTGTTTGATGCAGGGTCTGGCGAATTTCGATGTCAAAAAAGTTCATGGCTTTATATTGGAACGACGCTCCCTAGGCGTGACCATCGAAAAACTACGCCGACTGAGCATTCCTGAACGAGAAGTCCTGCCGGGGATGGCACCGAAACGAGCCGAACTGCTGCCTTTGGGGGGATTAATTCTTTGGGAGATTATGGAGTTTTTTCAATTGCCCGAAGTGATCGCCAGCCATCACGGCCTGCGCTACGGTTGGCTCAGGGAAATCTTACAAACCCAGAATTCTTTCACTCGATAAGCGCGCTCTTTCGAAGAACACCTTAGTTTTCTAGCTGCTTGCGTCGGATATTTTTTCGCCAACGTCTTCTGCAAACTCGGCATCGGTTAATCGAACGTCGCTCAAACCCAAATTCTCCCCGGGCACCCGGTATTGCTCGGAAGCCCAAGCTCCGAGATCAAAACGATGACAGCGCTCACTACAAAACGGACGATGGGGGTTACCCTCATAGGGAGTAGCGCGACGACAATGGGGGCAAGAAACTTGGCGAACCATGGAAACTCAACTCATCGCCCGCTTGGTGCGGGTCAAACAATCGTTACACACTCCGTGGAAAACGACTTCACTGTGATCGACATGATGTTCTTCTAGCATTCCCCTGGGAGCACAGGCATCAAGACAACCCAACTTAATATCCACATCCTCCACATAACCACACTGGGTACAAAGAAAATGATGATGAGCGTCAACGCGGGTATCGTAAAACGCCTTTCCTTTATTAACCAAAGCGACCTTGACTTGTCCGACCGCCACTAAGGTTTCTAAAGTTTTATACACCGTGGCCAAGGAAACCGAGGGATAACGCCGTTTCACGGCACGATACAGCGTATCCGCGCAAGGATGGGTGGGGTACTTCTCCAAAGCACGCAAAACTTCTAAACGCTGGGGCGTAATCTTTAACTGCGCCTGACGTAATTTATCTTCTAATGTGGGCATGACTTTACCCATTTTCTCCAATTCACGTCTTTCCATCCTACACCACTTCCCAAAAAAAGAACTACCGCCTCTTAAAAGATCTCTCGAAGGAAAACAACGGAAGAAAGCTCCATACACGGCGTGAAAAGAGTGCAAGCTCAAAAAGATAAATGCCCACTAAATCTCAATGCCTAGCTTGATATCCCCAAAAAACCTCACCCCTTCCCAACCCCATCCACTTGACAAGACACATTAAAAAATATTACCAAGTAATAATCATTATTATTTAGTAATAATATTTATATAGTGGTGCTTACTATGAAAAAAAAACCATCCCAAGATATTCCTAAGGTTAAAATCTACGGACAGCCCTTGGCCCGATTATTTTCCCAAATCCAGCGGATCCCCCATGCCCCCCAGAGTGTTGAGATTCTCCGCGACCTATCCCATGCTCTTGAAAAACATGGGCTGTCCTATCACTCCCGCACTCTTAAACGGCAGCTACAGGGCCGCATCGCCTATGTTCCACTCGCTCTTGAAACTGAATTTTTACATTGGATCAAAAGCAGACTTCCCCATGAATCTAATGCATTGATAAAAAATTTTGACGACGAAAAGCAGCAACTGCAACATTCTGACGATCCACAGTTGTACGTGAATCCTGAAGTTTTCCGCCAACTGACACAGGCTTACCTCTGGGTTCGCAAGGGACTCAGCAAGCGAAAACTGGCTCTCCTACTGGAAAAATCACTCCAGCAAAAAAATATCGCATTAGGTTTGGAAACCCTGCAAGCGACCCTGGGAGGCAAAACCCAAAAGGTTCGCAAAATCCTCGAAGACGAGTTGCGCTCCTTACTGAAAGCAGAAGGTTACCAAAACGAAAAACAACTACAGGAACTCTTTGAAAAATCTCGATCCGACGAAAGCCTTGTCTCCGTTGTGGTGGAAAGCGAAGCGTTTCTACAAGTACTCGAAGCTTATCGACTGCGCTCTCCCCACCATAGCAAAAGACAATTGGCCCTTGAGCTACAAAAACGCCTCAAAAATAAGGGTTACTCCTACCATCTCAGCAGTTTACAAAGCATCCTCGAGGGAAAAACTCACCGAACTCGAAAAGTTCTCTTGGAAACACTTAAGGAAATTCTCGAATCCACCGGTTGGAATAGCACAAAATCGGTGGAAGTTTTTCTCGATTCTTTACCTTCAGCTGTAAGCGCCGAACACCAATACCGCCCCATTCAAGACCTTACTGAAAAAATTGATGGGATCTTGCAAAAAAATCCCGGACTCACACGCCGTCAACTGGCAATTCTTTTGAGACAGGATCTTCTTGAGAAAAATTTCGAATTTAGTCTCAATACACTACAGTACATTTTGGGAGGAAAAACCCGAAAGGTTCGCGGCATCGTGCTCGATTTGCTCGACGAATATCAAAAACAAGATCAACTTTCTAGTCTCGTCCACACAACTTCCAAGACGCCCCATGATCAATCTTTGGCGGAAAGACTTTGCCAAGACTATCAGGTGTATCTAGAAGCTCCCCAAGAAAAAAAGGCAGACTGCCGCGACCATCTTTTCAAGGTCAGACAAAAACTGATCATGCAACGATGGAAGGTGCGCCATCCTAAAACCCCCGTAAACAACCGAAAACCTCATCTCCGTAAAACTGATGCTGTTTTTTGGAAAGAAGAGGCCCATTCCCATCGTGACGAACACGACAACGAACCCAACGTGGCTTACGCGGTCGGAGAAAATTTTGGCCGTCACTTTTAGATTGGGTCAACTTGGCTAGAAACATTCATCCGAGAGAAAAATAAACGCCCCCTTGGGGCGAACGCTCCCCCGAAGGTAGCTCTGGGAACTATTCCCTGAGACCTTTTAAGGTGAGGAAGCTTTCAAAATCTAAGGTGCGCTACTGATGCGAAAGTCGGCATAATCGCACTCGGCGGGTTGATGGGTCGCGTTTCCGTCGGTGAGTAAACCAATTCCCTCCGGGCTTCCCTCCATGGGCTTCTGGAAATACTTTTGGTGTTCTTCGGGGATTTTTAGAGAAACCTCCTGCCATTGCCCCAGAGACTTCTCTCCGGAATTTAAGACGACCACCACAAACTTTCCTGGGTTTTTCGCCCAGTAGGTTCCAGGAGACAAAGAACTGCTCCATACGTATTTCAACGCATGACTTCGTGACCATCCCACATACAAACCACAAGCACTGTCATTGGTTTCGGGTGAGGATTCCCGAGCCCCTTTAGGCAAAAGGCGAGCACGCCATTTAAATTTTAAATAAGGGTATTTCTGCGTATCCCAAAACACATCTTTAAAAATGGGCACAGAAAGATCCTTGTGATCGACGGCCTGAATGTACTTCGCACCGTTTTCTTCTACGACTTTATAAATTTGATGGGCCTTATTTTTTTGAAAGGGATAGGTCTTCCAGCCGCTGGGAAAACGCCCCACCTGACTTTGCTGGATTCCATCGAAGACCACCGAAGCATTAGAGTCAGCAGTGGCCTGCACCTGCCAAACCATCGCACTAGCTCCCAACGCCAATCCTAAGATCCAAAGATTTTTTCTCATATACTTCCCTCTTATGACAAAAACTAGAAAGCCCAAATCTAGTATTTTAGAAAACAAAGTTTTCTTTTCCGACGGCCATGAAAACAGCATTGACCTAGGACCTAAAGGAAGCTCACCAAGTTAACAATATATTCTAAAAATCTTCCTGTTCCTCAAGTGGGACAATCCTAGAGATTGGAGTTGTGTAGCGTCAATGTTATTGTCGGAAAGCAAAATCCAGTCCCAGAAAACATCCCAAACCCGTTACTAGAGGGCTGTTTTTTTCATTCCATCGAAAAGGACTTATCAGTTACGCTGAAGAGACTCCGAGGAAAAATCTATGTCGAATTCAAATCCCATCCCCCAATATCATCCGAAAAATTATTTTTCCGAAGACGATTTCTTTTCCAAGATTTGCCAAAGATTATTTCCACAACAGGAATGGGGTTGGGTTAACCCCCTACTTCACTCCATGGGAGAACTCTCCGCACAAGAAATCTCTCCCTGCGTTTTACCCTCCGATCAAAATCCTCCGCGTTGGATGGGCTACGATGCCCGAGGAAATCCTATCGATAAAATCGAGTATCACGAAAGTTATCGACGAATCGCTCAATGTGCCTACGAATTCGGAATCATCGGCCTAGGTCATTCCCAAGAATTTCGAAAAACTGGAAAATACTACGGGCCACTCTTGAAATTTGCCCTAGGTTATCTTCTCTCCCAATCGGGATCGGTTATTTATTGTCCGATCTGCATGACCGATGGGACTCTACAATTGATCGAGCGCTATGGCTCGGATTCCTTGCGAGCCCTTTGGGTCCCTCGTCTCACCAGCCTGGATTGGAAAAACTTTGCCGATGGTGCCATGTACCTGACGGAAATTCAGGGCGGCTCGGACGTGGGAGCCAATAGCTGCCAAGCGCGACTCGAACAGGGAGAGTGGAAACTCTACGGAGAAAAATGGTTTTGCTCCAACGCGGGCTCGACGACTGCCATGGTCTTGGCTCGACCCGAAGGAGCACCTGAGGGAACACGTGGCTTGGCCCTATTTCTCGTGCCTCGACAATTGGAAGACGGAACACCTAACGCACTTCGTATTCATCGCCTCAAAGAAAAACTAGGCACCTGTGAGATGGCCACGGCGGAAATATCCCTGGAAGGTGCCGTGGGCTTCCCCGTGGGGCAACTCGATCAAGGTTTTCAATACATGACCGACATGCTTAATCTCTCGCGCACCTACAACGCCATTTGGTCCATCGGTTTGATGAGACGATCCTGTTTAGAGGCCGAACATTACGCCAAAGGACGCATGGCCTTCGGAAAAAACATTGACCAATATCCGCTGGTGCAAAGCATCTTGGCCCGCATGAAGGAAGAAACCGAGATTTGTATCGCTCTGACCTTCGAAGGCATCCGGCGCATGGACCGCCTCGAACGTGGGCAAGGCCGACCTAACGACGCTCTCCTGCTCAGACTCTTCACTCCTCTTATGAAATTTTACACAGCCGAAAACTGCATCGAAAACTGCCACCGCGGCATCGAGATTTTGGGAGGTAACGGTTGTGTGGAAGATTTTCCCCTGGCGAAAATGCTTCGTGACTCACAAATTCTCGCCATCTGGGAGGGAACCGCCAATATCCTCAGCCTTGATGTCCTCAGAGTCCTCAAGAAAAGCTCAGCCTATTCCACCTTTCGCGAAGAGATAATCTCGTCGCTCCGGGATTTTCCGGAAACCGTTCGAGAGGAATGGTTGCTTCAATGGGAATCCCTTGATCTTACCTTTCAGCAGGTTTTGCGGGGAGACGACGGCTATGGCGGACAACTGCAATGCCGCTTCCTGGCAGAGCAACTCGCTCAATTTGTGGGGCGCTGGGCCCGAGCGGTCTGGCAACACCCCTCTCCTCTGCCCTGAAAATCAAAGAGCTTGGGCGAAAATTAGTTAAAGTTTTCTTTGAGTTAACCTCAGGCCCCGGGCTTTCTAAACCAATAAAAATAAAAAAAGGCCCGAAACGCTTTTTTGAAGCATCTCGGGCCTTCTGGACCTGGAAGATTAGGAGAGAAGAAGAACTCCATTGTACAGGCATTTTTTTGGGCTCGCAAAGCAATTTTTAAAACAATTAAATTTTTTTAATTTTTCCAAACGATTTTTTCCAAAACCGCCTTCGATCCAAAGCCTCTCGCAGTCGCCTTGTTTTTCCCTATTATTCCCAATAGTTATTGCTTCTTGCCTGAAGCTAAACCAAGTTTTATGCTAGGCGCCATGTCCAAAAATATAGCCCGAAAAATTCCTGCCACCCTTGCCACCCAACACCCCGACAACGCCCTGGTTCCCTACTGGTTTCGCAAAGCCTTCATCTCCACCGCTCATGAAGTGGAGGAATGTTACCGTTCTTTTTCCGATCTGGGATGCCATGAATACATGTGGGATTGGGAAGGAAAGTTTGTAGACGAAGCCGTAGTGGACCGCCTGTACCAACGCCATTTCGACTATTTCAAAAAACATCCCTTGGGCGTTGACCGTTTTCTCACCTACCGTGTGCCCAATATTCAAAAAGAGGGGCAAGCTCGATTGCTTCGCGCCTTTACCGGAATTTTATCGGCGGCCTACTCAGCCCGTGAAATGGGGTTTTCCTCTCCCCCTTTGTTCGAAGTTATTCACCCGATGACGACCTCGGCGGACGAACTCAAAATCTTACAAAAAAAATTCCATGAAACTGGGCACTTTTTACAAAAGATGTTGGGCACCCGGGATCTGCAACCCGAGTTTTTAGAAATCATTCCCCTCATCGAAGGCACGGGAACCCTACTCAAGAGCCGAAAAATTCTGGAACAGTACGCTCAGTTTTATCAAAAGCTGACGGGAAAACCTCTGTCCTACCTTCGCCCCTTCATCGCACGAAGTGACCCCGCACTCGATGGAGGTTTCGTCGCCGCCGTACTGAGCGCCAAGGCCGCTCTCTCCGAGTACTACACCTTTGAACAAAAGACAGGGATCCCCGTCAAACCCATCATCGGCGTTGGCAGTCTACGTTTTCGTGGTGGATTACACCCCGACTCCATCGACGAATTTCTCGATACCTATCCCGGTTTGTATACGGTGACGGTGCAATCCAGTTTTCGCTACGACCATCCCCTGGAAAAAGTTAAAGCCGCCATCGCAAAGCTCAACCGGCGCCTCGGAAATTCTTGTCCCATCATTTTCAGTAAACAAGATCTGGAAAAAATTCACGAAATCGAGGCTCCGCTTGTCGAAAACTATCGAAGCACCGTGGAAAGCCTGAGTCCCTTCATCAATGAAATGTCACGACACATTCCTCCGAGGCGAGAACGACTCCAACATACCGGACATTTTGGCTATTCTCGACAAGTGGGAAAGAAGGGATTGCAATTGCCCCGAGCTATTGCCTTCACAGCGGTTTTTTACTCCCTAGGCATTCCCCCAGAACTCATCGGTTTGGGACGAGGCCTCCGCGCACTCCATCAGTCGAAACAACTGGAGGACTTGTTGCATTTCTATCCGGAACTTCCGGAGGTCGTGCAGAAAATAGGGCGCTATTACAACGAAGAAAATCTACGCGTCCTTAGCCATTACCAAAGCCCATGGAAGCGGGTTCTTACGGGACTGCAGTACCTAGAAGAATTTTTAGGAACCCGTCTTGGCCCCCAAACCCCTGACGAACTACTCCACCGCAATTACACGTCTAACGTAGTGCAAAATTGGGTGCAGAAAAAACCCGTCGACGAGGACATCCTCAAGGCAGCCGAGGTACGGCGCAGCCTAGGATGATATGAAGTCTTCGACTACAGGTTATTAAAAAACTTCAGCAAGGTACGCACCATGATCCCCGTGCCTCCCTTGGAAGAATAGGGCCAGGGACTGTTAGCCCAAGAGGGCCCGGCGATATCCAAATGGGCCCACTTAGCTTTTTCGTCGACGAAATTCTTCAAGAACAGAGCGCCACTGATGGTTCCCGCCCATTGCCCACCGATATTTTGCAAATCGGCCACATCGCTTTTGAAATACTCGTTGTATTCCTTAGCCAAAGGCAACTGCCAAAGTTTTTCGCCACAAAATTCACCCGCTTCTTTGAGACGCTGAATCAGCTCATCGTCGGTGCCCAAAGCGGCAGTGTAAAGATCTCCCAAGGCCACAAGAGCCGCGCCCGTCAAGGTGGCTAAATCGATAATGTAATCCACTTGGCGATGTTTTGTCAGATAACTGAGGGCATCGGCCAAGGCCAAACGTCCTTCAGCATCTGTGTTGAGCACTTCGATCGTAGTACCATTGTAGGCCGTCACCACATCGCCAGGACGTTGCGCCGACCCATCGGGCATATTTTCGGCGGAGGCGATATAACCGTAAACCTCGACGGGAATCTTGAGTCGAGGCAAAACACTCATCACTCCCAAAACGGCGGCGGCACCCGCCATATCGTCTTTCATGGTTTCCATGCTCTTGGGCGGCTTGAGGGAAAGCCCACCGCTATCAAAGGTGATGCCTTTGCCCACAATGGCGACACGATGACGCGCTTTGCTTTTTGGCTTGTAATGCATCTCGACAAAAACTGGAGGGTTTCCCGATCCCATCCCCACCCCGTAAAGCGCACCCATCCCCATTTTTTGAATTTTTTTATGATCGAACACCTTGGTTTCAATCCCGGTGATCTTACGGGCCTGTTCCGCTAAAAACACAGGGGGCTTATCACGACTCGGCGTATTAACGAGATTTCGAGCCAAAACCACTCCCTCACAAGCAATCTCAGCGGATTTCATTCCCTTGGAAAAATCTGTCGCCTTTATGGAATCACCGAGAAAAAAACTAATTTCCTTTAAGGTTTGGGGATCCGTCTTGCGGCCGCGAAATTGATCGAAGCGATAAAGCGCGAGTTCTGCACCTTCTACCAAGGACTGTCCCAAATCGTAATCCTGGAAAGCCTCAGGCTTTGCCAAAGGCAAAAGAGAGACAATATTTTTTCTACGACGCTGGGCACCCTCTTTGGCACTCTGGGCCGAGGCGCGACGAAAGATCTCAGGGGTGAGATCTTGAGCAGCCCCCAAAGACACCACTTGAATGAACTGAAAAGGGAAATCCCCGTGTCCATTGAGCCAAAGAGACTCTCCCGGTTCTCCTTTTAACCCCAGCTCCTCGACCATTTTTTTGACCAATCCACCCAAGGCTTCATCGACGGCCTTGACCTGATCGTGGGGAAAAAGTTTTTTATCGAGAAGAGGTAGAACTATGATATCGCCAGACGCTTGGAGAGGATGACGACTTAGGGTCGAAAATTTCATAAACAGAAATCTCCTTGTTTCAAAATATCAACACACGAGCACTTGGAAGTAGGCTCATAGCAGAGGCCACGATGGACCATCAAATCTTATTCACCAAAAATGAAAATGGTGTGCGCACTTTGATACTCAATCGTCCCGAATGTCGCAACGCCTTCAATTACGCGTTAGCCGAAGCTTTAGAAGGCGCCGTTCACGCCGCCGCCCAAGACGAATCGGTCAAAGTTTTAGTCATCCGTGGCGCTAATCAGGCCTTCTCAGCCGGAGGAGACCTGCGTTTTTTTAAGGAGAATCTCGATCAAAGTGAGGTCGGATTCAAAAAAATCTCCGCCCACCTCAACGAAACCATCCTCCAGATGATCGCGATGCCCAAGGTGGTAATCGCCGCCCTGCAAGGCCCCGCCTATGCAGCGGGTTTTGGAGTCGCCATGGCCTGTGACTTAGTTGTGGCCTCAGAGACTTCCACACTTTCTCCTTCCTTCATCAACATCGCCCTCTCTCCCAACGCCGGCACTACTTTTTTTCTGCCGAGGATCCTGGGATCACGCCTCGCCCTGGAAGCTCTGCTACGAGGACGAGTATTTTCCGCCCAAGAAGCTGAAAAATGGGGACTCATCAATCACTGTTGGCCCGAAGCTCAATTTGAAATAGAACTCAAAAAATTAACGGACGAACTTATCGCCCGCCCCACACGTAGTTTGGCGAGAATCAAAAAATTACAACTCGCCTCCTTTACCTCGAATCTACACGACCAATTGGAATTGGAACGGGAAGAAATCGCCGCCTCCTCTCTAGGAGAAGATTTCAAAGAGGGCGTAACTGCCTTCATCGAAAAACGTCGACCTCGCTTTTCTGGAAAGTAAATGACTGCTTTGTCTCAAAGCAAAGGGACTCGGCCACAAACATTTTTTAGGCCTATGGCACGGGCGTCTATTTCCACCGGACACACCACTAAATTCCAATCAGAAACCACCATGGAACGAGCGAATTCCAGCCTGAATCCTATTTTGGAAAAATTTAGATGGAATAATCGGCCACGACGAATTTTTTAATTTCACGACCTTCCCGAAGATTGACGTAGCTGAGTTCCTCAATCTGAAAGGAAACCTTCGCCCCTTCATGGATTTTTTCTCGCTGAAAAATATAATTGGGAATGATGGCGAAAAAGCGCTGTCCATGTTCGGTCAGCACGCTCAACTTACGATTAACCCCAAGAAAAGAAGTGCGCTCCAAAGTACCGCAAAGGGCATAAGCCCCCAAATCTCCCGAGATAAAAATATCTTGTGGGCGAAAGAAGACTCGCAACTCGTCCCCCTCCTCGAAACCGGATAGGCCTGGGAGTGAAAAACGGTAAGGCCCCATGGGAACGATTCCATTCTCCACCTTGGAGTGGAGAATATTCATGGAGCCCACAAAATGGGCGACAAACTCCGTCGTGGGCTCATTGTAAATCTGCTCGGGAGTTCCCGACTGTTCGATAATTCCGTGGTTCATCACGATGATCCTGTCGCAAATTTCCAAGGCCTCTTCCTGATCATGGGTGACGAACACACTGGTTACATGAATATCTTCGTGGAGACGCCGCAACCAATCGCGCAATTCTTGACGAATCTTGGCATCGATGGCCCCAAAAGGCTCATCGAGTAACAATACGGTGGGGGAAGGCGCCAAAGCTCGAGCCAAAGCGACCCGCTGGCGTTGTCCACCCGATAGTTGATGGGGATAACGATGACCTAAATCTTTAAGCCCGAGCAATTCGAGCAGTTCCTCGACACGTCCACGAATCTGGGCTTTGGGCATACGGCGAATCTGCAAACCAAAGGCGATATTGTCGAACACCCTCATTTCTTTGAAAAGGGCGTAATTTTGAAACACAAAACCGACTCCGCGTTTTTGCGGAGGCAGATGGGTGACTTCTTGTCCGTTGAGTCGAATTTCACCGCCATCGGGCACCTCTAAACCGGCGATCATGCGCAAAATCGTGGATTTTCCGGAACCACTTGGCCCCAACAGAGCTGTCAGAGAACCATCCTCCACCTCGAAACTCACGCCCTTGACGGCGGCATGCACCTTACCCGCCGAGGAAAAATCTTTAGTCAGGTTTTTGACGATGACTCCCATGCCTGGCCACCTCTCTTTTATCGTGCGCTCACTTCGGGGTCTGCCTTGTCACTCCTCCGGGAGGAGCATCGGCACAAGAAGAATCGAGCAGCGGAGGAATATTTATTCTTCCCCTTACGCCTGTCGCGTCGGAACCTTAGACTCCCAACAATTGTCGAAGCACATAGTGAAGAATTCCGCCGTGCCGATAATAATCGACCTCAACGGGGGTATCGATGCGCAACACCACGTTGAAACGCTTTTCTCCTCGCTCGTCTCGGGCCACAATTTGCAAGAGCTTACGAGGCTCCAGCCCCTCTTCAAGCCCAAGAATATCAAAGGTCTCTCGACCCGTGAGTCCTAAATCACGCGAATTGGTATCCGCTTCGAACTGCAAAGGCAAAACCCCCATCCCGACTAAATTGCTGCGATGGATTCGTTCGAAACTCTCGGCCAAAACGGCTCGCACCCCCAAGAGACGGGTACCTTTGGCAGCCCAATCACGGGAAGACCCCGTGCCGTATTCTTGTCCAGCGATGACCAGCAAGGGAACTTGCGCTTCCTGATATTTCATCGCCGCATCATAGAGAGGCATTTCCTCACCCGTGGGCAAATAAAGGGTTACCCCTCCTTCGGTTCCCGGGGCCAATAAATTTCTGAGTCGGATATTACCAAAGGTGCCACGCATCATCACCTCGTGATTGCCTCGGCGAGAACCATAACTATTAAAATCCTCGGGACGTACCCCATGACTCACCAGGTAACGACCGGCGGGGGACTTCAGCGGAATCGATCCAGCAGGGGAGATATGATCGGTGGTCACCGAATCCCCCAACAAGGCTAAAACTCGAGCCCCCAGAATATCGCGCACAGGCTCGGGAGTTTTTTTCATGTCTTCAAAAAAGGGCGGATACTTGACGTAAGTGGAATCGGCTTGCCAAGCGAAGGTTTCCCCACCGGGAACCTCAAGACGCTGCCAACTTTCATCGCCGCGAAACACCTCTCCATAGACCTTTTCGTACATGGCAGAGGTGATTTTTCGCATGGCGTCTCGAACCTCTTCTTGAGTGGGCCAAATATCACGAAAGTACACGGCCCGCCCCTGATCGTCGTGGCCAAGGGGCTCATGATAAAGATCGACCGCCATGCTACCCGCCAAAGCGTAGGCCACCACCAAAGGAGGAGAAGCGAGGAAGTTCGCCTTCACCTGGGGATTAATACGGCCTTCGAAGTTACGATTACCAGAGAGCACCGACACCACCACCAAATCTCCCTGATCCACAGCCTGGGAGACGGCTTCTGGCAAAGGACCGCTGTTGCCGATACACGTGGTGCAACCATAACCCACCAAGTCAAAACCCAATTGCTCTAAAGGCTTCATCACCCCGGCAGCCTGAAGATATTCGGTCACTACTTTGGAACCCGGTGCCAAACTGGTCTTTACCCATTCACGGGTTTTCAAACCTTTTTCGACGGCCTTCTTCGCCAACAAACCTGCAGCAATCATCACCGCCGGATTGGAGGTATTGGTGCAACTGGTAATGGCGGCAATGACGACCGAGCCGTTTTTCAACTCGTAATTGGCATCTCCCTGCTTTACAGTGACGGACTTGTCGGTTTCGGTCTCGCGGAAGGTATCCAACAACGCTTGGATGAAGCAATTCTTCGATTGATCGAGGGGAACCCGATCTTGGGGGCGTTTCGGACCCGCCAAACTCGGCACCACCGTAGACAAATCCAACTCCAAGGTTTCGGAAAAAATAGGGTCGGGGGTTTTATGCGTGCGGAACATCCCCTGCTCTTGAAAATACTTCTTAACCTTCTCCACCATGGAAGAACGACCCGTTAATTCTAGATAGCGCAAGGTCTCATCATCTACGGGGAAAAATCCTGCGGTCGCTCCGTACTCAGGAGCCATGTTGGCGATAGTGGCCCGATCGGGCAAACTCAACTGATCGAGGCCCTCACCATAAAACTCAACGAACTTTCCAACGACTCCCTTGCGACGAAGAATCTGGGTAATGGTCAAAACCAAATCGGTGGCCGTAGACCCTTCGGGCAATTTTCCGTGAAGCCTAAATCCCACCACTTGGGGCAAAAGCATGGACATGGGTTGTCCGAGCATGGCCGCCTCGGCCTCGATGCCTCCCACACCCCAACCCAAGACTCCCAAACCGTTCACCATGGTGGTATGGGAATCGGTACCCACTAAGGTATCAGGGTACAAAAACTTCTTACCATCACAAGCCTGGCCTAGGGATACCTCGAACACCACCTGGGCCAGATATTCTAAATTGACCTGGTGAACGATACCGGTACCAGGAGGAACCACGCGAAAATTTTCAAAGGACTTCTGTCCCCAGCGTAAAAAACGATATCGCTCTTCGTTACGCTCAAACTCTAGGCGGGTGTTAATTGCCAAGGCATCCGTAGTGCCGTAGCTATCGACTTGCACACTATGATCGATCACCAAGTCGGCCGGCTGCAGTGGATTGATTTTTTTCGGATCCCCTCCCAGTTTTTGAATAGCCTCTCGCATGGCTGCTAAATCCACAACCGCGGGCACTCCGGTAAAATCCTGCATCAAGACACGGGCAGGGCGAAACGCTATCTCCGATTCGGCTTCTCCCTTGGGATCCCACTCGGCCAAAGCCTTGATATCGGCGTAGGTAACGGACTTACCGTCTTCGTGTCGTAAAAGGTTTTCCAAAAGAATTTTCAGGGAAAAAGGCAGGCGAGCCACTTGCTTGAATCCAGCCTTTTCTAAAGCGGCCAAGGAAAAAATTTCATACACCTGATGGCCAATTTTTAGAGAGCTACGGGTTTCAAAACTATTCATGGATTGGGGAATCATGGAAACTTACCTCTTACTTAAACCCCGAGGGGTCGTGGTGACGGAAACCAGTACCGTAAAACGCCCGGCCGACTAACTTAGCTCCTAGGGAATTGCAAGTTTGGCCTCGGATTTCCCTTAAATGTCCCCTTGATCGCCCCGGAGTAAAAACATAGCCTCGGGAGAAAACTCTAAAGCACGAACCTGGGGGGCTGAATTTCCACGGGCGACCATGGCTCCTTGCAATCCCGACCCAACGGAAAAGGAATAAAAACTGTATTCTCTCTGCCCTGTCTCGATACCAAGTTGGGGTTCCCAAAACCGCAAGCAAGGTGCCTCTTGCTCCCAGGCAAGCTGCCTGAGAGCCGTCGAAATATTTGATATTCCCCTTCCCTGACACTTTAAAAAGGCTTCTTTCAGGGTCCATCTCTGCAAAAAGGCGCCCTCGCGAGCCTCGAGAGACAAACCTTCCAAATAATCGGCCTCACGGGGCGTAAAATATCTGCGGGCCAAGTCCAGAACTCGACGTCCTGGCTTAAGAAATTCCACATCCACACCCAATTGGAAGGTAGAGGAAACCACCACTAGCAGCATGGAAACCGTGTGAGAAAGATTGAAAATAAGCGGCACTGTGCTTTGCCCTAATTTTTTTTTACGCGAATTTTGATTGGGAAGATCGGCGATACTTCGGAAATCTACCCCCGAGTAGAGACACGATAACAGCCGACACACGGCCCTCCCGGCCCAAAACTCCTGTCGACGCTTGGCCCCCACTTCTTCCCCATATTTTTTTTCCTCCGAGGAGAGATAGGGAGAGGGATCCCAAACAAGCGGCAAAGGCCATCTCCACAAATGAATCTCCGTCTTCCCCAAGAGAGGCACTCGTTCCACCGCACGCCAGGGACCTAAATTTTTGACATCGGCAACACACCCCTCTATGGAGAGACTGTGCGAAGTTGGATCAGAATTTTCATTACCTTTGTGCACAAACTCAAACCTCGTCGCCTGTGGAGGATCAACCATGAGCTTGGAAATCTATCATAATCCCCGTTGTAGCAAGAGCCGAGAAACTCTCAAACTCCTCGAACAACGCGGGCTCCAACCCAAGGTGCGCCTCTATCTGGAAAATCCTCCCTCACTCCAAGAACTAGAGGCCTTGCTTAAAAAACTAGGCCTCAATGCCCAGGCTTTGGCTCGTACCCAAGAACCCCTCTACAAAGAACTGGTCAAACAGCACGGAGCGCCCCATGAAGCCCAACTCCTCACCTGGATGCTCGAGCACCCCATATTGATTGAACGCCCCATCGTCATCCATGGAAAACAGGCTCGAATCGGTCGCCCTCCGGAACAAGTGTTGGAGATTCTCTAGCACCGTAGACCCAAGATGAGGGTAGGCACGTCGCCGAGTCACGCAAACCCCTTGCCCTCCCCATCAAAGGATACAAGCACCAAGACCTAATCTCTGACCAAAGCCCCTAACGAGAATATCGGTGCATCTCCCTACCTAAACCTAGGGAAGCAACTTGATTTCACAGAATACGATAACCTAAGCCGCCGTTATCTCAGCATTTTAGGAACATGGCATGACCCCTTTTTTCCCTACTTGGAACCCCCTTCTTGCGTCTCGACCCCAAGCCAACGAACAGCCGACGCCTCGGCTCGATCAAAACACCTGGCGTCATCTTCTCCGACAAGCCAAACTTTTCGAATCCCAGGGGCATCCTGAAAAGGCCTTACCCCTCTACGAAAAACTTCTCGAAATACCGGCGCTCCCCCGCGAGGATAGGGCGCAAATAAGCAAAAGAATTTCCTCCCTGAAAGGCCAAGGCGATATCGCCAATAAAATTGAACTTCTGGGCCACGGCCTCATCACAGAACTCACCCGGCCCGGCGCTTGGATCGGCACGGCCATCGCGCCCTGGGCTAAAATGGCCGGACGATTCGGAGCCCAACGGCTTTTGTTAAAAATGCCTTCTGCCTGGCAAAGTGTTTTAGGTACCCAAGGAAGGCGACTCGTAGATCGTGGAGCTGGATTTGCCGCCGAACTGGTGGGGTTTTCCAGCGCCGATCACGGAATACAGCAATTCTTAGCCAAAGATGACCCCATGGCAGCCCAAGCCCTATCGTGGAGCGGAGCCGCATGGATGATGGGGGGAATGAAGCTCATGACCCGAGCTTCAATGCGCCTACATCGCAACTTGCATGGCTTTACGGTAACGGGGGAGGCCACACGCCTAAAGCACTGGGTCGGGCTGAGCAATAAAATTTTTCCTGAACTGGGGGGAGTCAGTGGGGCTTGGCTGGGTTATCAACTCTCCAGCTACAGCGCAGGGGGTGAGTTTCGCTCCGGATGGGAGGCTTTGATTCACGCCGCGCCCCTGCATTTGCAAGGCAAGCTCATGGGAGCCGCCATGTCCCGTATCCCTGCCCATTGGCGTCGCCTCGATCCCCAACTCGACGCAAAATTCAGGGGGGTAGAGCCAAACTCCGGAGTTTTCGGTCTAGCTATAAAGCCTGCCCATGTTTATTACCAACCGCCCACGCGCTCCGACCTACACGCCTTCCCACCCTACCTCCAAAAGGCGATTCTTGATTTTCAAAGAACCCCCTCTCTGGGCACAAAAAATACCCTGGTGACACAAATGTCCCGTTACCTTGGATCCAAAGGCGTGAGACACAGCATCGATTACCGGACTGAGTCCATTGTCATTCAACCGTTAACTTCAAAAAAAATGAGGGGGCACCATTGGTTGAGCCGAATGGCCACTTCCTTGCACAAGAGCGGTCATCAGATTCGATTTAACTTACTAGACCTACAACTGAATCGGGCGATCTACGAACTGGGAAGCCATATCTCCCTGCCCTGGACCGACCTCTCCAGATCAGGGGCATCGAGCGTCACCCTCCACGAGTTGAGACACCTCAACAATTTCACCCGACTTCCCTCCTTACAAACCTTACGACTCGTTCCCAATGCGGAGGTGCCGCAGCTCAAAATGTACGGAACCCGCAGCGGTCACTCCTTGGACGAATTTCGCACCTATACCTTCGAAGCCAATACACAATTACAAACCGCGCGCCGTTTGCTGAGGGAGCTACAAGGTGCTCCCGCCGGGGAGTCCCGTAGCCGAGCGACTGAGCTTCATAGCCTGCTGGGCAATGCACAAGATGCGATGCTCTACGCCTCGGTACTGAGCCGTTATGCCCAAAGCAATCTCGCGCCTTTTTTGGGGCATGGAGTAAAAACCTCCTCCTTTCGGGTGCCCAATGATTCTTTACAAGGTCGTTTGTTTTACCTCGATCCCGCTACCCTGCCCAAAAACACGCCCACCGTCACCTTAGTCGATTTCAATAGCGGGCGTTCCAATCCACCACGCAACGATGCGGAGGCCCTTGAGCAACTTCGGCAGCAAATTCCCCTCACCCTGCGGGAGATTGAAAGCACCCAGACGGATTTACTTCGAATCCGGGAAGGATTTATTGGCATCCATAGCGCCCTCGAAGGGCTTGCTAAATCCAGAGGAGTCCGCTGAATTTTTTCATCATTAACAGAACCTTTTTTCAATCGAACCGAGAAGATCAGGGTATGAAACTTTGGTCCCTATCATGGCTGGCCTACGCCCCACCCCGAGAAGCAAAGCTCGATACCACGCCCGAGCCACCAAGCTCTCCTGTTCCTGCGCAGCCACCGTCCATATTCAGCTTATCCGAGCTACCGATGCCCTGGAGCAACGGGCATTTTTTTTCAGGATTAAATTGGTTTCGGCCCCATTTTCCCCATCCCAAACTGGCGGACACGCTAAGCTCGAAGCCCGCGCCCTCTTCCACCCAAACTGCGAAACCCATTCAGACAAAAAACGGACTCCCCGAACTCACGGGAGATCCCAAAGCGCAAATCCGCTCCATTCAAGGCCTCCCGAGTGCAGAGGATCCGAAGATCCATCTCTTCCTGCAGAAAGTTGCCTTAAAACATCCCCTCCCGGAGGTCAGACTTTCAGCCCTGGCCAAATTAGCAGAGAGTCAAGCCTGGCCTTTAGAAAATCTTAAGATTTTTCTGGCCGCAACACTGCAGGAAAACAACTGGGACAATCAAACCCTGACCCAAAAAAGTCTCGAAGACTTTTCTAAAAAGAAGGACAAAACCCTAGCTCAAAATTTTTTGATCGAGAGTTTCCATTGGCGGGAAGGTCATCACCAAGAATCAGAACAAGCCAAAATTCTGGAAATTCTCAGTCATTGGCAAAATGGAAAAACTAAATCCCTCCTCTTGGACATCCTTAAAAATCATTCTTCCGATCTACTCAAACAACAAGCCTTAGACATTCTGGACAAAACCTTCCACTCCCCCCACCTACAGAAACTCTGGTTTCATATTTTTACCCACACGCAAGATCCCCACTTAAAAATTCAGGCCCTGAGCTTTGTTTCTCCCCAGAATGCAAAACACGACTGGCCTATCTTGATGCAAATCTTCCAGAAGCCTCAAGAGCCCTTGGTTTTTGCGGCCCTATGCCAGCAAATTGTGAAAGTAGATCCCAGGCGCGGTTCCGCCTTGTTGATTTCAAGTTATCAAACCGAAACCAAACAAAGGGGCGACCCACTCCGACAGCATTCTTCCCTCACCACCCTAAAATTATATTACGATCCCTCCGCCCGTAGCTGGCCAATCCAACAACCCGTGAGCAAAGACCAAATTCATTTGGGCAGCCTGGTGGAGGCATTGGTGCAAAATGGAATTCGAGCCGAAGCAGTCTACCAAGACTTTTTCAATAGAATCTCCCCAAACGCCCCATACAGGTACATAGCCTGTGCCCTATGGGGATTATTTTTACTGGAAGACAAAGACTCTCTCGAAAAAATCGAAACCTTCTTTTCTGGGCTCGATCCATTAGCACAAACAGATCTTGTCCGCAATTTACTGACCTATGCTCCAGAGAATCCGCGAGACCTCAAAATTTTAAGCCGATGGTTTGGAAAAAAACTTCTCTCCGAAAATCCACTACCCTGGATTCGAGGGCTATGTGAAAAAAACGGAATCAAGCTCACCCCAAATCTCATTCCCGAATTGGGGATTCTATCCCACTCCTCCAATCCACACACCGATCCGAAAACACAATATTTCGCCATCGAACTTCTGGCACAGCTACTTCAAGGCAAGGATTTAACCTCTAGTTCACAAGCGAAATGGCAACTCCAAAAAACCTTCAAGCAATCCGATCTGCCCGAGGATTTAAAAGAAAATCTGAAAAAAATTATTCCCCAAGCTCCTCAAGCAGCTCTCGCAACAGAACTTCAGGCGTTTTTAGAAGTTATCCAAGATCCATATGCCGATCTTTCTGTCAAAAAAAGCTCGGCAAAAAAGCTATTTTCCCAATCGGCACTCAGCCCTTATGAGTTACATTTTGAACAAAACCCCACTTCCTCCAAGATTAAAAAATCCAAGAGGTGGAGCAAAGATCCCACCGATCTCATCTTCGAGGATCTAGAAACCATCGTTCAGTATTTTTACATTTATCAGAGCATTAAGTCCCAGCTCCAAAACATGGCTCCTCTCACAGCTCGTCTCCAAGACAAGAGCCTAGCAAAAAGAGTCTATTCTTACGAAGCCAGCATTCCCATCCTGATCAAGCGAGAGTATCCCCATCCAGTGACGGAAGCACAAAAAACACGATGGCAAAAAACAGGAAAACAACCCGAACACATTTCCTTCAACTCAGCCCAAGCTTACTACTCTGACCTCTCCTTGGTATTTCGCCGCTATGAAACTCCTGAAACTCTCAATCGACGTTTTCCCTTCAGTATGGGCCACGAAACTGGCCATCTTCTCATGCATCTCCTTTACGGAGGTCTCTACCCAAGAACTCCTGGCCACAGTCACGACCTATTGCACGATGCGCTTTTAGAGGATAAAACCTCGCCAGGCTCCGCTTGGTCTGAAGGATTCGCCACTTTTGTCTCTTTTCTTTTCACTGATACGAGTCTCGACAAGACCAATGCCTATTTTCTCGACTCCCATAAAATGCAGGACTGGAGCCAAAGCCGCTCGCTCCGAGATCAACTCTCAAATGAATTTGTGGTGGCGAGCCTACTTTACTCCATCGCTAACGCAAAGAAGGTTCGGGGCAGCTACGTTCCACCCCAACAATTACTAAGCACTCCCACAACACAAGCTAGAGACTGTTTCTCAGCCATCACCGAAACCATGCAACATCGTGGCGACCAATTGCGTACCCACAAAGATTTACGAGATTTTCTAAAAGATTTTGTAAAGCGCCATCCCCAATACCATCGCCAGACCCTAGACATCTTGAAGAGTTACCAACTCAGCGCCTGGCTCGATTGATCAAAACTCTTTGGAGACCTTCTGTCTCACCATTGATAATTTTGGGCTCTCTCCTCCAGGAGCGAGTAAAATCCGCCACGTTTTCGAAAATTAAAATCCTCACCGCAAAAATCCGAAGACTTAAATTCTCAGCTCTTTTAGAGTGGCCCCCATGAAAGACTCACCCACTCCGTGGCAAGAAAATGCCGAACTTGCCACGCTCCTACTCGACGCCTTGACCCATACGGCTCGTCTGTTCTGCGAAAGTATCGCGCCAATGCTAAGAGAACTAAAATCAGGACGTAGTCCTAGCCAACTTGCCTTGGACACTCGACTGCAAATCCCTCAAGGTCTTTTAGACGGAGGATTAGAATCCCTACTCGAGCTACAGACACTGGTAGAGCAACGACTCACGGCAACTTTTCCTGCCACCGAAACCTTCCCCGATTTATTGCGGAGCTTTCAGCAAGAAGTACTCCTGTGGCGACATTTCTTTTCTCTCAGTCAATCCCTGATGCAACGTCTGGAACGTCTCCGTGAACAAGTCGCTTGGAATGCGACGAGCTATTTCCCTCTGGGAGAACTCTGGCAGGAAATACAGCAAACCCTACAGCACAATTAAACTCCGCCCACACGGAAGGGATAAAATTTTCTACAACACAGCCCGCGATTCTATTTGGATGGATCCGGAAATGGCACAACCTCGGCCACTTCTCTCGAAGGAGACGGTAATAATTCTAAACTGGTCGGGTCGGTGGCACTGGGACGCCAACGAAGGGAATGATGCAAAAGACTCAACACCCGTAAGGACAAAGGCACGGAAGCCCCTGGAGACCCCATACCGCGCAAGGCCCCAGAACGCTCTAAATAATCCCTCGCCGCATCCATACGATAGGGATGCTCGAGAAAAGCCTCGATGCCCAATTGAATTTGCACCGTGGTTTCGTCGGTTTTTGATCGGAGGAGTCTTCCTCCCTGAGAGTGCAATTCTCCTAAACGCGGCATCCATAAACCGACCGAATGAGGATCCCCCACAGCATGGGGATCGACTCTCCAATCCTGCCCCACACGAAACAGGATTTCGGGATCCGGCTTTGCACCCGACATCAACTGCAAACTGAGATGGGTCAGAGCAGCCCACTGTTCCCAAGTCTCTCTCGCACTTTTCTCTTCTTGGGCGGGTGTCTTAGGCTGAGAAGATCGCGACGCCCCGCCTCCAATATGTCGCGAAAAATAGGGACGTTCTGACACCAGACGCTCAAAGGCCGCTCCAGGATTTTGTGCCGCCACACTCAAATAGGCAGGAGTAAAAGCTTGCAACAATAGATCGATGGATGGACTCACATCCCTAGAAAATTCTGCTAGTTCACAGTAAGAAGCCCAAAATTCTCTTAGGCTCCATTCCTTCCAGGACTTGTCTTTAAATTGCTGGTACAACTGTTCGATACGTCCCCATTGCCGACTTGACGCTCGAGACCGACCGAGAGCCGCTTCTCGATGCAATTGAAAGATTTCCCAAATCCCGTAAGGCAAAATCTGATTTAATGGTGGCACCACCTGCCCAACCGTCGACGCAGCATGAAATGGGCCCTGCCTTGGGGGAAAACTTAACAATTTCCCGATTTCGGTCGGATCCTCTCCATTCTGTGAAACTCGCTCTTGGCGACGTATCTCATTGATAAGATGACGCCACTCGTACACAAGTTTTTTAATCGGAACCGTCTCTTGAAGCGCTAACGGAATTGCGGGGCTGATACCCCCCGCCTCCAAACGCCAAGCACGCAATCCGATGTAAGGAAAGGCTCCGTCTCCTCCGTGAGCTCCGTAAGCGGCCCCCAATAGGGAAACAACTTGAGCTCGAATCTCCGGGGGACTTCGTAGGGCACCCAAAAAACCTTCGAGGGGCCGATCATAATGACGATAGAAGTGATACAGGGCATGACCCAACACCGCTTGCCCACCACGCTCTCCAAAGGTGGCGCATAATAAGGGCTGAACAATATGAGCACCCGAAAAAAGGGGTAGCCCCTGCCAATGCCCTTGGGAATCTTGATGAGGCCCTAACGCCACCTGACGCAACAAATCGAAACGAGGCCCCGCCCAACTGGGGTAATAAGACCCTATCCCTGCCTCCAAAAAATGCAGCTGCTGAACAGGATGGTTATTTCCACCCAATCCTAAACCCAACCAATTCAGGACAAGATGGGTATTCTCCAGATCTTCTTTAGAAAGAGCCCCCAACAAATCGGCATGTTCTTGCCAAAACCGACTGGGCTCGCCACGATGGTGGGCCAACAACAGGGGCAAACTAAAATGTAGCCAGTCTTTGCGCCTCGCCAAATTCGCCACCTTCGCATGCAAAACCTGCGCATAGCCCGGTTTTCCCAAGAGCTGGATGGCCTCGCGCAACTGTTCCGCCATACTACCGTGACTAAAACTGGCTTCCCCATGCGGCAACAAAAGCGAAGTCATTGAAGTCAGTTGAGCAAGTTTCTGCGTGGCGGTGGAATGGGTAAATAAATCGACTATCGCGATTCCTTGCAACATGGCATCGCGGCGCAAAGACGAGGCCACGCCTCCCATCACGGGGGGTTCCATTCTGGGTGCGCTGAAATGGGAAAAACACAGAGAGTGGTAAATATCGCGTATCTGATCCATGGCCTTAGCCATTTCTCCCACATTGGCACTTTCGTAGGCACGAGAGAAACTCCCCAAGGCAACATCAAGGGGTTTCTGAACCTCTAGAAAAACGCGAAACTGAGGATCGATTTCCACGATTCCATCCCACATCGTACGCGCTTCGGACTTAAAACTACTTTCTAAGAACCGCCTTAAGGGAAACTTGAGAGCAACTAAACACTCTTTGATGTCACCCAGTAGATTGAACTGATTTCGTAAAGACTCTGCCGAACTCGACAACTGCTGAATCGTAAACTGAGAATAACCCTCAAACCCCGCATCCTTGAGGGAGATTTCTGCCAAGAGCGCCTCGGAGACACGGAACCACTCCAAAAAGCTCAACACCATGACCTCTTGAATCTCGCCGCGCCGCACCTGAAGTTTATTGATTTGTCCCGAAAGCGTCGGCCATTCCGTGAAATTTTTCGGCGAAGCCAATTTTTTTTTCCCTGACCCTTCACCTCCCTCACTCAAAAATCTCATCGGACCCTTGCCCCAAGATCCCAATGCCCACGCATACTCCCCATAACCCTGCGGCGAAATTAACCGACCCCGCAAACGATCAAAATACTCCCGACTCAACCTTTGAGCCTCCATCTCCAAACCTTGTTGATACC
Organism: bacterium; assembly: GCA_031972375.1. Classification (GTDB taxonomy): domain Bacteria; phylum UBA10199; class UBA10199; order DSSB01; family DSSB01; genus DALYDW01. The sequence goes on along the minus strand of DALYEU010000014.1, from coordinate 4,426 downwards.
GCCTCAAACCAGGCAAATGGCTCATCAACAAAACATCGGAAATCCGACCCGCTGCCTTCTGATGCAACATCGTCACCAAACTCTGTCCCAATACCCAACTCCAAGACTTCTCCTCATTCCACCCACCCCACACCCCAAGTGGATGGGACAACACTATCCCCCCATAAACACCCACATCCGGCAACATACTCCCCAAAACATCGGCCCGCCCTCGAAGGCTTCCCCCAGCCTTCACCCCAAGTCGACCCCCAATCTTCATCAAACCAAAATCCGCAACGGTCTTCCCATACTCCCTACCCAAACTCGACAAACTCCAATCCTGGTGCACCCCCTGAAAACCGTGCCCTAACTTACTCACTCCCAAAAACGCCCCCGACTCCACAGCCAAACCCACACCGCTCGACAAAAGCTCAATGGCAAATGGAACCTTCCCCAACACGCTCTCCGTGCGCAACAAACGTCCCAAAGACATGCTCTTCGCCCAACGATAACTCGGCGCGCCCACCACGTAGGCCGCCATATTCACCGGATCCAATAAAGAACTTAACAAGGGCCTCGCCTCGTACTCGAAGCGATCTAAAAAACTACCCCCGCCCGACAAAACCTCCGCTCTTCTCCGCGCACGATCCGCTAACTTTTTTCCCTCTCCACCCCATGCCGACGATTGACACACCTCGGTCAAGGCTAAAAACATACACCGCGCCGCCGTGCTGTAGCCTCGATCCGACCAATTCTGCGCACGACGATAGAGAGAAAAAAAACCCCGCATCCCAACAGAACCATTCAACACCCCTTGCAAACTCGCCCATTCTTCTTGGGGCAATAGAGTTCGCAAGTACCTCTCTTGCATCGGAGGCAGGGATTCTAAAATGCTCCGCAGACTTAAACTCTGGCCGTTCCAGTTGGCCATACCCGTCGAGCCCGATAGCTCCCTCAAAAATAACAACATCGCGGCATCAACGCCTCGGGATGCATTTGCTGAAGATGAAGAGGGGGAAGTCCCGGACGAAACCGGAAAACCAGAACTAGAAACACTCGGTGGAAGCGACATGTTGTAACCCGAAACCTAAATCAAAATTAAGCTGTCGCCTTTTCGACCCAAAGAAGAAAGAGTTGCTCGAAGCTTCCATGAAAACTCTCAAGTATTTCGTAAGCACCACGCGCCTAAAACCTAAGATCCCACAGCCTTCTTTTTAGAACTTGCTAGAGAAAACGAATTCACAACGAACCAAGCACGCCGTAAACCGCGACGACTCTCTCAAGGAGTATTTTTAAAATTACCGCGGACCGCGCAAGGGTATCACCTCAGCGTACTGAGGCCGTTCGGGAAAACTAAGCCCACGAACCTGATCCTCAACTAAGGGAATACCACCCCGTGTCTCCAGGCCACCGTTCTGGGCCCTCAGCTCAACATAAGGAAAGGCCCCCGTCCCCCCTTGGGATCCATAGGCCGCTCCCAGTAGGGAGACCACCTGGGCACGAATCTCCGGAGGACTCTGCAAAGCCGCCAAAAAACCCTCAAGGGGCTCATGGTGATGACGATAAAACTGATAAAGGGCGTGGCCCAATGCCGCTTGTCCCCCTTCGACTCCAAAGATCTCCTGCAGCTGAGCGGGGTCACCTCGGTAAGAACCCTCCACCACCTGACTCAACACCTCGAGACGCGACTCCCAAGCGGGATAACAGGTAGACAAATCTTTCTTTAATGCCTCTACCTGTCGCCCGGGCTCAAAATGTCCTGTAAATCCCAAGCTCAGCCATCGCAAGGCAAGTTGGGTTGACTCCAACTCTTGTCTGGAAAGGATCTCAGGCAAGGACGGGTACTCTCGCAAAAATTTTCCCACATCCCCCTGATGGTGGGCCAACAACAAAGGCAGGCTAAAAGGTAACCAGTCAGGGGCCTTGGCCACACTTCTGATATTTTTTTGAAACCTACCAAAATCAGGGTCGATCAAACTTCGATCCAAGGTATCACGCAATTGTTCGGCCATGCCGGAATGACCCGCTTGCGGGGCTAGACCCAAGAGATCGACCATCGCCATCCCCCGCAAGACTCCGTCACGGCGTAGAGCCAAGCTCCTCTGTGACGGCGCCACCTCTTTTTGTTGTGAAACCATCTCTCGAGCGAAGGCCTCGGGCTCATTTGCGAAATAAATTTCTTCATTAATGTACTCAAGAGCGTCGCGCATAGCTTTCGCTGATGATTGGCTATAAGCCTCAAAAAAATCATTTAAAGCCTTAGCGAGATCGCGCTTTAGCCCCAACTTAAGGGAAACCAAGTTAAACTTATACGCTAGCCCTTCTGGTTGAATCGAATCAAAGCCGCCTTGAGCAACCCTGGATAAGCCAAACGCCCGTGCGATAATCTCCGTTGCCTGTCGTAGATCTTGCTCTGCCTTTACCCGCTGTTCCGGTACAGAGCTGGATCGGAATTGCAAAACCCTATTGGCAACGGTCGTCCACTGTGACACCACCGCTTTAGCAATCCCCAGTCTCTCCAGCGATTCGCGATCTAGGGCGTACTCCGGCATTATCAGTGATCCCGAACCTTCAAAAAACTCTTCAGACAACTTGCCCTCGCTTGATTTCATGACCTCCCGCATCTCCCCAGGGCGTCTTGCTTGGTAGGCAGAAGAAAAGCGCTCAAACAATCGAGAATACTCCCTCTCGAGTTTCAAACCATCCCTATAAGAAACCTCACCCATCAATCCGGAGAGCAAGTCTCGGTACTCGGTACCTATCGAAAATCGCAGAGTCTCCTCTTTTGTTTTCAGGTCTCGAAATGTTTGGAATCTTTCTCGGATATTCCCCTCTAGCGTTGACAGACGCCTCTCTAATAGGGGGTGTCCTCCAAAATTTGCGCCCCCCACAGAAACCTCCATACAAAGAGCTTCAGCGACATGAACCCACGTTGAATAATCCAGGATGAGCAACTCCTGAACATCGAGTCCCTTGCTATTGAGTAAAGTGAGCTCATCAAGACATTTACAAAGATCCTTTGCCACCACCAAATCCGAAGAGCCTTTACCTCCCTCACTCAAAAATCTCATCGGACCCTTGCCCCAAGATCCCAATGCCCACGCATACTCCCCATAACCCTGCGGCGAAATTAACCGACCCCGCAAACGATCAAAATACTCCCGACTCAACCTTTGAGCCTCCATCTCCAAACCTTGTTGATACCGCCTCAAACCAGGCAAATGGCTCATCAACAAAACATCGGAAATCCGACCCGCTGCCTTCTGATGCAACATCGTCACCAAACTCTGTCCCAATACCCAACTCCAAGACTTCTCCTCATTCCACCCACCCCACACCCCAAGTGGATGGGACAACACTATCCCCCCATAAACACCCACATCCGGCAACATACTCCCCAAAACATCGGCCCGCCCTCGAAGGCTTCCCCCAGCCTTCACCCCAAGTCGACCCCCAATCTTCATCAAACCAAAATCCGCAACGGTCTTCCCATACTCCCTACCCAAACTCGACAAACTCCAATCCTGGTGCACCCCCTGAAAACCGTGCCCTAACTTACTCACTCCCAAAAACGCCCCCGACTCCACAGCCAAACCCACACCGCTCGACAAAAGCTCAATGGCAAATGGAACCTTCCCCAACACGCTCTCCGTGCGCAACAAACGTCCCAAAGACATGCTCTTCGCCCAACGATAACTCGGCGCGCCCACCACGTAGGCCGCCATATTCACCGGATCCAATAAAGAACTTAACAAGGGCCTCGCCTCGTACTCGAAGCGATCTAAAAAACTACCCCCGCCCGACAAAACCTCCGCTCTTCTCCGCGCACGATCCGCTAACTTTTTTCCCTCTCCACCCCATGCCGACGATTGACACACCTCGGTCAAGGCTAAAAACATACACCGCGCCGCCGTGCTGTAGCCTCGATCCGACCAATTCTGCGCACGACGATAGAGAGAAAAAAAACCCCGCATCCCAACAGAACCATTCAACACCCCTTGCAAACTCGCCCATTCTTCTTGGGGCAATAGAGTTCGCAAGTACCTCTCTTGCATCGGAGGCAGGGATTCTAAAATGCTCCGCAGACTTAAACTCTGGCCGTTCCAGTTGGCCATACCCGTCGAGCCCGATAGCTCCCTCAAAAATAACAACATCGCGGCATCAACGCCTCGGGATGCATTTGCTGAAGATGAAGAGGGGGAAGTCCCGGACGAAACCGGAAAACCAGAACTAGAAACACTCGGTGGAAGCGACATATTTTTAACCCGGAACCTAAAGTTATGGAGGCTCGTCTTTTCGACTGAAGAGCCAAGAACCGGTCGAGGGCCATCAGCAAGGCTAACCCCCCGACACGTAGGGCTTTCTCGACTAAAACAGTACAGAGTTGCTTAAAGTATCCCTCCTCATTTTGACCCTCTGAGAAAAAAAATAAAAAAACCAATCCCCT
>DALYEU010000013.1:0-39542 GCA_031972375.1 bacterium | reverse complement strand
CAACAAAGACACGGTTTACCGTTGGGTCGAAACTAAAAATTTTCCGGCACACAAAATTGGGCGTCTTTTTAGATTCAAAATTTCTGAAGTCGACGATTGGGTGCGGGCTGATGGGGAGAAAGAGCCTGTGAAAAAAGTGGCGACTGGAAAGAAACGATGAGTGAGGTGCGGGACCTGATGTGACCTTCTGGTTTGGTGGAAATTTCTAAACTGGTAATGTGGGTGTTAAAAAGAAAGATTAAAAGATGAGTTTGATCAAATCAAAACAGCGTATTGCCGATCACGGGGAGGTATTTACTCCGGCGTGGATGGTTGAAGCCATGCTCGACCTTGTTAAGGGTGAGACAGAGCGTATTGACTCACGCTTTTTAGAGCCGGCATGTGGGAGTGGGAACTTTCTTGTACAGATCCTGCACCGCAAGCTCGCTGCTGTGGAACTCAAATATGGAAAATCTGATTTTGAACGTCGGCACTATGCTCTTCTGGCATTGATGTGTATTTATGGAATTGAATTGCTCAAGGATAACATTGCAGAATGTCGCGCTAATGTGCTGGAGATTCTTGCCGAATATTTGAATTTGAATGAGTCTGACGAGATCTATCTTGCTGCATCTTATGTCCTTTCGCAAAACCTCGTGCATGGTGATGCTCTCAAGATGCGCACCTGCGGAGATCATCCAATTACCTTCGCAGAATGGGGCTATCTCGGAAAAGGCAAGTTTCAGCGGCGTGATTTTCGCTTTGATATTCTAAGTCAGTTGTCATCCTACCGAGCAGAGGGATCCCTTTTTGCACAACTCGGCGTGCATGAGATTTTTAAACCTGAAAAGACCTATCCACCAATAACAGTGAGTGAACTCGCTGCCGCTGTACTCGATACTCCCGCAAAGGGGGGTGCATGAGCATACAAGCCAATTTCACTCTGCGTGGTCGCAATCCTGATGTTCTGACATGCATTGCAAATCTCTCTAACGACGAGGTGTTCACACCGCCAGATTTGGCGAATAAAATGTTGGACACGCTCACTGAGGCTTGGGCTTCCAGAAATAATGGAGCAAACATTTGGGCAGACAAAACGGTTAAATTCTTGGATCCCTGCACAAAATCTGGAGTGTTTCTGCGTGAGATCACCAGTCGCCTTAACAAAGGCTTGGAGCAAGAAATTCCACATCTGCAAGAGCGTGTGGGCCATATTCTGACGAAACAGGTTTTTGGAATTGGTATTACGCAAATCACGAGTTTGCTGGCGCGACGGAGTGTTTATTGTTCAAAGCAGGCCAACGGCGAGCATTCAATAGCCAATTCGTTCGCGAGTAAGGACGGGAATGTTTGGTTTGAGCGTATGGAGCACACGTGGGGCGACACCAAGTGCAATTTCTGTGGTGCGCCAAAAGCGATCTTAGACCGTGAAACAGAACTTGAAAACTACGCTTATGCGTTCATTCACGCTGACAATATTAAAACTCGGCTTGCCGAGATGTTTGGAGGCAATATGCAATTCGACGTTATTATCGGTAATCCACCGTATCAAATGAAGGGGGGGGCAGGTGGTTCAAGCGATTCTTCGATCTATCACCTGTTTGTAGAGCAAGCCAAAAAACTTGAACCAAAATTCTTATCGATGGTGGTGCCCTCTCGATGGCTCGCCGGCGGACGTGGACTGGATGAGTTCCGAAAGGAAATGCTGAGTTCAAATAAACTCCTCCGTCTGGTCGATTTTCCAGTATCAAAAGAAGTTTTTCCAGGAGTTGAAGTCAAGGGCGGTATTTGTTACTTCCTCTGGTCTTCCGCCCATAAGGGAGCATGTGATGTTACCGTCGTTCGTGGTGATGAAGAAACATCATCGTCACGGCAACTTGATGAGTTTGATGTTTTTGTACGTGATCCAAGAGCTGTTGGTATACTTCACAAAGTCGTCAATAAAGCTCATCAGGGAATGGATACGCTTGTCTCTAACAGAGAGCCGTTCAAGTTAGAATCGAATTTCGACGGCTTTCATGACAAGAAGAAGTCTGGAGATATTGCAATTCACTATGTTCGAGGCGGTAAACGCGGCATTGGATTTATGCCACGAGGCACTATTACTAAAAACGCCGACCTCATCGACAAGTGGAAGCTTCTTGTACCAAAAGCAGGATCCGATGGCGGTCAGAAAATCCCCGATTCAGTGCTTGGCAAGCCTTGGCTAAGCTCTCCCCCATCTGTATGTACAGGTTCATTCTTGGTTATATCTGTTGATAAACAAGCTGAGGGGGAAAGCTTAGAGACATACTACAGAACAAAATTTTTTCGCTTTCTGGTATCACTACGAAAAATTACCCAAGACGCTTTCAGTCATATGTATCAATGGGTTCCTGTTCAAAAATGGGATCGAGAGTGGACAGACAAAGACCTTTATAAAAAATACAAACTCACAAAAAAGGAGATTGATTACATAGAAGCTGTGATTCGCCCGATGGATCTCAATGGGGATGGGGAAGATGAATAAAACCACAATCCAGCCGAAACACAAGATTGCCGTGAAGAAGCCGGATGTCCTCTTCGAGCGAGTTGTTTCCATTCTGGAACAAGCGCGGGGCAATGTTGTTCGGGCAGTCAATACGAACATGGTGCTGGCCTACTGGCTCATTGGGCGCGAAATCGTGCAGGAATTGCAGGGGGGTGAAGAACGGGCTGACTACGGCGGGCAGTTATTGGAAACATTGTCACGCGCCTTGACAGAACATTATGGGAAGGGGTTTTCCGTCACCAACCTGAAGTATTTTCGCTTGTTTTATCAAGCCTTTACCAATCGGGTGGGAATTCGTCACCCGGCGGGTGACGAATCTTCGGATCTGCCCATTCTCTACCCAATGGGTGGAGAATCTCACGATGCCCATTTTTCACATGGTTTCTCGCCCCAGCTCACTTGGTCACATTACCGCGCGTTGATGCGGGTAGAAAATGTCGCGGCCCGCGATTTTTATGAGCGGGAGGCCGCAGAATGTGGATGGTCCAAGACACAGCTGGAAAGGCAGATTCACAGCTTCTACTACGATCGCATTGTTTCTAATCGCGGTGAGATGGGGCTGTTACCTGCCGGCCGTGAACGTTTGCCAGGGGAAAAGATTGAACCGACTTTCTTGCTTAAGTCGCCAATGGTGCTGGAATTTCTCGGTCTTCCCGATACCCGTGATTTGCATGAAAGCCGGCTCGAACAGGCAATCATCGACAACCTGCAACACTTTCTGCTGGAACTCGGCAAAGGTTTTTCTTTTGTTGCTCGGCAAAAGCACATACGTTTCGGCGACGACGATTTTTATATCGACCTTGTGTTCTACAACTACGTCCTGAAATGCTTTTTGCTGATCGATCTGAAAATGGGTAAGCTTACTCACGCCGATGTTGGCCAGATGGACGGCTATGTGCGGCTGTACGAAGATCAATTCAAAATCCCCGGCGATAACCCCACCATTGGCTTACTACTTTGCTCAGACAAAAGTGAAGCGGTGGCCAAATACTCAATCCTGAATGAGAACCGGCAGATCTTCGCCTCTAAATATCTGCCAAACCTGCCGTCGGAAGAACAACTCCAACGTGAGATCGAAAAAGAGCGCCGCCTGATTGAGTCCGCTCTTGAGGAGCGCGAAAATGAGTAAGACCATTGAAGAAATCCTTGCACCCAAGCCAGAAGCCAGACCACGCATTTATGCCTACTCGATTGATGATAAAGCGCATGCGGGTCAGCTCAAGGTCGGGCAAACAACACGCGATGTGAAACGACGTGTTGCCGAACAACTCAAGACGGCCAATATTAAAAACTACACCATTGTTTTGGATGAAGTCGCCGTGCGCGACGATGGATCAATATTTACGGATCACGATGTGCGCAATGCGCTCATCAAAAAAAAGTTTGAAAATACAGAATTGGAATGGATGCGCTGTACGCTTGGAGACGTCAAAACCGTTCTGACTGAGTTGTGTTCGGGCAAAACTTACACCGGCACACATCATGAAAGCTTTGGGATGCGGCAGGAGCAAGCCGATGCGGTTGAAAAGACTTTTGATTATTTCAACTCCATTTGGGCCGATAAGAAAAACGCATCTTCACCCCGCTTTTTATGGAATGCCAAAATGCGTTTTGGCAAAACGTTCACCACTTATCAGCTTGCCAAAAAACTTAAAGCCAAGCGTGTTCTGGTGATGACTTTTAAGCCGGCCGTGGCGGATGCATGGCAGACAGATCTCGAATCCCATGTTGATTTCGATGGATGGCAATTTCTATCGAGTGATTCTGACAGTGATCCCACAAAGGTTTCTAACGCAACACCACTTGTCTATTTTGGTTCATTACAAGATTTGTTGGGGCGCGATAAAACTACGGGTAACATCAAACCAAAGAACCAGTGGATTCATAAGGTGGAGTGGGACTTGGTCGTATTTGATGAATACCATTTTGGTGCATGGCGTGAGTCCACAAAAGAACTGGTCGAGGGCGAGGAAGAAAGAATCGCCCGAGAAGAAGCGGAACTTGAAGCAGCTGCCAAGGAGAAAAAGGTTTCAGATCGCGTTCAAGCAAAGATCGCTGATAAACAAGAGCCTTTGGGAAAGGAATCTGATTTCCTGCCCATTACTACAAAGGCATATCTGTATCTCTCGGGCACACCCTTTAAGGCATTGTCTACGGGCGAATTTATAGAGGAGCAAATCTTCAACTGGACATACACAGATGAGCAGCGTGCCAAAGAGGAGTTCGCAAAAAAGAACCCTGGAAAATGGAATCCCTACGGTGCGCTGCCACAGATGCGCTTATTGACCTATCAGATGCCAGACGAGTTGTTGGCGATAGCAAGTGCTGGTGAGTTTGATGAATTTGATCTGAATGCTTTCTTTGAGGCAACGGGTTTGGGTAGCAAAGCTCAATTCAAATACAAAAGTGATGTGCAGAAGTGGTTGGACATTATTCGTGGAGGATACACGCCCACATCGGTTGAGCATCTTAAGACAGGCACGCGTCCGCCTTTCCCTTATTCGGATGTGCGATTGTTGCCATACCTACAGCACTCTTTTTGGTTTTTGCCAAACGTTGCAGCCTGTCATGCCATGGCAAATCTGTTGGCAGAAAGACAAAATACTTTTTGGCATGATTACAATGTGATTGTTGCGGCAGGCGCGAGCGCAGGAATAGGCTTGGACGCACTACCGCCGGTCCGCAAATGTATCGGTAACGGTTTTGATACCAAGACCATCACGCTTTCTTGCGGCAAACTCACGACTGGGGTCACAGTGTCGCAGTGGTCTTCGATTTTAATGCTACGCAATTTAAAATCGCCTGAAACCTATTTCCAAGCAGCCTTTCGTGTGCAATCGCCGTGGTCCATCAAAAACCCCAATGGTGACAATCCTAATGAAGAAGAAATCCTCAAACCGGTCTGCTTCGTATTCGACTTTGCACCCACGCGAGCGCTGCGACAGCTATCAGAGTATGGAATCGGGCTTTCACCCAATGAGAAGAACCCAGAGAATGCCGTTAAAGACCTTGTGTCGTTTTTGCCAGTGCTGGCTTACGATGGCGCAAACATGACCCAAATTGATGCAGGGGGTATCCTCGATATCGCGATGGCGGGAACTTCGGCCACGCTTCTTGCACGTAAATGGGAGAGCGCATTACTCGTCAATGTCGATAACGACACTTTGCGCCGTATTCTTGACAATCCAGAGGCAATGGCTGCTGTGGAACGTATCGAGGGATGGCGCACATTGGGTGACAATATTATTGAGATGATCATCAATAAAAGTGAGAAGGTGAAGGAACTCAAGAACAAGGCCAAGGATCGTGACCTGACGGATAAACAGAAAAGGCAACTCACTGAGGAAGAAAGAGAATTCAAATCCAAGCGAAAGCTCGTGCAAGAAAAACTCATCAAGTTTGCAACGCGCATCCCCGCATTCATGTATCTGACCGACTTTCGGGAGAACACGTTGCAGGATGTGATTACAAAAATTGAGCCGGACTTATTTGAGACGGTTACCGGTTTGACGGTCCAAGATTTTCACCTGCTCGTGCGGCTCAAGGTTTTCAATACAGAGCAAATGAATCAGGCTGTATTTGCCTTCCGCCGTTATGAGGATGCCTCGCTTCGCTACACAGGGATTGAGAGTCACGAAGGCTTAACCCACATTGGGCTCTACGACACAGTGGTGGCGAAGGAACAATGAAATAAAAAAAGTTGCTTAACCGAAACTGCAAATTACTCAAATTGGCAGGAATGTATTTCTGAGGCGGGCCATAAATTTAGATCAGAAAAACTTGTGCGTCTTCTGGAAGAATCAGGTTTTTTTGATGGTAAAAATGAGGTGGCAACATGAAAAAAATTTAGAATTTGTGTCATCCGGAGGTGAGTTTCTTCTCTACCAAACCGAAGACGGCAAAATAAAAATAGATGTCAGGTTCAACAACGAAACAGTAATGGCTCCCCCAACATAAAATCGCCGAGTTATTCCACGCAGCAGTCCCCAATATCAGCATGCACATTAAAAATATCTTTGAAGAGTCGGAGCTTATGCCAGCGGCAACTGTCAAGGAATTCTTGACAGTTCGCTAGGAAGGCCATCGAAGTGCGCAACATAATTTTCAATACTACAATCTCGATATGATCCTTTCGGTTGGTTGCCCCATCAAAAGTGCCGTGGCCACCCGCTTTCGAGTTTGGGCCACACAAAAACTTAAAGAGTACATCGTGAAAGGTTTTGTACTGGATGATGAGCGTCTAAAAAAAACTGATCAGCCCTACAAGAACTCCCACGTCGGATTCCCGCCAAGTGGTGCTTGTCGCTGTCGATGCTGATTCAGACTCTGTATTTTTTGTCTTCGGGCCGCAGGTGTTAATTTTAAAATCTGGTTTCCAGTGCAGGGTGTTTGATCCATAGGCCATGCGTTTGCGGGTCTTCTTGGCGCATTGATTGCGCTTTTATCGACTTATTCAGCTCTAAATCATTAAAGAATTTTCGAAGACGGTCGCTTGGATCGCCCAATGGAGACTCGCGAGTTTTCGGACCCCCCTAGGGGGGGCTAGGGTGGGTACCATGTTTTTCCCAGGACTCGAGATAAATCTGACAACGGATCCTGCTTTTGAGCGATAAGGGCGTTGTTATTCTTTTGGATAAAAACGAAAACACTGGGGTTTATCCAAGTTATTTTAGAATTGTGTGGGATCGAGTTTTTTGTCCCTCCATTGGAATCGCTAAGCATCAAATTTAAATGGTTTTTACTTCAAAAATATTGGGAGTTCATGCCCTCGGAGATTCCGCGTTTTCCCCCGTAATGGGTTCGACGGACTCGCGGTCTTTCGCGGATTCCAAGGTAGAAAAAACAATGCCACCTTCTCCGGCGTTTCTTGCACAAGAGTACCGCCGGGCCCGCGCTTTAGAACAACAGGGACATACAAGCCAAGCCTCAGCAATCTACGAGCGACTTCTAGCTCAGGGTTCTTGCACTGAAATTCGCCGTCGGGCAAGTCGTCGCCTGGAAATTTTAAGTGGGCAGAGCGATGGGGTAGACCGACTTGAGGATTTAGGACGACGTCTCGCCACGGAAGTCTCCCGGCCCGGAGCCTGGCTTGGAATGGCTGCTGCCCCCGTCGCCAGATCTCTGGGGAGAAGTGCTGCTCTTCATATTCTATCCAAGGTACCTTTGGTTTTTCGACAAGGCTTGGGTGCTATGGGAGCCAGATTATGGGGATATACAGGTGGCTTTTTTTCAGAGGTAACAGGATTCAGTTTAGTCCAACAGTGGAGTGATAACCTCTTTCGTCAAGATACAGATTTTAATTCTCACGCTGGAATTGAAGCGTGGATGGGGGCCGCTTGGATGTTGGGAGGGATGCAATTTGCAACCCATGGGGGCCATATATTGCGCCGAGGTTTGCATGGTTTTAATCGTGCAGGCCAGGCGATGCGTTTGCAGAGTTGGGTAGGTTTGACGGGGAGAGTTGTTCCCGAATTGAGTTCGGTAGGTGGGGGGTGGCTGGGATATCAATTGTCGAGTTATAGCAGTGGGCGCGGATTCGTTGAAGGTGGGGAGGCATGGGCCGAGGCTTTGGCCATGCATGTTCAAGGTAAGATTGTAGGACAAATCTTGGCCCCACAATGGGGTCGATTGCGCACTTTGGAGCGAGGTTTATCTTTTTTGCATTCAGAACTCTTGCTCGAAGGGCTCAGAAAGACTTTTCTTAGTGGTCAGGTTTGGGGTGGAAGATTGGGAGGAGTGAGAGCAGAACTAGGCCTATTGACAAGTCGAGTTGCTCAAGCCGCTTCTGCCGAGTGGGGGGCCTACGGGGCGGAGGTATTGACAAGATTAATCCAAGGCGCTGCGGTTGGTAGTTCATTGGTGTATGCCCTGGCAAAGTCAGTTCAGCTCCGTGACAAACTCCTTCAGGGAAGAAAACAACGAAGCATTTTTGAGCAGCATCAAAGCGAGCGTCTCCAACCCCCTGAAGCTCGACATAGTTGGGATCTCTCCTTTTCTCCTGAATTACAGGCGGCGGCTCGAAGATTTTTAGGGTATCCCTCCCGTAGAAATAAACTCAAGCTGTTCAGGGTAGCTAAGGAGTATTTAAAATCTTTGGGGGTAGAGAGCCAAATCTGTATTCTGAACCAGGAACAGCGTCTTGTCATTGTGCCTCCCCGCAGCTTGGGATCCAAGCCCCGTGAGGTTCATTGGTTAAATCGATTAGCGTATCGCCTCCATTCGAAGAAGGGATTCGTAGGATTTGATGTCGGGGACCTTTTTAAAAACCACGCAAGTGCAGAGTTTGTGGGAGAGAGTTACGGTATTTTTGCTGCTTGGAACGATTTGGGAGCTCTAAGGGCCGGCCATGCCACGCGTCACGAATTAAGGCACTTTCATAACCGGGATCAAAAAGTGGTTTTTCGTTTGGTGGCGGAGAAATCTCTGGCTTCGAATGAGTCTGTAGAAAAACAGATCCGTACTTATTTAGGGCCAACGGGTCATGCTTTAGACGAATGGAACGCCTGGGCCTTAGGCTTTCGCTCCCGCTATCAGGCCACTTTGCGGTTGCTGGATCAAGCTGAGCGGCTTGCCCTTACGGAAGGGCCTATCCAGCGGGCCCATCGTAGACAGGATCTTGACCAGATGTCCTCCGATGTGCTCCTTAATTTAGCATCTGCGATCACATTAATTGACTATGCCCGGCCTTGGTTAAGGCAATTTCGTGTTGCTCTGGGCGAGGGTAGGGTGCAAGTGGACATCACCCGTGGTAGGGATGGGGCCAGGATCTTTACCATTGAGGGAGCCGAATTGAAAGACTACCAATACGGTGTCCGTAGTAGGAAACAAGCGGTCTTTTTAGAACCCCAAAATCCCCAACATCTGACGGAGTTAGGCCAATATATTTCTCGTTTGTCTGCAGAGATGGATGCAGGACGCCGGTTCTTGGCTGATTTTTATCCTAGGATTCAAGCTTTGGAAGCAAGGATTGAAGCCCTGCCATAAGGGGGAGAGCGGGGCTGGGAGAAGGATCTAGATTGTAGGGCTCCGGTGCATTGGTGAGAATATAAGATCTCTTTCAAAAAAATAAGCGGGTCTTTGAACTCTCGAGCAACCTCCGTGTCGAAAACACGATAAAGTGGGTGTGGGGTCGCGGTATCTTTAGGGTTTAAGGAAAATCGCATGATTGAGATGTTTTCTTTAGGGTTGTCAGGGGTGATCGGTTTTTTTCTCTTGGCTCGTTCAGGACGAAAACAAGAAAAACAAGAGATCCGGCGCTTCAAAAAAACCCTTTATTCCCTCTAAAATTCGGCAGTTAGGCTTTGGCCGTTTCGGAATCTATACTTCCCTCTCGTGGGCAAATCCGTTAGGCTCGTTGCCATGTCCGAACAGGCTCACAAGCTTTTATCCCGATCCTATGCCCCCGCGGTGGAGGCTCGCATTGCCACGCTGCCATCTCGCGATCAAAGAATCATCGTCCAGTGGCTCTTACGTCATCCCGTTGGTACTAATTACGCCCTACAGATCCTTGAATTTTTAAAGGATCTCGCCCAGCGCGAGGATATTGCGCCCGCGGCGCTTTTGACCCAGAGCCTGAGTCGTTTGGGTGAGGATGAGCGTCATCCCAAAGAGTTGGGAAAAAAATTGCGGGATCTACTTCAGAGGCAATTGCACCCTGTAAGTCAAGCCCATCAGGATCGTTTTCTTGATTATGTGGAGAAGCTAGGATTGCCCCCAGGGGTTCGACTCAAGGCTCCACGTAATTTCGAGGGAAACTCTTTCACCTTGGAAATAGAATTCTCCCATCCCGAAGAATTGCGACGGAATTTAGAAACCATCCTGGTGCATTGCGAGCAAGAGCTTTGGAAGCAACTCAAGGATTTTTAGCGCATGCAGCCTTTTATTCCGCAGAAAATCTTTTTGGAATCCGGAGTAGAAAGTTTGCCTTTAACCAGGCGAGTGCTGGAGCACTTTCCTCAGGTGCCCGTATTGGCCTTGGAGGATTCGCGACAATTGAAGGTGGCTCGTCCCATCGCCGAAGCCAAGCGTCTCTTGGTGTTGGCGCGGTTGCGCGGTGAGGCGGTAAAGCCTTTTCCTAAAGTTGCGGAGGCGATTAATTTTGAGGATTACGTTTTCAATCCCGTTTCGAATTGTCATTTAGAGTGCACTTATTGTGTCTTGCAGAGTTATTTGAAGAATAATCCCGCCATTACTTTTTTTGCAGATCCAGAGCCTTTTTTTTCAGGGATTCATCGATTGGTGACTGCGCAACCTGCTAAAACCTTTCGAGTGGGGACAGGTGAGCTTTCTGATTCCTTGGCCACGGATGCCATTACGGCGTGGAGTCGTGAGTGGGTGCCGTTTTTTTCGGATTTGCCCAATGCCTTTCTCGAATTAAAAACAAAATCCGATAGCATCGATAATCTTCTCGACTTAGAACATCGGGGCCGCACGGTCATATCCTTTTCTTTGGCGCCCGAAGTGATTGCTCGTCGTGAAGAATTAAAATGCGCTACCCCGACGAGGCGTTTGGAATCGGCCCAGCGGGTGCAAGCTCAGGGATACCCGGTGGGATTACATTTGGATCCGCTGATTTTCTACGAGAATTGGGAAAATGATTATCAGGACCTGGTACAGAGCTTGTCTCGATATTTAAATCCAAGACGCATCGCTTGGGTAAGCTTGGGCTCGTTGCGCTTTGATCGAAAACTCAAGGCTATGGCGACGGATCGTTTTCAAACGTCGATCTTTTCAGGAGATTTCGTTTCGGGCTCCGGTGGGAAAATGCGGTATTTCAAAACATTGCGTTTAAATTTGTATCGACGTCTTTGGACTTGGTTGAGAGACTGGTCGGAGGATTTTCCTATTTATCTTTGTATGGAGCCTTCTTGGATGTGGGAACAAGTTACAGCGAGGGCTGCCCCTTTGCCCGGGCAGGTGGAAGCGACCTTGGTCTCCCGTTTGTGCCGTTTACAAAGGGAAGTATAAATGCCTTTACTGTGGGAAGAAATAACTTGGCCCGACCCGCGGCGTTTAGCCGCTTGGGTGATGGCGTCTCCCCGACGCTTCTGGTTTGATCGGGCCATGCCCTTGTTTGGTTTGCCCAGTTATTCCCTGTTATTTTCCGATCCTGTTGCGGTCTTGACGTGGCGAGGACCACGCCAGGGCACCTTGAATACGTCCCATGCACATTTTCAAATCAATGACCCCCAAGGATTTTTAGAAGATTGGGTTTCAACTTATCAAAAAGCTTTGCCCGTTGGTGGAGACTTGTGTGGCGGAGTTGTGGGGGTGCTTCCCTATGAGGCCCTGCAGTGGGGCCATCCGTTTTCTCCACGTCGTCGGGATCCTCGTTTGGATGGTGCACAATTTTTTCTTTTCGATACGGGTTTGCTTTTGGAGCCTGAAGAGCGCAGGGCCCGTGTTTTTTCTTGGGGCGTGGGAGCCGACTTAAAACTGAGCGATGTTATTTTGGCACGTGATAAGGTTGATCATTTTATCGCGCAGTATGAAACTCTTGCTTTGGCTTCTGCCGATGCCGGTCGTTGTGATTCTTGGGTGCAAGAGACTCCTCGGGAAGTTTACGTAGAAAAGGTGCGGCGCATTCAGGAGGCCTTGAGGGATGGCGAGTGTTATCAGGTAAATTTTTCGCAAAAATTTTCTCTGGAAGGAAATTGGGAACCGGAGCGCCTGTATTTAAAACTTCGTGAAGTGAGTCCATCGGTTCAGATGGTCTTCGCCAACTTTGAAGATTGGCAAATTCTTTCCGCGTCTCCCGAAACCTTGCTTTATGCCCATCAGAATCGAGTATTTTCTTATCCCATTAAAGGAACTCGTCCTCGTGGATCCTCTGTGGAAGAGGATCAAAAATTCATCGAGGACTTGCAAAATAATCCTAAGGATTTTTCCGAACTGTTGATGATTGTCGATTTGTTACGCAACGATTTAGGAAAATCTTGCAATGAAATTTCCGTCGAGGCCTTTCCCGAATTGTTGACGCTCCCCCAGGTTCACCATCATTGGGCAAAGATTAGCGCGCATCGGCCACAAGAGGTCTCTCTTTGGAGAATCTTGTGGGATTTATTTCCTGGTGGATCGATTACGGGGGCTCCTAAATTGAAGGCCATGGAATGGATTGATCGTCTTGAAGACCATGCTCGAGGTATTTATACAGGGTCACTGGGATATGTGACTTTTGGAGGCGAGGCCCATTTCAATATTGCCATTCGCACGGCATTGCTGAAGCGAGGTCGTCGCTTAGAGTATTTTTCTGGGGGGGGCGTGGTGGTGGATTCTGACCCAGAGGCGGAGTATGAAGAATCCCTACATAAGGCCACAGGTTTTTTTCAAACCTTGGGCCTCACGGAAATTCTGAAAAAAATTTGAGGGGCGTGTTGCGTGTCGATGCTGGTTTACCATAATGGTCGCCTTTTGCCGGAGCGGGAGGTTCATCTCTCCCCTCGGGATCGTGCCTATCTTTACGGTGAAGGACTTTTTGAAACCCTGCGAGTCACTCAAGGAAAGATCCCCTTTTTACACGAACATGTTTTCCGTTTGGAGCGTGGACGTAGGCTGTTAGGTTTTTCTGAAAAAATCCGAGAGGCCGATTTAAAAGCGGCTCTAAGAACAACTCTTTTGCATAATCCATTGCAAGAAGGGGCGTTGCGCCTGAGTTTGAGTCGTGAAAACGACGAACAAGGCAGGGTTTCCGCGAATACTCATCTTTTAATTTATCCACGTTTGTGCTCCGCCGAGTCGGAGCGCTTAAGTCAAGTCGGTGCCCACCTTACCCTCAATACGCAACTGCGGATCGAGGTTGACGAATTATCCCCCTTGAAAATTTCTAGTTACCTCCGTTATCTCCGCGCTGGAGAACAAGCTCGTGCCCAAGGTTTTGACGAGGTCTTATTGCTCAATGGCGCCGGCCGTGTGGTCGAGGGATCCCGTTTTAATTTTTTTATCAAGAAGCACGGAGTTTGGAAAACTCCACCCTTGTCTGAGGGGCCTCTAGCCGGTGTGATGCGGAGAGTCTGGTTGAGCCTTTTCAAAAAACATCATGTGTCTTTTTCAGAGGTTCCCATTGAGGAACGAGATTTGTTTTCGTCCGAATGCGTTTTTTTATGCAATGCCTTGAATGAAATGGTTTGGGTCAAGACGCTTGAAGGAAAAACATTGGGGGCTAAGGATAGTGAAATCCACTTGGGCCCCTTGCGGAGCTATTTTTCCGACGAATTAAAAAATCGCTTGGCCACCATTGAATCCAATTAGCTTCATCAGAGCTGAGAAGAATCGAGCTTTCCTCTCCAAAAAAAATACATACATCGTTTTTAGTGAGACGAGGTTGGGGACTTCTTTCTTTTACGGACAAGGTTTTGCTTGGGAAAGCACTTCCAGCCCCGTGGGGTATTCATTCACGGCGGTGGAGCGACTTATTCAAAGTGATAGCCCAAAAGATAGCGGCGCGCTTTTTTGAGTGCGGTAAAAAGCTCTTCACCTAAGAGCAACTGAGCAAGCCAGGCACTGGCCAAGGTGCAACCGGTGCCTCGCGGTGTTGTGGGGCGTCGCGTTGCTTTGAGAATGCTTAGTTTTTTTCCATCGAAGTAAAAATCCCATACCTGTTTTTTTTTCGTTTCCCAATGACCACCCTTGAGTAGCAGGCCGCGTAATTTGGATCCCCCCTGAGCGAAGAGATCCAGAGCGGCTTGTTCGAGTTGTTCCGCTCTTTGGAGCTTTCTTTGGAGAATCCACTCGGCTTCCATCAGGTTGGGGGTGAGCACGTGACATTGTTTCCATAAGGACCACAGGGCGTTTTCCATGGTTTTGCTCTGTAATAAATTTCCCCCGGTCGAAGATTTTAAGACGGGATCCCAAAGTACCCAGGGAATGGAGGTGTTTTGGATCCAGCGGGCTAGGGTGAGTGCGTGTTGGGGGGTGGCGATCATGCCTATTTTGATGCCTTGGCAGAGGGGGCCTACCGCTTGCAGTTGTTGTCGGAATATCTTTGTGGAGACAGCTTCCCAAGCCCAGTGTCGGGTGAGGTTTTGTGCGGTGACGGCGGTCAGTACGCTTTGCAGAGGGATGCGAAAATGGCCAAAAACTCGCCAATCCGCCATGATTCCCGCATGGCCCGAGGGATCCCAGCCTCCAACGACGAGGGCTTTTGATGCTTGTGAAATACCTGGGGGATTCATGGGGTGGCGCTCGAATGAAAATGTAAAAAAGTTTGTTGGAACCAGCGAGCTTCGGCTTCCATGTCTGGTGCTTGGGAGAGTGCGCCAATCATCGCCACGGCGGAAACTCCAGTAGCAAGGACATCGGAAAAATTTTGTCGCTGGATTCCACCGATGGCGACCACCGGGATATGTGCGTTTTCTACCACCTTGGTAAGGGTATGGAGTCCCACTACAGGATGTCCCGGTCCTTTGGTGCGTGTGGGAAAAATCGCCCCGAGGGCGACGTAATTAGCTCCCTCCGCCTCGGCTCTTAGAGCTTCTTCGGGGGAGTGGGAGCTATAACCCAGCAATTTTTTGGGACCGAGGATTCGGCGTGCCTGTTTTAAATTCATGTCGTCTTGTCCCAAATGTACGCCGTCAATGGCTTCGAATTCTGAGGCAAGCTCAACGAAGTCATTAAGAATGAAGGTAAAAGGATAACGTGTCTTCAAGGCCAGCAATTCGGTGACCACCTGCCGAACTTTTTGCGTATTTTTTTCACCTTTCATGCGCAATTGGAGAATGGGGGCTCCGCCACGTAAATAGGCCTCGGCCAATTCTCGGTAATTTTTTTCCGGAGTGAGGGTTAAATCACAAAGGCAATAAAGACCACGTAACGTATCCATGGAATATCTCAATCCAGATGGAAGTGGTTTTCGAGCAGCCCCATGAAAGCGAGACCCAAGAGCAGTAAAAATATGGAAAGGGTTCGGGATTTAATGTGGCGGTGGGCTTCGGGCAAGAGATCGGAAAGCGAAATATGGAGGAAGGTGCCAGCGGAAAAACCTAAGGCGCGTCCCACCCAAAGATTTCCCTCCGAACTCAAAACTCCATAGGCTAGCAAGGCTCCTAAGGGGACCATGAGCAAGACCAGAAGATTGCTGAGTATGATTTTGGATTTTGCAGCCTTGCTATAGAGCAGCACCGTGGAAAGGCTGAAGACTTCGGGTGCTTTGTGGGCAATGACAGCTAAGAAAATCACAAAGCCAAGGCCAGGAATCATCATGCCGCTGCCTAAGGCTATTCCATCGGTAAGTGAGTGAATGGCGATGCCCAAAAAAGCCGAAATACTGAGATGGTGAACTTGGCAATCGAAAATCTCACAAATATGAACGGTGATGTAGCGTTCGATGATAAAGAGAAACAGAAAACCCAGCAGGACGTAAATCCCCATGGATTTACCCAATAGCTCATAGGAACGGGGAATAAGGTGAAAGAAGGCTGATCCTAACATGAGGCCTGCGGTGAGGCTCAGGATGAGCGGGAGATGGCGACGGTTCCATTGTCCAAGGATGGGGAGGATCCCCCCTAGAACCACGGCAATTCCGATCATGGCGGTGTACAAGGCCAGGTGGGCGAAAAAAGGATTCACAATTCTTCCTTAACAACAATTTTTAATTCTTGGATTTTTTTTCTCAGCGTATTGCGGTTGATGCCGAGAATTCGGGCGGCTTTGATCCGGTTGTAGCCCGTTTCTTTCAATACGAGTTTAATCAGGGGGCGTTCGGCCATTTGCATCAGGGTAGGATAGAGATCGGTAATCTCGGTTTCTTTGATTTTTTCCACGAAGGGTTTCAGCCGCGATTCAATGAGGGCTTCGAGTCCCATGTTGTCTAGCTCTGCTTCGGCGTGCACAGGAGGTTTTCCTTCAAAGAAAGCGAAGTCTTCTTTGCTGAGGGTTTCGTGGCCACTCAAAATGGCCGCACGCTTTACGATATTCTCGAGTTCACGGATATTGCCAGGCCAGGGATGGCTCTGAAGCAAGGCGATGGCATCGGGGGAAAGTCCCTTGGATTTTACACCGAGGTCTTTTCCCATACGGCTGAGAAAAAATTCACAGAGTAGCGGTAGATCCTCGAGTCGTTCTCGAAGTGGAGCTAGGTGGAAGGGAATGACATTGAGCCTGAAGAAAAGATCCTCACGAAATTTTTTTTCTTGGGCCAATTTTTCCAGATTTTGATTGGTGGCGGCCAAGATACGGACGTCGATGGATTTGGCTTCGGAGGATCCAAGGCGTTGCACCTCTTTTTCTTGCAGGATGCGCAAGAGTTTTGCCTGTAGGTTGAGGGGAAGATCCCCGATTTCATCGAGGAAAAGGGTTCCTTTGTGAGCCAACTCAAAGAAGCCAGCGCGGTTTTCCTCGGCACCTGTGAAGGCTCCCTTGCGGTAGCCGAATAATTCACTTTCTAACAAATCTTTGGGAATGGCGGCGCAGTTGACTGCGATGAAAGGGCGATCAGCTCGGGCACTGTGTTGATGGATGGCGCGGGCTACAAGTTCTTTTCCGGTGCCCGATTCTCCTGTGATGAGGACGGAGACATCGCTGGCGGCCACTTTTCCAATGAGTTTGTAGATTTCACGGACTACCTTGGAATTTCCTATGATTCGGGCCTCGCGGTCGTAGGATTCACCGAGGTTGTTGCGAAGTTGTTTGACTTCTTCGCTGAGGCGACGGGACTCCAGGGCTTTGTCGACGAGGATTTCGAGTTCTTCGAGTTCAAAGGGTTTTGAAATATAGTCGTAGGCTCCCCGCTTCATGGCATCGATGGCGTTTTTCATGGTGTCCTGCGCCGTCATGATGATGATGTAAGAGCAGAGTCCTTCCCGCTTGGCCGTGGCCAAGACGTCTAAACCACTGAGGCTTGGCATTTTGATATCGACGATGGCGAGGGCAATGTCGTGTTCCCGTAGCTTCTTGAGAGCCAGCTCTCCATCACCGGCAGTTTCCACCTCGAAGCCCTTCTTTTGGAAAAGTTTTTTTAGCAGAGTTCTTAGACTCAGCTCATCTTCGGCGATCAATAATGTGGTTTTTTCTAAGGACATGGCTGATCCGATAGGGGTTGAGGAACAATGCACCGGGCAGGTGTCGCTTTATTAATCTTTGCCGCCTAAGGAGGCAAGTCTCAAAAAAATTCTGAAGCGAGTTCCTTTGCCTGGTTCGCTTTCAATTTGCAGGGTCCCCTGGTGTTCTTTCAAAATGCGTTGGGTCATCATCAGGCCCAGGCCTGTGCCCTGGGGTTTGGTGGTAAAAAATGGCGTAAACAGAGAACTGAGGTCTTTTTTGGAAATCCCTGAGCCCGTGTCTTCGATTTGTACTTCGGCCACGGCCCCGCTCGGACCTTCGCCTAAGAGAATTCTTGGAGTGCGGTGGAAAGCGGTGCGAAGCGTGAGTTGTCCCCCTTGTCCCATGGCCTCAATGGCGTTTTTGACGATATTGAGAAAGGCTTGTTTAAGGGAGGGGCCGTGTCCCCATACTGGAGGTAATGAGGGATCGAATTCTTGTTGGGTGTGAATGTGTTGCTGGCGACATATCTCCTGTTGAAGGATCAAAATCTCTGTAAGGATTTTGTTGATGTTGAGGGGAGATTTTTTTTTCTTTTTAGGTTTGGCGAAATCTAACAGATCGGTGATCAGGGCGTTCATTCGGTCGACTTCTGCGAGGATAATTTCGCTGTATTCGGTGGCAACCCCTTCGGGGATTTCTCTCGACAACATTTCGGCGGCCGCACGAATGGCTCCCAGAGGGTTGCGAATTTCATGGGCGAGGCCTGAGGCCAGGGTTCCCATCATGGCGAGTCGGTCGGTGCGACGTTCTTCTTCTTGTAGACTTTGCGCCATGGAAAGCTCTTCCATTAACACCAGAACCCCCCAAGGATGATCCAATTCTCCCAAGGGCGCTAGTTCGACTTGCAAGGTCAATGTCTGATTTCCTAAAACGGTGTGAGTTTCGTGGATTTTGATGCTGCGGTGTTGTTGTAGGCTTTCATCGAGGGCCCGATGCAATTCTCCAGCTCTGGGCAATAAATCCTTGAAGGGGCGATTGCGCGCTGCTTGCGAAGAAAGTGAAAGCAGTCGTTCAGCGGCGGGATTGAGAAATTGCACTTCTCCATGGGGATTTAAAATCAGTGCGGCCGCGTTGAGGTGAGTGAAGAGTTCTTCGTGGGATGGTGGAGGGGAGGGTTTGAAATTCATGATGCTTAACCGCGATATTCGACGAGGGCCAAAGTGAAATTATCTCGTTTCGCGCGGCGTCCCTTGGATACTCGAGAACCGCGCATTTTATGTAGGCAGTTTTCTGCCACGGTTTCTGCGGCTTGTGGGAGACTGCCACGAGAAATCATCGAGGCCAATTCGGACAATTCAAAACGATGTTCGTAAAAATTATCGGTGATGCCGTCGGTAGCTAAAAAAATTCGATCACCCCGTTCTAGGGTGAGTCGGGTTTCGGAGATATGCCGTTGTACATCGAAGGAGCTGAGTCCAAGACTACGACTGAGTAGATGATTGAGTTCGTAGGCCGTGGAAAGATCGACTCTACCTTCTTGGAGAAGCAGTTGTCCTTCGGTATGGTCCTGGGTTTGAAAGATAATCTTTTGTCCCCTGAGCACCATGACTTTGGTATCACCCACATAGACGATTTTTAGCAAGGAATGGCGCAACTGGATGGAGGCAAAGGTTGTCCCCATTGGACGCATACCCCCCAATCGAGGATCGTTTTTTTCCCGAATGAGTAAGGCTTGGTTGGCGAAGGCGAGGGCGCTTTTTAAATCGGCTCCCGTGAGGATGGCGTATTCGAAAAAATCCACGGCCAAACCGCTGGCGATATGTCCCCCCGGATGTCCGCCTAAACCATCCGCCAAGGCGATGAGTTTTTCTTGGGGTAGAACGAGAAAGGCGTCTTCATTGCGGGACTTGTAGCCAACTCCCACCTGGGTGATCGCCACAGCGGGATGTCGCCCCAGTTGGGTTTTGACGGCTCCGTGTTGATTGTGTCGGATCTTATGGAGATGTTGTACTCGTTGGGCGGGGCGGTCCTGATAGGGGAGTTCTCCTAAGGACTGACGAAGCAGATCTAAGCGGGTTTGTGGGTCCATGGGTTGGGCGAAATTACCGATTAAAGCAGCTTCGGTTTTTTTTCCTGCTTGGTTGAGAATGCGTAATCCCTCGTCCAATTCGTGCAGGTAGACTTGAGCGGGCAATGACGCAGAAACGGGGCTATGTTCGTGAATCGTTTTTTCACTGAAGTATTCTTGCAGTGGGGTGGGGATATGGGTGGGGGGGCGCACCGATACTTGCGATCGTCGGGAAACGGGGTCGTCTAAGGAAGGAGATACCAGGTCAGAGGGGGGCACAGTAAGCCAGGGGTTGGTTCTGGGTGGTGTGGATCGAGAATCTGTGTCGGTTTCCTTGGGATCCATGAATGTGCCGTCGGATAAAAAACGAATTAATTATGGGTGTCGTTATGCCTCAGGTTTTCCTCTAAGGGCAATGCCGTTTGGGGCGGAGTCATGGCCGGTCGCAGACGAATAGGAGGCTTTATAGTCTTTGGAAGAATCGGCGTAAAGGGTTCGTCTAAAAAAAAGGGCCTTTTTTGTGCGATGGAGTTTTTTATCTTTTTTTGTGGGATTTAAAGAAAAAGATAGGGGAAAAGGGGTGAGTAAAATAGGGGGGAAAACGATGCTTTTCAAGGTGTTAGGCGGTGTAAGCTTTTCATAGATTGGGGAGATGTTATTTTTTTCTATGCCTCTGGGGGGATTTCCGGGGATGATCCACCCGGTGTGGGTGAGTCGGTTTTTGCTTTTTGTTTTTTCCTCCAGTTCGGGGAGGTCGACACTTCAGGATGTCCCCCGTTCGAGTTAGACTCGGGCGGGGGACATTTTTTTGCTTGTCGTGGCATCTTTGAGGAACAAGCCATTGACCCATAGTTTATTTCCGCTTTAGGACCTCCCGTATGTTGCGCTTCTTTTTTTATCGATCCAGTCCCATGGTTTATCTGATGAACCTGATTTCAACCTTGCTTTTGGGGTGCCTCCTCTATCGGGCTTGGCGCGTGGAAGAAGGGGGGCTGGGGTTTAGTAGTGTTTTTTTAATTTTTACCTATCTCTTTTTTAATTTCCTAAACTTGTTTCCCTTCTATCCGGGACAAAAAGGCAAAGTGGGCATTCGTCTGCATTTTCAGAAAAACATCGTGCCCATGAGTTATCTCATGGTTATCGCTTTTTCTTTAAAGCTCATGGGGGTCTCCGAGTGGGGATTATTGCCTTTCGTATTGCTTTATTTGCCCGTTTATTACGTGTCCCTAATTTTGTTAGTATTCCATTTTCGGGATTCAAGTGATTTGGCAGCGGGGTATTTCACCCATAATTTTTATCTCCAAGAAAAGGAGTCGACATGTATCCGTTAGCGGTTTTGGGGCTAGGGCCCGGTGAGCTTTTGCTTTTGTTGTTGGTGCTGTTGGTTCTGTTTGGTGCGGGCAAGTTGCCCCAGATCGGCCGCAGTCTTGGGGCGGGAATGAGAAATTTTAAGAAGGGTTTGAAGGAGGGCGATGAGGAAGACGGGGGTAAGTCTGAATGAGGGTGGATATTGGCGTTGACGCGCTTTCGTGAATATGAAAGCTTTCGATGACGCGAAAAAGACATTTCTCGATCTTTACTTCACTGCGTCAAAATTTGAGGTGACTATGAAAAAAGAACCCACGCCACGCATCGTCAAGAGGTACCAAAACCGAAAGCTTTACGATACGCAAAACAGTTGTTACGTCACCTTGGATGAAATCGGTCAAATGGTGAAGCAGGGCGAAGACGTTAAGATTATCGACAATCGTTCCGGAGATGATCTGACTAGCATTACTTTGACGCAAATTCTCTTTGAAGAAGAAAAGAAAAAAAAGAGCCTGTTGCCCTTGGCTACTTTGAAAAACATCATTCAGTCGGGAGGGGAGTCCATCGCCAGTTTGTTGCAGAGGCCTTTTTCTTCTATCTCTAACGTGCGTGATGAAGCCGAAAAAATGATCGATAAGATCAAAGACGAATTTGAAGACGGGGGCTTTATTCGAGAATTTCTTCAGGGAGCCCATCGTAGTGTCGATGAGTTGCAGCACAAGGTGGAAGAGCGTTTTAAAAATCCCTTCGGCAAGAATCTGCAATCCAAACTTCCCCAACTCAAGAACGAAATACGCGCTTTACGGAAGAAGGTCGCTACCTTGGAACGTAAACTCAAAGACTACAAGTAGGGTCTTTGTGGCTTTTTCGGGGTTTTACCTTGGGTTCAATCCCATCCGATCTAGGAAATATCTTTAAACAAAGAGCGCTATAGTTTCTGTGCTCATGTCTCCCGTGGGGAAGTGGGGATTGAGCCTCCTATAAAAATCGGAAAGGAGCTAGACGAACCGAAGCTCCAGAGTTAAAGGGGGGGCATGTACGAGGTTATCATTACCCATCCCTTCGTGGCGGCGCATCGTTTGGTTTTGTACGACGGTTCTCTGGAACCCCTTCATGGGCATAACTGGAAAATCGAAGTCAGGTTGGCTGGGGTCGATTTGGATCGGATCGAGGTGCTGATCGATTTTCTCGAGGTCAAGCGTCAGGTCAAAGAGATGTTGCAAAAGCTGGATTATACCTTTCTCAACGAAAATCCAGAGTTTGCGGGACGTAATCCCTCCGCAGAAGTGGTGGCCTATTGGGCCTTTCAACAGTTGCAAGGGGCTGTGCAACATCCCGTGGCTAAGCTCACCAAGGTGACCATTTGGGAAACCGAGGATTGCGCCGCAAGTTATGCGGTTCCTTAGAGTTTTCGGGAAAAATCAAAAATAAACAAAAAAAAGAGTGGCGAAGATGTTTATAGTTTTACTCTCGGGGGGATTGGATTCAGCGGTTTCGGCCTTTGTGGCGGCGCGTGATTTGGGGCCAGGGGGCTTGGCCCTCATCTTCGATTACGGGCAAAAGGCCGTAAAACGCGAAGTCGCCGCTGCTCGTCATTTGGCTAAATTTTTGGGACTCAATGCTGAGGTCATCGCTTTGCCCTTTTTAAAGCAGGTGACCCAAACCGCCCTGGTTATGAATGACAAGGTGATTCCCCAGGTCAAGATGGCCAAGTTGGACGATCGTAGCGAATCCGAGAAATCCGCCCAAGCCGTTTGGGTTCCCAATCGCAATGGTTTATTTCTTAACATCGCCGCCTGTTATGCCGAGGGTTTGGGTTTTGGGAAAATTGTGGTGGGGTTTAACGCGGAAGAGGCCATGACTTTTCCCGACAATAGCGCCAATTTCGTATCTCGAGCCGAGTCTTTTTTTCAACTATCCACCCTGCGTGGCGTAGAAATCGTCGCTCCTACCCTGGGTTTGAACAAGACCGAGATCGTGCGGTTGGGGAAGCAATTGGCTGTGCCCTTTGAGCGAGTTTGGAGCTGTTATCACGGTTCCAAAAAAATGTGTGGTCGGTGTGAAAGCTGTATGCGTTCCCGCCGGGCTTACCATGGCGCGGATTTGGGTGAAGCGATGGCGCCTTATTTCGCTTCCTGATTTGCATTTCCGAGGGGGGAAACATGGAAATCCAATTACTCGATACAGAACTAGCTTACGAAGGATCAACCCTCAGGGCCCATTTTGCCTTTCGAAATTTTGGGATTTTAGGAAATAGCGCGGTGGCTTTTGTGGGGCCTTGCGAGGTGAGTTTGGAAAATATGGTGGATTGGGAGGATGTGCGTCGCGCAGATCCTATTTATAGCCCACGAATGTTGCACGTTTTAGTCGAGTTGTTTGAAACCCCTTTAAAAACCGCCGTATGTTGGCAACGTTTATTGGTGGCAAATTTTGCGGAATTGCTTCGGATGCGGGGGGTGACGCAACTGGAGCGCCATGGTGACGATCTCTTTGTGGGGAAACGTAAGCTCAGTGTGTCCATTGCCACCTGTTCTCCGGTTTCTGCTCTGATTCATTTTGGGGTGAATTTGGAGACTCATGGGGTTCCGGTGCCTGCTGTGGGGTTGACAGAATTAGGGGTGGGGGAAATTCCCGCTTTGGCGATGGAGTTTTTACAGCGTTTGCAAACAGAATGGCGCGGCGTGGAGCGGGCTTGTTGTAAGGTTAGGCCAGTGAGTTGAGCATGGAAAGCGCAAGATTGATTGAAATTTTTTCGAGTCGTCAAGGTGAGGGGCCTTATGTGGGGGCCGCGACGATCTTTCTTCGTTTTCAAGATTGTGCTTTGCATTGTCGTTATTGCGATACACCGGATTCTTTTTTAAAGCCGAAGAGTTTTCGATTGGAAACTCCTCCCGGAACAGGGGAGTTTGTGCTTCTCCCGAATCCAGTGGATGGGGGGCAGTTAAACCAATACTTGGAGAGTTTTTCGGGAGAGTTTTTGAGTCTTACGGGAGGCGAGCCCTTGCAGCATGTGGGTTTTTTGCGCCGTTGGCTGCCTACCTTAGAGCGGAAGATTCCCGTTTTGTTAGAGACCAACGGGGTTTTGCCGAAGTCCTTGGCGGAAGTCATCGAATGGGTGGATGTGGTGAGTATGGATCTCAAGTTGCCTTCGGTAACGGGGATGCGGGCTTTTTGGCAGGAACACCGGAGTTTTTTGGAGATTGCCCGAAGTAAGCAAGTGTATGTCAAAGTGGTGGTGTCTACCGCCGTGCTCGCGGAGGAATTACGCGAGGCTGTGAAATTGGTCCGTGAGTTGGCTCCTCATGTTCCGTTTATCTTGCAGCCCGTAACTCCGGTGGAACCGCTTTACGAAACGATTTCTGTGCCCCATCTCCAAGAAATGGTAGAGATTTCGCGAAAATTGTTATCGGATGTGCGCGTGATTCCCCAGGTGCATGCCCGGTTGGGTTGGTTGTAGGGAGGTGTCATGGTACTCAGAATGCGCGAAGCCATCGAAGCACAAGAGTCTGAATGGTTGGCTACTTATGCCGCCAAGAGTGCCCATTCCCAAGGTAGGCAATATTCCGAGGAAGAGCATCCTTTTCGCACTCGGTTCCAAAGGGATCGGGACCGTATCATTCACAGCAAGGCTTTCCGTCGTTTGGAATACAAAACCCAGGTGTTTGTTTATCACGAGGGGGACCATTTTCGGACCCGCCTGACCCATACCCTAGAAGTGTCTCAGATCTCCCGAAGCATCGCTCGGATGCTCAAGTTAAACGAGGAATTGGCCGAGGCTATCAGTTTAGCCCATGATCTTGGTCATCCTCCCTTTGGTCATTCGGGCCAAGATGTGATGAATGAATTGATGAAAGGCAAGGGAGGCTTCGAACATAATCGTCATAGTTTGCGGATTGTGACGGTGTTGGAGCGTCGTTACCCCGAGTTTCCGGGACTCAATCTGAGTTATGAGGTTTTAGAAGGGATTTCCAAGCATTTCACCGATTACGATCTCCCCGACGGGAAGATGTTTCATCGCGAAGGGCAGCCTTCTTTGGAGGCGCAGGTCGCTAACTTGGGCGATGAAATCGCTTACAATCACCATGATCTCGACGATGGTTTGCGTAGTGGGATGATTACCCTCGATCAATTGGCCGAAGTAGAGATTTTTCAAGAAACCTTTGAAGAAGTTGGGCGGGATTTGCCCACAAGTTCGGTTGCCGTTCAGACCCATCAAACCATCCGGCGTTTGATTAATCGTGTCGTTACGGATCTTGTGGTGCAGACCGAGCGAAATCTGCTCAATCATGGAGTGAGCAGTCTGGAGGATGTGCGTTTTGCCGCAACGCCTCTTGTGGGATTTAGTAAGGAAATTCAGGTAAAAACCACCCAACTCAAGAGGTTTTTGTTTAAAAATTTATATCGCCATTACCGGGTCGAGCGTATGGCGGACAAGGCCTGTCGTATCCTGACCGATTTGTTCAACGCCTATCGCAATAACCCCAAAATTCTTCCTCCCTCCATCGATCAGCGCATGGCAACAGAAGAGCCGGAACGGGTGATTTGCGATTACATTGCTGGCATGACCGATCGCTTTGCCTTGGAAGAGCATCAGAAGTTGTTTGATCCCCATGCCCGAGTCTGACTAGAGGGGAACGAAGGAGTTTTCATGGAAGGTAAAAAAGTCGAACTTTGGTTGCATACCCCGATTTTTCTCAAGGCTGAGGTGGGATTGCGTAAGGTGCATGGTCTGTCAGGAGAGGTGAAGCAGGCCTTATCCGGAGGAATTGTATTGCGTCCCTCAGAATTTTGGGGAGAGCGAGAAGACCGTTGGTCTGCCACGACGGCGCAGGATCTGTTTTTACCCATCCATAAAATCGACCACCTCTTTCTTCTTTAGTTGTTTTTCCCTTTAAAAACCGGAGCTTTCTCGAGTGATGCCGTCGAGAGGCGGTTTTGGCTTGGGGGGGATTGGGCTCTGGGTGGGTGCTCCTTCGATTTCGGGTTCTGGGGTCTGTTCCCCTCAGGGATAACTTACTGTTTTTTCTTAATAATTTCCCCTAAAATTCTTTTCGAATTCTCTTAGCTCAAAAGACAACTTTCGAGCTGATTTTGCGATAATCTTAATAGCCTCCGGGGGGTGGTTTATTCGGTTTTGGCCGTTTTCTTCTTCCGGGTCGTTTTTCTTGTTTAGCGTTTCTGGGGATCCGCATGACTAAAGAGATTAAAAGTTCCTTAAGCCACGAGCAGCGTAGCTTTATCAGAGATAAAGAAAATCAGGCGGTGTTCTCCGAAATAAAGGCGGCTAAGGACGGCAGTGCCATCCAGGATGGCTTGAGTCTTCGTGCTAAATCATCCAATGCGCGTACCGAAGTCGAGCTGACCCGCGATGGTGGGGTTGAAGTTTCGGTATATTATCCCTTCGATAACAATACCGATGCTAGCGATGGCTCCCTCTATTTTGTTGACCGGATGCGTTTCAATTCTCAGGGACAGTTGTTGGGGGCGGAGGCGGGGCAGGCCTACGGTAAATTTTTTTCCCGAGAGATCTTGTACAACGGACAGGGAGATAAGGGGTTCTGGAAAGAGCGTTTAGAGTACTACCAAAATGCGCTGACTAGTTTTGAGCAGGTCTCTGCAGACCCTCAAAATACATTGGATCCCAAGCAAAAGGCTTTATACGCCAGTTACGCCCTAAAGATGGGTGGGGCCTATGCGAGACCTTTTAACTCGAAGATCAAAAAGAGTTTTCAAGATGCTCGTTTGAAGAATATTTCCGATGTGGATAGTTTCTTGGCGGATAAAGGATATCAGGTAGACCTTTCCGACCCGAAGAATTCTTACCTTTATATTCCCCGTCGAACACAGGGTGGCGCTGAGTTGGTCGAGTTGTGCGTTGTGGTGGCAGTGAAGTCCAGTGATCCTGAGGTTCCAGGGCGGGCCTATTTGCGAGAGAGCTTTATTTTTTCACCGAGCGATCCTTCCAGGCTTTTGGGTTTTAAGCGGAGCTTAGAGGCTGATTCTGCCAATCCTTTGGTGGGGGATGTGGATCCCTGGTTGGCCGATGTTGAGTCTTTGCATGTTTTCGACTCAACGGGAGAGAGAGTTCTCGTGCCTGAGTTGCAGACTAGTCTGCAGGTTGCGGTTCCGCTTTACACGGCATTGCGTCAGGTTTTTCCCTGGACGCCTGATTTTCATCAACAGTCCGTGGATGGAAGTCAGGCAATTTGGGAGGCGTCGGCTGTGGACCCTTCGAAGGTTAAGGTTGACGTGGCTCGTATGGGGTTCGACCAAGATAGGTTGTTGCTTGGGCGATCCATTCCTGTGGTTTCACTAAATTTAGAAGACCGGCTTGCTGCCTTGATTCCCGTGAATTCCCAAAACGGAGAGCCTATCTTTGAGGCTGTGGGAATGTCCTCGGAGCGAATGGCCCAAAAGGGCCAGCGTTTGTCAGATGAGTTGCAGGCGTTGGTTCAGGGAGCCTCCGAAGAGCAGCAGATGCAAATGATCGAGAGTTTCATGGCCGGTCAGGGGAATGAAATCTCCGGTGATTTTTTTCAGGATTTGCTGCCTTATTTTAAGGTCTTGTTCGGTGCCGTTGAAGACGAGTTCGAGGTGGGTTTTGAGAATTTAAACCTGAGCTTTACCGTGGAAACCGAGGGGGAGTCCACTCGGTTGCATTTGTTTTATACTTTCGGTGGACAAGATTTCGAGGGTGAGGGTGAGGGGCGTTTAGTTTTTCAAGAATCGTTTTTA
The DNA here is from genome assembly GCA_031972375.1 of bacterium. GTDB lineage: Bacteria > UBA10199 > UBA10199 > DSSB01 > DSSB01 > DALYDW01. Next base: position 11,946 of record DALYEU010000013.1, on the reverse strand, counting down.
TTCCAACAAAAGGATTGTGTTGGAATTCAGCGCAAGGTGCAAATTTATGGAGACGATCCCTCGGGGCGTTTGACCGAGGTTCGGGGGCGCATCCAAAATTTGATCGATAGTCGAGCTTTCGAGCTTTCGGGGATTTCTGAAGAGGGAGACGAGGCGGCGGTAGACCAATGGGTGTTTGCGCAAAGATTAGGTCCGGTGTTGGCCCCCCATCTCAATCGATACCAAGGAATTTTGCCTCCCCTCTTAGTTCCAGAGGCCTTGATACAAAAGGTCCAGCGGGCTGAGCAGGAACTAACGAGAATTCAACAGGCCGCAGAGAATAAAAAAAACCAGCAGGCCTCTGAAGGTGAGGGTGTACAGGGTGGCGAATTAGAGGAGTTCGAGCTTGAAGAGCCCGATGGGGCCTCTTCAAATGGCGGAGAGTCCGTTGATGCAGACTTAGAAGGGCAGTTCGCCATTCAGAAACAGGTCTATGAGGAATATTCAGGTCGCTTAAAAGATTCTTTGCAGGCTTTGCAAGAGGCTCAAGTTAAGGATCCTGATATTGGGGGTAAGTTATTAGTTTTACAGAAGATAGAGTCCGAATTGTTGCCCGATCTGTACCGTGAGGGTATGGATGTCGAGTTCCGTAATGATTTGTTGTCGATTCTGGAGGCTTTGCAATATGGGCAAGAGGAATGGGCGCTACAAAGTTTGGACAAGCTTTTAACTCAGGAGCAACAGTCTGTTCAGGGGATTCGTCAGCGGCTTTCCGAGCTTGATGGTAGTGCTGCTGGTGTGGAGCAGCTCAACCCCATGGAGGGGGTGTTGGTTAAAAATCTCCAGGAGCAAGTTTCTGCACTTCGTGGGGCGGATAAAACTGCGGCAGCCGATCCTCAAAAAGAAAAAAGTGTCGGGGAAGCCAAGGTGGCGCTTTCTCGTCATCAGGATCGTCTTTATCTCATCGTGGCGCTTCGTTCTTGCTACCAGGGAAAAATCGAAGACTCTATGGATGCGGTTCGTAGGATCGGGTCCCCGGTCTTTCGTTCGGTTTTAGACCGTCATCTTGCGCCGTTAGAACGTAAGGCCCTTGTCTTAGAGGGGTTGGAGGCGAGCGTCTACGTCTTAAATGAACAGATTTACATCAGTGCCTCGGAGGGAAGTCGCAAGATCGGGGGATGGGAGGTCGATGTCGATGGGGACTTGGCGCTCATCGATAGTATTTTGGTAGATGCGAAGCAGGTTTTGGGAGGAGCGGATTTTCATACGCCCTTGGAGTTGCTTCAGGCCCTCAAGGATTACCGTGTAGATCCAGACACCAAGCTTCCGGTTTTATCCGATGAGCAGGGTGGGTCCAATTTGTCTTTTCCCCCTTTGTTGAGTGAAAAAGAATTAGCCTTCTTAAATCAAAAAATCATACCGGCTTTTCATGGCGATCTCGCTTTGAGAGCGATTAATGCGGCAGCTCAGCAGCCTGTTCGTGAGAAGAGGGCTCGATCCTATTTTCGCATTGCTCGCGGTCATTTGGCGAAAACCGAGCGTTTTGCCTCGGCGGGATTGATCGTGCAAAATATCGTGGCGCCTAAATTGCCCAATGTGCCTTCACAGGACGCCGTCGAGGTTTTTGGAACATTGATTGCCCAGACAGAGCAGCCTCGGCAGGCAGTGGAATTTCGAGAAATTCAGAATAAATTCTTGGCCCCCTTAGAGGCCTTGGAGATTTTGTCTCAACCCGCTCCAGCAGAAGAGCCCCAAACCCCACCTCCGGGTTTGGGGGCTGCCCAGCTAGAGCTCGCTAAGGCGGGGAAGGTTTTAGCTGGGGAAGAAGAATGGTCTGGAGCTTCAAGTCTGTCTCCAGAAGAATCCCGGCTTTTTGCTGAGGCTTCGCGTCAATATCGATGGTTGGCTAGTTTAGAAAAGGGGTTCGAGGTTGGGTCATCAGATTCCAAGGGCAAGGTTGTTTTTGGACTAGCGGTTGACGCCACCCAAGAGCCGTCCTCGAGCCTCCGGCATATCAAGGATGGAGCCCAGTTACTCTTGCAGGTGAATTCGCAGATAGTTCAACGCGAGCGGGAGCTTGCGAGTCAGGGGGAGGCTCCCTTATCTCAAGAACAACAGCAGAAAATTTTAGAGGATTTACTAAAAGGGGTTTCTTGGGAGGCGCAACAAGTTTGTTCGTGGTTGATGGGCGATGAGGGCTTACAGTCCTTCTTTCAGGTGCTTGTTCAAAATTACGCCCAAGGAGATTTTTCTGCCAATGTGAAGAGGCTTGGTTCCGCGTTGAGTGAAGGTCAACGCAAACATTTCCAAAGACAGTTTAAAGAGCTTGCTCCTAGCGGTAAGTGGCCAGGCGATCCACAAGAACGGGTTGCCTTGTTGTTTTCCATTCTGGTGACGCTGCCGGATAGCAAGACTTCGCTTAGCCAGCTTCAATCCTTCGCCGCTAATCTTAAAACAGGTTTGGCTCTCCAACAGGCAAAGTCGCAAATGCGAGTTGCTACGGAAGAGACGATGAGAAATTTGGCTGAAAAGCAAGAGATCCGCCAGATGGCTTTAGGTGAAGTTTTTCGTCAGGCCGGGCATGAGGCGATGGGGCATCAGAACGAAGGCCTAAAAGAATTGTTGGCTCGGGTTTCGGTTGTGCCTTTGATTCTCCGGGTTCGAGATAAAGAAGGCTGGGCTGGAGTGGCGGCGCGCTTTTCCGATTCGGAAGATGGAAAGGTCGGTACGTTAAAGTTTTGGGCACAAAAGGCCACCTCATGGATCCCCAATTTGAAAGGGGATGGGCAGGCTGAAATTGCTGAAAAAGCCGCCGAAGAGATCATTGTATTGCGGCAGGAGTTATTGAACTCGCCTTGGATCGAGGCTTTGGATGCCATTACCGCAGAGCCCGATTCGGTACAACGCCATCATAGCTACAGGGCCTTGATGGTGGGCGTAATGTTGCGAAAAGAATTTTTCTCAGTAGCCATGGAAATGCCCAATCTTTCCGTTGAGCAACGTCAGCGTGCCTTTGTGGACATTGAGAAGAATATCAAGGCCCTTGAGGATGCCATGGGGCAGTTGGATAAACTTGCAAGGATAGAAGATTATTCAGAGCGCAAAAACTTCGAATTGTCCTTTGGTCAAGAGACTGCTGCTCTTGTGAATCAGGTCATGATGTTGGATCCCCAGCTCTTGGAACTCGTTAAATCCTATCCAGAAGAAGAGCAACGTCTCAAAGTGTTGGATGCGGTCAAATCTCAGGTCGATGTTTTGAAATCTCAAGTGGAGACTCTGCGTACTTTGGCCAATGCCAAGGAACCTCAGGAAATGAGAAGCACCTTGACGACCTTGTTGGAGCATAAGGATTTTAAGGGCATCGAGTACGTGACTCCCTTGTTGTCAGAATTATTGAATCGCTTGGAGATGGGGGAGTTCGCCGCCATTCGGCCCCAGGATCAGATCGGGGCCCAGTCCGACGAAGAACTCAAGATGTATCTCAGCTCCCAGGTACCCGATCATGATTTTTCCGCCAGTGTGCATGAGTTTTTAGCCTATACCGCGGGGCAGGGAAGCCTGGCGACTCGCATTGAGATGGGGGCGCCTTCCTTTTTGAAGGCGATTTCCAGTCCGACGTCTTTGGCTGCGTATTCCACCATGGGGCTTGCGGGCATGGGTGCCCGAGGTCTGGTCATGGCGAAGTGGGGGCATTTGTTAGGTACGGGTGGGCGTAGTGCCATGGCCCTTCGGGTGGCGACCCCTACCACTGAGCTCTTTGCTGAGGGAACCGCTCTCACATTTTCCACTGCGAGTTTAGAATCTCTTTTCCATTCCTCTCAAGGGCAGTGGGACGACCTTGGATTTAAGACCTCCAAAAACATCGTTACCTTGGGGGTTTTACGGGGTTCCCAGCGCTTATGGAGTCGGGGAGTAGGAGAGCCCATGGCCAATGGGCGTTTGGGTTCCCGTTTGGGTGCTCCCATCGAGGGCGTTCGAGGTGAGGCCGTGGTGGCAGATGTCGCCGGAGTTTTACATCGCGCTAATCCCGTAGGCTTGGCTGAGGGACAAATTGGGCAGTTAACGCGTTTGGGAGAACGGGTAAACCAGTTGGGCAATCATGCGGCTGGAATTGGGGGCATGTGGGGAGTCGAGGTGGTCTCTGGTGAGATACAGGGCTCTGATGTCAGTCCTTGGGATCACCTGGGTCATGCCTTTACTGGCTATGTGCAAACGACAATCGGATACGGTTTGGCCCGAGCGATCACCGGGGGGCGGGTGCATAGCGCTTTTCATCAGATGGCTGTAGGTATGGAGCAAAGCGCGAGAGCTCGGGCGTCGACACGACCTGTGCCCGTTGTTGAGGGGGCGGAAGTGGCTGCTCCGGCGCGGGAAACTGCCGGTGGTAAGGCGGAGGCCTTGCCTACGTTGCAGTTGTTCCATCGTGACGGTGCTTTTTATGTTACCCCCGAGATTTTTTTCAAAGCGAGACTTGAGGGGCCCCAGAGTGTCCCTGAATTTATTGAATCAAAGGGTGGCGAGGTTGTGGGGGCGCAGTGGAAGGAGTCTTCCGATGGCCTAACCGTTAGCTTTCCCTTGGAGAGTAATGCCACGATCAAGCCTGAGATCCCCTTGCGTATCGTAGGAAAAAACGCTCTCTCGCATAACCAAGATTATACTCTAAGCAATGGAGATATTTTTTACTACGGAGGCAAGCGCTACGTTGTGGCCGAAGATAGCGCTACGGGGGAAGTTCGGGTGTGTTCGATGGAACTCAGTCCTTTTGAGTTGGCGGCTGAAGGGATGATTCCTGGCATGAGCGTTAGAAACCTCCCTACGGGTGGCGTTCGCTTGTTTTTTGAAGCCTCGGCGGAGGCGGGAGAATTGCCTGTGTTCGTTAACGGGAACAGGTTGGCGCGGGGGCAGGACTACGAGTTGAACCCAGGGGATGTGGTAGAAATCACCAATGGAGGCGCGTATCGCTTAAGTACTTCTGTAGAGTCCATGAGCCAACCGCTTCGAGACGAAATGGCACAGCTTTCCCCAGCGGAGCAGGCCTCTTTAGCAGGTGTTTTGCGGAGAGCGGATCCTGAGCGCGGCTTTGATACCCTGGGGCGTCATTTGGCTTGGTATCCCGGCAAGGGCAGTGAACTCTTGCGGGCCTTTTTCAAGGGAGCGGTGGAGCAACGTTTGCCTCTGGAGGCCTACCCCGAAGAATTGGGAGTGCGTGAGGCCGCCAGAAAAATCTTTGAAAGCGAAGTTCAAAGTCTGAAACGCCAGGGCTATCTGGGGGAAAATACTCCTGGCAGCGAGTTCCTGCCCATCGAGCAGCAGTTTTATCTCGGTTACGGGGTTCGCGTAACGACTTCCAAGGTTGCAGCGGCAAAGAATTTCACCGAATTGCATGATGCCTTTGCGTCTTTGCCCAGAGGTATCGACAGTATCGGCGGTGTTTCCAGATCTTCTCTTGAGGGAGTTCTTCGTGTGCGTTCCTTGGAGGAAAAAATCGCCGAAGCCGAAAAACGTGAGGCAGAAACATCAACTCCTTCTGAAGAGCTGCAGGCCATGAAAGACGAGCTGGCTGCTTTGCAAGAAGTCGTGGCGCCAGATGTTAAATTCCCCCAGAGCCTGGGGCTTGCGCAGCGCGTCGCTGATTTGCAGGAGGCAAAAAAATACGAAGTTGAGCGTGTCGCATCGTCTCATCCAGAGGGACAAGAACTAAAAGATCTCCTGGTAAGGGTTGTGCAGTTGCAAATGATGGGAAGACGAGCTCGAAGAAGAGACAATGGCGATTACAACCAGGCCCAGCGGCTTGCGCGTGCGGCCATTGATGGTCTTACTTCTCAGGGAAGGCGTTTGCTTTTACAGAGCGGTGACCCTCGCGTGGGGGCCGCCTTGTTGGGAGCCTACTTCGGCCCCGAGGGAAAGCGAGAATTGCCTACAGCCTACGATGGTTATCGTATTGCCGCTTACATGGGGCAGGTTGGAATTGGGGAGCCCATTCAGTTGCGTGTCGTAGAACAATCCGAGGGTTTGCCCAGTCGGGTGATTTTGTTCCGCGGGGAAAACTCCTCCGGCTGGCCCATGTTGAGAACCCTGCCTCAGGGGAGTTCCGTCACAGAGCTTTTTCCTAGCTCTGAGACCCTCAATCAGTGGATTTCCTATGCTCAAAACGAGATTCTCTCTGGTGAGGGGGGGGCGGCACCGCATCGTCAGGTCTTGCAAGATGGAAGATTTCAGTATTCTACCTCGACGGTTTCTCCCCATGGAGTGGTGGAAACCAATCTGACCTTCTCTGCCTCAGGGGAGCTACAGTCGGTTGGTTTGCGCCATAGTGTGTACCCATCATCGGCTCGTGCTCCTGAGCTTTCGGGTCTCCTGGGTGACTTAGGCAAGCTTAGTTTCAGCCAGAGCGGGTTCAACATGAAGATAGAATCCGTGGATCATCCCTACAGTTTCACCCCGACGCCACCGATGGAATTTGTGAGTCCCAGAGAAGTCGAACGGGCTGTGGTTGCGGGTTGGGGTATGATCAATGCCGTTACTTCCTTGTTCCGTAGTGTCGGATCCCCTCCCACTGCGGGGCCCGATGCGGGTCTCGTCCAAGGTGCGGCGACGGCGGCAGGCCAGCCGCCTTCGGAAGCCGTAGATGCCAATCCATCGGCTAGACCTTAAAAGCGACTCGACCAGCATTTCAAGCAGAGCAATGGTGCGGAGTAGTGTGTGCTGGCTTGCCTTCGATGAAGGTCTGAAAAATCCCCCAGAAATCGTATGAAATTCGCTCTCCTAGTCCGAACTTTGAGCAACTTCAGTGGGGCAAGGCCGATATAGCCCTTGATTTCGTCGAAAGAGGGCCTCAAGGGCTTAACGTCGTTGGGTGCCCTATCGTTTAACGGTGCACCGGGAGTGTTTTCATCATGTCGCAAGGTTATATTCCTCATTCCATACGGAAAATTTTAATAGATCGTCAGGAGGATATCTTTAAGCCCATGGCGGAGGCCCTGAAGGGCGATGCGGGTACAAGCGCAGACGATCTCAAGGTGTTAACCGGAGATCCAGAAGCGTCTTTGCAGTACCAGACTTTGCCTGATGGCAACACCGAAGTTAAGGTGGTGACAGTTCTCGACGATAACCTCAAAAAAGTCGAAGACGGTCGCATTTACTGTGAGGATACCTTTGTCCTCAGCGCGCAGGGAGACTTTATTGACCATCGGCGGGACTTTACCCTTCCTTCGGCGTTTCAAAATGACCAAGTGTGGAAGGCTCGTCTTGAGGCTCTTAAGCGGGTTTCGTACGGTGAGGGTGATGCGCTTAATGAGGACAACGAGCCCTTGGCTTTGGAAGAGGCGATGGGGGGCATGGCGCCTTCACTCTGGAGGGGATTGCCTCGGTCTCTGTCTGACGCAACTCAAGGTAAATATGTAGGCCAGGATGTCGGCGAGATTTTTAACGGAAGAGGAGTAGAAGGCAAGGCATCGAAAGATGTTTTACGAACTCCCGCTGATCTTCAGCAGCAGGGTTTGGGTTTTTCTCCGAGTCATTCTCAGGCCAGCGAGAGCGAAGTTGAGCTGACGAGTGGTGCGCGTTGGGTGACCCGGGATATTCCCGTGGTGTTTGTCGGTTCATCGTTGTCAGAGAATGAGCCAGTTTTATTTTTGCGCGACAATTACGGTTTTTCTTCTCGAGGTAAGTTGGAGGAACGAAAAACCGAGCTAATTTTTACAAATCCGAGCGCACAGAGTGATGTTGTTCCCATCTCTGGTGTAGTTAAGGAAAAATTTGTATCGATATGGAACAAAAGTGGGTCGGATGATCCAAACGCCAAGCACCCCTTCGTGCAGCAATTCCGATCGTATATTGCAGACCAGTTTGCGGGTGGGCGGAGCAGTCCTAAAATTGCGTACTCAGATCCATCCAGTGGGATTCAATTTTCGAAAACGTCCGGATTAGTCTCCTTGAGTTTAACGATCGCGGTTTTTCCCCAACAGGATCAGGACGAAAAGCATTGGGTGACCCAGCAGTTTTTCTACGATGCCAATGGAAAATGCCTGGGGGTATTGCGTCGTTGGACCTGGAACCAGGAGAAGCAGATTAAGGATCTGCAAGCGGAGATTGCAGAGCTAGAAGTACAATTGGCGACTGAGACCGACTCTCAACAGCGAGAGAATTTAGAGCGAGACAAGAAGAATAAATTGTCGGAACTCAATGAGCTTCAGAAACAAGTGCTTAAGCTCCAAAAGAATGCGCGAGCTGCTTTGCCAGATCAGCAGGATGTAAATTCCTTCGCCGAGGGCTTATATCTGCAGTTTTATTCTCAATCTGGTTTTGAGTTGCGCTCCCTTGTCCCCGCCTCAACTGTGGCGGCACCCATTGCAAATCCAACTCCGCCATCAAGCGGTTCATCTGTATCGATTTCCCAAGTGGTTGTTGGGTTGGCGAATTCACGGTCTCAGCCTAGCTCTCCACGGGTTTTGCAATCCTTAGAATTGGCTAGCAAGGTTTGTGGTGGAGCGAACTCCTCAGCGTTGTTTGAACAGGCTTTAGCGGGGGCGCGCAGCAATTCGGAGAGCAGCGTCTTGGCGGCCCTTGAGGCGGTCGCCACCACTTCAGAACAACAGCAAGTGCTTGCAGCCCTGAGTAAGGATGCGGTTTTTTTGACCATCGATCGTGCGAGTACCACTCAGGATTCTCAGTATCGTGGCGACATCTTATTGAGATTGGCTAAGAAGCTGGCGCATCGGCCCGGCCATCGCAATCCTGAGCAGGCCGAAGCGATTTTGAAATATTTGACTCAAGCCACAGGTTTTCCTCCATCGACCAAGGAAAAAGCAAGTTCCCAGCTTGATAGGCTGAGTCATGGGGATCGTGGCGACCAACTTTTAGAAATGGGAAAAAGTTTAGTCGATCCTGTCAACATGGCTTCTATGGCCGCTGCTCCCCTGATTGGAGTTCAGGCGGAGAAATTCGCCTTAAGGCGTTTGGGTGCTCTGGCCCCCGGGTTAAGGGGAACTTTAGCTTCTACCTTCGGTATCCTTGGCGAAGCCAGTGCATTCAGTCTGACGGGGCGCGCGGGTTCTGCTTTACGCGCATCCACTCCCGAAGAGCGGATGGCCTTATGGAATGGGGTCGGGCTCTACAACGAGGTGGCCAGCATGAGCACCACCTTTGCCTTGTTGCGCATAGGGCATCGCGGTTTGGGGAAGACACTGCCTTTCCTCACTCAATCCAAGATGTGGGGGCGTCAAAATACTCATTTCGAGCCTCTCGTGTTTAATAATCACCTCGGAAGGCATTTCACCACCAGCGTTCCACCCGCTTACCAACTCAATAGGTGGGGTGGCGCTCTTTATCACACGGCCAATACTGCTGTGGGTATCGGTGGAATGTGGTTGGGACATCCCTTGTCCAGTCCGTTGTTGATCGGAGAACGCCATCATTTAGATCTGTCGTGGGGTGGTTTTATAGATGCCGCTGCAGGCTACGCCCATGCGGTAGCGGGCTTCCGCATTACCAATAGAGCCACTGGTGGTAAGTTGCAGGCTGATTTGGCGAAGATGCGCCAGGACTTGGGATTGATCGACCTGAAATTAAATAAGAGCGAAGAGCTTTTTAAAAATACCTTGGCTCAGGGCAGGCAGTGGGATTCTCAGGCCGCTGCAGAGTATAACCAAGCAAACATTGCCCAGGCGATCAGGGCCTATCGACTTCTCAGTGCCCGTGGGGCGAATGTCGAGGGCCAGCAGGCTATTGTAGAAATGGCAAATTGGTATCATCTCGATTTACTGGATTCGTCAAAGTCGCCATGGGAGTTGGCCGGGGATATCTTAAGAAGACATCAGAATAGGCAGTCTTCCCTACATTCTCAGCGTGGGGTGGAACAACCAAGCGAGGTCCAGGGAGCAGCGCGAAGAGGGGCTGTGCCAGATGAACTTGAGATTGAGATTGACGTCGATGTTCCTGTAGGAGTGGAACGGGAGGCGTCGCAAGAGGTTACTCGACCCTATGCTGCGCCTAGGGCTGAGGCTGAGATTGATGCGCTATTGAGCGAATTGCGGGAGAGCACCTTGCCGCCTTTCGATGGAAAACCATCCGAGTCGGGTTCTAGGGGGATTCTACCTGGACAAAGTTGGGTGACGCTCACGATGAGTCAGGGCAATGCTGACAACACCGTGGCGGTTCATCGGGGAGAGAATATTTCTGTGGTTTTAATTGGCAGTAAGGTTGGATCTCCGAGTGCTGAGCGTGGGTTTGATACTTTTGCGCCCGACGTGGCGAGGTCCGAGTTGGCTCCTGTACATGCCGCGGTTTATATGGGATCGCTTAGAGGGAAAACCGGGGCTTTCTTAGTGGCGGTAAGGCAGCCAGAGGCAGGTCATCAGGTTTTGGTTAATGGTATTGAGTTACCTCAAGGTGAGGTCCGCCGATTATCTGGTAGTGAGGATGTTGTCTTGGTGGGGCCAGGAGGTTTACGTTACCCCTTGGAGATTAATCTTCATAAGAGTTTACAATCGGCTGAATCGCAAGACTCATTGGCTCACGAGCCGACGCAAGTGGCAGCAGTGAGTGACCGGGGTACTGACCATTCTAAGCAACTGGCGAGTTTGATGAATGTCGATAACCCGAAAAATAAGGCTCCCGTGGCTAGTCTTCAGGGTTCAGGCCCTTGGATCAAGATAGGGGGGCATTCTGTTGCTCTACACCGTTCAAGTCGACCTTTGGTGGTAGTCGGCCAGGCTGCGGGTACCACGTCGTCGGGTGTGTCTGTGGTGACTCCTTCTGAAGCAAGCAATCTCGCTCCACAGCAAGTGGCACTTTACCTTGGTCAAAGCAGTGCTGGAGGAGATCCTCAGCTTTATTTGGCGGTGCTTGATACTGAGTGTGGGGCATTGGTCAATGGAGAGCGTGTAGTGCGAGAAGAGGGTAAGGGGGTTAAGGTGAGAAAGGTGCCTCCCGGAGCAGAGGTCAAACTCATGGGGAAAGATGGGCGGCTTGTTCCCTTGCAAATTGAACTTTTAGGATTGCAGCGTTCTGAGGGTGTTTCTCCTGTTATCCAGAGTGGTCCCGGGGAGGTGACAAGGGTTGGGGTAGAGCTTGCTAAGTATATTGAGCCAGCAGGGAACGGTAACAGACCGCAAGTGGTCGAGGCTGGTCCAAGTTTTGGTGAAATTACCCCGATCCCAGCAGACTTAACCCGGGCTGTGAATATTGCTTCGATTAATCTACAGGCTGAACTTACCCCACAAGCCCCCTCTGAGGGTCGGGTGCCCGAAGCCCTCCCCGAAAACCTCGGGACAAGCGAGAATCGTGATAGGTTAATGGAGGAGGGCGGTATCACTGGGAGACTGTCCTCTCAGAATCAGAAAATTTTTTCCGGAGATTTTGAGGGCTGGATAAATGCCCTAACGACTGCTGAAAGAGCGCGTGATTATGTGGTTCGGGCTAAGCCTGATGGGCTTGTCATCACCTCCCTCGTAGGGAGAGAGACGAATTTTATTGATCCTGTTGCCCGTGAGGAAAAATTGGAGTCTACCGTTGTGCAGGTGCAAGATCGGGCTCGTTTTAATGAAATCATGAGGGAGTTACTAGCTGTTCAAATTTCCTGTAAATTGGAGATTTCCATTCCAACCGACTATATGACTCAGAAAAGTCCCAGTTTTACCGTTCGTTATGCACCTCACCATAAGGAGCTGGTTTCTAGTGTATTGGAAGGTGTAATGGAGGAGGGTGTTTTGTCACTAGCTGAAGGGCAAGAAACACAAGATGGGCAATTTGAGTTTGTGGATCTATAGGGAAAGGACTCTACTAGGTCTTCCGAGGTGATCTAGGACATCTCGTTTAGAATACCTGTGTGATTTTTCAAATCCTCTTTTGCGCATTTTTAGAGTTCATGGGGTGGCTTGGATTCATGGACTAGTGTGGTATTCGTTTCTCGATCAATACACCAAACTATAAATGTAATAAGACACCAACACCTTTTTCACGTAGTTG
>DALYEU010000012.1:0-40413 GCA_031972375.1 bacterium | reverse complement strand
CCGCTAGGGGTCGGCGTTTGTATCGATACACTTCGAAATTGTCAACTAGCAGTTTTTTAAGAATTTCAAATTTAATCTCCTGATGGAACCTCAATGGGATAGCGTCTTCGTATTTCATGGATAAACTGCACAATGTAGTTGATACCGGATCCCCACGTGACAATCAGGGCTAACATTAAAACCCACCAGCCAAATCTTTGTAATCCGTAAACGGGAATCATCAAGGCTGAGAGTGCTATGTTTTGCAGCAGTGTTTTGTTTTTACCCCAACGATCCGCTGGAATTACTAAATCTTCCGTAGTGGCAATTCCTCTTAATGCAGTGATTGCGAATTCCCTCGCTAGAAATAATACCACTACCCATGCGGGCAAAATCCGTAAGGGAATAAGCATGATCATGACTGTAAGAATCATGAGTTTATCCGCCAGAGGATCGAAGTATTTGCCAAAAGCAGAATTGATCTGATGCTTTCGGGCAAAGTAACCGTCAACCAAATCACTTACTCCGGCAACGATGAAGATAAAAGCTGCGCCTAAGCCTAAGAGAAGCTTCTCTGGTGTGGAGTCTGTTTTACCCTCCATTTTGGCAAGTAAGACCATGACCAAGGGAATGAGCAAAATCCGACCTAGGGTGAGATAATTCGGAAGGTTAAAATACTCCCTTTTTTTAGACGATTTTAAACCCACCCCACTGGTTTAGCTTAAGCGATTTAGTAAATTCCAGTAGAAAGACTTCAAGTAAGCAAAAAATATATTTGGTCTCAATGGGAAATAATCAGGATATTTATTAGTTTTCGAATGCTTGACAGAGTCTGGTTTTCGGGGGCTATGAGGAGATATGTCTTCTGCTCCTTATGATTTTTTAGTGTTAGGTACAGGAATTGCTGGATTGGTTTTCAGTCTTAGGGTGGCCTCTCATGGCAAGGTCGCTATTTTGACTAAAAAAAACAGTGTGGAATCCAATACGAATTATGCCCAGGGGGGGATCGCTTCCGTGGTTTCTCCCGAGGATGATCTCGAATTTCATATCCGGGATACAATGGAGGCAGGAGCAGGACTATGTCATGAAGAAATTGTCCGTCGTGTTATTCAAGGTGGCCCCAAGGCCATTGAGGATCTTGTTCGTTTTGGCGTGGCGTTTAGCCGCAACGAACAGGGCTCTTTTGATTTAGGAATGGAAGGCGGACACAGTCATCGTCGTGTGCTCCATGCGGGTGATCTCACAGGAAAACAGATTGAAAAAGCCCTACTGGATGCCGTGAAGGCCCATCCCAATATCAGTTTACTGGAGCATCACTTTGCAGTCGACTTATTGACCACTCGGCAATGTGGAGTGGAGGATAATCGTCCCAATCGTTGTCTAGGTGCTCGGGTGCTTCAAACTCAATCGGGAGAGATAAAAAATTTTTTCTCCAAAACGACGATTCTTTGCACTGGGGGAGCAGGCAAAGTCTATCTTTATACTAGCAATCCAGACATCGCCACGGGTGACGGTATTGCCATGGCTTGGCGTGCCAGGGCCGCCGTGGCCAATTTAGAATTTGTTCAATTCCATCCTACCTGTCTCTACCATCCTGAAGCGAAAAACTTTTTACTTTCTGAAGCACTACGAGGAGAAGGTGGTTTATTGCGTCTAAAAAATGGGGAAAGTTTCATGGAAAAGTACGATCCCCGGCATGAGTTAGCTCCTCGGGATATCGTGGCCCGTGCGATTGATTTCGAACTAAAAAAACGAGGAGAAGATTATGTCCTTCTGGATATGAGTCATATCCCAGCAGACTATCTTCAAGAACGTTTTCCTAATCTGCTAAGTACAGTGAAAAATTTTGGTTTCGACATGACTCGGCAGCCTATTCCTGTAGTTCCCGCTGCCCATTACATGTGCGGTGGAGTGGTTGTAAATTCAAATGGGGAGACTGGGATCCACAATTTATTCGCCTGTGGTGAGGTCGCTTTTACTGGGTTCCACGGTGGTAATCGTTTAGCGAGCAACTCCTTACTGGAGGCCGTAGTCTATGCCAACGCGGCTGCCGAAATCGCGGTGGATCGTTTAGAAGAACCCTTCCCTACCCTAGTTGATTTTTCTTCTTCTGAGAATTCAGGAGATGCGGAAGATCTCGATGAAGCTGTTGTCATCAAGCAAAATTGGGATGAAATTCGCGCAATGATGTGGAACTACGTGGGAATTGTTCGAAGCACTAAACGCTTGTACCGCGCTAAAAAACGCATTCAATTGTTTTTAGAAGAGATACAAGAATACTACCAAGGCTTTAAACTAAGTTCCGATCTCTTAGAGCTGCGTAATCTAGCCTGTGTAGCCGACCTGGTAATTCGTTGCGCCCTATGGCGTAAGGAGAGTCGTGGCTTACACTACAATTTGGACTTCCCTTCACCTTCTGAAATGTATCGACGTGATACCATTATCGAACCTTAAATTTTAAGGTTTCTTTCTGAAATCCTTCAACCGATGGACAAAAATATTATCTTCTAAATTCCAAGTGGCTGTGGCCCGCCACGCTATTAAGTTTAAGTATCATGGTGTGATCTGTTGGATGAGTTTCGAGAGAAGAAAAAAGTACTCGATAGGTGCGGTGCCATTTATCGACATAAGGATAAAATCGAGCTTGAAAAGAAGTCAGAGGAATTTCTTCTACAAGGATTGGATGGAGATTTTGTTGACCAATTTGGAGGGTCAACTCCCATAAGGAAAATTTGTCTCCTAAATCTTTTAGGCTTTGAGGCTTAGCGTATAGCGCCACCATGAACTCGATTTGTCCAGGCTTGGGTATTATTTTTTCCTTTAGCTCACGAGCATAGCCCTCTTGTCCTTGAGGATAGAACTTCGACCAATAGGCTTCAAAGGCTTCTATAAATTCAGGAGAGTGATAAGTCGCCATCCATTTAAAACGGGTATCCAAATCTTGCAGACTATAAACAGAACCACCGCGGGTATACTCCCTGAGAACCTTACCGTAAGGATTAGAAAGGGCTAAAAGATCGGAAGCCAGCGCTTTAGGGGATCCCAAAAAATTCAAGCCCATTAACATGGTAAGCAATAAAAATTTCACCATGAAAACCCCACCAAAGAACTTGCCATGCCGCAACTGAAGATTAATCTTAATTAGTTTCAAGAAATTAGTTCTGACTTTCGGAACAAGCTTACCGCTTGAACCCCTTCCAACTCCAGGTTTTCTTTTCCACCTTCTTCTCGATCGACCAAGACTGCGTAGCCTACCACTACCAATCCAGCATCCCGTACCCGACGGGCAGCCCGCAATAAGGATCCACCCGTCGTGATGACGTCTTCTACCAATACAACTCGCATCCCTGGTTTTAGGTGAGAGGCCCCCTCTATCCAGCTTTGAGTTCCGTGTCCTTTGGCCTCTTTACGAACAATAAACATCTTATGAGGGAAGCCCCTCGCATAACCTTCTAATCCCACTGACATGACAATAGGATCGGCGCCAAGAGTTGGCCCCCCAATAGCTTCAGCATGAGGAAAATGATCTCGGATCTTTTCCCAGAGTAAAGCGCCCACCAAGGCAGCCCCTTCGGGGTGTAAGGTGGTTTGTTTACCATCGAAATAGAAATCACTTTCTCTACCTGAGGAGAGGCGTATTTTCTTTTTTTGGTAGGAGTGTTTAAGAATGATCGATTTAAGAACTTCTCTTCGCGTGTCCATTGGGTTTAGACCTTTTTTTCAGCCATTGGGTAACATCTTGAAAGATTTTTTCTTTGCCCAATTCATTAAGGGTTTCGTGAAAGAGTCCGGGATAAATTTTAATTTCCTTATCCGGACTGCCAAGATTGGAAAAAAATTCTTCGCTGGCGGCACACGAAGTAATCCGATCTGCATCTCCGTGGAAAATCAAGCAAGGAGTTTTAATATTCTTCGCAAGAAACGGAACCTTTTCTAAATTTGCTAGCAACTGGGCCCCTAAACGCAAGGTGATTTTCTTTTGAACAAGGGGATCCCGATCGTATTTCAAGACTTCTTGGGGATCATGACTTAAATACTCTGAAGAAATATCTCCAGGGATCGCTAGTTTTGGAAATAAAAACGAAAACCACTGGCCAAGAGTTTTTTTAATCCAGGGTAATTCCAACGCAAGTTGAATGTTGGGAGAAGAAAGAACCGTTCCATGAATTTGTTTAGCATGTTGGGCTAAATAATTGATGACAACTTGTCCTCCAAAAGAATGTCCTAGCAAAAATATTTTCTGTTTTTTCTCGTTTTTTTTAACTTCCTTAATGAATAGAGAGAGGTCTTGGATAAAGTCTTCGAATCTATCTATGAATACTCGTGGCCCTGGAGTTTTTCCATGTCCTCTTTGGTCATAGGCATAGGAACTAAAACCGTGCTGAGTAAGAAATTCAGCAAAGGGAGCATAACGTCCCGAATGTTCTCCAAGTCCGTGGACCAGTACTAAAACTCCTTGTGGATTTTTGGCACGCCAACTTCTTAAAAAAATATTTTGTTGGTTGCTGAGTGAAAGAAAACTTTCTTCATAGTCATGAAGCTTCATTAAATTTCCCCCATTGCGGAGAGGGATACCCATCCCTCTTGTCCAGAGACTAAACGAACGAGTCCATATTCACCCTGTTTTTTTTTAAAAACGATGTCGGTTCCCTCGCGTAATTTCTCAACTATGGGAGATTGAGAACTAGGAAGTTTGAGAAGATCTACTTGATCCTTCAGGATCACTCCATTCCGAGTTCCGTAAACAAGATAGGTTTGAAAAAGCAATTGAGGAATGGCGTAAAAACAGAGCAGTATCGAAAGAGCTAATAAAATAGGGCGCTTCGAAGAAAATCGAACTCGAAGAAAAATCGATAAAGCGAGTAAAAAACTTCCTATGGCCCCCAGAAAAAGACTTTCGGGAAAATTTAATGCGATTCGATAGTAAGGGATACTTACATTAGGAAATAAAGTAGAAACATGGGCGGGTTCAATCTTCAGAGTAGAATTAATGTATCTCAAGTTGTGTCTAATAGCTGAGTTTCTAGGACTCCACAAAAGGGCTTTTAAAAAATAAAGACGCGCTTCTCCTCCCTCCCCTTGCTTCCAAAAGGCAGAGCCTAAATTTTGAAATAGTGCACCATTACGATATCCAAGAGAGATAAGATCCTGCCAGTGGCGAATGGCTTCAGAATATTCTCCAGCTTGGTAGGCTACCTGTGCTTCTGCGGCCAGTTGTGACGGAGTCGTCGCTTGGGCCCTGCTAAGATGAAAGAAGCAGAGGGTGAAAATACCAAAAAGCAAAAGATTTCTTATCATAAGGCCTTTTCCACTTCTCGCAACAAATCTAGAATTTCAGCTTTAATTTCTTTCTCTGGAGGAAAGGCGTCTCCCATGCCTCCGTATTTCCACAAATCAAACTGTTCTAACCAATAGATTGTTCTGCGAACTGTTTGAGCCGGAACAGCCTTGGTTTCGAGAAGTTTTTCTACTTCCGATGGGGTCAGAGCAGCTCCTTTAATCGAAAAATGTTGTGAAAGGTAATCTCGAAGCACCTGACTGAGATGGTTATAATCCAACTGCCCCTGGACGGTTAAGGGTTGGTTTAAGGCGTTTCGTGCTTCTTTAAAGGCTCGACTGCGTTTTTTATCTTCCGCATTTTTTTCTGGAGAACGACGTCGTTTTTTCCATAGAGCCCAGAGCAAGGCTAGCGGGGCTGTAGCAAGACCTAAACCCCATAAAACTTTTTCATAAAGACTGAGAGCATCGTTTTTCAACAGAAATTGGGGAGCCTGAATTTCTGTGAGACCTAGAGCCTGGTCTTTTTGAGAAGGATCCGTCGCACCCGGAGAAGAGTCTGCCGTAACTAATTTTTCGGAAGTTTCATTTCCCAGTACACTGATTTTCTGGGGGACAGGAGCAAGGGGAAGATAGCGGCCACTTTGGGGTTCGAAGTAACTGAGATGGAATACAGGAACTTCGGTTTGGCCTGGCCTTTCCGCAACCCAGGCTTGGGGAAATATTTTACTTCCCGAAAGACCAGTTAAGGATTTTTCCAAGTTGAGCCTGGGTTTTCCTGGATAGATTTTAAAAAAGTCATTTTGGGTCATGTCGGGCAATTTTGCTTCGTTGAGATTACCTTTTCCCTGAATTTCGATTTCAACATTCAGCGTATCCCCTAGACTTAAATTTTCAGGACTGACTCGTGTTTCTATTTCAAACTGTCCCACAAGACCGGTGAAATCTTCTGGAGCTGGAGGTAATTCTCGAATTTTGAGTGTCAGGCTTGGGGAGCGAAAGCTTTTTTGCTCTAAACGTGTAGGACGGGACAAACCCATAAAAAAAGGATCATTAGAAAAGGCTCTGGGAACAAAAATGGGAACGTCTCCCCTCACCTTAGTTTCAGCAATTTTTAGATCACCGGCTCTAGTGGCGAATAAAGCGATACGCCATTCGTTCACCGCGTAGTGTTTTCCCTGGAGATCGACTTCGTAGCGCCGTTCTTTTATGAGTTCTTCCGAAATGAAATCCTTGAAATTAGGCAACTCTAATTGGGCATTGGCTACGGAAACAGATGAATAAAGCCGAAAGGTATAAATAACCTGCTCACCGACGTAAGCCTCTTTTTTATCGGTTTCTGCTGTAAGAAAGGTCTCCGACCGTGAAGAGGCAGTTGGAGGAAGGTTTTCTTGGGGGACACCAAATTTATCTTCCCCAACAGGAGGGACTTGCCTATCGGGTGGGATGGCCTGATAGGTAAGGGATTTTTTATCGTTCAGCACAGTAACTTTGATGGGAGGGGAACTATAGGCTCTTCCTTCAATATGAACAGTGACGGGGCCTAAAACAAATTGACCAGACTGCGTTGGCTTCAGAACGTATTCCATCATTTTGGTGACAGCCATTTGTCCATCTTCTTGAATCTCGACGGTACTACCTCCAGATTGACGCAAAACCTCGAAATTACCGCGATTGGGGATTTCTGGCTGAGTCATAGCCGCCCCACCTCGTATAGTAATTTGTAGGGTCAACGTATCTTCGATGTTCAAGGTATCATGGTCGACCTGAACCTCAATAGAGGGAGTCTCAGCTTGAACAAAGGGAATCCAGAAATGAATGAGGGCCATCGTGAGCAAGGCCCATCGGAAAATTTTTTTTCCCATGATGTTTTTGATTAAGTCAGCATTGGCCTTATTTTCTAGGGCTTCTTTTTTACCTTTTACCAGTCCTTCTCTGGGGTTCGGGATCGTCCTAAAGCCCGGCGAATTTGTTCTTGGCGAATTTCGCTGGCTTGATCCTCTACCATCTCTAACCATTTCATAGTTTCTTTCAAGTCTTCAGGAATTTCTGTTTCAGCACCACCTGCTCCCTGAGCATTATTCTGTGTGGGCTGAGGCTGGTTTCCCAAAGCACTTAGCTTTCCTGAAAGATCCTTAGGTTGTTGACTCTCTCCCCTCGACAGCGAATCACCTGATTTTTGAGAAGAGTCTGAATTGTTCTTAGGCGAGTCTGAAGAGGTGTTTTTTCCATTTTTTTGTTGGCTATCTTTCTCAGGAGAAGCATCGGAGGATTTCTCAGATCTATCTTGTTGAGAGTTCGGCATTGGAGCGTTTTGATTTGAAGTCCCCCCCTGTTCACTTCTAGGCTCAGATGACGAGGAAGTTTTTTTCCCGTTTTCTTCTTGTTTACCTTTTCCAGTTTCCTCTTTTGGATTTTGCTCCGCTTCCTCTCCTTGCGCTTCTGGGATGGATTGAGAATTTTGCATCGATTGTTTCTCTGAGGATGTTTCTTGGGAAGGGGTTTGGGGCGATGAGTCCTTTGGAGACGCATTGGAGGAATTCTGCTTGGAGTCAGCTTGGGGCGGAGATTCTCCCTGCCCTTGTCCTTCGGACTTTTGGGAGTCCTCTTGCCCGCTACTGCCCGATTGTTGGGGTGCTCCCTTTTGTCCTGTCCCCTCACCTTTTTCTTTTCCCTCTCCCTGTTGAGAAGGAGAGGGAGAATTTTCGGGTTTTTCTGCAAGCTTACGTTTTACAAACTCATAGTTAAGTTTCGCCTCTTCATCTTGAGGAGCAAGTTTAAGAGCTTCCTCATAAGCTTGTAGGGCCCGTGGCAAATCCTGCAGACGATAATAAGTATTTCCCAAGTTATAGAAGGACTTTTCTTTTAATTGAGGATCGGAAGTAGAGAGAGCCGCAGAAAAGCTGGCTACAGCCTCGGAAAACTTTTTTTGCCGGTATTGGGCAGCTCCCAAATTATAGAAATCTTCTGCTTCAGGATCGGAAGAAATCACCTGTTCAAAATTTTTTTCCGCTTCAGGGTAATTTTGTTGTTGGTAAGAGGTTCTTCCCCGGTAGTTTTTCCACCAGTCGAGAGGACCTATGGCCCAAGACAACCCGGATTTTAAACAGATCCAGATCAAGGCCAAAATGAAGCCGCGAAGGTAGGTCTTATAACCATTCATGACGAAGCCCCTTCAGTGGTCTTGGACTTCTTTTTTTTAGGACGTCCAGGGGCAATAAGGGTGTCGACGCTCAGCAGACAAAGTGCTATTCCCAAGGGCCAATAAAAACGGCTTTCCCAAACCTTCTTATGAGTGACTTGTAGTTCATTGGGATCCATAACTCCACGAACGCCTCGGAGATAGAGGGCTTTTAGATCCTCATCTCCCCTTACGGCTCTGGCATAAGCTCCTTCGGTTTTTAATGACAAATCCTTCAAAGCGTCCTCTTTAAGCTTTGAAACGACCGTTTCCCCCTGAAGATCTTTTTTAAATCCTCCTGAAGCTTCAGGTACAGGAGCTCCTTCTAGGGTTCCCATTCCCAAGGAAAAAACCTTAATCTTGTTTTTTTGTAATTCTTGGATGACAGCCTTTAATCGTTCGCTATGATCCTCCCCATCGCTTATTACTAAGATGGTCTTGGACTGATCTGGATTTTGGGGAAGACTTTTCATGGCGAGAGTCAAAGCCCCAGCCAAATCGGTACCGGCAACGGGAATCGTGTCTGTGTTTAATTCTTCAATATAGCGTTTTAGGGTTCCATAGTCCGAGGTCAACGGAGAAAGCAAAAAACTCCTACCCGCAAAAGCTACTAGCCCCACGCGATCTCCTCTTAACATAGGAAGAAGATCCTGCAGTTTATAGCGAGCTCTAGCGAGTCTTGAAGGTTTAATATCTTCTGCTAACATCGACTCAGACACATCGACGGCTACAATGAGATGAACTCCTCGAGTTCTGACTTCTTCCTCCCGTGTTCCCCACTGGGGTTCCATCAAGGCAAAAATAAAGAAAATGAGAATTAAGCTTTGGAGAATGGCTTTTAGACGATGGCGAAACGGAGAATAACCTGGAAGCAGTCGAAGACGTAAATGAAGATCGGTAAATTCATTCCATTTTTTTTTTCTCTTCCAAGCACTCCAAAATTTTAAAGCCAAAAATAAAGGCAGAAGCGCAAAAAGAAAGCCCCATTCTCCATGATGGAAACGCATTAGGCTAACCCCCTAAGCCAGGTGCTAGACAGAAAATTAGAAGTCATGAGAAGAAGTAAGGCTAGAGCGGTAGGATAATAGTAGAGTTCTTCAAAAATTTCGTAATTCTTCACCTCTATTTTTGTTTTTTCAAGTTTTCCAATTTCTTCATAGATGTCGCTGAGTTTTTTAGTGTCAGCGGCGTAAAAATAACGCCCGCCTGTAATGCTTGCGATTTTTTCTAATGTTTCTAAATCCATGTCCAAATCGACATACACTAAACGCACTCCAAACATCCCTTTTTGTGGAAAGGGAACCGGACCTTGGGTACCGATACCGATAGTGTAAACCTTGATTCCCAAGCTTTTTGCCAGTTCGGCAGCCTTTTCTGGACTAATCTTACCTGCGTTATTGCGGCCATCGGTAAGCAGAATAACCACTTTGGATTTTCCGGGGGAATCCTTAAGTCGCTTTACACTAAGTGCTAAACCATCACCAATTGCGGTGCCCTCGCCTGCAATCCCCACTTCGACATGATTGAGCAATTGGATTAAAACATCATGATCCAAAGTGAGTGGACTTTGAGTAAATGCGGCATCTCCGAAGATCACCATGCCAACTCGATCTCCCCGTTGCTTCTCAATAAACTCTTTAACTACTTTTTTGACCACGCTCAATCGATTGACAGCATCATTACCTAAGCGAAAGTCCATGGCAGCCATGCTTCCCGAGGCATCAATCGCCAACATGATGTCAATGCCTTCGCTATCCACAACGGTTTCCTTATAGTTCCACTGAGGTCTTGAGGCTCCTAAGACGGCAAACACCATGGCTCCCAACATGAATAAAAAGGGAAGCCTGTAAAAAAAAGAATCCCAAGATCCTTTTAAGGAATAGATTTTTTGAGTCAGGGGAAATGCGAAATTAAGTCGTTTTTCTAACTTCTTTCGCCTCCAATAAAGGAATAAGGGAAAAATTAGACCAAGCAACATCCAAGGATAAGCAAGGCGAAACATCAGGAAATTCCCCCTTCGGTAAGAGGGGTTGAAACCTTATCAGAAATTTCGGAAAGATTTTTTGCGGCCCTTCTTCTGGCTAAGGCTGTCATCAACAGGCGGCAAATTTTTACACTTCGGATAATTTCTTCTTTTTTGGGAATAAAACGGGCGAATTTTGCCATATCAGCCAGATCTAACATCCAAAAAGCATCCCGGATTTCCTCTTGAGTGAGATCAGGACATTTTCGAAGCAAAGGTTTTAATTCTTCTAGGGTCGCTTCCTCAGCAGCTATGCTGAGTTCCCGTTCTAAAAAATGTCGAAAAATTTCAGAGAGCGAAAAAAAGAAGGGACGAATTTGAGAAGCTTCGGTCAGCGGACCTTCCGCAAGGACATCAAGATTTTTTAAGGCCTCTTCTAAGGGGGTAAGTAAATGCTTTTTTATGGGCCTATGGAGGCTACGGTATTGAAGCCATTTCCAAAATAAAAAACAAACTATTAAGAGAGCTATGGACCCCAAAGAAATCCATAACCACCCCAGGCTCCACAGATCGATCTCCTTGAGATCCATAATATCTTGCATTCCAGACACTTGCGGAAGTGGAGTCACCATGATGTTGAGGCCTTATTGACGTTTCTCACGGAGTCTGAAGAATCTCAGGAGGGGTTCCATATAATCGGCACTTTGATCAACGAGAACCGCATCAGCACCGGCGTGACGAAATATCTTCCTAGGCTTTTCTAGGATCTCCTGGGCGTGTTGAGTATATTTTCTTTGAAAAGATTTTTTTGAAGTATTTGCCCAAAATTCAAGACCGGTTTCCGGATCTTGAAGTCGTAGAAAACCCAGCGGAGGAAGTTGCCATTCAGCAGGATCAAAAAGCTGAATACCCACCAGGTCGTGGCGCTGTTTAGCGATACTAAGGGCCTTTTCGTAACCTTCATCCAAAAAATCCGAGATTAAGAATGCTATGCAATGACGGTGCATGGTGCGACCTAGATATTCCATAGCGTTTTTGATGTTCGTTTTTTTTCCTTGGGGCTCGAAGGTCAATATTTCTTGAATGACGCGATAGACATGCCCCCTTCCCTTTTGGGCGGGTAAATATTTCTCCACTCGATCCGTGAACATCATGAGCCCAACCTTGTCATTACTTTTAATGGCGGCATAGGCTAACACAGCAGCCACCTCTGCCGCTGTTTCTTTTTTAAATCGGGATCGGGTGCCAAAATCGAGCGTTGCAGAACAGTCGACCATAATCATTACATTCATTTCCCGTTCTTCTCGATAAACTTTCACGAAGGGCCTGCCCAAACGCGCCGTTACGTTCCAATCGATGGTTCGAACCTCATCTCCTGGCTGATACTCTCTCACCTCCTCGAACTCCATTCCTCGACCACGAAAGGCACTCTCGTATTCTCCTGAAAAAATCTCATTAGCCAAATAATTGGTCTTCAGTTGGATCGTTTTAATTTTTTTGAGGATTTCCGGTGCCAACATCGTCAATGCCTCCACGGAAGTTTAGGGAACTTCAACTTGTTCGAGAATACGGCGCAGAATCTCGTCGGAGTTTAACTCTTCGGCTTCTGCCATGTAAGTGAGGAGAATACGATGACGCAACACATCGGGAGCCATGGTTTTTACGTCTTGGGGAGTTACGAAGGCTCTCCCCTCAAGAAAAGCATGACATCGGGCAGCCAGATTCAAATTAATGGTTCCACGAGGAGAAGATCCAAACTGAATATATCGCTTTAACTCCGGATCTAGGGAACCTGCATCTCGGGTTGCAACTACGATGCGTACGATATAATCCTTAATCTTGGGATCCACATAAATTTTAGAGATGAGTTCTTGAATTTTTTTCAGTTGGTGGACTTCTACAAGCGCATTCACTTGTTCCATAGATTCTCGAAAGGCTCGGTCCATGATCATCAGCTCTTCTTGAGGAGAAGGGTAATCGACATTTAGCTTAAGCATAAACCTGTCGACCTGAGCCTCCGGTAAAGGGTAGGTCCCTTCTTGTTCGATGGGATTTTGGGTCGCCAATACGACAAAAGGAGACTCCAAAGAAAATGTTTCATTGCCAATAGTGACCTGCCGTTCTTGCATGGCTTCTAGCAAAGCACTTTGCACCTTGGCCGGAGCCCGGTTAATTTCATCGGCTAAAATCACATTAGCAAAGATGGGGCCCTTTTTTACGGAGAACTCTTGGGTCTTTGGAGAATAAATTTGTGTACCGATCAGGTCAGCGGGAAGTAAATCAGGCGTAAATTGCATTCGACGAAACTGAATATTGAGCACCCTGGCCAAAGCCTTCACCGCCGTCGTCTTGGCCAATCCAGGAACACCCTCTACTAAAATATGGCCTTCAAGTAATAGGCCCATCATCAAGCGTTCCATCAAATACCGTTGTCCAACCACTACCTTACCCGCTTCTTCGAGTATGGAAGAAATCAACGGCTGAAAGGCCTTTACCTGTTCGAGAGTTTCCTGCATATCTCTTTGCATAAATACGACCCTTTTCAGGCAATTTTAGGGACTAAACGCCTGGTGTAAGAAATAGGTTTAGATCCAACCCGGGTATTTACCAGAAACGATGCGACTTTTTAGAACTCTTGGGATTTTTGGTAAAGGAACTTTCTTTTTTCTTCGTTTCTGTAAAATCCTTTAAACCCATGGAGACCCCCAGAGAACTCAAAAGATCCTTCTGTTCTTGATTGAGATTTTTAGGAATTTCCACCCAAATTTGTACGAGAAAACTACCGCGCTCTTTACCTTGAGGAGAGGGCATTCCGAGTCCGGAAATTTTTAGGACCTCTCCCGTTTGAATGCCAGGGGGTATGGTCAAAGTTTCCTTCCCCCTTGGAGTTTCTACCTGCCAAGACCCTCCTAGTGCGGCGAGCACCATGGGAATCTTCTCCTGCACTAAAATTTCTTGGTCTTGTCTATGGTAACGCGGATCCTGCTCAAGATGGATAACCACATATAAATCTCCAGGACGTCCGCCTTGACGTCCTCCTTCACCTTCTCCCCGCAAGCAAAGTTGCATACCGTGGTCTATACCAGCGGGGATTTTAACTTTAAGAGTTTTGCGACTTCGAACCAACCCCTTACCTCGGCATTCTTCGCAGGGATGCTTGATGAGACGCCCTTCTCCACGACAGCTAGGACATGGACTAGAAAGTGTAAAAAAGCCCTGTGATTGGAGCAATTGTCCAGTTCCGTTGCAGTGATGGCAAATCTCGGGCTTTGTCCCGCGAGGATACCCCAAGCCTTCACAATCGGAACAAGACTCTTGACGCTCTATCTCAATCTTTTTCTCTACTCCCTCGTAGGATTCAAAGAAGTTGAGCTGCAAATCGTAACGTAGATCCCTGCCATGTCTCGCCCCATCGGAACGTCGTCTTCTACCCCCCCCTCCCATTCCAAAGAAATCCTCAAAAATCTCCCCAAAATGGTTAAAAATATCTCCCACATCGGAATAACCATGGTGGAGACCACCACGATCTAGTCCCTCGTGCCCAAAACGATCATAAATATTCCGTTTTTCGGCGTCACTCAGCACTTCATAGGCCTCAGAGGCTTCTTTAAATTTTTCCTCAGCCTCTTGGTTTGGATTTCTGTCAGGGTGATACTGTAAGGCTTTTTTACGGTAAGCAGCCTTGATTTCTTGTTCAGAAACAGTTCGTTCTATTTCGAGGATTTCGTAGTAACAGCGCTTCACTTTTGGAGTTCCAATCGGTAAAAATCAAAAAAATGGGATAAAAATTGTCGGGAAAACCCGGGGAGTGTAGATAATGCCTTCCATGAATTTGTCAACACGGACCTCATCGGGGTCGAAAAACTCTTTGGGTACCCTTACCGATTTTTTTTGGAAGGCCCTGGCTCCAGCGTCGGAAACCACCCGTTGGGTTCACTCTCAACAATGGGAGATTTTTTATACCCACGGTTTTGTAGATTGGGCTAAAGCCCCCATAGAAAAGTGGCGTGCTTTACTAAAAAATCTACCTTGTGTGGAGGAGGATTGGTTCCTCATAGAAAAAAAACATCTGCCTTTAATCGCTCCATTCTTCGTAAGTGGTCCTATTAAACGCCCCTTCGATCCCCATCGTTTAAAATCCGAAAACTACCCGCTAACATGGTATCGGGAAATGTACCAAAGGGTGCTAAAGTTCGAAACCACCCTCAAACTAGCACAGTGGGAAAAAATTTTAGACGAATTGAAAAAAAGGTTTTCTAAGGAAAACTCACTTCCTCTCTCAGAGGAAGTGAAAGAGTATCTCCAGGCCCTACTTTCGGCTCACCCCTCGCCGTTACGACAATTAGAGACATGGGTTCATCATGGCCCCCCTGAGATTTTTTCTTCCCTTTCCTCTCACAAAGTAGGCCCTGCACAGGGCTATCCCTCAGATAAATCCATCGATAAAAGCACTCCTCTTCCTGTGGCGGTGGCGGACCGTTTTGAATCGGCTCCCGAGATTCCGCAAAAAATGCGAGCTATCGAAAAGATTTATTACGAAGAGTCTCCTGCCACCGGTTTCGGATCCAGCGTGGATGATCAGGAGGCCTTGGATTTTCTCAATGAGTTGGAACAACTTGGGGATCCCGAAGATAGTGAACTTCCCTAATAAATTGCACCCCGGGATCTTGACAGTTTCTGAAGCGAACTTATATCGCTCCAAAGCGTTTGGATAAGCGTTAATTTCTAGTCAAACTAACAACAAAGGAATGGGCTCATGGCAAAAAAAGGCAATAAAATTATCGGTATCGACTTAGGGACCACCAACAGCTGCGTTGCTGTTATGGAGGGCGGAGAACCCAAGGTTATTCCCAATCAAGAGGGTAACCGCACCACTCCTTCTGTCGTTGCCTTTACCAAGGACGGAGAAATTCTTGTGGGTCAGGTGGCTAAACGCCAGGCCATTACCAACCCCGAAAACACCATTTATTCCATTAAGCGTTTCATGGGTCGTCGTTTTAATGAGGTTCCAGAAGAAATCAAAATGGTGCCCTATCGAGTTAAAGAAGCTAACAATCAGGATGTGGCGGTGGAGTGCCATGGAAAAAATTATGCTCCCCCAGAAATTTCCGCCATGATCTTGAAAAAATTAAAACAAGCTGCGGAAGACTACTTGGGCCACACCGTGACAGAAGCGGTCATTACGGTTCCCGCCTATTTTAATGATGCTCAACGTCAGGCTACCAAAGATGCTGGACGCATCGCTGGTCTGGATGTCAAGCGCATCGTCAATGAACCTACCGCGGCCGCCCTAGCCTATGGTTTAGATAAAAAGAAAAACGAATTAATTGCCGTTTACGATTTTGGC
The DNA here is from genome assembly GCA_031972375.1 of bacterium. GTDB lineage: Bacteria > UBA10199 > UBA10199 > DSSB01 > DSSB01 > DALYDW01. Next base: position 24,666 of record DALYEU010000012.1, on the reverse strand, counting down.
GGTGGAACCTTCGATATTTCCATACTGGAAGTTGGAGAAAACGTAGTCGAAGTTATTTCCACCAACGGAGATACCCATCTTGGAGGAGACAACATTGATCAACGCTTGATCGATTATTTGATCGAAGAGTTTAAAAAAGACCAGGGCATCGATGTTAGCAAAGACCGCATGGTCTTACAGCGTCTTAAAGAGGCGGCAGAAAAAGCCAAAATTGAGCTTTCCAGCGCGATGGAGACTGAGATCAACCTCCCCTTCCTCACCGCCGATCAAAGTGGCCCAAAGCACATGAATATCAAATTGACTCGGGCCAAATTCGAGTCTCTGTGTGAGGATCTCTTCCTTCGTAGCTTCGATCCTGTCAAAAAGGCTCTGCAAGACGCTGGTAAAAAAGCCTCAGATATTGACGAAATCGTTCTAGTCGGTGGTACGACTCGTATTCCCAGAATTCAGGAAGAAGTAAAAAAGTTTTTTGGCAAAGACCCTCATAAGGGAGTCAATCCCGACGAGGTGGTTGCAGCAGGAGCCGCGGTTCAAGCCGGCGTGCTCTCAGGGGATGTCAAAGATGTTCTCTTGTTGGACGTTACTCCGCTCTCTCTGGGAATCGAAACCATGGGCGGAGTCATGACTAAACTTATCGAAAGAAACACGACCATTCCCACCCGAAAATCTCAGATTTTCAGCACAGCCTCAGATAGCCAAACGAGCGTTGAGATTCACGTGCTCCAAGGAGAACGTGAGATGGCTCGAGATAATCGAACTCTGGGAAAGTTCGTTCTCGATGGAATTCCAGCGGCTCCACGGGGTGTTCCTCAGGTGGAAGTTACCTTCGATATTGACGCCAATGGTATTGTCAATGTTTCTGCCGTGGATAAAGCCACAAACAAGAAACAGCATATCACCATTACGGCCTCCAGTGGACTCAACGAAGACGATATTCAACGCATGGTTAAGGATGGTGAATCCCATGCCGAAGAAGACAAGCGCCGCCGCTCGGAGATTGAACTTCGTAACCAGGCAGATGCCCTATTGTATGGCACAGAAAAAACACTAAAGGAAAATCGGGACAAATTGGATGCCAATTTAGTCAAAGATTTAGAATCCAGCTTGTCAGATTTGAAAAAGTCCATCGAGGAAAATCAAAATTCCGCTTTACAGGGCCAAATTGAAAAATTGACCCAGCTGTCCCATAAAATGGCGGAGGCTCTTTATAAAAGTGCTGAATCCAGTGCGGCTGACGGAGGAAACCCACAAGGACAAGAACGGGCCTCCTCAGAGAAAAAAGACGATGATGTTGTCGATGCAGAATTCGAAGAGGCTAAGGACGAATAAAGCCGAATTGCCTTATTGTTATCGATATTGAAGTACTTTTAGCTTGCTTCTAACTTGGCATTTGCCCTGTAGGAGCAAGCTTTTTTATTTTAAAAGTGCCATTTATTTGCATTTCTAATCCTAAAAAAATTTAAAAAACCTTGGCAGCCCATCATCCTCAAGGTATCCCTAGGGCAGTTTACCATGCGTGCTGCTTTGGCTTACATTTTGTCCACGGTTCTAGCCCTGGTTTTAATCTGGGGCGTTCTCCGTATTGGCAATCGTCTATCGGCCTCTCCCGCTTTGCAAAAAGATTGGGTGGTATCTTTCACCGAAGTGGCTCCCAGTTGTAAAATTCCCCTTGAACAGACTCTCCATACTCTTCAAATGCGCCTAGACCAATCGGGGGAGAGTATTGTTTGGAAAGAAGACGATCCCCATGCCCATCGACGTGAAGAGCCCTTATTGCACTTGCAGGGAAAGATTAATCGGGATGGTAGCTTTGATCTATCTGGGACTCTAAATGATCCGCAATATGAAGAATCTTGCGGAAAAATCTATCTCTCGTGGAGGGGGAAAAAAATAAAAGAAGTTCTTCGGGGACAAGTCAAATTTATTTCGGAGCAGTGTGCGTTGTGTCCTGAAGGCACCACTTGGGTTGCAAGTCCCAGACTCCATAGCGAAGGGGTCGGGGTATCCCCTTCAATTTATTCGATTGGTGAATAACGCTCATGGCTGAACTTTTTCACAATCCTATCGCCCTACTCCTACTCCAAGCAGTCATCATCATTCCCTTGGCTCGCTTATTGGGAGCTATTTTTTCAAAAATCAACCAACCTCTCGTTATTGGAGAGATTCTTGCTGGGCTTCTATTGGGTCCGAGTTTTTTGGGTTGGATAGCTCCTGAAGTCTACCATTTTATTTTTCCAGAACATTCCCTTCAGGGCTTAAATCTTCTCAGTCAAGTGGGATTGATCTTTTTTATGTTCCTTGTAGGACTCGAGTTCAATCCTCAGCTGCTTAAGGGAAGAGGCCAAGCTGCCTTGGCAACAAGTCATGCCAGCATTGTTTTCCCTTTTTTATTGGGTACGATTCTCGCCCTTTATTTCTACCCGAGACTCTCAAACAGTGATGTCCGTTTCACATCCTTCGCATTATTTCTCGGTGCATCCATGAGCGTCACCGCCTTCCCTGTTTTGGCGCGTATTCTCACTGAAAGAAATTTAATCAAAAGCAAAATGGGAACCTTAGCCCTTACCTGTGGGGCAATAGACGATATTACGGCGTGGATCATTTTAGCGTTTGTTATCTCTATAGTCAGATCCACCGTGGGCATGGAGTTTTTTACAATTTTATTTTTCACCGTCTTATACATCGCCATGATGTTTTTTCTTTTGAGACCACTTCTCGAAAAATTTGAGCGACGTTATAGCACTCGCGAAGGGCTTTCACAAAACGCCGTGGCAATGGTTTTGCTCATGCTTCTGCTTTCTTCTTTGGCAACGGAGTTGATTGGCATTCATGCCTTATTTGGAGCTTTTTTTCTCGGTGCCGTCATGCCAAATAAAACCTCTTTTGTAAGGCATTTGACAGAGAAGATCGAAGATATCGCCGTGCTTTTTCTACTCCCCCTGTTTTTTGCCTCTACAGGACTAAAAACTCAGATAGGTCTGTTGGATTCTCTAGAAATTTGGCTTTGGACCGGATTGATTATCGCCGTGGCGTGTTTAGGTAAGTTTGGTGGTAGCTTTATCGTCTCCCGGCTGACCGGACTTTCTTGGAGAGAATCTGCTGCCGTAGGCATTTTGATGAACACTCGAGGCTTAATGGAGCTGGTGATTCTCAATATAGGCCTAGAAATAGGCGTGCTTTCTCCCCTGATGTTTACCATGTTGGTATTGATGGCCATAGTAACCACCTTTATGACGACACCTCTCCTGGCCTGGGCATTTCCAGCTGAATATCGCATTACTCAAACTTTTGAACCCGAAACATCCGTAGTGCCACGTCCATTTACAATTCTATTACCAGTCGCCTTTGCCCATTCAGCCCCCGGGCTGATGAAAGTAGCTTCTGCTATCGCTGGTGCCACAGCACCAGTGCGCTTCTATGCTTTGCATTTATTACATGCCAGTGAAAGACCTTCTAGTTATGTCAAAGGACAATCCCTTTTAGCACCTGAGGGAAGCCCCTTAGATTTAGTGTTAGCCACAGCAAAAAATCTGGGAAGAGAAGTGCGTCCTCTTACTTTTTACAGTCATGATCCAGTCGATGAAATCATCGATGTGGCTAGAGCTAAATCGGCAAACGTGATTCTAATGGGATGGCATAAGCCTTTGTTGGGAGGTGCTATCTTGGGAGGCACAGTTCGTAAAGTCATGGAGGAATCCACTTCGACTGTCGCTGTTTTTATCGATCGTGGTCTGAAAAAATTTGAGAGAATTTTGATTCCAATCGTGAATAGTTCTCACGATGCTGAAGCCATCGAATTGGTAAAACGTATTTCTCTATTTCACCACTCTGAAGTTACCCTGCTTCATCTCTTGTCTCCAAATCATGGTGAAAAGGGAGCAGAAAAAAAAGAAGACCTCAAAGATAGTGACCAAACTCAGATTTTTTCAGAACCTGAATTCAAAGATCGTGTCATTTTCCAAACCCGTTACCACTCCTTTCCCATCAATGCGGTTTTAGAAGAATCTGTCAAAGGGTATGATTTGGTCGTTTTGGGAGTATCTGAAGAATTTCAGCTGGAGAAAAGAATCTTTGGTTTAAAATCAGAAAAGATTGCCGAAGAGTGTCCTACTTCAATGTTAATCGTTCACAAAAGCAGTCCACTCCCGCTCTCCACGAAACAAACCTAAGATATCCTAAAAGAGATATTTACTTGTTCTCAGCCATTTTTCGGTTGGCTTCCAGGGTTTCGATGAGTCCCATTTTCCATAATCCAGACTCTTGGTAAACCTCAAAGTCGACAAGGTTGTTTCCGACGCTAACTTGAACAGTGGCCAAACCCGAAACCTTCTTTAAGGTCTTGAATTGGGCCTGGGAAGACACTTGAGATATCTTCGAGGTGTTTTTGAAAGAACGCCAAAAACCTTCTTGAATAGAGGGATGATTTTCCTCAAAAAGCTCTTCGATAATTTGAGGGGAGCTTTCAGCTTCTTCGGCTACCATTCGAATAATTTCTTTTTGGCTGTAGTGGCTTAATAACTTCCATCCTTCGTCGAACTTATCCTCGGCCACAGCGGCAAAAAAATCAGCCACAGCATTTTCGGGTTGAGCTTCTTTTTCTAATCCCTGGGAAAAGGATTTCCACAGTTCAGGAGATGGGGTCACCGTGTTGTTTGCGGCTTCTCCATCGACTTCAATGTCATCTTCTTGATCGTGAAGCACGATAGTGTGAGTACGGGAATCGATTGTATAGGCCCCAACTTTATCCAGTAGATTTTGTCCTAGCAAAAGCTGTCCTTCGACGTCACTGATGCTGGCAGGAACATTACGTAAAGTACGATTCCCGATTTGAATGGTGCGAATCAGCACCCTAGAATTTTCTTTCTTAGTTCCATCTGCAAGGATGTAAACCTTGCTAGGCAGGAAGTCTTCCTGATTTAAAGTGCCCGTACGCACCAAGGTAGCAACCACGTCGGCAGGTAGATTTATTTCAGCGGATCCCGTATCAAGAATAAAGTCCAAGGTAATTACCCCATTCAAACGGACTGGTAATTCGTAGACCCCTCCTTTTTTTTCGACAGAGATTGATTCTGAGAATCCTTGAACAGGAAAGAAGATTCCAAGGAGTAAAAGAAAAAAGCTAAGTAGAATATTTCCCACATCACCCTCCCTTTCTCGGAAATTATCCAAGATGGGCAAAGGTGTGGAAAGCTCTTTTAAAGTCGATCGTACTGTAAATTTCTAACTATTGATTATTCCAAAGAAATAAAGTTTCCAGGAATGCTTTTGGCATCGCTAGTGATTTTCCCTGTTTGTCGATCAGTGCGAATTTCAAAGAATCTAGAGTTAATTCTGGGATCTCCACCGCAATTGGCACTTTGTTTCTCTTTCACTACCCAAGCATAAAATTGAGGGGTATTTTTTTCTTCAAAATCCAAGCAATCCTTGGAAAGTTCACTCAATTGATAGTGCTGAATCGCTCGGAGAGTTAAATCAAAAGCTTTGTCTTGAGTCAGCCCATCCCTGGTCCCCTGACAAGCCCCCAATAGACTGAAAAAAGTAAAACATAGGATTCGTTTGGAAAGCTTCATGAAAATTCCCTCATCTTTTTAGCAAATGCCTTGCCTGATTCCCCATCCAAGAACAACAGACTTTTCCAATACTTCACTGCAAACTATTCTAAAAAGCCGATTTCAGGCAAACGAGCATAATCAAAAGGAAAAATTCATTGTCAAAGGACAAAGGCCTAAGCTATGGCGGCCATGCGTCATGGCCTAGTCCCTGTCGCTAAGTGACCCTGGAAACATCATTAAGAGGGTCCCATGAGGAGGGTTCTTACCTTGAATTCCTTGAAGAAAGCTTTTTCCACATCCATTGCCCATAAATACCTTGTGGGAATCACTGGTTTTTTCCTGATTTTGTTTGTTCTAGGTCACTTGGCTGGCAATCTTCTTCTCTATGTTGGATTGGACGTTTACAACAGTTACGCCCATTCTCTTCATAAAAATCAATCTCTGCTCTATGTCGTCGAATTAATTTTGCTAACTCTTTTTGTCGCACACGTTTCCATGGCTATTCGTGTCAGTCGTAAAAATAGGCTGGCTCGACCTCAAGGCTACGCGGTGCGTAGGTCAAAGCAGGGCCGGAGTTCAAGCACCCCTTCCAACGTTATGCTAATTTCCGGGAGCGTGGTCTTGGGCTTTATTCTGCTTCATTTGTCGGATCTTCGTTTTAATCTCAGGCATTCCGTGGCCCCTGGGGCCGAGCCCGCTACCCATACCCTATTGGTGTTGCAGGATCCTATTTCAGCGACGGTCTATTTTTTTGGTAGCCTTTTGTTGGGATGGCATCTCTGGCATGCCTTTGAAAGTATGTTCCAAACCTATGGTTTAAATCATCCCTACTACACACCCAAAATCAGAAAGTTAGGTGTTATCTTGGCCGTCGTCTTAGGTTTAGGATTCGCTTCCTTTCCCGTTTATGGAATTCTGCTTCGATTGGGAGTTTTGTCATGATTTTAGATGGAAAGATACCGGAAGGACCTTTATCCGACCAATGGGATCAGCGTAAAGGTCAACTCAAACTGGTAGGCCCAACCAACCGTCGCAAGCATAGTGTCATCGTCGTCGGAACGGGACTAGCGGGTGCTTCTGCGGCGGCTAGTTTGGGTGAGGCCAACTACAAGGTAAAAGCCTTCTGTTTCCAGGATAGTCCGCGTCGCGCTCATAGCATCGCAGCCCAAGGGGGCATTAATGCGGCAAAAAACTATCAAAACGACAACGATAGTACTTTTAGGCTTTTTTATGACACCCTCAAGGGCGGGGATTTTCGTAGCCGTGAATCTAACGTATGGCGATTGGCTCAGGTGAGCGCCAGCATCATCGATCAGTGCGTGGCACAAGGGGTGCCTTTTGCTAGAGAGTATGGCGGTACCTTAGCGAATCGTACCTTCGGCGGCGTTTTAGTCAGTCGAACATTTTACGCCAAAGGACAAACCGGACAGCAGCTCTTATTAGGTGCCTATGCCAGCCTTATGAGGCAAGTGAATCGAGGCACCGTCTCTTTGCATGCTCGTCAAGAAATGGTGGATCTGGTGGTGGTTGATGGTCGAGCTCGAGGCATTATCACCCGGGATCTAGTGACTGGGGCCTACGAAGCCCATGTCGCCGAGTGCGTACTGTTATGTACGGGTGGCTATAGCAATGCTTTTTATCTTTCTACCAATGCCAAGGGGTGTAATGTAACAGCGACCTGGCGAGCCCATAAAAAGGGGGCTTATTTTTCTAATCCCTGTTTTACCCAGATCCATCCTACTTGTATTCCCCAATCGGGCGATTACCAGTCAAAACTTACCTTAATGAGTGAATCTCTGCGAAATGATGGCCGCGTTTGGGTGCCAAAAAATCCGGGAGATAAACGCTCTCCCGATAAGATTCCTGAAGAAGAGCGTGATTATTATTTAGAGAGAAAATATCCTACCTACGGAAATATGGTTCCCAGAGACGTGGCCTCCCGTAATGCCAAAGAAGTCTGTGATCAGGGAAAAGGCGTGGGACAAACAGGTCAGTCGGTTTATCTCGACTTCAGAGATGCCATTAAACGGGATGGGATTGAAATTATCCGACAAAAATACGGTAATCTTTTCGAGATGTACGAAAAGATTACCGACGAAAACCCTTACCAAGTACCGATGCGCATGTACCCTGCACCCCATTACACCATGGGTGGCCTTTGGGTGGATTACAATCTGATGAGTAACCTGCCGGGTTTATTTGTTTTGGGAGAAGCTAATTTTTCAGATCACGGAGCCAACCGTTTGGGGGCCAGTGCTTTAATGCAGGGCTTAGCAGATGGTTATTTTGTTGCTCCCTACACGGTACCCGACTTTATCGCTCAACACCCTATCGACAAATTAACTACCGATCACCCCGCTTTTCAAAAAGCTCTGGATGATATGAAAGCTCTGGAAAAGCGCCTGTTGAGTATTGGAGGAAAAAAATCTCCAGATGCATTCCACAGGGAGTTAGGCAAATTGCTTTGGGATTATTGTGGTATGTCGCGGAATGCTCAAGGTTTGGAGAAGGCTCGTACGGAGATCAAAGCGTTGCGGGAAGATTTCTGGAAAAATTTAAAGATCACTGGAAGCGGAAAGGAATTTAATCCTGTATTAGAGCATGCGGGGCGTGTTGCAGACTTTATGGAATTCGCCGAACTGATGTGTTCCGATGCTTTGCATCGCGAGGAGTCTTGCGGCGGACACTTTCGTGAGGAATACCAAACCCCCGAAGGAGAAGCGAAGCGTGACGATGAGCGCTTCTCCTACGTAGCTGCATGGGAGTACCAAGGTCAAGACTTGCCCGCAACCCTTCACAAAGAGCCCCTGAACTTTACAGTACTTAAGCCCACCCAGAGGAGTTATAAATGAGCGAAAATTTTAATCTCACTCTTAAGGTTTGGCGGCAAAAGGATTCTCGAAATCCCGGAAAATTGGTGACTTACCAAGTCAGCAACGTTAATCCCCATATGTCCTTCCTAGAGATGATGGATGTGTTAAATGAGGAGCTTCTCCAAAAAGGAGAAGACCCCATCGCCTTCGACCACGATTGCCGTGAAGGGATCTGTGGTATGTGCAGCATGATGATTGATGGACAGGCTCATGGACCTCTAAAAGAAACAACCACCTGTCAGCTTCACATGAGACATTTCAAGGATGGTCAGACTTTGGTGGTAGAGCCTTGGCGCGCTCAGGCTTTCCCTGTCATTAAAGACTTGGCCGTAGATCGATCCGCTTTTGATCGCATCGTCACTGCCGGTGGATTCAATTCAGTGAACGTGGGAAATGCTCCTGATGGTAACGCAAGCTTGATTCCCAAGCCTGATGCGGATCGAGCTTTTGATGCCGCCGCCTGTATCGGATGCGGAGCGTGTGTGGCTTCTTGCAAAAATGCATCTGCCAGCCTGTTTGTGGCCGCTAAGGTCACTCATTTGGCTAGTCTTCCCCAGGGGAAGCCAGAACGCAAAAATCGTGTGCTGAATATGGTTGCCCAAATGGATCAAGAAGGTTTTGGAGCTTGCACCAATACTTATGAGTGTGAGGCCGCCTGCCCTGCTGGCATCAAGGTAACTACCATCGCAACGATGAATCGAGAGTATTTGTGCGCGGCTTTGACCGGGGATTACGAGCCCAAAAAGTAAAGCCTTTTCCTCCCGTCCGTTTTTAAGGGGTTTGCGTCATCTTCTCACTCCGAGCAACCCTGGTGGCCATGGCTTGTTACGCGCTTGTCGTGTCTTTTCTGTGTATTTATCCGGGGGTTTTCATTGATGAGAACTAAATATATTCTCAGCAGATCTCTGAGGCTGCATTAAAAAAACATAGTTCTTTGGCGGGTGTAATTTTCAACTCTAAAAATTACCAAACTATCTCCGTATTCGTTTGACGGTCACCAGTTTCTAACACAACAGTTTTCGCGTAGCCGCATCTCTCCAGTTACTTTTCCTTGTCCAGGTCATCGAGCATAAGCATAAGGTTGAAAAGAAGGCTTATGTCCATCGCTTCTATGTCTATGCTTTCTGTGTCATACGGGACTTTGAAGATATAAGGCCTTCTCATCCAACATGGCCGCTTCGCATACGCTTTCTGTTCGTCGAACCAGCGTTTTGCCTGCGGCTTCCTTCAGATTCCGCCTCGCGATAGATAACCTTGCCGCTCGGCTACAGTTCCACTGACCTGTTCTGTGAGAGAGTTTTACTCTCAAGTGGCTGTGCCCTACCGAGCACACCTAAAAAAAGGCCTTAAGTTTTTTAACTTAAGGCCTTGAGATCTCTAATAATAAAAAAACAACGTTCTTCTATTTTCGTTCTTCGTCAGGGTATTGGATATGGCTATTATCCAAGGATGTTGCCCAACTTGAGGGCAAGCCCCATGTCGCCCGACACTTTAAGTTTACCCGTCATAAAAGCCATCTGAGGATTTAAACTTCCGTCGATCAGACCAGAAAAATCACCGGAACTCATCGTAATGGTACAACGGGCAGCTCCAGTCGACCCTTCTTTGACTTCCCGCTTACCACCTGATAAGTCGATCGACCACACCCCTCCTTCATCGCCTGTGATATTAAACTCATAGATGGCATCAATGCCGACGATTTTAGGGGCATTCGTAACGAGCTTTTCAGGGATCTTTTTTTCAAAAATTTCTCGTGCTCTCGACATGGGAACTCCTTAGTTGATGGGCTCTCTTAGTAAGCCTAGGATTAAAAACGGACTCCCGGCTAACATGGCCATTTCCAAGCTGTCAAGAATCGCCCATATCAGTTCAAAAGCCATCAATGCAGTAAATGCCAGAATATTTTTGCAAGCCATTGCCCCATAAAAAGGACAGCAAAAAGACGGGAAATCCATCTTTGCCCCTGGGCACTTGTCCAATGCCAGCGGCTCGCATTTCTAAAATTAGAATAACGATAATAAGTTCTAACCCCAGTAAGGGAAAAACTTAAAATAAGAACAGGAACCATGGCATTGTAAAAAATCGCTTGTCGAAAATGACCATGGAAGAAAGCGACAAAGCCACGACTTAAACCACAGCCTGGGCAGTCCAACCCCGTATAGATCTTAAACAAACAAAGAGGAACAGTATCAACCCAGCCAGGTTTAACCAAAGCGCTGACCACAAACAAAGAGACTACGAAAAAAAGACCGCTAAGCCTCTCCAACTGGGACTTCATACCAAATACTGAAAAGAACCCATTATTGGAAAACTATGAAACCTTATTAACCTGTTGTTCTGCAAGATTGCCAAGAATGGGAATCAGCCAATGTTCCCCTTGGTACGCCTTGATCACGGCGATGATTTTAATAGCCATGTAGGCAATGAAAAAAATAAAGGCGAAAACCCAAGTAATAGCTCCCAAGATGGGAATGTAGGCAATGATTTCTAGGGCAACCACCATCACCAGGGCTGATCCATCGAGAAAAATGGATTGCCATGCATGAAACTTAACCTCTTTATTTTCTTTCTCAATGACTAAGAAAATAATCCCAGTCACCAAAAAGCAGATGTAACAGAGTAGAGAGGCAATATTAGGGGCTAATCCAGAACCTTGGGAACCACTGTCACTATCTCCTGCGGACATCATTGAATTCGCTTGAGAGTTTTTTTCTTCCACAGCGTCTCCCTTCCTAAATTTAGAGGATATGGGTTAGTTTTTCACGAGCGATCCGATTGTAAATTAATCCTGATAAAAACCATCCAAAATATCTTTGTATCTTTCATTCACTACTTTTCTTTTTACTTTCAAGCTGGGAGTGAGCTCTCCACCTTCCACACTGAAATCTTTTTCGATGATAGCAAATTTTTTGATGGTTTCGTATTTTGCCAGGTGACGATTTTTTTCCTCAAGAATTCTTTTCACCTCGTTTTCGATTTCCGGAGATTTGGATAAAGCCTCAACGCTTTGATCAGGAAGTCCAAGTCGGGTAGCTCTTCTTTTTAACTCTGTAGGCTCTAAGGTGATCAGGGCTGATAAAAATTTCCTACGATCTCCGTGAACCACCACTTGACTGATCAAAGAATCAGTTTTGATCATATTTTCGATATTTTGGGGTGCGATGTTTTTCCCCCCTGCCGTGATGATAATATCTTTTTTACGATCGGTAATCCTCAATAGCCCGTTTTCATCGAACTCACCAATATCTCCGGTATGAAACCAACCCTCTTTGGTAAAAACCTCGGCGGTTTCTTCTGGACGCTTCCAGTATCCTTTGCTGACCATGGGGCCCCGGACCAGAATTTCCCCATCACTAGCGATTTTTTCTTCTACACCAATCAGAGGTCGGCCCACCGTACCGAAGGCCATAGCATTCTCCGAATTACCATTAATTGCCGCCGTGGTCTCAGTTAACCCGTATCCTTCCAGAATTAAAAGTCCGGCACCATGAAAAAACTCCGCTATTTCACGGGACAGGGGGGCTCCCCCTGAGATAAAAAATCGAATCCTGCCTCCAAGCTTTTTATGTAGTTTAGAAAAAACCAATTTATGAGCCAGACCATAACGCAACTTAAGCGATGCGGAAGGCGCTTGCTTTTTTTGCAAGCAAAGACTGTGCTCGTGACCAACCTCTTTGGCCCAACGAAAAATACCCTTTTTCAAAGAGCTGGCATTCTCCACATTCGCCAACATATTCTGGTAAACTTTTTCGAAAATTCGCGGGACACAAACCATGAAGTGAGGGCGCACCTCCCCCAGATTATCGATTAATTTTTCCACACTCTCCGCGTAACTATGGGTAAAACCCTCAGTAAGCTGAAAAAATTGGACCACTCTCGCAAGAATGTGAGCCAACGGCAAAAATAATAAAGCCTCATTGCCGGAATTATGTGGAAATACAGCCTTAATCGCGATGTTTTCTCCGAGAAGATTACCATGGGAAAGCATCACTCCCTTCGGAGGCCCTGTCGTCCCTGAAGTGTACACCAGAGTTGCTAAATCTTCTGGACCAATTTGACGGATTCTTGTTTCAAAATCAGAATCGTCTTTTGGAGCAGTTTTTTCAAACTCCTTTAGGGAAAGAACTCCCTCCCCCATAACCTGCCCCTCAAATACCACAATAATTTTTAGATGAGGTAAGCGAGAACGAATTTCTAAAAGCTTCTCCAACTGCGTAGAATTTTCGACGAAAATGAAACGGGCTTCGGAATTGGATAGAATATACTCGACTTCTTCAGCGGTGTTACTCTGGTAGATGGGAACGGTAACAGCACCTAAAGAAAGTATCGCCAAATCGGCGATAGTCCATTCGTAGCGAGTCTGAGAAAGTATGGCCACTCGATCTCCATGGGAGATATCGGCCTTCTTTAAGGCCTGACTCAGGCCCTTAACCTTAGAGATAACTTGAGACCAAGTTAAAGACCTCCATAACTTATCTTTCTTAAAGCGAAGACAAGTCTCCCCGCCCTTTTTTTCGGCCGTATCCTGGAACCATCTCAGGATATTTTCGTACTCCATCTCAAGCTCCTAACTAAAGGAAAAAACAAGGTATTTTTCCAATGAACCCTATACACTTCCGAAAAACTTGTCTAGGATTTTATCAGTTCAACGGCCCCGATAAAGGGAAGGTTACGGTGCTGGCCATCTAAATCCATTCCATAACCAACAATATAGACGTCGGGTAAAATCTTCCCACAGTAATGGAGCGGAACACGGCACGGATGTGAAGTTTGTTTGTGGATCATCGTACAAAAACGAACACTCTTGGCCCCTTTCGTCTCCAGATGTTTTGCGATGAACTCTAAAGTTCTCCCCGTATCCACCACATCTTCCAGCACCAGCACATTTTTTCCAGCAATGGATTGGGTAATGTCGAACTCCAAGCGGAGATATCCAGGTCTGCCATCAGGACCATAGCTTTGAATCCGTAAAAAATCGCAAGTAAGGGGAATTTTGATTTGGCGTACCAAGTCAGCCATAAAAATAAAGGCCCCTTTGAGCACTCCAACGACCACCAAATCCTTTTTTTCGTAATCCTGCTCAATTTTTTGCGCTAATTGGCCGACGATACTGCAAATCTCTTGTTCTGATAGCAAAATTTGCTTTATTTCCATGACCATCTTTCGGTAGGGCCCTAGTGGCCTTGAATGAATGTTAGGCCTGGTAGCCAAGTGGTAAGGCAGGGGTCTGCAAAACCCTTATTCGGGGGTTCGATTCCCCCCCAGGCCTCTTTTTATTTTTATCTCTTTTCTCATCAAGAAGAGAATCCCTGCCCCGCCCGGGTGGTGGAATAGGTAGACACAAGGGACTTAAAATCCCTCGGTTGGTTAAACGACCGTGCCGGTTCGAGTCCGGCCCCGGGCACCTTCTGTTACTATTACGAGCAAAAAATCCCCCCATCCCCGGCCACAGAGACAAGCTGTACTGTGGCCTTCTACGAAAAAAACACGAGCTCACTTTTTCTAGAATAAAAAACTTTAATTTCCAGACAGGCATCGGATCCTAGCTCCTCGCTAGTTATACATTCGAGCGGTGGTTGCAGCACCAGGAGACGGTGGCAAGTCGGAGGGACTCGGTGTAGGAGCCGATTCTGGAGATTGATTTTTGGGTGAAGCATCAATTGGTGGCTCGTTGGAAATTTTTTTTTGTTCCCCCACATATTCGAAAATCAACGGGCCACCACGAACATTTTCTGGCAATTTTTTAGGATCCACAACAAATAAGAAATTCCCCGATTTATCATTAACGTAGATACTTTCTAACTCTAGCGCTAAATGTTTAAGGGCCCATTGAAATTTAGGACGCCTCAAGGTCAAGACACAACGAAACCGGTCGTTTTTACCAAACACCTTCTTACACTGAGCCGGAAAAGTGGAAGAGAACTGCCCTTCTTCATAGAGACGGTAAAAAACCTTAAGGGTACCTTTATCAATCCCACTCTGGGGATCCTCAAATTGAAAATACTGTTTTAACTTGATGGTGGCGAAGGGATTACTTGTTTTAATTTTTCCAGGTCCCGGATTGAAGGCTGAAACCTGAACCAGCTTAGGCGCTTCGGTATCAAAATCAGAATTTTCTACCTGGAGTTCTTCGGCGACAGAAAAACCGTAAAGATACTCCCGAATGCTAAAAAACTCTCCCCCAGGCATCTGAAACAATAAATTAGCAACCTGGTATTTTCCCGGCTCGGTCTCCCGTGGAATTTGGAAAGTGGTTTGGTAACAACCTTCTGGAGTTTTTGAAAGCTCGGCGTCTCCATTGCCGGCCTCGATATCGATGGCATTTGGAGGCGTCTGCTCATCTTCAAGAATAAGACGAAAGCCGGTCGTTCCCTGGAGGATCTGCTCAATCAAAGGAGCCCCTTGGGATTTCAAGAGGACACAGACCTCAATCTCTTGTCCTGACTTAACTTGAAAAATATCTCCGGTAGGTCGTTTGTCTAAATTGGGAAAAAAGAAAATACCACCATATCCCCCTACCTGGGGAAGTGCATGGATCTGAGCCGCTCCCCCGAGAAAAAAACACATAAGGAGCAAGATTCTTACCAGATATCTACCCATGAGCCATGGGCTAGTTTTAAGGGTTCGTGAAGTCAAGTCGTCAATGCAGCTCTTTTTGAAAGGTTGCCTGTATTTCGGAGCAATGTTAGGGCACAGCCCCATGAGTTCTACTGCCGTTAGCATTTTAGTTCCCGCCTATAACGAAGAAAAGGCCATCACCCAAGTTATTGAACGCTTAAAAAAGATGCGCCCTAATGATGAGATTTTGGTAATCGATGACGCTTCCCGAGATCGGACCGGAGAATTGGCTCGACAAGCTGGGGCCAGAGTCATTCGTCATCCCTATAATTTAGGTTATGGAGGAGCGCTCAAAACGGGAATTCGCCATGCTCGCCACGAGCATCTGTTGTTTTTTGATGCCGATGACCAGCACGATCCCGAAGACATCCAACCCTTGGTTGATGCCCTACGTAATACCGACATGGTGGTTGGGGCCCGCCCTAAGGGGTCTGGTGCGTTATATCGAAGATCGGGAAAGTGGTTTTTGCTCAAAGTCGCCAACTACTTGGTTGGCAGGTCCATCCCCGACCTCAATTCAGGACTGAGAGCCATTCGACGTCGAGTTGCTTTGCAATTCATTCATTTGTTGCCCGATGGTTTTTCCTTAACCACGACCATCACCCTGGCCTTGATGCGCAGCGGATACATGGTGCAGTATATCCCAATTCGAGTACAACCTAGAATCGGGCATTCCACGGTTTCCCTTAAGGACTTTTTCCGGACCCTTTTTTTGATCCTAAGAATGATTACCCTATTCGCTCCGTTAAAGATATTTTTACCGGTTTCCGGGGCCTTGGCTCTCATCGGAATTCCCACACTGCTTTACGATTTGTGGAAAGGTAATATCGGCGACGTCACCGTTTTGTTATGGGTAATGTCTCTGTTAATGTTCGTTTTTGGCTTATTGGCAGATACGCTCTCTTTGGTTTCACGGAAGGATTTTCAGAATATCCCACAAGACCTCCTGGAAGAGGAGTAGCGTAATCCATGGGGTTAAGGCTTCATTACAGCGATGCTCCAAGTGCCCTTTTACCTCAACTATTGGATCTGTGGGTTCGACAACATTTTAATTTTAATCTCCGCGACGATTTTCGCATTATCACCCCGAATAGCCTCAGTGCCCTAGATCTAGAAGCCAGCCTGCTTGATTTTCCCGCCCTAGAGGGGGTGCTCATCGGCAAGAGCGTAGTTTCTCTACAACAGTTCTATCAGGAATTAATCCTCGATTATCCGCAACCTCGTCCTCTAGCTTCTAGCGCTACAGAAAAAAAAGCCCTGCAAATCGCTTATAAAAGCCTCTACCCTTTAGAAAAATTGGATTTTAGCTCCCAATCAATTTATTTAGAGCGCCTCAGGCGATGGCAGGCTCTAAAAAATTACGGATCTCCTGTTCCAGCCTTATCCAAAGAGTCTCAAGAATTATTTAGGCGTATGGAGGATCTACTCCTCTCCGATTGGAAATTATGGAATAACCAGGCTTCCCAAAATGCCGTCAATTCTTGGATCCGACAAGGTAGAGCCCATCCTCTAAAAAAGATCCGATTTTTTTATTTCATGGGATTTGGAGTTCCACCCGCTTCGCTTCCCCCACTGCTTTCTGCTCTTCTAGAGGGACATCCCCAAGGCCATTATGAAATATTTTTATTACCTCCTGAGGTATTGTGCGATGTCCAAGGCTTTCTCAATCCGCTTTTGGAAGCATGGGAACAACGAGCCGAGTCCTGCGAATATCATCGGGTAAAGCAAGATTTGGAAATTCACGGCACTCAATTTTCCACCCCCCTTCATGAAGCGGAGTGGCTTAAAGAGCAATTAAGCCTAGATCAGTCCTCTCAGGGAATTTTTTTCCCTAAAACCTCTTGGACTCGGAGCATACTAGAAAAATCACTCAAAACGACTTCAAACTCTTACTCAGGACACTCCACCCTACTTCCCTTTCAATGGCTTGAGGAATTGGATTTTCAAAATTCTCAAGCATTGTCTCTAAGTGATGTGTGGCAAAAACTTTTACCTAAATTTGAAGAAACTCGCCAAGCAATGGCTCACAATCAAGCAGAACAAGCCCTTCGTGACTTACAAAGTTTTTATCATCTGGGTTTGGAAAGACTCCACTCAGAGATTTTTTTTGAGGAAAAGAAAGATTGGCAAGAATGGAAAAAAGAACTTCACGATTTATGGTTTTCTAACCTTGCTCCGGAGGGATATCGGGACGATCACAATTCTCCTCTGAGAAGCATTAACAATCCAGGCCTAAAAAAATATGCAAGAGTCCATTTAGCTAATTTCAATGAAGAGCTAGTCTATCAAGTTCGGGAGAGAGGTTCTTTACTTTTTTTTCACGAGGATCCTCTAGAAAGTCATGAACAATCCATTCAAGTGAGACAGATCCTAAGCCTTGCAGAAAAAATGGTCGTATTCAGCTTCGTCCAATATCCCTTTACGGGGCATATTTCTAGCCCCTCCCCTTTGGCTTTGGATTTTCTTCATCATACTTCCTGGAACAATCCTGTCGTTCCGCTCCGTCGTCACAGTATCCAACGACATCCTTTCTTTGAAGAAAATAGTCTTAGGGAAAGAAATAGAAAAATTCGCAAAAAAAAATTAGCCGATGCCGGAAATCTGGAAATTGATTTTCTAAAACCCTTATTAATTCAATCACTCATGGCAAAGCCACTCTCTGTTACAGCCATTGAAGATTATGCGCTCTGTCCTTGGCGTTTCTTCGCCAGAAATCACCTAAAACTTAACGAACCTGAACAAGATCTTCTTGGATTAGAAGCGAGAGAATTAGGAAGTTTAAAACATGCCTTCCTACAAAAATTTTACACAATATGGATGAAGCAATATTTTTCTCAAGGAAAGTTTCCTGAAAATGATGAAATTGAAAAGACTCTGGAAAAAACAAGTGGAGAGATTGAAGCTTTAGCTCAGTCCTCACCCAGGGCAAATCAACTTCCTCCCATACTTTTCCGTGATGAAATCAGGAGAATCCGAAAAAGTATCGAACGCGTCATCAACAAAGAATTCTCCCAATGGACACAAGCGAAAAAAAAATTTTTTCCCTACAAACTGGAGTGGTCTTTTGGAAGGAAAGAGACGCCCCCACTATTCTGGAAAATCTCAGAGAAGATTTCTCTGCCCCTTAGTGGCATCGTGGATCGAGTGGATTTTTGCGAAGAATCAGGGGAGTTTTTTCTCTACGATTACAAAAGTTCAAGAGGCTACGAACTGGCTAAGCGTATTCGAGAAAAAAAAAGCTTCCAACTTTTTTTATATCTCAAGGCTGTCCAACAATATTTATTTCCTCACGACGAAGGTATCGGAGCACTCTATTGGGATTTAAAAAGTGCAGAAAACAACCAAGGCTTTATCCAAAAGGCCTCCCTCAAGGAAAGTGGCAGACCCAGCACTAAGGGAACATCCTTCATGGACACGGATAATTATATGGCCCTACAAGATGAACTGAGCAACGCCTTAGATCGAGTTTTATTAGGAATAATCGAAGGAAACTACCCAGTAGAACCCGAAGAATGTCAAAAAAAACAATGTTCCTTTTATCAAATCTGCCGTTATGAACATGCCTCAGAATCCTAAATCCGATCTTTTCTCTTATCAGGAAGGTATCGAAGAAACCGAGAAGGATATTATCTTTATCGCCAATGCTGGAACAGGAAAAACTCACGCATTGACTGAGCATTATTTCCATTTATTAAGTTCGGGATTCGAACCTTCCCATGTCGTAACCTTCACCTTTACTGAAAAGGCAGCCCTAGAACTAAAAGAGAGAATCTATCAAAGATTACCCAATCATCCTGAATTTCGAGAACTCCCTGAAGAAAATCTTAGAGATTGGCGTCATAGGATTGAAGCTGGATTTATCGGAACCTTAGATGAATTTTGTATGAAAATTCTTAAGGATTCTTCCGGAAATTCCATTTCAAAATTTCAGATCATAGACTCATCCACTGAATTTTTTCTTAAGCAAAAAACGCTTCGAGAAATATTGAAATTCGCTTTACATGAAGAAAAACCTGAAGCAACCACCCTGCTTCAGGCCTATGGAATAAAAAATTTGGAGAAACTTCTCCAAACTCGTCTCGATTTTTTAAACCACATTGACATCAATCCATCCATTGAAATTCCTGATCCTTCCCCATGGGAGACTACGATTCTTCATAATTTAGAAATCTTGATTGATCCCATCCAAAAAAAAATAGAATCCATAAAACAAGAGAAAGGATGGATGACTTTTCATGACCTTGAAAAAAAAGCCGTCCACCTTTTGAAAAATGAGAACTTTTCAAATTCAAGTTTTTTAAAGAAAATTCGCCACATTCTTATCGATGAATTTCAAGATACTTCTCCGCTGCAGATCGAAATGATCCAAGCTTTCAGAAAGCTTCCAACTTGCCCCCGAGTATTTTGTGTCGGAGACCCAAAACAATCTATCTATCGTTTTCGTCATGTGGATCGGAACCTTATTCATGAGACAGAAAATGAAATTCTTCGTAACGGAGGAAAAAAAATTAACTTAACTCAAAATTATCGTTCAACGCCTGATCTTCTTAATTTTATCAATAAATTTTCCCAAGCCGCATTTCCAGAGAGCCTTCCATCCTCTCCTGTCCTTGAAAACGCACCTGACCATCATATTGGAATCCAATTTTTTGACCCTAGTGTGGAAGGAATATCCTCCGAAGAATTTCGTGCCCTAGAAGCCTCTTGGATTACCCAAGAAATTTTAAAATTAGAAAAAAAGGGGAAGTCTTTGGGCAATTGGGCCGTTTTATTTCGAGCTTCGGCCTCGGCGCTTCCTTTAATGGGAGAATTACGTCGTCATTCCATTCCTTATGTAATTAAAGGAGGACGGAATTTATTCGAAGAACAGGCCATATGGGATCTGAGCCATTTTTTGAAAATTTTTTATCGTAATCGAGACTCTTTGGCTCTTTTTGGATTACTTCGCTCCCCATGGTTTCTGCTCTCAGACCCCGCACTTTGGTTACTTTCCCAACACTCTTGTTTTGAAGAAGGAGACGCTTGGCCACTCAGTAGAAATGGCCTTAAACGATTAGCGGACTCTTTTCCCGAGGAATGGAATAAAGCGAGGTGGGCTGTTCAGTTCTTACAAAAAATAAAAAATAAAGCTCCATTCATGACAGCCCATTCCCTCATTAGCGAAACCTTGGAAGAATTAGATTTACCCAATCTATATTTCGAGGCCCATCAAAATGAAGATGTCCTAATATCTTTAGAACAGTTTACCCATTGGTTAAAAGGTATTGAGTTGGAAAGGCATCCCTTGAGTCCCGCTGAAGTTTGCGACTCACTGGATAAAATCTACAAAGAAGGACTAAAAAAAACACCCTTAGGAGATCAACTTGGGAATGAAAGTGCCTTAAAACTGATGACCATCCATGCCGCAAAGGGACTTCAGTTTGAAGGAGTCTTCCTCTTAGATCTGTGTCGATCAACTCCTTCCAACAACTCTCTCCTCATAAAAATTGGAGAAAAATTCGGTCTTAAAAAAATTAACGAAAATGAAGAATGGGAAGAATCACCTCGTTTTAAAGCTATCAAAGACTATCACCATCAAGAAGAAACACTAGAAACCAATCGCATTCTTTATGTCGCTCTCACCCGAGCACGCAAAGATCTCAGAATAGCTATAAAAAAACCCAACAAGAACAAATCGTCAATAACGCTGGATAGTATACTGATGAATCTTCTAGGAAAACAAATGGAAGATTATAAACTTCCACCTTTTTCCCAGGAGAAATTCTATCCTGATTTCCAAGAAAAAAAGGAAATCAAAAATCAAATTGAGCCTTTTTTCTCTTCTATTATCCCACCTAAACAAGAATCAACAGTGAGCGAGTTAGAGACTTTTGAAAGTTGCAGCTTAAAACACCGTTTTATTTATGAAAAAAATATTTCCGAAATGACTTGGCGAATGCCCGAAAGCGATTTTAGCGAAACCGAATGGGGAATTCTTTTCCACAAGGCAATCCACCTGCTACACAGAACTCCAAAACGACCGATCCAAGAAATTCTTCAGGATCTTTTTATCAAAGAAAAACTCTGGCATCCCCGCTTAGATTTCCAACCATGGATCAAAGAACTCGACAATTATATCTCAAGTGATGCTTTTCAAGAAATCTGTAATGCTGAAGAGGATTATAGCGAGCTACCTTTTTTGTTAGACCTAAAAAATTTTAGGATCAAGGGACAAATCGATCGTTTGATCCGAGATAAAAATAATTGGGCACTAATTGATTTTAAACTTAGCCGCAGTCCACTTTCCGTTGAAGCCTTGTTAAATAAATACGATTTTCAGCTTAAGACCTATGCTTTAGCTTCTAAAAGAATTCTTCGTGGAAAAATTCCACAAGTACAAATTCACCTGATTAACTCTTCAAAATCTCTCAAGAGAGATTTTACAGAAAAAGAGCTTCTTCAACATCAAACCCATTTGGAAGTTGTTTTTGAGAAATGGAGTCAAGGTACTAAAGTGGTTCCTGATCGATTCCACCAGGCTTGTTATACATGTCCTTTTCATGAAAAAATACCCTTGTGTTGGGTTCCACGAGAATCACGTAATGATTCTCGTGTACGCGTTTAAAGCCACTAAACCATTGCCAGCTGTGAAATTTATTGTTTTATTCCTGCAATGATTTCTTCCACTAAAATAGCCGAACAAACAGCCAACCCCCAACAGGCCCTAGATATTCTTTCCGATCTTGAACCTTTTTTGAAAAATTTTTCCGTAGCTAAGAGAGTTGCTCTCGGCAAGGTTTTGGGAAACTCTAATTTCCTGGCAAGATGGGTGAAACGTCATCCAGAAAGGGCATTGGAGACACTTGAAGAAGACCTAGACGTATTCTGGAACCTCAATAACTTTGAGATTTTCCTGAGTCCAAAAATTTCACAAGTCGTTCCTGAAGACCAAGAAAAAATTTTGGAAATTTTATTGGATTTCAAATATCGGCAGTTATTCCGCATTACCCTTAGAGATATTGGATTGGAAAAAAATTTTTCCGAAATTGGGGCTGAACTCAGTTATTTGGCTCGTGCCGTGCTTCAAGGGGCTTTTTCTTGGCAAAAGCGAACCTTAGAAGCCCAGTGGGGACGAGTATTTTTGGAGAACTCCGATAATGAAAATCATTTTTCAGTGTTGGGTATGGGAAAACTTGGAGGCTCTGAGCTTAACTTCAGCAGCGACCTGGATCTAATTTATTTCTACGATCAAGATCAAGGTAGAGTTGAATGGAACGGGGCTCCTTCCTCTAAAACTCCCCACGAATATTTCTGTAAGCTATGCGAAAAAACAACCCAACTCCTCGGAAGAAAAACATCAGATGGCTTTCTCTACCGGATTGACCTCGAACTTCGTCCTGAAGGAAAAGCCGGAGCGATGGCGAACAGCCTGGACGCAATGGAAAACTATTATGAAAGCTTCGGCGCCAATTGGGAAAAACAGGCCCTACTTAAAGCGGCATGGGCGGCTGGAAACTCGAAACTTTGCCAAGAACTACTACATAGGTTGCATCCTTTTATTTATCCTAAAAACATCGGTTTTGATTTTCTCAAAGATTTAAAAAACATGAAGGAGAAACTCTCATCCTCCGTTCAAAACTCCTCACAATCGGGCTTCCACGTCAAATTAGGCAAGGGTGGCATTCGAGAAATTGAGTTTTTTGTCCAAAGTCTGCAAATTCTTTACGCTGGAAAAATACCAGAATTGCAAACAACCAACACATTACTTACCCTGCGTGGATTAGAGAAATTCAAATTAATTTCTCCTTTGAAATATCAAGCTCTACAAGGAGCTTATTTTTTCCTTCGCACCCTAGAAAATCGTCTTCAACAAATTGAAGAACAACAAACGCATCGTCTTCCACAGAGTTCCGAAGAACTGGCCGCATTAGCAAGGCGAATGGGCTATGAAGATACAGAATTGCGCAAGGCCAAGGATCACCTACTGGATGACCTGCAGTTGCACTGCGAACAAGTGGAAATAAGTTTTCTAGAAATGTTCGATAGATCCACTGAAACCTAAGCCCTTAGTTTTATGGTCCGGTCAAACGCAGGATTAACGGAGAAGATCATTCATGACTCTTTTTAATCTTAAACAAGAATTAAAAGCCCGTCTCGCGAAGGATACAGAGCTTGAATCCCAAATAGAACAGCTCAGAATCTTTAAACGTGAAAAATTAAAACCCCTTGAAGAAATTTGTCTCCAAGGAATTCAAGATTTAAATAAAATCATGGAGGATCTTAGCGATATTGCCGATTCTGTTCTATCAGGGGCTTATTCTATTGCCGAACAAGAGCTAGAACGCTCCTATGGACGTCCTATACCATCCTATAAAAATGGAACACCATCCCCTGCCGATTTGGCTTTAATTGGAATGGGGAAACTTGGAGGCAGGGAGCTTCATTTTAATAGTGATCTCGATATACTATTCATTTTCAACCACAATGGCACTAGCGAAGGCCCCAAAAATCTCACTCATCAAGAATACTTTGCAAAGCTCACTCAAAGAATGATCAGTTATCTTAGCCTGCATACCCGTTATGGCTATGCCTATGCCGTGGATACAGAACTAAGGCCCTCCGGAAAAGCCGGGGCCTTGGTCACTCCCTTGGACCCATGGATCGACTACTACCACGAACACGCACAACTGTGGGAAAAACAGGCCCTACTCAAAGCTCGTTTGGTTCGTAGCGATGAATCTTTTTCAAAAGCTTTCGAAGGATTATTTCATCGCCTGATCTTCTCAGATCCTCTACCCGAGAATTTTGCATCGGAGATTCACCGCTTACGTCTACGCATTGAAAAAGAATTGGCCAAAGAAACTTCCCGACATTGGAACTTAAAAAAAGGCCATGGAGGATTAATGGATATCGAATTCGCGGTCCAATACCTCCAACTAAAATGGGGTGCTCAACATCCCCATATTTTGTCGGCCAATACGCTAAAGGCCCTTGAACTTTTGCAAATCTTTCCTAAGACAGAAAAACTTCCCTTAGAAATCTTAAAAGATCATTACGTTTTTTTTCGTAAACTTGAAATTTACCAAGAATTGATCTCCGGACCGACAGAAGGGCACCTAGACCCGGAATCTCCCCATCTAGAAGAAGTAGCCCCGTTTTTTGGATGCCCTAGACAACAAGAATTAGTTAGACAAATCAGCCAAGCGAAAACCCAGACCCGAGACGCCTATCTTAAAATCCTAGAAATTGAACTGATTTAAAACGGAGAACCCTAATCCTCGGCAAAAACACGCTCTCGAGCCTCTTGCTCTTCCTTACAGCGGATACAGAGGTCTGTTACGGGCCTGGCTTCGAGACGCTTAATACCAATTGGATCTCCACAAGATTCACAATCGCCATATTCTCCGGATTCGATCTTAGCCAAAGCCTTATCGATTTTTCTGACGAGAATTCTCTCACGATCTCTTAGCTTGAGATTGAGAGCTTGGTCAGTTTCACTAGAAGCCAGATCAACCTCATCAGCCAAATCGTCAGGATCGAAAACCACCGATTGTTCACTGATGCTTTCTTTACCCTGAGTGATGGTTTGGCGACGTTGCTGGAGAATGTCTTTAAACTTTTTAAGGTCTTTTTTATTCATCCAG
>DALYEU010000011.1:0-48088 GCA_031972375.1 bacterium | reverse complement strand
CACCTCAAAACCCTCTCAAAAAAAGAAGTCGATCTTATTTTAGATACCGTCTTTAACAAAATGACCGAATGCCTATCTCAAGGAGAGCGAATTGAAATTCGTGGTTTTGGCAGTTTTGAGGTACGTACTCGGGATGCTCGCCAAGGTCGAAATCCTAAAAGTGGCGAAAAGGTTTTCGTGGGCACGCGAAAGGTTCCTTTCTTCAAAGTGGGAAAAGAACTTAAAGAGCGCATTAACGAATCCGAGTTCCAAGTCGAAGTGAGTAATCCTCAACAAAAGGCGAGTGGCGAATGAAAAAGCATTGGGCCCCGTGGAGGATGTCTTTTCTCCTGGGTCCTAAACAAAAGGGCTGTGTTTTCTGCGAACTTCCTAAACAGAAAACTGATCCAGAAAACCTCATTTTATTTAGAGGTCGTCATTGTTTTGTCATTCTCAATAAGTTTCCCTACAACAATGGTCATCTTATGGTGGTGCCCTATCAGCACACTCAAGACCTTTCCGAAATGTCCAAAGGAGCACATGCCGAGATGATGCTTTTGGTTACCAAGGCTGTGGAGATCTTGAAGCAAACTATGGGGCCCCAGGGCATGAATCTCGGTATGAATCTTGGTGCTGCAGGCGGAGCGGGTATCCGCGATCATCTCCATATGCATGTGGTACCGCGTTGGGCGGGCGATACTAACTTTATGCCCATTCTTGCAGATACAAAAGTTCTTGTGGAGCATCTCAGTTCCACTTACGACAGACTCGCTCCCTATTGGATTCGAACTTCCAAAAAGCAGAAAAAGCTCGATTCTGGCAAAATTCGCAAAAGTAGAAAGAGAGGATAGGCACTTGTGGCGTTTTATTAAAGTCCTATTGGCGGCAATTATTATTTTTATAGTGGTTAATTTTTTCCTCTCCAATTCAAGCCCTGAAGCCAATAGTCTTGCCGCTAATATTAGTTTCAAATTCGTACTGCCCCCCTTCCTATCCCTAGAATCTATCGATTTCACGGTGGGCTATCTTCTGGTTATTGCCTTTACCTTGGGGATGATTTTTGCGGCTCTTATCGGTGCATTAAATACCTTTGCCAGGTCTAAAGAACTAAAAATGAAGAAAAAGACCATCAAAGAACTGGAAAAAGAGCTTGATGAAGTGCGAGCATTGCTCGCAAAAGAAAAATTACTCCCAGAAGAACGAATGTCTGAAAGTTTAAATCGTCTCCCAGAAGATCCCGAAATCAACTAGAAGGAAGTTGCATCATGCGTACTCGTGGTAAGAATATCTTAGAAGTTGTTTTCAATACTTCTCTAGTTAAAATTACGAAATTAGGTACCTCAGACGATACAGCGGAAGTATGGTGTAAGTTAGAGTCTGAAAATCCAGGGGGATCTGTAAAAGACCGCATCGCATTGGCCATGATCGAAGACGGAGAAGCTCGAGGACTCATTAAGCGCGATACAGTTATCATTGAGCCTACCAGTGGAAATACAGGTATTGGTTTGGCTATGGTCTGTGCTGCTCGTGGTTACCGATTGATCCTGACTATGCCAGAATCCATGAGCCAGGAACGCAAAACCTTACTGCGAGCCTTTGGTGCCGAATTAGTCCTTACCCCTGGCCCTAATGGGATGCGTGGAGCTATCGAACAGGCGAAACAACTTGCCGCACAAGAGAAGAATGTCTTCATGCCACAACAATTTGAAAACCCAGCCAATCCGGAGGTTCATCGAAAAACCACGGCCCCCGAGATTATCCAGGCCTTAGGTGGAGTCCCCGATGTATTTGTTTCAGGAGTGGGAACGGGAGGAACCATCACAGGAGTTGGTGAAGTTTTTAAGCAAGCTAACCCCACTGTGAAAATTGTTGCCGTAGAACCGGCCGAATCTCCAGTACTCTCCGGAGGTAAACCGGGACCTCATCGCATTCAGGGAATTGGTGCGGGGTTCGTTCCGACAATTTTAAATCGTTCAATTATCGATGAGGTTGCAACGATCAGTTACGAACAGGCCAAATCTATGGCTCAAAGACTCGCTAAGGAAGAAGGCATTCTTGCGGGCGTTTCTTCAGGTGGAGCTGTGCAAGTTGCCTTACAAATTGCTCTAAAACTTCCTGCTGGGAAAAAAGTCGTGACCGTTTTACCAAGTTACGGTGAGCGTTATCTTTCTACAGGACTTTTTGAGGTCTCCTAATAAGGCAGAACAAAAACAATTGTGCAATTGAGGTGTTATGCTCATTCCTTCGATTTCTTTTACTTATTTTCCCTTGATGCTTGGTCCAAAAACAGAAACCCAATCCAAAGAAGAAATCTCTCAAAACTTAAGACAAGTAAAAGATGCTAAATCCAAGACTTCGTCTGGCCTAGCTTCACAATCGGCCAATAAAGCTAATGCCAACGTATTTTTTCACGGTTATAGCCTATCCGCAGCCTCATCAGAGGCTAAAGATCGCATCTCCCAATATTTTGGAGAGGGTTCTTATCCGCTGACAAATAATAGAATTCCTTTGTTGGCCACTAAACACTTTCTACCCAAAGGATTTGATCAAAATCAAAAAGGGAAAATCTCCTGCCTACGCGTAGCTGTTCACGGTTGGGGAGCTTCCGGAGCCATGTTCGACGCTATGGGCAAGGCCATGCAGGTTCACCCCCATCAGCAATGCGCTTTCATCGCGGTAGACTTACCCGGCCACGGCAATAGCGGTGCTCCTGAGGATTTTTCTTACGATAATCCACTGTCCTACGTTGTAGCCCTTCATTCTCTTATCTCCCAACTAAAAAAGGAGTATCAAGTAGACAAGATCAGCTTAGTCGGACATTCCATGGGTGGAGGAATTTCATTCCTCTATACGCTTTTATTCCCTGAAGACATCCAGGATCTTGATCTGATGAATCCATGGACGGACAAGAATATTCCCCTAGCTAAGGCAAAATCAAATCGTAAGATCGTCGAAAATATAGGCCCCAAAGGATTAAACTTTCTTCTGAAACTCTCCAGCGGTCCAGTAGGTAATAAATATTTTAGAGATCATCCTGAAGTATTAGCGGCCTTCTCTGAATCTTTTGATAAAAATACTTGGGGAGAAAACTTCAACTATGTGGGACACAATTACGTTCTATTAAAAACTCTTTCCATAGATTGGGATATTTTGGCTCGCTTGATGTCAGAACATCCCCAATTAGTTGTTGATCTAAAAAATAAAATTCCCGTTTCGATATTTAGGGCCAAGGGGCTGGATTCCGTAGTCCCTAATCGATTCATTTACAGGTTCGCCAAACAATTGGGATTGAGTAAAGACGACGTTCGTCCTCTTAAAGGGGTAGGGCATCAAGGTCCTTTAACTCCTGGAGTGTTGGATCAAATTTTGAATTAAAAACAGGCACACCCCAAAATTCATTTTGTGCGCCATCTTGACAAAGCTCGGCAAATCGAACAGGGTGCCGGCCTATGGAAAATCTTTGGCCTGATTTAGAAGTCATCATCGCACGAAGCGCCGGCACCTGCTTTGGAGTTGAGGCCGCCATTGACCTCGCCGAGCGGCACCGTCAGCCTATCTTGGGCCCTATCGTTCATAACCCTCAAATTGTTAATAATTTAGCGGAGAAGGGCATTCCCATCTACGAGCGCTATCAAAATCTCGACGATTTACAACATGAAGGTGTTAGAGAAGTTGTCATCACTGCCCATGGTTATCCTAAAGAACTCAAAGAGGCCCTTCTAGAAAAGGGTATTCAATTTCACGATGCCACCTGTCCTGTTTTGCTCAAATGGGTCTACCGCAAAATTGCAACTTTTGAACAACAGGGGTTTCGCATCATCATTATTGGCAATCCAAATCACGCCGAAATTATTGCAAGTCGCTCTTACGGAAATGACATCAAAGTAGTCTACTCGACTAAAGAGGTTGACGCTCTCCCCGAGGACACAGAAAAAACCGTCGCCATCTGCCAAACCACTATTACTAAAGAAAAGTTTCAGTACTTAGTCGATTACATTCGAAAAACTAAGTATCCGCAAATGCGAGCTATCGACACCCGTTGTAAACCCGTAAAAAATCAGCAGCAGGCTGTAGAGGATCTCTCTCAATGGGTCGATGCGTTTCTAATTATCGGCGGTTTTAATTCGTCTAATACGACGAACTTGGCTAATTTAGCTAAAAAATATCTCCCCACTTCGACCTACCATATCGACTCTCCCGATTTGATCCAGCTTGATTGGCTCAAAGGCGTGCGACATATTGGAATCGGCGCTGGGACTTCCACACCCAAAAGCCAAATCGACGATGTTCAGCAAAAAATAGCGAAAATGTATCCCGGCAATGTCTTTTTCCGTAAAGAGGGAAAAGATGGAGAAATCCTCGATGGAGATTTTACGCCAGAGGACGAATTCTAGTTTTCTCTCTTGGTAAAGCGCTGTTTTCTACCATCCACACAGTACACGGTAGCAACCCAGAGGTTGCTGTATCGGCACAATCCTACGGCGACGATGCTTGGAAGTGAATCCCTAGCCGCTTATTGCTTTCCGGTATTTTCCCAAGGCGAGGAGGGGGAAATAGTGCCGATAGCCATGATAGCGAATATAGAAATGCCCGGGGAAACCTGTGCCGGTATATTCTTCTTCATCCCATCCCCCTTGTGCATTTTGACGACTCAACAAAAACTCCACGCCACGAGCCACTTCTGGCGAAGCAGCCTGCCCAGCTGCAATCAATCCCATCACAGCCCAAGCGGTCTGAGAAGGAACCGAAGAGGAGAGGGGAACGAAACAGCCTTGCAAATAACCCTCACAACTTTCTCCCCAGCCTCCATCGGGGTTCTGAACTTCACGTAGCCACGCTATGGCTTGACGCACGGAGGGATCCTCAAGATTTTTCTGGGCAGCACCCAAACCTTGTAAGACACACCAGGTACCATAGAGGTAGTTGACCCCCCAACGACCTTCCCAGGCCCCGTGGGGAAGTTGAGTTTTTTGCAAAAACTTTAGGGCACGCTCCACACGAACATCTTTTAAATTAAAACCGATAAGGGCAAGAAATTCGACGATACGAGCCGTAATATCAGGAGTGGGAGGATCCAAACAGGCTCCATGGTCTGAAAAAGGAATTCGATTCACCAACTCCAAGGTATTATCAACGTCGAAAGCGGCCCAACCGCCATTCTTGCTCTGCATACTGAGCAACCATTCCAAACCACGCAAAAAAGACTGCTCTAATTCTGGGGTTTCCAGCCCACGTAAATGCATGAGGGTAAGCACTTCTACGGTATCATCGACATCGGGATAATACTCATTCTGAAACTCGAAGGACCATCCACCAGGACGAGCTTCTTTATTTTTAACCGCCCAATCTCCACGAACCTCTGTAATCTGTTTTGTCACTAACCAATCAACTGCTTTCAATATGGCAGGATGGCGCGGAGAAAGCCCAGACTCGATAAGACTTACTGCGGCCCAAGGAGTATCCCATACAGGCGAAATGCAGCACTGCTGGTGCACTAATTCATGTTCTGTACGAGGCCCCACAGGCCGTGGCAAAGCCTCAAGATCAGGTTTAGACACTTGTTGAAAGGCTTCTAAGGCCTTAAGGGCTTTTGCTAAAGTGGGGTCCGTCACAGGATAGGACAAAACCTTTAACGCCATAGCCCCATAAGCAAGGGCGGGGAAGATATCCTCTGTTTTCTCAATGTGGGTACGAATATATTTTTCACAGGCCTTGAGCGCAGGGTCACGGATAACCTTAGGTAATTTAAAGCCCTTGTTGAGGATTTTTAACAACTTGTCCGTAATTAAAAAAACATTGTCTAAAGAAACCCTACCACTCAGGCCATCTTCCTTTTTCTGAACTCCTAGAGACCAATCTCTATCCTCCGGAGCTTCGGGATATAATTCCTCCAAGTCTATTTTTAAGGGATGGATGGGACGCTCATTAAGAATAACCAACAGGGGAACAATGCAGGCGCGAGCCCAAGAGCTAAACTCGTAGATATTTACAGGTGCCCAAGGTGGAGCCAAAATCAACGAAAGTGGCATGGCTGGGGCGGCTCGCCAGGGAGCAAGACCGAAGAGCGCCATATGAATCTTGGTAAAAACCCGAGCTTTAGTAGGGCCTCCAGCCTGAAGAATAAAATCCCGAGCCCGCCGCATGGGATCACTTTGGATTTTATGGCCACATAATTTAAGGGCCCAATAGCACTCTATGGTAGTCCCAAGCTCTCCGGGACCACCATGAAACAAAGACCAAGATCCATCAGAGCGTTGTTTGCTTAAAATTCTTCGGCATAATCCTTCATGGACTATGGGATCAGTAGTACCCAAAAATTCTGTTAGAAAAATATACTCGGCTGCAATGCTCTCGTTAGCTTCCAGGGTGTACCACCAGTACCCCTCATGAAACTGCTGAGAGAGCAATAAGCCTTGTGCTCGTTGTAGCGTCTGATCCAAGGCACCGAGTGGTAAAGCCTCAGTCTCTGTTTTTTTTAAGGAACTACCAAGATCCATATTGAGAAAAGAACAAATAAGTTGGAAACTTCAAAAGAGAGATAATGTATATTATGTTAAATAATATACAAGGTTATTTTTACCACTTATCATCCTCCTCAAACTCCTCATCATCGACGAAGTCGATTTCTTCGCCTTCGATGTCCTCAAGACTTTCTTCTAATGCGCCCCCCCCAGAGGACTTCATCTTTTCATCGTAAGCATTTGACCCCCCATGATCACCTTCGACAAGATCAATAACCAACTCGTAGTCCTCGGGTTCAACATGATTTTCTAAAACTCCAACTAAACTTTCTAACTCATCACCGTCCTGTAGGGTTCCGATAACGATCAAACGGCCATCTTCAAATTTGAACTCTAACTCAGCGACATCGATATCCGAGCTCTCTTCTAGCTCCTGCTGAATCTCCTCAATCAATTCTTCCTCTGAAAGAGTTCCGTAATCCTCAATCATCGCTTTACTCCTTTAACCTTATCGATTCAAAAGCACTTCCCAATAAACTCAACTACTCAACTCCAACAAGCTCAACCTCAAAAATCAGCGTAGCATTGGGGGGAATCACCGGTGGTGCTCCCCGAGTTCCATAGGCCAAACCAGGAGGGATAATGAGTTTTTGCTTACCGCCTACTTTCATGAGGGCAATACCTTCATCCCAACCCGGAATAACTTGACCCTTTCCCAAATCAAAAACAATGGGATCACGCCCTAAAGAGGAATCAAAAACAGTCCCATCTGCCAAAGTTCCTTTGTAATGAACCTTTACTTTTTGTCCAGCCTTGGCCTTGGCACCCTTGCCTTCCACCAAAATCACGTAACCTAGACCGGTGGCTGTTTTCTGAACAGGGGCCCCCTCTGCAGAAGACGCACTCTGAGCAGATTGTTGGGCTTGAAGCCGACCCGCATATAAAAGCCCACCCAACCCCAAACATAGGGTCAAAACTCCTAGATAAGACAAATACTGGGATAGTTTCATAAAGTTCCTTTTTTGCTTACAAGGTAAAACCGCTTATCTCTCCAACACATTTGAATTCCTGGGAAAATTAAGGATCCAAGCGATACGCCTCAGAGCCAAAGCCGCATTCCCCCAGAAAATTGGCAACCAGTAGGGCATGCCGAAAAAATCGGGTTCCGAAAATAGATAAAGATTCAGGCTTGTCAAGACAAGTTCCACCGTTGAACCAAGACAAGCCCCAAATAAGAAATACAAATAATCAAAGGGAACTGAGAAAAAGATCAGCCTGCCCAAAATGACTCCTAGCAACCCTAAGGACAACAAATAGGGATAGGAGCGGAAAAAGAAAATAACCAAATAAATAGAGGAAAGCAGCAAGTACTCAAAGACCAGGGCGTTAGGCGAATACGCAGGATGCACTTTAAGCAGATGATCCGCCCAATTAAAAAGCAAAAAACCCAACAATGATACAAGAGCGAAGGCACAGGGAACCCACCACGCAATCCGCAGAAAGTCTACGCGATTAAACTCTACGATGCGCAGACTAGCCATTAGGATTTCCCAGGGGGTGAACACCACAACCCCGAGTAGCAAAGCCACCATGACCTTTTTCGACCAAGAAAGCATGGAAAACGGGCCCCTATTATTCAGGCTTACTATCCTTGGCAAGCTTTTAATCCGCTTTTAAAAACGAGAAAAAAACTGGAAATCAAAAATGTTCCTGAGGTTTGAGTCCTTGCTCTTCAAAAAATTTTTTTAATTTATCTTTAATTCTTTCTTCAATTTGTCGGGCGCGTTCGCGACTGATACCATACTCATCGCCTATATCTTGTAAAGTACGGGGAACTTCTGCAACCAGACGTTCTTGAAATATCTTGGCCTCACGTTCGTTCAGACTCATGGAGAAGAGCTTTAATTTTTCTTCCAGAATATCTTGCAAATGAGCATGATCGATAGCCTCATCCATCGCAGGATGCTCTATTGCCAAAAAATCCATGGGGCGACGTTCTTCTTCGCCGCTTAGTGGAGCATCAAGAGAAAGATCAGTCTTATAAAGACGAGATTCCATTTCCTCAATTTCCTCAGGCTTAACCTGAAGAGCTTCAGCCAACTGTTTTGAATCCGCCGTAAATCCTAATTTTTCGATACGCTCTTTTTCTTTAACTAAATTAAAAAAAATTCTTCGCTGTGCCTGAGTAGTACCAATTTTAATTAAACGAAAATTGTCCAAGATATGCTTCAGAATATAGGAACGAATCCACCATGCCGCATAACTCGCAAGGCGAGCCCCACGATCGGGATCAAATTTTTTTACGGCTTTCATTAAACCTAAATTTCCCTCTTGAATGAGATCTAACAAGTTTCCATAAGCCGCATGATATTCTCGGGCAATTTTTACAACCAAACGAAGATGGGAGGTCACTAAGCGGCGAGCAGCTTCTCGATCTCCGTTTTCTCGATATCGTATAGCCAGTTCTCGTTCTTCCTTAGGAGTTAGAAAAGGATAGCGACTGACCTCTTGGATATAGTGTTTCAGCGGATCAACTGGCTCTAGGGGCCTAGAATGAGCAGGAACAGGAAGCTGATTTTTTTTATAGGTCATATGAACCAATATCCTTTTCAAAAAAATGGATCTCCCGAACCTCTGGAGCTATCCCAAAAAACCGTAAATGGATCTGACAGTATTCTAATAACCCTTCTATTTTTTCTGGCCATTCGATCAAGGTGATAGCTTCTGAAGCCAACATGGAATCCCAAGGTAAGTCCTCAGGAAAGTTGGGCGACTCCAAACGATAGAGATCAACATGAAAAATATTTTTCGGATACTCCTCGACCAAAGTAAAAGTTGGACTTGTGATGGAGATATCGGAAAATCCAGTCAAACAAGAAATCACTCCCTTACTGAATAGAGTTTTTCCAGATCCCAAATCACCGCTCAAAGCCACCACTGTTCCAGGTTTTAATTGCACAGCGAATTCCCGCGCTAAACCTAAGGTCTGTTCAGGAGAAAAAGTTGTCACCTTCTTTTTAAAAACCAGACTCAAAAAATTACTCCCAAAATAACTTTCGAAAAAATTATTTCGTTTTTTTTAATTTTTCTCTCAGCAAACGCTGCAACAGTATGGGCAAACCGTTGGCTATTTCCGATGCCAACACACCCCGATCCCCGATTTTATCCTTTAACATATCTCCTGAAGCCCCATGGAGGAAAACCCCAGCCAAAAGTGCCGAAGACAAACTGAAGCCCTGAGCTATCAGCCCGGCCAAAATTCCCGCTAAAACATCCCCGCTACCAGGAACAGCCAAATTAGCCCCTCCGCTGGAATTTAGAAAAACTTGTCCTTGAGGAGAAGCGATCACGGTTCGATAGCCCTTCAATACCAACCAAACTCCATAACGTTTTGCAAAACGAGACGCGACCCCCTCTCGGTCTCGTAAAATGTTTTCTACCTCTAAGTCAGTTAAACGAGACATTTCTAGAGGGTGTGGGGTTAATACAGCTCCACTGACGAGTTTTAATAAAGAGCGGTTCTCAGCCAAAAGATTTAAAGCATCCGCATCAAAAATCTTTACAATCTTCGAGGGAATTTCGAAGATTTGTTTCAAAAATTTTGCTGTCTCAGAGTTTCTCCCCCACCCTGGCCCCAAGACCATCACTTCAAAGTTTTTAAATAAATTTTTCAACTGAGAAAATTCTAATGGAGCAAAACCTCCTTTATGGGAGGGTAAGGGTTGAAGCATAACTTCAGGAAGATCCAAATTCATGCGTTGCAACAATTCTTCAGGTAGTGCCCAAGTCACCCGTCCTGATCCGATACGCAGTGCGGCCAAGGAACTCAAATATCCAGCCCCTGGCATAGTGACCGATCCAGCAATCACCAAAACACGACCGTAATTACCCTTGTGAGTATTCGGCCTACGTGAAGTAAACCAAGGAATAATAGTTTGTGAGATAATCCACTCTGGAGCCGATCGAGCGATTTTTTTTAATACGGTCGAAGACAAACCGATGGGTCTTATTTTTAAATCACCAACATAGTCCCAACCCGGCGCTCGTACCTGCCCTACTTTAGGTACCTCAAAACTGACCGTCACATCGGCATTAAATGCATCTCCCATCACTTCACCCGTATCGCCGGAAACTCCAGACGGCATATCCACAGCGAATTTCCAACCATGGGCTGCGTTGATTCCGCGAATTAAGGCACGGTAGTTAAGGGAAAGCTCTCGATTCAAACCAGTTCCCAGTAGAGCATCTACCCAAACCTGATAAGAATTTCTTTTCCTCTTAAGAAAGGATTTAATCTGCTGAAGAGTCTGTAGTGGAACGGGAGCAGGATCCAACCCATTGAGAAAATATCGCGCTTCCGGAGAAATATTGTCGATATCTCCAGTAAAAACAACCTGTGTTTCAACACCTCGAAGTCTTAGCATCTGCGCCAACGCAAAACCATCTCCACCGTTGTTTCCCGATCCACAGACCACACAAACCTTAGGCTCAGACAAGGTAGCTATTTTTTCCCACAGAACTTCTAAACAAGCTTGAGCCGCATTCTGCATAAGCAGGCGAGCCTTTTCAGAAGATCGCCCAATGGAAAGACGATCCCATCGAGCCATTTGTTTTGCAGTGAGTATCTTCATGCTCTACTGACCAAGATCTTTTGGGCGAATGTCAAATTATCTTAGTATGTCTTTAATCTCACGAACCGCTGATTCGATTCCGACAAAAACAGAACGCGCAATAATGCTATGGCCAATATTGAATTCTTCTATCTCGATGATATCGGCAATGGGCCTAATGTTTTCAAGGTTTAGACCATGACCGACCGCCAAAAAAAATCCTAACGTTTTGGCAAGATGGGAAGCCTTCTTGATTTTTTTTAACTCTTCATTGCGCTGACTGCCCGAAGCATTGCAGTAAGCGCCGGTATGCAACTCAACCGAATCTACCAATAAACGATGGGAAGCTTCCAAAAAACAGTCCTCAGGATCAATGAAAACAGATACCAAAATTCCAGCTTCTTTGAGAGAACGAACATAAGAATTTAGTTCGTGTTGTTTTTTTACGACGTCTAATCCTCCTTCTGTAGTGATTTCTTCCCTACGCTCGGGAACCAAGGTGACTTTATGAGGGCGATAATTCAAGGCCAAATGCAACATTTCTGGGGTAGCGGCCATTTCGAGATTAATGGGCAAAGCACATTCTCTCAACAACCGTTCTAAATCGGACTCGCAAATATGGCGGCGATCCTCCCTAAGATGGCAAGTAATTTGGTCAGCCCCCGCCCTTTGACAGAACTGAGCAGCCATAACGGGGTCGGGGTAGTCAACTCCCCTCGCCTGCCGCAAAGTCGCCACATGATCGACATTCACTCCCAATAAAGCCATTTTTTATCCTCTCCCTAAAACCCGTTCCACCTCATCTTTTAACTGCCGCGCATATCCTTCAATAAGCCTCAAATCCTCTCCTTCGACCATGATACGTAGTAGAGGCTCAGTTCCGCTAAAGCGCAACAACAGACGCCCCCGATCACCTAGCTGTTTCAAAATCTCTTCTTGGGCCTTCTTCAACCCTTCAATTTCTTCAAGATTTTTACGTTCAGCCACTGGAACGTTCAGCAAGATCTGAGGAAATAAGACAACCCCCTTGGCCAACTCTCGCAAAGAACGAGCTTTGGATAAACAAAGAGCAAGCACGCGCAGAGCAGCCAATAAGCCATCTCCAGTGGTGCTGTCATCGTGGAAAATAATGTGCCCTGACTGTTCGCCTCCAAAATTTAGCGACTGAGCACGCATCGCCTCCATCAAGTAGCGATCCCCCACAGGGGTACGGTATAGACGAATACCCATTTCTTTTAAGGTAACCTCCAAACCCAAATTACTCATCACCGTGGCCACCACCGTATCCTGGGCCAATTTTCGCTTTTCTTTTAATTCACGCGCACAAAGCGCGATTAAAACATCTCCGTGGATCTTCTCTCCGGTCTCGTCCACCAAAAGTAAACGATCAGCATCTCCATCCAATCCAATACCCAAATGGGCACCGGTCTCTTTGACTTTTTCCTGTAGGGATTTTGGATACAAGGCGCCACAATCTTCGTTGATATTGAAACCATTCGGTTGCACTCCTAATGAAATCACCTCTGCCCCCAACTCTTCTAAAACGATGGGCGCAACCTTGTAAGCGGCTCCATGGGCGCAATCGACGACAATTTTAAGTCCTTGCAGAGAAAGCTCGGAAGGAAATTTACCTTTGAGGTGCTCAATGTAACGTCCAGAAGCATCATCCACACGATAGGCCCAGCCCACTTCTCGATGCGTAGGACCTTGCTTTAAAATCTGACTACCTAAGAGGGATTCCATCTGTTCTTCTAGGGGATCCGGCAATTTGTAGCCCAAATTATCGAAAAATTTAATTCCATTGTCGTAATACGGATTATGACTGGCAGAAATCACAACTCCCGCATCGGCGCGCATGGCACGGGTAATAAAGGCAATCCCGGGCGTCGGAAGTGGTCCTAACAAAATGGCCTCACCACCCATGGAACAGATTCCCGAAGAAAGAGCGTTTTCCAACATATAATTGGATCGCCGAGTATCCTTGCCGATCACAATGCGATGCCTAGATCCACCCCTGCCTTTAAAAATATGAGCAATCGCCCTTCCCAAACCTAAGGCCGTTTCAGGATCGATAGGATAAAGATTGGCAAGTCCGCGTACACCATCGGTACCAAAGATTTTTCTTGTCATGAACACTCCTTGAAAGATCTAAGTAGCTCGAAGCGACGCATCAGATCACGAGTTACCTGTACTTCATGAACCCTAAAAATATGAGCCCCCTGTTCAAAAGCCTGCCAAGCAACCGCAGCGCTGGCCTTGTCGAGAGCAATAAGGTCGCTTCCCACTTTTTCTCGCAAAAATCTTTTGCGAGAAACCCCGATTAACAGCGGATGCCCTAGAGAAACTAATTGAGATAAATTGGAAAGCAACTGCCAGTTTTGGTCGGGAGTTTTCGAAAAACCAAACCCCGGATCCAAACAAATCTTGTTTGGGGAAACTCCAAGCGCCAAGGCACGATCCCGACAATACAAGAGTTCTTCCCCCACCTCAGAAACTAAATCGTGATAAAAAAAACGATCCATACGAGATTCGTGAGAACCACGAAGATGCATCAACACCAAACCAGCTCCAGATTCTGCTACGGCTTCGAGCAAGGCAGGATCTCTCCCTCCAGAAATGTCATTAATAATCCCCACTCCAAACCCTAGGGCCTTTCGTGCCACTTCGGAGTGTCGAGTATCCACAGAAATAGGGATGGAGATGTTCTCCTTGAGCAGCCGCAACACCGGCTCCAATCGTTGCCACTCTTTTTCAGGAGAAACAGACTCAGCTCCAGGACGGGTAGACTCAGCCCCAATATCCAGGAGGTCGGCTCCCAGATCCACCAACAAAGAGGCATGACGAAGCGCTAAAGTGGGGTCAAGATACTTACCCCCATCAGAAAAAGAATCAGGAGTAACATTAACAATGCCCATGAACCTCGGTGCAGAGAGATCCAAATGGCCATGGCGCAGCATCCACTGCATGTTTCCTCCACTGGGCAGACTTTAAAAATTAAGCCTTGCTAGGGTGAATGGGCAATGGAGGAGAAACAGGAAGCTTTTCAGAATCTTTCTTCGTCTTAGGTGTAGAGGAATTGCCTAGAGAAGCCTCTATTTTAATCGGCGGTAACTTCTCGCCTCGAATAACCTGATCGATTTCTTCTCCACTGAGAGTCTCTCTCTCTAAAAGAGACTCTGAAAGCTGATGTAATTCTCGAAGATGAGTTTCGATAATACTTCTAGCTCGTTGATAGTTGCGCTGGATGATCTCACCTACTTCTTTGTCGATCTCGCTCGCCGTTTTCTCGCTGTAATCCTGGTGTTGAGAGATCTCTCTACCGAGAAAAATTTGTTCTTCTTTTTTACCGAAGGTTCTCGGGCCCAGAACTTCACTCATTCCCCATTCGCAAACCATTTTTCGCGCGAGATCGGTGGCCTTTTCTATATCATTACCAGCCCCAGTAGACTTTTCCTGAAAGATCAACTCTTCGGCGATGCGCCCCCCCATCAAGATGGCGATATGATTTTCGGCATCCTGAGAGGTGTGGGAATGTTTTTCTTCTTCGGGAAGCTGCTGAGTTAAACCTAATGCCATCCCTCGAGGAATGATGGTCACCTTATGAACGGGTTCAGCCCCGGGGGTTAGATGGGCCACCAATGTGTGGCCAGCCTCGTGATAGGCAGTGCGCTTTTTTTGCTCCTCGCTGATGATCATACTGCGGCGCTCGCTACCCATGAGCACCTTATCCTTGGCCAATTCAAAATCAGCCATCTCGACAAGTTTCTTGCCACGGCGGGCAGCATGTAAGGCAGCTTCGTTCACTAGATTTTCTAGGTCGGCACCACAAAAACCGGGAGTTCCCCTGGCCAAAACCATGAGATCGACATCAGGGGATACGGGAACTCGACGGATGTGGATTCGAAGAATACTCTCACGCCCCTTCAGATCGGGACGAGGCACCACCACTCGACGATCAAAACGACCTGGACGTAACAAAGCAGGATCTAAAACATCGGGACGATTAGTGGCGGCTATCAAAATCACGCCATCGTTAGACTCAAAGCCATCCATTTCAACTAAAAGCTGATTGAGAGTTTGCTCACGCTCGTCGTGTCCTCCACCCAACCCAGCGCCACGATGCCGCCCAACGGCGTCGATTTCGTCGATAAAGATGATACAGGGCGCGTGCTTCTTTCCCTGTTCGAATAGATCCCGGACTCGAGATGCCCCCACCCCGACAAACATCTCCACAAAATCGCTGCCCGAAATACTGAAAAAAGGGACCCCTGCTTCTCCAGCAATGGCCCGAGCTAACAATGTTTTACCGGTTCCGGGAGGGCCCATGAGTAAAACCCCTTTCGGAATACGCCCACCCAGCTTGGTGAATTTTTTGGGGTCTTTGAGAAAATCAATGATCTCCTCTAGTTCTTCTTTAGCTTCCTCAATGCCAGCCACATCCGCAAAGGTGACCTTGCGTTGATTTTCATTGAGTAAGCGAGCCTTACTTTTTCCAAAGCTTAGGGCTTTACCGCCTCCAACCTGAATCTGCCTCATGAAAAAGAAAAACAAACCAAAAAGCAAAACCATGGGCATCCAACTGATCAAAACCTGCTGCCATAAGGGAGTATCCTTGGGTTTTTCATATTCGACGTTGGCGTCTGACTTGGTAAGCAGGGTTACAGTTTGGTCACTATTGACTGGACCCAAGGTTTCAAAATAAGCACCCTCTTTGTAATCAGGTTTAAACTTACCCTGGTATTCATTTTCTCGAATCGTCACATTCTCTACGCGTCCTTGCTCTACAGCCTGAGTAAATTCACTGAAGCTAATTTTGTCTCGCAGGGTAGGTTTTGCGTTAAAAAAATGGAGGATGGAAATGGAGAGCAGGATAATCACAATCCACAGAGCGATAGTTTTATGAGACTGTTTCACTTGAATGTTCCTTTAAAGACAAAGGGGACTCGGGCAGCCTAGCATGCCCCCTACCCCTTCGCAACTCACTTTTCCGATAAAATTCATGTTTTTAGAGGCTTTTTTTCTTAATTTCTAAACGATAAAAACGTTTTGTATCCTGAGTTACTTTGGCCCGATCGTCGAGAGACTGGCCTACGAACCAAAGGGGTATTCCCAGGGCATTATACAAAACCCAGGAACCGGCTTTTGCTTTGGAAATCTTCTTGTCTTTAAGAAATTTTCCCAGACTCTTGCTTCCCTTCATTCCCAGAGGGGTAAAACGTTCACTCCACTCGCTTTGGGTTAAACGCAGGGGAAACTGTAAAGCATTCTCCTCAATAAAAACTAGCCACGGGTTTTTGGAACGAAAGGATTGGGCAGAAAAGTCTTGGCAAGAAAGTCGTTGGATAGAAAAACTAAAGTTTCCCACTGAGGTTTCATGGTGATTTTTAATAAAATATTCATTTTTTTCAGAATGTTTCAGCTCTTCTATCAGGTTATTTCCTAAGTTTAGTTTCACTTGCCGCAAGGCGCTTCGATCCAAACGCAATACACGAGTCGAATTCAAGGCAATCTGCAAATTTTCCCTTTGATTTTCTAAGGCCTGCTCCAGTGGACGCAAGTACTTCCCCAGGTCTCTCGGCTTAAGTAAAATCTTTCGCAACCAAAGCTCTAGAACTGCATTCCTCAGGGCTGAAGAAAGCTTAGATAATGGTTCCCGTGGCAATTTAAGTCCCAGAATACCGGGGCGAGCCCAACACTGTAACCACTCCTCCGCTTGCCGATGGAGCTCTCCGTGGACCTGTC
Source organism: bacterium (assembly GCA_031972375.1). Lineage (GTDB taxonomy): Bacteria > UBA10199 > UBA10199 > DSSB01 > DSSB01 > DALYDW01. The sequence goes on along the minus strand of DALYEU010000011.1, from coordinate 31,296 downwards.
TCGCCTGGATTGCAAGACGTCCCAGAGCTTCTTGTATTCGTGGATTTTCCCTTAATAAGCCGGGAAGCAACTCATGACGTACGCGATTTCGTAAATACATCGAACTTTGGTTGCTTTGATCGAGATGATAATCGAGCTGATGCTTGTTGGCGTATTCTAGCAATTTTTTTTGAGAGATTTCCAACCAAGGACGCCAGATCCAAAGAGGCTGTTTCAAAACAACGCCATCGATTTCCTCTAAAGGTTCCAGAGGAGCCATTGCTCCCAAACCTTTTAAAGAACATCCCTGAATCATTCTCTCTAGGACGGTCTCTGCCTGATCTCCTTGGTGATGAGCCAAAGCCAAGAGCCCCCCCCCTTGCTCTGAAAGACATTGCGCGAAAAAACGCAAACGTCGGTTTCGAGCCCAATCTTGGAGATTGGCAGGACGCTTTGAGACTTCTAGCCTCAAGACCTTAAAGGGAACCGCTTCTCGTTCAGCCCAATCACGCAAAAAAGCTTCTTCCTGATCGGATTCAGGAATTCTTAAGCGATAATTGACATGGGCCCAGTGTTGCTGCGGCAACACTTCGCACAACGACAGCGCCACATGGGCCAGAACAGTGGAATCCGGCCCCCCGGATACGCCCAGCAGAAGCGGGGCTTTTTGTAAAAATAGGGGAAGCCGCTGAAAGGACTCCCAAAAGACTTTCTTTAAATTTTTCTTAATTTGTCGCGCCACCGCACTCCTCTGGGCTTTAACGTTGCGCTAGGTAAAAACGCAACGGTACCTCGATGATCAATTTAGATTGTCCATAACTGGAGGGCAGAGGAGGAAAAGGACTCGCTGCTTGCACAGTCTGTATCGTGGCCTCTGTTAGGCGCTCAAAAGGGCCTGATTTAGCAATCCTATAGCCCACTAAATTTCCCGTAGTGTCAATGGTCAACAAGATGGATACAACACCTTCTTCTCCATTTTCTTTCGACAAACGGGGATAACGTTTTTTGGCATCGATTTTCTTCAAGACGTTATGAACGTAACGCTCCATTTCCGTTCTAGCTTCACGTCCACCCTGCCCCCCACCCCGACCCGGTCCATTGCCTCCTCCTTCTCCCGGACCATGCCCCGATCCTTTGCCCGTTCCCTGACCATCGGGAGTTCCCTGGGGACCCGTCGCTTGTTGGATTGGATTGGAAGACTTTAGCGCTTTTGGCGTGGAAGCCTCTTGAACAGGATGTGATTCCTTAGTCTGAAGGGGAGTTTGCTCTTGCGATCGAATCTTGATCGAACTCTCGGAGTGAAGTTCTTTTTCTTTGAGTTGAGTGGGTTGGGCCTTTGTAATTTTCTTTTGAACTACCTTGGTTTTCTGAGTATCCGCAGATTTTTTTCGAACTGAGGGAAGAGGCGCCTCTTGGGAAGCTGAAGGATTACCCCTGGCAGACCCACCCCCATCTCCCAAGAATTCCCCAGGAGCCCCAGGCAATAAAGATACCATAATTGGCTCTGGAGGCAGGGGCGTAGTAAACCATCGCGCACCATAAATAGCCAAAAGTAAAAGGACACCATGCAACAGGGTTGACCCAGCTACAGCGACCAAAGTATTTTTTCGACGTGGGCCCATAACGCGGGCCCTATTTATCTCCAAAAAAGTCATACCGCAAGCCACCTATCACTTGGATGCCCGATCCAGGAAAAATCCCCTGGGGCGCTCGGCTGACGATATAGGTGGAGTTCAAGATATTGTTGACGGTAAGGTTTGCCTCCAAGCGAGTTTTGGGAACCTTATAACGCCCGTAGATATTCATCAGCCAATAGGCAGGAATCTTACCAACCAGTCCAGAATTGGAAGGGGTTTCAATATTAGCCTGGTCGGCGTATTGACTGGAGGTAAACAAGCCTTCCAAACCAAGATCGAGTCCCCGTGTAGCTCCCGCTTGTCCCGAATAACGAACTCCCAACATTAAAGAATTACGCGGCGCATAGGGCAAATCCTTACCTTCAAAGGGGCCGCCCGGAGTGGTATTTTTAGAATCCACAAAAGTGTAACGGGTATCTAAATAAAAACGATGATTACTATCCAAACCAGCCATGCCCAACATATCCAAAGCACTGGCAAATTCCACACCGAGATGGCGGGTTTGTCCCGCATTGGTGTCCGAAGTACTGGCCCCACCCGATTCATTGGCAGGAACCACCTGATTACTAAAATCCATGAAGAAAAAGGTAGTCTCACCGCTCCACCAGCTTACGTAATTGCTTCGCACTCCCAATTCGTAATTCCAGCTAAACTCAGGTTCTAAGTCTAAATCTTGTCCAGTAGAACTGATGGCTTGGGAAGTCCTTGGCGGAGAAAAGCCTCGATGAATTCCGGTGAATAAAGTCGTATTAGGAGCTGCCTCGTACGTGATTCCGAATCCTGGGATAGGAACCCAATGTACGCTGGAGTTCTGATAGTTCACCGGCACATAGTTCAATTGGGTGATAAAACGATTTTGGGTATATTGTTCCAAACGGAACCCAGGAATTAGACTCAATCGGTCTGTAATATTCAAAGTGGTTTGAAAGAAAAAAGCAAAAGCATAAGTTTGGCGAACATCCCGATCAAAAATACGCGGCACTCCACCAAGAGTGGTCGTATTATCTCGAGCATCGATCATTTCTTCGAAATGAAACCTGGCCCCAGCATGGAGATGATGGGTATGACCAAAGGCATCGAAATCCATCAATAATCGAGGTTCAATGCCCGCAGCTTCAAAGGTTCGATCTCGAGCACCAAAACTCGACAGCATATAAATAGCCCCCCCTTCCAAGGTAGGGTCCCCGTAAGTATCCACAGTATTGGCCGGAGGAGGCGCAAAGGCGATATTTCGAGAAAAATCCTGACGGTTCCAATTACGCTGGGCGTGCCAATAATAAATATTGGTGATCAGTTCGATCCTATCCGTAAAAAAATGCTGCAAACTGAATTGCAGATCATAGCGCTCCAAATCTAGGCGATCGTCAGGAGAGGGATTAAAGCGTGGTTCGCCCTCAAAAAGATCCGTAGTGAGTCCCAAATAAGACTGGGAAGAGCGTTGGTCCTGAAAATTATTCTTCAGTATAATTCTGGTTTTCTCACCTAAAGCGAACTTTAATTTCCCGGTGTAGTTGGATAGCCGAAACTGACTTTCGTCTCGAGTAAAACCATCCCCCTGCTTATGCAACGCCGAGATATCTAATCCCACCGGTCCCCAGGTCTTGCCAAAACGACCAATTCCCATGAGATAAGCTTCATTACCGCCATCGACTCGAACATTACTGCGGTAATTTTTAGGAACATCGGGAGTAATGAAATTAATCACACCTCCCACAGTCTGCGGCCCATAAAGAATGGAACCACTCCCCTTAAGCAATTCCAAACGCTCCATACGTTCAATGGGAGGCACATAATAAGCCGCATTCTCTGTATAAGGAGCCAAGCCCGCAAACATACCGTCTTCAAGAAAAAGAATCTTTTCACTTCGGTCAGGATTTAAACCACGGATACCGATATTAGGAATCAGACCTACAGCATCCTCGCTACGTAGGTTCACGCCTGGAATCCCTTTTAAGGCATCTTGCACGCTAATCGGTTGCTCAAGATCCAAAACATCCTGATCTAAAACTACTCCAGAGCCAGGGATATTTTTCATGGAATCCTGAGCTCCCCCAATCACTTCGATCGTAGGGGTACGATAGGTTGTCGCCTCTTCTTGGGTAGTTTTTTGCTCAGGAAGTGAGGATGCACCTTGCTCTGCCCTAAGAGACAAAGCTGAAAAACACATTAAGCAACATAACCCTAAAGCGCTCCCCTTCACTAAATCCCTTTTTATGAAAATTGTTTTCAATGAATAAAGAGAAAATAATGAAGGTTTTTTAAATTTTTTTTTCATACCCGAAGCAACCTTAAGTCATTTTTGAAAGTTACTTTCAATAAAGGTCCACCCACCTAACTAACGATTCATTAACTGTCAATGGATTATCCCCGGAAAAAATAAGCCAAGATGAAGGGATACTTGCCTCAGATTGATTGAAAGCAGACAATTGCGGTTGATGGTTTATTCGGTAGAAAAGGGGGACTCATGAAGGGCTTATTCGTGGTGTTTCTTTTACTTTTTGGCTTATCTCCGGCTTGGGGTGACGACGATCAGGCTGAGCCTAATGTTGCCGATCCCAACGTGGCTGTGCCTAATTCCGTCACCGGGGAAAATGCGGAGATCAACATGAGCGATCCCAATTACGTCAGTGGAGAAAATGCAGAACCCAATATGAGCGAATCCAACTCTGTCACTGGAGAAGACGCCGCCGTGGATCCTGCTTGGAGCAATTATGCCGACCCCAATGTCGCTGACCCCAATATTGACGTGCCTGGATATTAAGAACAGCCACGGCTCAAAAAGACTTTCTTTGATTTAACGGGAAGGGAGCTGGATAAATTTTCTTTCCCCACCTAGAAGGCCAAGAAAGCCCCCAAAGGCCTTTCGGCTCAGTTCTTGGAGTCGCCCTATGCGTTGGGGAGTCTCTCCTAAAATCTTTTCAGGATCGATATAAGCCTTTAATTCCTCGACTTCCCTGCAATGGTGAGGCACCTGAAACCATCGCTGGATCATAGGCTCATCGACTTCAAGGTGAAACTGCAGGCCATAAACCTTGGATCCATAACGAAAGGCTTGTTGGAAACAAGATGAGGTCGATGCCATATGGGAAGCCCCCTCTGGCAAAGTAAACGTGTCTCCATGCCATTGAAATACCCATTCAGGATCTTGAAAAAATTGAAAGACCGTATCTTGTCGAGCTTCTTGGGAAGGTAGAAGTGGATACCAACCGATTTCTTTAACCGGGTTGGCCTGGACCTTGGCGCCTAAAGCCTCTGCAATCAATTGGGCCCCCAAACAAATTCCCAAAATAGGAATATCCTGTTTCAGGGCTGCTTCAATCATACGTATTTCATGGCGCAAGTGGGGAAAATCCTGCTTTTGGTAGGTGCTCATAGGCCCCCCAAGAATAATCAAAGCGTCATACCCAACAGGAGAAGGTTTCATCTCGGGAAAACGGGCAAAATTCACGTAACGGAGCCTAAAACCTTGTTCTTTGAGAAGCGGATTTAACGTTCCTAAGGGCTCGTAACCCACATGCTGGCAAATAAGTATCTTAGCCATGGAAAATATCGCTTATTGTTAGAAAAAATCCCTTTGAGGATTCTGCGTTTGTTTCCCCCAACAACAAAGCTAAAATAACCTGAGGCAAAAAAAATGAACAAAGAATTTCTGTGCGTACTCAGTGGAATTATTTTTTTGAGCGGAGTAGCCGCCGTTGAAGCAGGCAATACAGTCGTTCGCCCACAGATTCGGTACCCTGTACCGCAAAGACCAAGCTCTCTTCCCCTAAGAACACAAACTCCACCTCTCTATAACCCCTATTTCAGTATTTACTATGGGCCTCTTTACGAACCCTATGAGGAACCCTGTCATTACGACGAGACCTACGGTGAATGGGTAGGCCCGTGCGACGCCTCTTTAGATACACCAGGATATTCGATTACCATTCCCAATAATCCTCGTTAACGACGTCCCGCTCCGCTACGCCCCGTTCCGGAATTACCACCAGTGCCGCGAAAGCCACTTGAGGTTCCTATCCTCCCTGGAGACGAGAAACCTGAGCTGGGCGATGACAAGCTCCCTGCTCCACTGCCCCCTCCCGATACGGAGCTATGGGAAGAAGGTGTTCTTACTCGAACTGTTTCACCCCCTGCACCGCTGGGCACTGTGGCCTCACCTCCTCTTCTAGGTGGAGAAACTTTATCTTCTCCTTGAGGAACACGACTTGGAGAGCGCTGCTCTAGAGGCTCAGGATATCTATCTGTATTTGAGATCGTACCTCGGCCAGGCGAACGTTTATTGGGAACGCTGGAACGTTCATCCCGATTGAGGTGAACCGGTGCCTGCAAGATTTCTGAAGACCGCTGTCTAGATTGTCCTCCCTGCTGTAGGTAACGCGTTTCGTAGATTTTTCCGTAATGGGCTGCTTCCGGGTAATAACGCGCACGAGTTGAAATTGCACGACGAAACCCAGGGTAACGATAAGGATAGGCGTAACGATTCCGATAGTACTGGTTCCAATAGTATCGACTCAGATAAGGATATTGGTAGTAATAAGCCCCAGGCCCAAAATACCAAGAAGAATAGTAGTAGTTAGGATAACCAATAAAATAAGGCGTATACCCAACACCAAAGTAGAAGCCCGTGTAATACCAATAAGGATAGGGACGCCAATAGGCATAGGAGGCCCAATAGGGGTAACCAAACCAGTAGGGATAAGGCGCTACATCAACGTAGACTTGAGTAATAGAAGTGGTTTGAGGAGTAGTCTCATAAACCTCGATATTGTTTTCCTTTGCATAAACCTGAGCCGCCTCTTGAAGCTGTTTTTGGGTTTTAGGATTATTTTTCAAATCTTCTTGAAAAGATTGGACCGTTTCTCTTCTCTCTTTTTCGTAAGATTGATTCCAATCCTCCAGTAAAACCTGGAAACGCTGCGGCTCTTGAGTCTGCGCACTCCCAAGCGCACTGGTAAAATCAGGATTTTTGTTCATCAAGTCTATCGCCTCTGGAACTTGTAAAAGGCGACGGTAAGCCGTTTGAGTGGATAAGTTAAGCGGGGCAAGAATTCTATCAAATTGAGTTTGGGCGTTTTGATCAATACCCTGAATCTCACGTAACAGGGAGGAATGCCTTTGCCCAAGTTCCATCAGAGCTGTTTTTACTTCCTTGGGATAACCCTCGGCGAGTTTTTTTAAATGACCCTTTTGGGTAGAATCAGACCCCGCTATCTTGGATAGCAAATGGGGATAACGACTTAAGGTATAAATCTGTTCCTGAGTCTCTCGCGGTAATTGGGAAATTTTATCTCGGAATTCTCGGCTGCTACGGACTTGAATTTCTTGGAGCTGCTCTAAGGTATCAGGAAATTGGGCGGCTTGGGCCATGGCCGCTTGCACATCTTGGGGAAAAGCCAAGAAATCTTCTCGAACACCAGAATCATCAGCTGCGATTTGTTCTAATTTTTTTAACGCCCCCTCGGTGGGTTGGGCGGCATATCCTGGAATGGCACACCACAAGACAAGAAAAAGAAAAATTAAAGCCTTCATGATCCTACCCTCTTTTCACCCCTAGAAAAAGATACTAAAAATCCCCTGATCCCCATCAGCAGAGACTACGACAAACTGTTTAAAGTTAATAGAGGCAGAAAACTTCAAGAAAAAAGCGCCAATATGGGATGTTAATCAGAATTAAAAAGGGAATACTGGCGTTTGGAAGAAGATTTAAAATTTTTTGAATTCAATTGGGGAGCACATCTACTTAAGCGATAGCGACGACACATCAGATGAAAAAGTTGATCGATCTGTTCCGAAAAAACTCCTGACCCTCTCATTCTTTCACCAAAAGCGGTCTCATTAAGCTTGCCTTTTCTCATCTCTTGAAGCCTGTGAAGAACTTTCTGTCTTCTCTCGGGAAAATATTGTTCTAGCCAGTGAGAAAAAAGATCTTTTACGGCGTAAGGCAATCGCAACAACACATACGAGGCATAGCCAGCACCGGCCTGCGAAGCAGCCGATAAAATAGCGGGGATTTCGTGATCGTTTAAGGCTGGAATTACTGGAGCCACCAATACACCACAAGGAATACCACGACGGGTCAATTCAGAAATCGCTGATAAGCGATGTTGAGGAGAGGAAGCTCTTGGCTCCAAGATTTTTGCCAGATCTTTGTCTAAAGTCGTAATGCTAATGAAGACTCCAACGCCACGCCACTCTGCCATTTTCTCCAAAAGATCTACGTCACGAGTCACTCCATGATTTTTAGTCACCATAGCTACCGGATTATGAAATTCGTGAAGAACCTCCAAACAAGAACGGGTGATTCGAAATCGAGCTTCCGCCGGTTGATAACAATCGGTGACTCCACTGAGACCCAACACCTGGGGCTTCCAAGTTGGTGAAGAAAGCTCCTTACGCAGTAAAAGAGGAGCTTGGGTTTTAACAAATATCCGGGTTTCAAAATCTAGACCTGATGACAAACCAAGATACTCGTGGGTAGGACGAGCATAGCAGTAGACACAACCATGCTCACAACCTCGATAAGGGTTGAAACTGGCATCGAAAGGAACATCTGGGCTTTCATTATTTGTAATTAAAGAACGAGAAACATCCACGAAGTAACGAGTTGGAACCGGTCCTGGGGAGTCCTCATGTTCTATTTCTGTGGCATCGTAATACAACTCTTCAAATCGGTTTTGAGGATTCTCCCAAACTCCACGACCTCGAATAGGTCCCTCTTGTTCCCCTAAACCATGCTTACGCACCGTTCCCCCCTTCCCCGTGATTCAACTTTGCTTTTTTATGCAACACCGCTTAGCCTAGTCCGCCATAACAATTCTAAAAAGGAGTACGTTCATGAGGTATCACATTGACCTTTCCTGGACTCGCCGAACAGAAAGTTTTTCCTATGAAGAATTTGATCGTACCCATTTCGTCAAATTCGCTGGCGGAATCGTTGTCAAGGCCTCTTCTGCCCCAGAATTCTTTGGCAATGCAGATCATGCCAATCCAGAAGAACTTTATTTAGCAGCTCTCTCCAGCTGTCACATGTTAACTTTTCTAGCTATCGCTGCCAAATCCAGGATTATTGTGGAAGATTATCGAGACCACGCTGAAGCTATTCTGGAAAAAACAGAACAAGGTTTTTGGGTTAAAGAAATCATTTTAAATCCCATGGTCACCTTTTATGACGAACCTAAACCCAGTTTGGAGAAACTTCGCTCCCTGCACGAAAAGGCCCATAAAAACTGTTTTATCTCAAATTCGATTAAAACTGACGTGAAAATCGAACCTCGGCTAAGCGAGTAAAGCGAGACGGTAGGTACACCAAGAAGCAAAATAGGCCAGTGCTGTCAGATAAGTAAACATCCACAAAGGCCAACGCCACGAATTAGTTTCTCGTCGTACCACGGCCAAGGTCGAGAGGCACTGCATCGCAAAAACAAAAAACACCAAGAGACTCAAACCCGTCGCTGTACTCCAGCGGGACTGAAGCAGAGTCACTAAATTCTCCAGAGAACTCTCCCCTTCTCCCATAGTCGAAGAGTTATTTTTGTCCTGGCCCGGCGTCTGAGCTTCCAAGGAATAAAGTGTGGCTAAAGTGCTCACAATGACCTCACGAGCCACCATCCCGGTGACCAAGCCCACTCCAATGGTCCAATCAAAACCTAAAGGGCGAATCCAAGGTTCAATCCCATGGCCTAATTTTCCGGCAAAGGAATATTCAAGCGAGGAGTGCCCCGCGGGTAAATTTTCAGGTGCTTTGGGATAGGAGGATAAAAACCAAACTGCGATGGAGGCCGCCAAAATAACCGTACCCGCCCTTTTTAGGAAAAGCCGAACTCGTTCCCACAAACCTAAGATTACGTTACGCATATTCGGCCATTTGTAGGTGGGCAATTCCAGGAGAAAGACCGTTTCCTTGCCGTAAAAGAAAATCTTTTTAAAAATCCAAGCAACCCCAAACGCGGAAAAGGCCCCCAGTAAATAGAGTCCGAGCATCACTAAACCCTGTAAACGCAAAGGTCCCCACACAACATGATTGGGAATAAAGGCACTGATAAGGAGAGTGTAAACAGGCACCCGAGCGGAACAAGCCATCAATGGGGCAATCAAGATAGTTGCTAAACGATCCTTGGGATTTTCAATGGTGCGCGTAGCCATGATGCCAGGAATCGCACAGGCGAATGAACTGAGTAAGGGAAGAAAGGCCCGCCCATGTAAACCGACTCGCCTCATGTGGCGGTCCATCAAGAAAGCTGCGCGAGCCATATAACCCGAATCCTCGAGCAGTAATATCATCAAAAACAGCAGAAAAATCTGGGGAAGAAAGACTACCACCGATCCCACACCTGCCAACACCCCATCCACCAATAGGGAACGTACCCAACCTTCTGGAAGATGGGGAGAAAGACTATCTCCCAACATACCAATGCCAGCCTCAATCCAATCCATCGGAGCCTGGGCCCAGTTAAAAATCGCTTGAAAGACCAAAGCCAAAACTAAATAGAGCAGCAAGGTCCCCCAAAGGGGATGCAATAAGACTCGATCCAAACGCTCGGTCCACAAGGGGGGGCGGACGGAGTGCCCCTGACATTTTTGTAAAATTTCATCGATACGTCGGTATCGGGCTTGGAGCTGATCCTTAGGAGATGCCTGGGAGGAGATTAAAGCAGAAAAACCAAGAGAAGAGGCTGAAAGTGGTATTTCTAACTCATCCGAAAAGTATCTCTCGATGGCGGATTGCAGCGCTAAAACGCTTTTCCTTTTTCTTGCGATGACTGGAAAAACCCTGACGCCGAGTTCTTGAGAAAGTTTTTCTAGATCAAGATTAAAACCACGAGCCTTCGCGAGATCCATCATATTTAAAACCAACAAAGTAGGAATCCCCAAGGCCTGGACTTCTAAAACCAAGGAGAGACTTCGCTCCAAGTTGGTGGCATCTGCGACAGCTACGATTAAGGCCGGTAAGGTACCTTCTAAATGACCTTCCAGTAAAACCTCTCGGGTCACCGCCTCGTCAGGTGTGGAGGCTTTTAAACTGTAGGTTCCGGGCAAATCGAGAACACGTATCCAGCCTCCGCCAGCTCCCTTTATCCGGCCTTCTTTACGCTCTACCGTAACCCCCGGATAGTTACCGACCTTCTGGCGACTACCAGTGAGTAAGTTGAATAGGGAAGTTTTTCCACAATTGGGTGCTCCGACAAGAGCTACAAAGGGAGAGGGGCGTTCACTGTTCACAAAGGCGCTACCCTTTGTACTGAAATCATTCGAGCCTCACTACGACGCAAAGCCAACAAACCTCCACGAACTTTCAAGGCAATGGGGTCCTTACCGAAGGGAGCTTCGAAGGCAATCTGTACCGGGGCTTTCTCTAAAATGCCAAGCTCCATCAAACGTCGCACCCGATCCTCTGGACCTGTCAAACGACTCACCCAGGCCTTTTCTCCTTTTTTCAATTGATCGAGAGTGAGTTCCAATTCTGGAACCACGTTGAGCTGTTGGATCAAGGTATTCTCCTCCCCGAAACCCTATTCGTTTTGGCAACGACTACAAGCACCATAGATTTCATGCTTATGGCTTACAATCTTGAAATTATATTGGGACGCAATTTCCTCTTGAAGGTGCTCGATACGCTCTTCCTCAAACTCGACGATAGTCCCACATTTAATGCAGATCATATGGTCGTGATGCTCTCCGGCATTTTCAAAAAGACTGTGTCCTTCACCAAAATGTCTCTGATGAGCCAGGCCACACTCCTTGAGGAGTAAAAGCGTTCGATACACCGTAACATAACCAATCGAAGGCTCTTGTTTTCTCACCTCTTCCAATAGCTCTTCAATGCGAATATGCTTTTTGGTTCTAAAAAAGGTTGAGGCAATCAACTCCCGTTGTCGGGTATGCTTCATCCCCTTCTGATCAAGAAAACGATTGAGAATTTGAAGTGGTTTTTCCATAAATTGAAAATAACTTTCAAAAGGATTAGCATCCGTAACTTCAAGGGTCAAGCCCTGAGAGTAGCACTATGCTCTCTTAATTTTTTTCAAGATTTTTTTGAGCAGATGGCTCTGAAGTTGTTTTTTTGCCCGGTTTTGGCAAACGGGCAAAATTGGGCAAGGGCAACTCGGGGTTCTGGTAGATCTCCATGGCCTGAGGAAGATAAAACTCGAGTTTTTTAGCCCTCTCCCCACTGGCGGGATGAGAGGCAAATATGCTGGAGGCACCTCCTTTTTTCATAGCAGCTCGTTTCCAAACCTCGATCGCGGCCCGAGGATCGTAACCAGCCTTCGCCATATAGAATAAGCCGATTTTATCGGCCTCATACTCGTTTTTTCTTGAATAAGTCGGCACATAAATATTTTGCCCCATTGAAAATGCCTGACCAAAAAGGTTTTGTCCCATGGCCGAACCCGTCGCCCCTATTGCTGTAGAAGCGAGCGTACCAGCGACTCCAAGGGTCATTTGGGTACTGAGAGACTCAGTGACATGCCGGGCCGTCGCATGGGCGATTTCGTGGGAAAGCACCGCAGCGAGCTCATCGTCATTATCAGGAGCCACCAAACCTGTTTTGGGATCCCAGAGCCCAGAATAAACCATAATCTTTCCACCGGGAGCAGCCCATGCATTGGCAACAGGTAAATCGGCCAAATGAACTTCGTAAGGAAGCGTTGGTAAGTGGCTGATCTGGGCAATGCGATTTACGATGGCCTGGAGTCTGGCGAGTTGCTTTTCATCGACATCGACAGCGATGACCTTCCCACTGCTAGAACTTTTTTGGAAAGAGTTCATCTGAGAGGCTAAGACTTCGTTACCGAGGGATACGTCCTGATCAATGCTGTACCAGTTATAGCTCGATTTCCCGGTAACGTAATCCCTGGAACAAGAGGGAAATATCCCCAAAAAAAGGAATACAAAACTCAAAACAAAACAAGTTCTCATGTGTAGGAACATCCCTAAGGTCCAAAATGGGTTTCATCAAGAGATTTCACTAACTTCAAAATCCTAAATTGAAAAAAAACAATCAAGCCTCTAGACTTTCCCAACCCACGGTTTTTTTCTATGAAGAAAATTCTCCTTATTGAAAATAATTCAGATCATGCAGAACTTCTGAGTTTTTGCCTGAAAAAAAACTTCAAAAACGTGGAGATTTCCATAAGTCATCAAGGCAAGTCCGCCTTCCAAAAATTAAAACAAGAAAGCTTTGATTTGATTCTTTCGGATTTTTATCTTCCAGATAGCCATGGGGTAAGCTTGATTCGAAAATTAGTAAAATTCGCTCCAGAAACTCCCATCATTATCATCACCGGAAAGGGAGACGAAAAAACTGCCACCCGCTCTATTCAAGCAGGAGCTGACGACTACATTGTAAAAACAAAGGAAGCCCTACAGGCCCTCCCCAAAATTTTGAAGCGAACCTTCACCAAGCATCAGGCATCTCTAAAAAAGAAAAAAGAAGAAATGAACCGATATTTGAAAATTCAACAAGAGTCTTTAAAAAAGGTTTTCACTGAAATAGAGATACTGGAACAAAAAGTATCCCATCTACAAAAACTCTCTCCTACTCCACCTGTTCGCCCACAAACCTTTTCCATCGAGTCCGTATTGCATCAAGTCAATTCCCTGAAACGCTTCCTTCAGGATCTCTTTAAGATGAAAAAATAATTTTTCCCCAAATGAATTTCAACGAAACCAAATCTAAATTGAAAAAAAACCAAGCTCAAGTTCTATCCACGTAAAAAACTACAGTCGTAGAAAAAACGCTCCATTAAAAATCCAAACAATCCTGCTTGGAAAATCCTCTGAAACTCTCTCACGAACTATGGATTTTTAATGGAGAAGATCTACGCTAAATCTTGAAGTGAGGTCACTCGATTGCGACCTTCTGCCTTGGAACGGTATAGACACTGATCCGCAGCGCGAATTAACTGACTGGAATCAGAAAAACATTGATCATGGTAACAGGCAACTCCGGCACTTAGGGTAACCTCGATAGGAACGCCCTCGAAAACAAAAGGCCCCCTTTCGATGCTTACCCGAATTCTTTCAGCAAAGGCCAGAGCATGGAGTTCGGAGGTATCTCTCATCAGAATTACGAATTCTTCTCCTCCATAACGAGCAAAGATATCTTCTCTCCGAATTAGTTTTCGAGTCATTTCCGCCACCCGCTGCAAGACGTAGTCTCCAGCAGGATGTCCGTAGCCGTCATTAATTTTTTTAAAATGGTCGAGATCAAAGATCACCAACGAGAGCGGGGTATTCCTACGTTGCGAATGGCTAAATTCATGTTGGATACGATCCATAAAGTAGCGTTTTGTATGTGCCTGGGTGACCGGATCAAAGAGGGCCATTTCATAAATTCGTTTATGAACATCCGTATCGATGGGATCAACGTAAGAAAATCTCAATACCGTTACAGAACTGATTTGTATTTTATCGTTGGGTTGTAAGATATGCTGACGAATCCTTTCGCCATTAACGAAGGTTCCGTTAGTAGAATTCAAATCCTCCAAAGTGGCGATCCGATCCACAACGGTGATTTTAAAATGATAACGACTGATGGCCTCGTCTTCGACCACAACGTCGGCGTCTCGCGACCTTCCCCAAAGGGTCTCTCCCTCACTCAGAATAATTTGTTGCCCCATGGAAGGTCCCCCCAAAATATCCACAGCAGGCTCTCGCTCAGAAGAACCTTCCAGGGCTCCAATGGAAGTCACAATCGTTTCATCGCTGAAGCCTTGAGACACAAGACCGCCTTTCTTCTGGATAGAATTAGAACACAAGCTTCCACACAGGGTCAACGAGGGGTGGATTTTTGTAGGACGAAGTAGATCTGCTCTTTTCCCCCTTCACTGCAAGTCAACTCCTGTTCTTGATCCTTATAACCTTCTAATTTCAACCTCAGAGAAATCTTTTTTTCTGCCTGAACCGATAGGGCGTAAAGTGGAGTTTTTCCAATTTTTTTTCCATCGAAAAAAACCTCAGCTCCAGCAGGCAAACTTCTAACATCCAACCATGCGTAGGGAAGCGTTAGGTCCACATCCCAATGAATGTCCTGTTGAGGAAGCTCAGAAAGCTGTTGGGTCCAAAGAATTTCCTCTTTCAATGCCAAGCCTATCGTAGCGGGAAACGGAAGTTCCCAAGCCTCTAAAACAGTGGGAGTTTTTTGTGGAAGAAGTTTTCCATTCCAATACACGGATGCGCCCACGGGAAGACTTGTCACCTCTATAACTCCTCCCTCTAATTGCTTAAGCTCAACACTGAGTTCTTTTTCTCCTTGCGGCCACAATCGAACCACACGGGTTTCAGATTCATAACCTGGACGCATCACCTTGATCTCGTAGGGAACACGAGGCTGTAATTGGGAGACCTCCAGCGGGGAAGTTCCCGATTGCAAAACCCCATTCAGAAAAACCTTGGCATCCCTAGGGGTATATTCAACTTGTAAGCGGGCGGGAGAATTGGAAAAAAGTAACTTAGCCCCCATACCAATCCCCGCCAGGGCTAACAACCCTGCCAGCACCTGAGCTGTTTTCTTTTTAGGAAGGGAATAGTTTTGCGCTTTTGACTTAGAAACCAGTGACGGAGATTGTGTTTGCGTAGCCGGCTTCACCCGTCTCAAGGCAAGGCTATTCAATAACATCTCTTGCTCTTTCAGATCGGGCAAGTCTCCCGTGGGTTCGTCTTCACCAAAATCGGAGTCCTCTGAATCTACCCGGGCACCATTTAAAGAAATGGCCCGTGTCACCTCACTGACTTCATCCAAGTCGATTTCATCAAAAAGACTGACGAAATCTAATTCCTGAGGATTAAGCACCATGGTTTCATCGGCAGGCAGAGGGGTTTCCTCAGGAGTACCCTGGTCAGACAAAGCTGTTTGATGGACAGTCGCCTCTTCGTAATAGGTTTTTTCATGAAAAATATCCCGGGTGGCATCCTCGTCCACAAACAGCTCGGACAAAAAATCCCCTATTTGCGTCGCCTTAAAATCGGGAAAATACTTTAGATTAAATTTCGTCAAGGCCAATGCCATATCCGCTGCGCTTGAGTATCGGAGCCGGGGATCCCGATTGAGGGCATTCATGATAATGCCATCCATATCCGAAGGAATGTCGCTGCGATAAGCGCTAGGAGGATAAAGTACTGCTGTCTGGACAGCTTCGATGGTTTCGGAATTACTTTTCTTCTTAAATAATCTGCGACCAGTGAGAATCTCCCAGAGCAAAATTCCAGTCGAAAAGATATCCGAAGCCGGCGTCACCTGTAAGCCTTCGGCTTGTTCAGGGGACATATAAGCAAACTTTCCTTTTAATACCCCCCTTTCCCGTTCACTAAGATTAAAGGCGGCCTTCGCAACCCCAAAATCCACAATCTTAAGGTTACCCAACTCTGAAACGATGATATTTTGAGGACTGATATCACAATGAACGATTCCTAAGGGACGTCCATGATCATCGGTGCGACGGTGAATGTACTCCAAACCATGGCAGATTTCAGCCGCAAGGTAAGCGGCGATGGGTAAGGGCATGGACTGACGTAGAGTCGTCAGCTTTTTGAAAATTTGACTCAGGGTTTTTCCTTCGACGTACTCCATCACGATGAAATAATCTTCGGCCACTTTTCCTAAATCGTAGGTCTGGGCGATATTTCCGTGATTCAGATGTACGGCGATCTTCGCTTCATCAATGAGCATATTGATAAACTCTTGATTGACGGCGATGTGAGGAAGAATGCGCTTGATGACGATAAATTTTTTTAGGCCCGTAAAATCATAGGTCAGACCCTTGAAAATTTCAGCCATCCCCCCTTGGGCAATTTTTTCCAGAATAAAATAATGGCCAAAAGGACGTGGTTTTGTCTGTTGTCGCTGTTGCATAATCAAAACTTAAGTACGGTAGCATGAGGCATTCAGTTCCCAAACCTCCACTGGAGTGGGGGGTTTAGGCCACACCATTCGCATAAAAAATCTTAAACATTTACCAAAACCCAAAAAATAATATCCTATAAAATCCAATAGTTAAGGTGTTTTTTTTGAAAAATCAATGTTGGCAGAGTTATTGCATTACCATAAAACTAGCTATTAACAATTATCTAACTCTCAACTTTACCTACTTTCTACTAAGCAGTTCATTAGATTAGCCCACCGACTTTAACCTACCTACTACCCCCAATCCCGAGAGTGATTGGGGGTAGTTTTCTCCTCCCTCATCCCTTTTTAAAATCGCTATTCGAAAGAGAAACTCCAGGCTTCACACCTACTAATTCTTGCAAGGCCCGACCCATAATTTCTAAAGCCTCGTACAGTCGATCCGAAGTCACCGGACAATGGGGCGTATCCAAGAACCATACTCCTTGATCAAAAACAGCATAACGTTTTTTTCCCCGCCCCTCCCCTGCGCATACCTGGCATAAAAAGCCCCCACGTTGGGCTTCAAAAAAATAGCTACCCGATTGGGTATCGCCGCATTGGGAACAAAACCCCAATTCCAATTGATAACCAAGAACACCCAATAATTTTTTTTGGAATACCAAATCCACCCATTGAGGGGATCGATACCCCAAGATTTTAAGACACTGTTGTAAAAGGGAAAAAATTTCGGGGATCACCGCCCCCTCTGGAACCAAACGACCTAAGAGCTGTAACCAAGAAAGGGCTACCCAGGTCCGCTCGTAGTCTTTTCTTATTGAAGAAAAACCTTCTTTTAACTCCACTGTTTCTAGGATCCCCAATTTACCATGGTAACTCGGCCGATAAGTCAATTCGATTTGGTTAAGGTAGTCCAGGAGTCCAGCGAATCGCCGTTTAGATTTTTTTGCTCCCAAGGCCATCAGAGAAATCCGACCTTTTTCTTGGGTAAGAAAATGCAAAATTAAATGGGATTCACCGTAGGGAACTGACTTGATGAGAAAGGCTTCATCGCTGAAAAATGGAGCTATCTTTTCAGCCATAATAAAATCGCCCCCACGCTCAAGAGCAGAAACAACAGAAACAACACCTCCCAAAATTTGGAAGCCGTCGGCCTCCTCCTCGATTTACCCATACCGGAAAGAGATTTTAAATATTCCTCAAAATGAAGGAGAGTTTCTTCAGAATTTAAGCCGATACACTCGGCATAAGCCCGCACGTAACCTCGGGCAAAGGTGAAACCAGGCAGTTTTTCGAAACGATCTGACTCCATGGCTTGAAGATAAGCCAACTGCACATGGGTCTGCTGAGCCACTTCTTCTAAAGAAATATTCCGGAGTTCGCGCTCTCGCTTTAGGTAGGATCCAAAGGATTCACTCATGGCAACCGCTTTTTATGCTCCCGAATCGGATCATAAAACAAGATTTTTGCTTACTGAGGAACAAAAAAAGCCAAAGCAAAACATCGAGAGAATATATCTTAAAAATAATCGCTCAAAATGGGCTTGAGCTTTTGTCGAGTAGCCTGGGGAATTAATAATTTATGGGTGACAAAGGCGTTTTTTAAGGATCCACGAAATGGGCTATGTTCACGCAAGGCGATTTTAGAAACAGCGCTTTTCAAAACCTTTTGGGCCGTAGCCACATTTTGGGTCAATGTCGCAATGACCATCTCCGCAGTAACGGAATCATGAGCGGGATGCCAACAGTCGTAATCGGTGGAGAGGGCCAAAGTTGCATAACTCATTTCGGCCTCTCTGGCTAAACGAGCCTCTTGTAGATTAGTCATACCGATGACATCGGCTCCCCACGAACGGTAAAGCTTCGATTCAGCCTTGGAGCTAAACATCGGTCCCTCGATACAGACATAAGTGCCCTGAGGATGGGAAACCGCACCTACTTCTTGTGCCGACTCATGCAAGGTTTTACGCAAAAAGTCACACACGGGGTCTGCAAAGGGTACGTGAGCCACAACCCCTTCACCAAAAAAAGTGCTGGCCCGACCGTAGGTTCGGTCGATAAATTGATCGACCATAACCAAATGGCCCGGCACGATTTCTTCCCGTAGCGAACCCACTGCCGAAACCGAAAGTAAAAACTCACAGCCAAGCTTCTTTAAAGCCCAAAGATTAGCGCGGAAGTTGATTTCACTGGGCAGGATACGGTGGCCCTTGGCATGCCTAGCCAAAAAGACTACGGGAATCCCTTCTAGCTCTCCCAGGACGAAAACATCAGAAGGATCGCCATAAGGAGTTTCCACTTGCTTGGACTCTACGATACGAAGCCCCTCCATTTCGTAGAGTCCACTGCCGCCAATAATGCCTATTTTAGGGGAATTCATGGGGATTCAATTTACGACAATAGCTAAAAGGTCAAGGATTTTTCAGAATGAGGACTTATCCTTGAGAGAATCGTGAAAATCTGGAAAAGGAATTCCTATCATGATTGAAAATTTCAATATCCAAAAAATCCTTAATATCGCTTTAAAGAATGGTGGAGAATTCGCCGAACTCTACGAAGAACACAGCCACTCTACCCAAATCATTCGCGAGTCTAAGAGGTTGGATCGGATCGTCCACCATCGAGACGCCGGAGTGGGATTACGCATCCTATACCAAGGAAAATCCGCTTACGGTTCCACCAACGAGATCACAGAAAAAGCTCTGCTCCAACTAGCCGAACAACTGGCTTCTGCTCTTACAAGACAAGGTCAACAAAAAAACATCTTCTTGCGTCCCACTGTGGCCCCTTGGCAACCTAGTCTAGAAAAGCCTCCCTCCACCGTCTCCCTTGAGGAAAAAGCCCGATGGGTTTTGGAAGCCGACCAGGCCGCATGGGGAGTGTCACCCCATGTTCGTCAAGTGACCGCCATCTATCGAGAAATGCAAAAGACGGTCACCGTTGCCAACAGTCTGGGAGAATTGGCGAAAGACCAAAGAAACTATCTGATCTTTGTAGCGCAAGTCGTTGCAGAAAAAGACGGTGTTTTACAAACAGGTTATGAACCGTTGGGAGGAACTCAGGGCTTGGAAATCTTCGATAACGACGCCGCCCTCCAAACCGCCCAAGTCGCGGCAAAACGAGCCGTGCGTATGTTGTCTGCTCCACTGGCCCCCTCGGGTTCTATGCCCGTCATCGTGGCCGCAGAAGCTGGAGGAACTCTCATCCATGAGGCCGTAGGACACGGACTCGAAGCTGATTTGGCTTGTGAAGGGCTCTCCGTTTATCAAAATTGTTTGGGAGAAACCGTTGCCAATCCACTGATTACGGTGATCGACGATCCTACTCTTCCCGGCAAACGAGGTAGTTTTGTCTTCGATGACGAGGGCACTCCCGCTCGACGCAATGTGCTCATCGAAAAGGGTGTATTAAAAAGTTATATGTACGATCGGCGCTACGCCATGAAAGAGGAGGTTCACTCCACCGGTAACGGTCGACGAGAATCCTATCGTCACCAGCCTCTATGCCGCATGACGAATACGCTGATCGCCCCGGGGACTTCCGATCCTGAAACTATTTTGCGCTCCGTACCCGACGGCCTTTTAGTCCTACGCATGGGCAGTGGCCAGGTGAATACGGTTAATGGTGACTTTGTGTTCGAAGTCAGTGAGGGGTATCGATTACGGCACGGACAAATCGACCATCCAGTACGCGGCGCTACCCTCACAGGCAATGGTCCCGCTGTTTTAAAAAGCATTGATCAAGTCGGCAGCGATTTAGGTTTTGGTTTGGGAACTTGCGGAAAAGACGGGCAAGGGGTTCCTGTGGGAGATGCTCAACCGACCTTGCGCATTCCAGAGATTATCGTAGGTGGACACTAAAAGAGTTGTATCCAGGAATAATTTCTTCCCGACTCCACCCGGTTAAGCCCTTGTGAGTAACGGTAAGAATAATAATCGTCAACCTGCTCCAAGGTACAGAGTCCAGAAATTTCAATTTGCTTTGGGTTCAATCCGCATTCAATGGCTAGCCACGCATTAGCCTGCTTAAGATCCAATGAAAATTTTCCTCGAGAATTCGGCAACACCACCGGTCCAAATTCTTTTTCACAAAAGAGTGCTGCCACGTCCTCCCCTACTTCATAATTTTTAGCAGAAATGGCGGGACCAATCGCCATTTTGACTTCTTGAAGATTCAAATTCCATTGCCGCTCCATGTAATGCAACACCTTGCTTAAAATTTTACGTTGGGTACCACGCCATCCAGCATGGACGGCAGCCACCACTCCATAGGGATGGGCCAGCAAAATAGGAACACAATCGGCAGTTTTAATTGCAATAGGAACCCGAACTTGATCGGTAATCCAAGCATCTCCCTCAAATTCAAAAGAAGCCGATCCCGTTGGGCCCCAATATCGAAACACGTCACCATGCACCTGTTTCAATAAGCGCAAATCTGCGATCTCCAACCCATGGCTCGATAAGGATTTCGAATCTCTGCCCAGAAACCCACCTTGTATATGGGGAAAAGGCGTGAAATCGATCATAGGAGTTCCTCGTCTAACAGAGTTTGAAAAAGACGCATTTCTTCCCGAAAAGGAGCATGAAACTCCAAAACTTGATCCAAACGCGGATGAACGAAACTCAAATGGGAGGCATGTAGCAATTGAAAAGAAAAACTTCTCAGACGTTGCAATAAACGTGACGTCAACCCCGTGCTACGTCGTGACCCACGTCCATAACTTGGATCTCCCACAATACCATGCCCTAATTCGGCGAGGTGCACGCGAATCTGATGGGTACGTCCCGTACGAGGCTTAATCTCCAGCAAACTTATCGCTCCCCAGTTTTTTTGCACACGATAATAAGTTTGAGCCTCTCGGGTTTGTTTCCCTTGGGAAGAAATTTTTTTTCGATCCTGGGGATGTCTTCCTAAAGGGCTCGTCATCCATCCAGAAGCGGCTCGCGGCGTTCCCCAGACGAAAGCATGGTAGATTTTTTCCACACGGCGCTCTTGAAATTGGTTTATCAGATGCTGGTGCGTAAAATCATTTTTTGCAATTACCAGAAGACCTGAGGTTCCTTTATCCAAACGATGCACGATGCCCGGTCTTAGTTTTCCTCCGATACCTGAGAGATCACCACAATGGTGCAAGACAGCGTTAACTAGAGTACCTTCGAGATTGCCTGCCCCTGGATGTACCACCATTTCCGCTGACTTATTGACCACCAATAGATCACTGTCTTCAAAGATAATTTCCAAAGGTAAGTCTTGAGGAATAGCTTCCAAAGGAGTCGCTGGAGGAATGCGCAACTCTAAGGATTCTCCCCCCTTCAAACAATGGGATACTTTAACGGGCTTACCATTGAGCAAGAGATGCTGTGCCTCAATCCAACCCTGAATCTGAGAACGGCTCCAAGAAGGCTCCAATTGTGCAAGAAATTTATCGATGCGCACCCCTGCTCCGTGAAGAGGAACCGTCATGCCTTGAAACCCTGCCAGGGGGCACAAGAAGGATTTCTCAGGAGGATCTTGTTGTCTGGAATTGGAGGTCATATCCATACCACCCCAAACATGGCAAACCCTAGACGGACCAATCTAAAGAGCCCACCAAATCTTCCAAGTTGGAAATGCGTTGCTCACGAAGATACTCGGACAGCTGCTCCAACAATTTTACAGAACATGAGGGATCCATAAAATGAGCCGTTCCAACTTGAATCGCTCGGGCTCCAGCGATGAAAAACTCCAAGGCATCATTTAATTGGGTGATACCTCCCAATCCCACCAAAGGAATCTTCACGGCACGAAATACCTGAGCAACCATACGCACCGCGATAGGCCGAATTGCAGGACCGGAAAGTCCCCCCACTCCATTGGCGATGCGTGGCTTGCGCGTATTGACATCAATGGCCATGGCCGTAAGAGTATTGATTAGAGAAAGACTATCGGCACCCGAAGCTTCCACAGCTCGGGCGATTTCGGTGATCGAAGTTACATTGGGAGAAAGCTTGACCATCAAATGTTTGGAAAAAACTTTTCGTACCGCCTCTGTCACCTGGGCAGCCATCACCGGATTATTACCAAACTCCATGCCTCCCGCTTTTACATTGGGACAGGAAATATTGAGCTCAATTGCCTGTACTGAAGTGGGTTCTAAAATTCGAGCTAGCTCCACATATTCGTCCAAAGTATTGCCAAAACAATTGGCAATTACCACGGCACCCTTAGATTCAAGGAAAGGTAATTTATCCCGTAAAAAAGCCTCGATTCCCACATTTTGCAAACCGATAGCATTGATCATGCCACTAGGGGTTTCGACGATACGGGGCATGGGGTTACCCATGCGTGGTTTTAAACTTAGGCCTTTGGTAGCGATGGCCCCCAATTGCTCCACGGGAGCGAAAGACTGCAGTTCTTCTCCGTAACCAAAGGTTCCGGAGGCCGCGATGATTGGATTTTTAAGTAGCAAATTACCTAAGCGAGTTTCCATACCCCTCACCATCGAACCTCCGAAGCAGAAAAAACAGGGCCTTCGACGCAAGCCCGCAAGAACCCCCCTTCCACAGCAGGAACCACACAGCCTAAGCAGACGCCTGTGCCACATCCCATGGTTTCTTCCACGGAAAGTTGACAGGAAATCCCACGGGCATCTCCCCAACATTTCAGCGCCTTCAACAATCCCATGGGCCCACAGGCAAGCACTTGACGGAGCTGCCCTTGTGGATAATCCCGCTCCAATAGTTCTGTAATTCGACCATGGTGTCCAAAAGAACCATCGTCTGTGCTGCAAAAAAACTTAGCTCCCAATTTTTCAAAGTCTCCAAGATATTGGAGATCATGGCGACTTCGAGCTCCGTAGTACAAGATGAACTCTCGCCCCTGAGCTCGCAACTGCGCTGCCATCTCGAGGAAAGGAGCCACCCCATAACCTCCAGCCACCGCGACCACTTTCTGATCAGAAGATGTCACCTTAAAACCATGTCCCAGCGGACCTAAAACCCACACCGCTTGCCCAGGCAAAACCCCACTCAAAGCGAGAGTTCCTTTTCCTACGACCTTGTAAAGAATCTCCGTTACCTCACCTTGTTGTCGAGCGAGACTAAATGGTCGCCTCAACAAAATTCCTCCACCGGAGGGAACTTGGAGCATTACAAATTGTCCAGGAACGAAACCTTCGTAATCTGTCTTCAAACCTAGACGAAAATAATCTCCTCCGCCATGTTCGTGATAAACGATCGGACAAAGACGATCTCGCATTTAAATTTCCTTCCTCATGATGATGGCGTCTTCTTGATTATCACTGTAATAGCGCTTACGTACCCCAGCTCGTTCAAAACCAAATTTTTCGTAAAGAGCTTGGGCTTTACGATTTGAAGAGCGGACATCCAGGTACAAGGCTTTCACGTCGTGTTGATGTCCAAAAGACATCATCTGTTCCATCAATTTTCGAGCCACACCCCGACGGGCATAGGGAGGGTCCACCGCAATACTTACCAATTCGATCTCATCGGCAACTAACCAATAGTCGACGTAGGCCAAGATCTTCCCCCGGTAAGTCGCAACCCAAAGTTGAGCAGCCTTAATCTTGAGTTCTTGCTCCAAGATCTCGCGGGTATAGGGCTGCTCAAAACAAGCCCTTTCAATTCTTAAGACTTCTCCCAAATCCTTGCGGGTCATGGGACGTAATCTACAAGCGATGCTCTTGGCCATAGCGGTAGAGTTCCCGATGGAGTTCGGACAATCCTTCGGAGGTTTTGACTGATACCCAATGGAAGGTCAAAAGATTTTCCAAACCGAGATGAAAAAGAAATTGTTGTACCTGCTGCTTGCCTCGCGCCCGCTCCGACTGATTTAAACGATCGGCCTTAGTGAGAAGTAAGACGAGACGATGCTCCCGATGAAGTAGTGAAGTGATTAAATCCTCTTCGGTTTGACCCCAATCACGTTTTGCGTCTTGTAATAGATAAGCGAAAGCTCCGGCGGGCAAGCTATCAAAAAAGGCCTCCATTAATTCTTTCCATCGTCTTAGTTCATCATGAGATTTTTTTGCATAACCATAACCCGGTAGGTCAACTAGGGTGATCCCGCCCTTAGCCCGGTAGTAATTGACCGAAGCTGTTTTTCCGGGATGTTTAGAAACATGTGCCGTAGTACCTCCCGTCAAGGCATTTAACAAAGACGACTTACCTGCATTGGATCGACCTAAAAAAACCACAACAGGTCCCTTCAAGGAGAGCAATTCTGACTGCTGATAAGCCGTTTTAAAAAGTTGAACTGAAAATACCGAGACCATGACACCTAAACAGAAGTAGAAGAAATTATTGTCGGGGTCGAACGCCCACCACGGTAGCGAATCGCTGCCACCAAAATCCATAGCAGTTCCAAGGCTACAAAGACGCTAACAAATTTGGCTCCCCCCGAACTAAAGCCATAAGAATGGAGTCCAACCCCTAGCACGAAATTAACTCCATACCACGCCATCAGCACGAGAAGGTAGGACACCACAGCTCCCACCGAAAGCCCAAAACCTCGTACCCAGCCCACATAACGACCATGCAACAGGGCTAGATAACCCAACAGCGCAATTAGCGCCCAAACTTCCTTTGGATCCCATCCCCAAAATCTTCCCCAAGATTCATTGGCCCACACTCCGCCTAAAATCGTTCCTGCAGCCAATAACACCACGCCAATCTGAATAGCCCGATAGATAAAAAAATTCATGGCATTAAGTTTTGCGCTGTTTGCCGGCCTAAAGAGATAAAACCCTAAATTGATATTGGCCACCCCTAAGGCCAGAGTAAAAGCTCCGTAGCTCAAGGTAATGGTCAAGACGTGAATCGTCAGCCAAAAATTGCTTCGCAGCACGGGAACCAAAGGTTGGATAGAGGGATCCAGTACCGAAGGAGCGGAATCAGCCACGATCAATCCCAAGGTTGCCATGGCGGAAGCCGCCAACAAGAAGAAACGACTTTTGTAAACGGCCTCCAAAATTAACGCGAATAAAACTGTTCCGTAAGGGATCCAGAGCACAGTTTCATACATATTGGTTACGGGGGCCCGTCCGGAAATCCAAATGCGTAAGATAAAACCATAAGTATGCAAAGCAAAGGCCGCCAAAAAGACGAACACCCCGGCGCGATAGGGCCAAGACGAATTTACGGCAAAACTTAGCAATAATAAAAATCCGGCTAAGGTGTACCCTACCCAAGACCAATGGAAAGGCCGCAACTGGTTGAATAAGACTTCTCGTTTTAAGGCGTTAGAGCTCGGATAAACTCCAAGTTTTTCCCCCTGTCGTTGCAACAAATCCTTCACCAGGGGAGCCACCTCTAAAAACAACGCCGCCTCCCCACGGTAGTAGGCGGTCAATAATCCTTGAAATCCCGCCGTTACCCGGGCCTCCGGAGTGGCAGGTGCCTTATCCAGGCTCAAGGCCGGATAACGGGCAAAAAGCTGAGCCAAACTCTCCCAACCTCCTTCGGTCCTGGGGTAGACCGTCAGCGTGGAGCCTTCCGCCAAACCATAATAGCGCTGCAAACGATCGGCGAGACGTAGCGCTTCTTGTTCCGCTGAGTCTAGTTTTTCACCGTCTTTTTTCTTAACCTGAACGGTTTGTAGATAAAGCTGATACTCCCCATTTTCGCGCAATGACTTCGGTGCCACCCTACCCTCGACCAAAGTCAGTCCCCATTGTTGAGCTAAGGGTCGATATTCTAGCGAGACAATGGGAAGAAGTTCCCATTCGGGAGTACGGGTTAACCAAGAGAACAATAACTCCACGGGATCCCAACCGTGAAAGTATTCTCGCCCGGTAATGGTACGTACTGTCTCGCGAGCGAAGGTATCGAGGGGCTTCTTACGCCCACCTTCCAGCAGGGCAATCTCTCTAAGCTCCTTCATGGAAATTTGCCCTTGAGACTGGGGCCAAATCAATTCGTCGGAGCGAAGCGGAGCCGGAAACAATAAAAGCAAAATTCCTAGGGAAAGAAAAAAACGCACCAACATGAGTTCCTCACATTATTCTTTAAGCTATTAGGCAGAACCATCTAAACTGGAAAGGGATTTTTTGTTTCGTTTTGTAAAGGCCGGCCTAAAGAAGAAAATCAATATTGTCCCCAATACTAAAATGACGGATCCAAGATACTTTAAAAAAATACCTGGGTCGTAACTCACGGCAAATACAGAAATATCGGCCCCTGAGGGATCCAATTGATAACTAGCTTGAAAGATCTTGTACTTACCATGAACCAATGGCTGATTCATGGCCACTTTTTGCTCTCGGTGAATCCCTAGGGCTTTATCCTCCAACACCACATCGCTTTCGTAGCTAGCGGGATTTTGTGTTCCCTCGTAGGTTCCCATATGAAAATTTTTAAGCTGCACCGAAAAGCCCAAGGGCTTATTTTTCAAGGCGTAGGCTATTTTAATCGCCCGCCCTTCCCACTCCACATCTCGAACCTGCCCCCTGCCCAACCAAAAAGACTGGGGAGCTACGCTTCCCAGACCCGAAACACTCAAACGCAAGGCAGGTGGAGGCCCCTCTCCTCCCTTTGCAACCACAACTTTTTTAAAATCTTTTTTTATCTCAGCATTTTCTAATATTTGTATAATTTTAAACTTAAAGTCCATCCACCCCGTAGCCACTTCCTGTCCCACAGAGAATTTCTCAAAAGTTTGCCATTGACCTTGGCGTCGCCACGCACCACGAATCTCACCGGCATCGGATCGGACTAACAACAACTCATTGTCCTGCGTACCCAAGGCCTCCGGAATCCAAAGCAGCCTTAACTGGGCAAAATCAGGGGCTTGGACAAGGTGGGCAGCCTCTATTTTTTGCTCGGGAAACTTCAAGAAAAATGTAAGATTTTTCACTTCACCCTTTTGAGTTAAATGACGAAATCTTACTGCAGGATTTTCTGGACGATCGCTCAGGTTGACCAATGCATCTTGATAAACCGCTGCATGGGGAAGAATATTTTCCAAAATTAATTGGGGATATTGAGGAATCGGGGCCTTTCCCTCAAATGTTTGAAGAGGAAAAAGTTGCGTGCCCCATGCCAAGACAGGGCCCCTTAGTTCGGGCTGATCGAGAATCGATTGAGGATCGACTCCGGAAGGAATTTCAATAAAGTGAATGGTGGCTGGACCCAAAACCAAGTTCTGCCGAGAAACCTCTCGAGAAAAAATCCAGTCTTCCATGGAAGCTCGACTTCCTTGAAGACTCATTTTCAGAGCGGGGTTGGGAAGCCCTCCCCCGGAAATGACTTCCGTAACTTCTCGTGCATTGGGCAAATAGTCCTCTACCTTGACAACAACATCGCCCAATACTTGAGCTCCCAGGGGATGTTCTGGACTTGGAGGCTCAAAACGAAACTCCGCTGGCCATTCCTCCAATTGCCCCGTTTTGCTATCGAGAAAAAACAACTTCGCTTGTTGTAGAAACATACGATCTCGGGTTTCACCCTCAGCGATAATCAATTGACCTTCATAACCCGAAAACAAGGTAAGAAAAGAACCCGCTAAAATGATCAGGATTCCTAGATGGACCACTAAAAAACCCGTATGGCGCCGCTTCCAAGGCCAACGCGACAACGCCGCAAAAAATACATTAAGCCCCAAAAGACCTAAGAGGGCCGAAAACCAAAGCGTATCGTAAACGTAATATTTAGCCGTTGGCGTATCATGAAGAGATTCCAGAAAGGTGGCCACTGCCAGCACAGCAGCCAACAACAGCAGAACGACAACAGCGAGCTGTACGGAAGATAAAAAGGCGAAGATCTGCCGAGGAATTTCTTTCCAGCGAGATTTCATGGCTTGTCTACCTTAAGGCCAAAGGAACGCCCCCCAGATAACGAGCCCTATCTCCTAAACGTTCTTCAATTCTGAGCAGCTGATTATATTTTGCGATTCGATCACTCCGAGAAAGAGAACCGGTTTTTATCTGTCCAGCGTTGGTTCCCACCGCCAAATCGGCAATCGTCGTATCTTCGGTTTCTCCGGAACGATGGCTGATCACAACCCCAAAACCATTGGCCTGCGCCAAGGCGATGGCCGACAGAGTTTCTGAAAGAGTCCCAATCTGATTTACCTTGATGAGAATGGCGTTGCCCGCTTGTTCTTGAATCCCTCGATTTAAACGAGCAGTATGGGTGACAAACAAATCATCCCCAACCAACTGAAGTCTCTTACCCAAACGCTGAGTCATTTTTTTCCAACCCGACCAATCCTGCTGATCCAGGCCATCTTCGATACTCACCAGAGGATAATGCTCTGACCAATCTTGATAAAGATCGATCAATTGGTCGGCAGAGAGACTTCTTCTACCCTCGCCCTCTAGGATGTAGTGGCCTTCATGGTACAACTCGCTAGAAGCAGCATCTAAGGCTAGTTGCACATCTTTACCAGCTTCGTACCCGGCAGCACGAATGGCATCGAGAACAACCTCCATCGCCTCACGATTGTTTGCTAAATTGGGGGCAAATCCACCTTCGTCTCCAACACCGGTAAAGTACCCCTTTTTCTTCAAGACCAGCTTAAGATGTTGAAAGATTTCGGCGCCGATCCGCAGGGCTTCTGAAAAATTCTTGGCCCCGGTTGGCATGATCATGAATTCCTGAAAATCCACGTTATTGTCGGCATGTTGTCCACCATTGAGAATATTCATCATGGGCGTCGGCAACACCTGAGGCTCAACCCCGGCGAGCGAAGCAATATACTCGTAGAGCCACATTCCACGACTAAGAGCAGCCGCCCGAGCAATCGCT
Organism: bacterium; assembly: GCA_031972375.1. Taxonomy (GTDB): domain Bacteria; phylum UBA10199; class UBA10199; order DSSB01; family DSSB01; genus DALYDW01. The sequence goes on along the minus strand of DALYEU010000011.1, from coordinate 2,096 downwards.
AAACTGACTCCCAAAATTGCATTGGCTCCCAAACGAGATTTATTTTCGGTACCATCTAATTCACAAAGTTGACGATCAACTCGAGCCTGATCAAAAGGATCTGCACCTTCCAATGCAGCGGCAATCTCTCCGCTCACATGGGATACCGCTGAATTCACACCCTTGCCCAAAAATTTTCTAGAATCACCGTCCCTTAATTCGACGGCCTCAAAATCCCCTGTGGAGGCTCCACTAGGAACGGCAGCACGCCCTAGACTACCATCGGAAAGCTGTGCCTCCACCTCAACGGTGGGCTGCCCCCGTGAATCTAAAATCCATCGTGATTGTAATTTTTTTAAAGTAATCGCTGTCATGACGCAGGGGGGTAGCACGGGGCTTCTTCTAGTGTCAACAGGACCCAAGCCCTTTAAAAGACTTGGGATTCAGTTTTTTCAACCTTGACACTCCCTAAAGCCAACGGCACTGTAAGATCATGGGAATTTTACTTCTTGTTATTGTAATGACCTTCATACTGGGGTTTGCCTTAATCTTTCTTATCCAAAAAAAATCTCCCCAACATATTCCACAAATGGAAAATCCCCTTACCCCATCCCTACAAAACCTAAGTTTTGAAGATTTCTTTGAACTCACCCGACAATTGCTCGAAAAATGGAACTTACAAATCGGAGAAAGCTTTCGAGAAAATGAAACCGAGGCTGATATTTATGCCATCAATCCCTCTCCTTTTGTAGGGTCTCCCGTTATTGTCCATCTTTCGCTATATCCAGAGGGCAATCTTATCAGCAGCATGGATGTCATGAATTTTGCTTCTAACTTGGTGGGAGAACGACGTGGTAAAGGCCTGTTTATTACTACAGGAGTCTTTGCGCCCGAAGTTTGGACCTTGCCCGAACTTCCTCCAATGGAATTTATCGATGGAAAGAAATTGGGAGAATTACTTGAAGAACACGGTCTTTTACCCAATCCACATCAATTGCCCACCAATTGATTATTACCCTTTTCGATTCGCCAGTTTTGCAAAGACTGGAGTTCTCCCATCGTCCTTAAATGGAAAAATGATCCATCAATTTTTATGAGGGAAAGCCGCTGCTACTGACAAGGCACTCCTCACGGAAAACCTTTAAACGATGAAGGCGCGGAAATAAACGGACAGAAACGTCTTGATCAACAAGAAATCTCTGGTTGTTTTGTCTGCAAAAACAAGTAACCCCACAAAAATGACTAAAGATCTAAATAACGATGGGTCAGCTTTTGTAGGAAGGGCGACTTGATCTTCCTCAAGGGTTTACCTTCGGCAAGATTAAGTTTTCGAATGATATAAATCATTCGATAGATGGAAGTGAGTACAGTCATCACCGCTATGAAGACAATTGAAGCTATGGCGAGATACTCTACCTGGGGAGCCTGGGGCAAAAACAATTGCCGAAACGGCGGACTAAAAATGGAGGCCACCCCTAAATATACAATGCGTTCAGGACGCTGCATGGCTCCAACTTTACAGTCGATTCCCACACTATCTCCCTTGGCTCGGGTATAAGACACCATCGTAGAACCGATCAATCCAGATACAACTGCAAAGAGCACCCAAGAGTCGTGGAAATAATAGGCCAAACCTAAAAACACCACACCCTCTCCAAAGCGATCCATCACCGAATCGTAAAATGCCCCGGATTTAGAAGTTTTTCCGGTACGACGGGCGATGCGACCATCAAACATATCGCATGTTCCCCCGACGATCATCAACCATCCTGCGACACCGAAATGTCCCGTGGCAAAAGCCAAACCCGACCCAGAACTGAGCAGAAAGCCCAAGGTGGTGAAAAAATTGGGAGTAAGCCCCAAACGAATGAAGAGCTTCTCGAAGGGAGAAATGATCCACCCCCAATATTCATAAAAAAAAGGCCCCACCCATTTGGAGGTAACACGCCCGCTGAGTTCTTCGTGTCGAGGGTGATTACGCCATAAAAAAACGGCAAAAATCACCACCGTAGAAAGCATGAAAACGTTAACTACCACCAAGGGAAGAAGGGAGTTCCACTTGGGATCAATGCCCAGAATACTTGGACTCATAGCCACCTAGCGGTAACAAATCTTGA
>DALYEU010000010.1:0-48671 GCA_031972375.1 bacterium | reverse complement strand
AAATCTTGAAACAGCAAAGAAATAAACTACAATCCAAGCCGCGTGACAATCCGTTATTTTAGTAATAACGAGGAAAAATCTTATAGGAGTTTTCTTGAAAAAGTTACCTCAAAAATCAGCTCTAAAAATTGCCCTTTGGGGTGGAATAGCATTCACGCTTCTTCTTCCCAACCTTAGCTCAGCGCGTTATATCACAAGACCCCAAGACCAAGCCGTGTTTCACAACAACCAGGGAGTAACCTTCCTCAATGAGGGAAATCCTCAGAAGGCCCTTTTTGAATTTAAAATGGCGGTTGAGATTTCTCCCGAATCAGCAGAAGGCTGGAACAACCTGGGCTTGACTTATCTGTATCTCAATCAATACGGAGAAGCGGAACGTGCATTAAAACAAGCCATTCAAGTCGACAAAAAATATCCCACCCCTTACAACCACCTCGCCACCCTCTACTACAACCAAGGAAACTACACCGAAGCCCTCAAATGGTCGGAAGAAGCCATTCAACGGGATAAAAAATTTGCCGACGCCTATTACAACCAGGGATTGATTTATCAGCAGCTGGCGCAAAAAGGAGAGCCCACTAGCTACGCAAAATCGGAACAAGCCTTTCGCAATGCTACTGAATCTAACAATCGACATTACCTCGCCAACTTTGAACTCGGCAACATCTACGCCGAACAAGGTAAGGCCGAGGCCGCCATCATGCGCTACAAGGTTGCGTTAGAAATTCAACCGTCCGCAGCTCAAGCCTGGGAACGCTTGGGAAACCTGTATCTTAAGCAAGGTCGCCACCAAGAGGCCCAATTTGCCTTAAACAAGGCCATAGAGGCCAATCCCAATTTATCCGGAGCCCATCTCAGCTTGGGACTCCTCTACCTTCAGGAAAAGAATTTCACTCTCGCAGACAAAGAAATTGCCGCTGCGTCGCAAAAAGATCCCAATAATCCTCGAGTGCTCTTCAATCTGGCCTTTGCCAAATTGAGTCGAGCAGAAGAAATTCGGGGACGCCAAGGAATGAACGCCGCCCTGCCCGTCTATCAAGAATCCATCATGGTGTATAAAAGGCTGTTGGAAAAATTTCCTCAATACGCCGATGGGGCCTATAACCTGGGATATATCTACGGCCGTTTAGGAGACATTCCCCAAGCGCTCTCTTGGTATGGCAAAGCCGTAAACATGGACAGCAACCACTACAAAGCACTCTTCAGCTTGGGAATGTTAGAAGTAGAAACCGGCAAGAAAAAAGAAGGAGTCGACCATTTGTGTCGTTTTCTAAAAATCGTTCCGGCAACAAATACCGAAAGTTCTCGCACGGTCGCTGAAAAAATCATCGCAGAAAATGGTCGTTGCAAGTAGAGTCCCGCCCATCCATGCCTAAGTTCATCATTCAAAATATCAAAACCCAAGAGGAGCAGGTCTACGACCTCTTCCAAGACCTCATCGTGTTGGGTCGCACCAATACCTGTGATATCGAGCTGCCACAAAAATCCGTTTCACGCCGCCACGCAGAAATCACCCAAGAAAATCAGGAATATTTTATTACCGATCTTAAGAGCGGCAATGGAACCCTACTGAACAACCAAAAACTTTCGCCCGAAGAAAAACATTTATTGCGTTCAGGAGACGTCATTCGCATCGAAGATTATGAAATTCGTTTTTATCTGGAAGAAGAGCATCATTATCTTCCCATAGAAGAAGATACCGATACGGATATTTTGGAAATTAAGCTCATCAAAAAAATGATGCGCGCTCTGGATCGAGAGGAAATTCCTAGCTTAGAAATTCTCAATGGAAACTTGGCCGGAAAACGATTCTACCTGGCAGACGATAAAAACGAATTCACCATTGGCCGCGATGATTCCTGCGAAATCCCCTTGCCCGAAAATGTATTGAGCCGCGCTCATGCCAAGTTGGAAAAAAAATGGGGGGGCATCGTACTTACCGACCTAAAAAGCAAAAATGGCTGTTTCGTCAATAATGAATCGGTCAAAGAAAAGATTCTTCACGACGGGGATCGCATTCTACTTGGCACCATCAAAATTCTGTATCGCAACCCCCTTGAAGTAAAAGCCCAAATTACCCACCAAGAGTTGGCTAGAAAGAAAAAAGAAGCTGCCATCGCTGAAGCAGAAAACCTAGCCTTACGACGCGCTGAAGAAGAACGCATGGCGCAAGAAGCCGCCGAAGCCCAACGGCTCCAAGAAGAGGCCGAAGCCAAAGCCTTAGAAGAATCTCTTCAAACTCCCGAATCCGAATCTCCCCCTGAAACCGCTCCTACCGAGCATGTTCCAGCGCATTCAAATGAAGCTCCCCCATCCACACCATCGGCTCCAACCGAGGCCCAACCCCCTACTACTCTTCCCCTAACACCGGAAAAACCCCAACTCTCTACGTTAGAAAAAGTTTTCATCGGCATTGGGATTTTGGTCGGACTCATCGCCTTAGGGGGCATCGTCTCCATCCTCGTTTAATGAAACAATTAAACCCTAAGTAAAAGCTGACTCTTCCGTAGAAAAAAGCCGAAGCTCCCTGAAAGTATTTTCAATGGATAGTCGTGGCGTTAATTCCCGCTAGAACCTTGCGCCAAACCGGGATCCACCGCCTCTACAAAAATCTGCACCCGACGATTCTGTTCTCGATTCGCCTCGTCTGTGTTGGGAACCAAGGGATTCGCCTCACCATATCCCTTCACCATCCCCACTCGATCCGAAGACACTCCCTGTCCTTCTAAATACTCTGCCACAGCCTGCGCACGACGCTGACTCAACCGCAAATTATAACTATCTCTTCCCAAATCACACGTGTACCCATCGATCCGAATCTTCGTCACCTCAGGATGAGCCTTCAAAAATCCCGCTATCTTATCCAAGGTAGGCTTCGAAATATCCCGTATCGTCGCCTTGTCAAAATCAAAGTAAATCTTATCCTTCAACGTTAATTCGTCTCCCACCTGTATCTCGTTCATCGCTGGAGGTGGCACCGAAACCTCCGCTAACGGTCGCTTCGTATACGTGTAACCTAGCAAAATACGATAATCAGGCTGCCCTATCCCATGGGATAAACCCAAACCCCCTCCCACATTCACATCGTGATTATTCGCGAACGTGTAGCGAAAACCCAAACGCGCCTCCACAGGAACCGTGCGCGCCTCCGAATAAAAATCGTGCACCACGGTCCCTGAAAGACCTTCCACGATCGCTCGCAATTTATACTTAATCACCTCAACGCTTATCCCCAATCCCGCAAAAAACTCGTCGTCAATGTCGTTACCCCCAACATCCACAATACGGTCCCTCGCGTTATACCCCAAATTCAACGCCAAACTTACTCGATCCCCAATCCGACCATCGACCACAACCTTGGCGCCTCCCGAAAAAGAACCGTTCCCCAAAAATGCCCCCGCATCTGTCGATGACGGAAACGACAACATCGGAACAATCGCAATACCCACTCGATGCTTTTCTAAATCCAATAAACGAAACTTCAACACCAACTTCACGTCGCCCAATGCCGTGTTGTTTTCGTTCAATCCCAATAAGGACGAGCTGATTCCCTCATAAAAATACACGGGGATCACCAAGCCCGCACTCATCCAATCGAAAATCCCGTAGGACCCCACCACATTGCCCGTCAGCAAATGATCGACGACTCCGCTCACTCGATCGAAATTGGGATTTCCAAACTCATAAGGATGATGGGCGTAGTCTAAAAAGAAACCTACGTGGAAGTTCCGCTGCAGCATCGTCTCCGAACCGTAAATCTGAAAATAATCCGAATCGTCCACCGTAGGCTCGAAGGTGTTCACCGAAAACGACGTGCTCATCGCGTAACTCGACGACGACACCAGCAACAAACCCAGCACAAGCAGGGAGAACCCCACTCGCCTCATCTGCCGGCTTCTTCGCAGCCCCAAAAACAGGCCCGGCAACATCGCGAAAAACACCCAACCTATCCCCTGGCCACTCTTCGGATTTAAACTAGCCACGCACCCACCCTGGGTCGAAACAAGCAAAGGAGTAGCGACGGTGATGGTTTTGGTTCCGGTGGCCACATCGTCACAGCGAGTACGACATTCTAGGGTTAAGGTATAGGTTCCAGGTTGTGTAGCGGTAAAAGTAGGTTGGATCTGGTCTGTATTTTCGAGAGTAGCTCCCTCAGAAGGAAGCAGACTCCACTGTACCTCAAATATACCAGGATCTTCGGGGTTTTCTGGACTCAAGAAACAACTAGCATCCTCGATGAGCAGAGACTCTCCAGGCTGTGCTGTGCCATCAGAACCTGCGTCGGCCACCAACGTCTCGTCACTATTCATGAAAACGTAAGCTCTTCTACCCGCATTGACATCATTAAGACTGGCCAAGGCCATGATGTCATCCCCCCCAAGATTGTTAAAATCAGCGGAATCGATCCCATCGGCCAGAAAGAGATCCTCTCCAGAATCGGTAAAATTCAAAACCTCCGGAGAATTTAATCCACCTTGACCATCGGAGGTAAGCACTCGAACATCACTAGCATCGGCCGCCATCACATTTGCCGAAACCAAAGAGGCTACATCCAACACATTGTCGTTATTGAAGCAGCCCGTCGTTAAAGCCCGCGGCTCACCGTTTTGGTCGATGGCCCCACCCGTAAAAGCGATATCGGTGCCAGGAGTTTGAAAGCTTCCGTCGCCGTTTCCAAAGAAATACTGCAATCCCAAAAACTGGGACCCCATCCCTGAGGCGGTCTGAGTACTCACAACGACATCATCATTACCATCCCCATTAAAATCTCCCGCACCGATGGAAAAGGGAAAGGAATTGCCATCCCCAGGTGAATTGGCAAACAGATCGACTACGGGAGTACAAATACCGGGAAAACCACACGCCCCATCGTTGAAACACACAACAATACCGCTAATGGCATCGGGAATATCAGTACTCACCGCAACAGCGATATCAGCGCCATTTTGACCATCGAAATCCCCGACCGCCAACGACTGAAAAAGGGTCGCACCCGCATCAAACACCGGAGAAAAAAAGGCTGTAATTCGGCTGGTTCCAGGTAAAAACGGGTCCTCAAAACTCACCAGACCTGCGCCATCGTTACGATTGACGTTAATCAAACCTATCCTGGACTCACCAACGGCCACACCATTGGCAATGACGTTATCCAAATCCCCATCGTCGTCGCAGTCAAAAAGCAGCATGTTTTTTTCTGCCTGCAAGGAGTCGTAAGCCTCCTGACCCGGGGCAAGCGGATCGCTCCAGTTAACAGCACTACTTTGACTATTGGGAATGGCGGCGTCATCAGGACCAAAACCACCCTCGGGCAGACTGAACGATGTCACCAAAGAAGCTGCTACCACCGAGGAATCCACATTGGCCAAGACAAAATCGTCAAAGTCCTGCTGGTCTATATTTCCCGCAACTACTGAACTAAGACCTGAGGGGAGACTGAGGGCATCAACGCTATAATCCACGCTGGCGTCGAATTGATCTTCACAGGACAGCGCGGTAGTCCCCTGGTTGATCAAGACTGAGACCACAAGAGCATCGTTGTTTCCGCTTGCAGTGGTGGAAGCGATGCAATCCACAAACCCATCCCCATTGAAGTCAACTGGCCCTTGGACATTTTTACACGCCACACTACTCGCCCGAGTCAAGCAAGGTAGTCCCGAGCCACAGAGCACAGACTGAGACTGACAAGCAGTATTGTCATTTTGGAATAAAGTTTGGGCCTGTGCTGCGAAAAAAGTTTGGAACAGACACACACACAACAGACAAAAAGATAACCTCGTCTGAAATAGACAGCCCCAAACGGGCATTATAAATCTAGAGAAAAATTGCTGCATATCCGAACCCCTCTTTTGAGCCCCAAGCATTCACAAACAAATACAAAATAGGATTGAATGTACCAGGTGAAAACTTCCAGTAGCGGAATACCAAAAAAAATCAATCCATTTCGCTCAGGGAAAACAATACGCTTTCAATCATCCCCCCCTATGGAACTCGAACTACCTTAATCGAAGTTTTTTCAGTCAATTCACCATTTTTTATCGTTTAGATTTTTTCTCTAGGAGTGCAAAAAAAAAGGGAGCCGAAGCTCCCTGAAAGTATTTTCAATGGATAGTCGTGGCGTTAATTCCCGCTAGAACCTTGCGCCAAACCGGGATCCACCGCCTCTACAAAAATCTGCACCCGACGATTCTGTTCTCGATTCGCCTCGTCTGTGTTGGGAACCAAGGGATTCGCCTCACCATATCCCTTCACCATCCCCACTCGATCCGAAGACACTCCCTGTCCTTCTAAATACTCTGCCACAGCCTGCGCACGACGCTGACTCAACCGCAAATTATAACTATCTCTTCCCAAATCACACGTGTACCCATCGATCCGAATCTTCGTCACCTCAGGATGAGCCTTCAAAAATCCCGCTATCTTATCCAAGGTAGGCTTCGAAATATCCCGTATCGTCGCCTTGTCAAAATCAAAGTAAATCTTATCCTTCAACGTTAATTCGTCTCCCACCTGTATCTCGTTCATCGCTGGAGGTGGCACCGAAACCTCCGCTAACGGTCGCTTCGTATACGTGTAACCTAGCAAAATACGATAATCAGGCTGCCCTATCCCATGGGATAAACCCAAACCCCCTCCCACATTCACATCGTGATTATTCGCGAACGTGTAGCGAAAACCCAAACGCGCCTCCACAGGAACCGTGCGCGCCTCCGAATAAAAATCGTGCACCACGGTCCCTGAAAGACCTTCCACGATCGCTCGCAATTTATACTTAATCACCTCAACGCTTATCCCCAATCCCGCAAAAAACTCGTCGTCAATGTCGTTACCCCCAACATCCACAATACGGTCCCTCGCGTTATACCCCAAATTCAACGCCAAACTTACTCGATCCCCAATCCGACCATCGACCACAACCTTGGCGCCTCCCGAAAAAGAACCGTTCCCCAAAAATGCCCCCGCATCTGTCGATGACGGAAACGACAACATCGGAACAATCGCAATACCCACTCGATGCTTTTCTAAATCCAATAAACGAAACTTCAACACCAACTTCACGTCGCCCAATGCCGTGTTGTTTTCGTTCAATCCCAATAAGGACGAGCTGATTCCCTCATAAAAATACACGGGGATCACCAAGCCCGCACTCATCCAATCGAAAATCCCGTAGGACCCCACCACATTGCCCGTCAGCAAATGATCGACGACTCCGCTCACTCGATCGAAATTGGGATTTCCAAACTCATAAGGATGATGGGCGTAGTCTAAAAAGAAACCTACGTGGAAGTTCCGCTGCAGCATCGTCTCCGAACCGTAAATCTGAAAATAATCCGAATCGTCCACCGTAGGCTCGAAGGTGTTCACCGAAAACGACGTGCTCATCGCGTAACTCGACGACGACACCAGCAACAAACCCAGCACAAGCAGGGAGAACCCCACTCGCCTCATCTGCCGGCTTCTTCGCAGCCCCAAAAACAGGCCCGGCAACATCGCGAAAAACACCCAACCTATCCCCTGGCCACTCTTCGGATTTAAACTAGCCACGCACCCACCCTGGGTCGAAGCCGAGCCAGGAATTGGAGTCGATGTAGGGCTTGGACTTGCACTTGGACTTGGACTTGCTGTGGGAACAGGCGTTGGCGTGGGGGGGGGATTCTCTTGTACCGTAATCGTCTTGGTATCCGTCACCACCACATCACAACGAGTTCGACATTCTAGGGTCAAGGTGTAATTTCCGATGGAGGTCGCTGTCAAAGTAGGATTGATTTGATCTGCATTTTCTAAAGTCACCCCTTCGGAAGGATTGACCGTCCACTGAATATCAAAGACCGCCGGATCATCGGGATTATCAGGATTGGCCGTACAACTCGCCCCAGTAATTTCTAAGGGCACGTTAACTCCCGCAACTTGATTGGGACCAGCATCGGCGACAAAATCCTCCGGGGTATTCATAAAAACATAGGCCGACCGGGATAAAACCACCCCTTCAGCGTAAGTGGCCAGGGCCATAATATCATCACCGCCCCCATTGTCGAAATCAGCAGCATCAATACCATCGGCCGTAAAAGGACCCACAGCAAGATTACCAAAGCTAAGAACAACGGGATCATTGAAAGCACCAGAACCATCGGAGGTAACCACTCGAATATCGCTCGCACCCTGAACATTATCTTGGCTGCTTACCAAGGTTGCCACATCGACCACGTTGTCATTATTGAAACAACCTGTGGTCAGGGCCCGAGGTGTACCGTTTTGGTCGATAGCCCCACCCGTAAAAGCGATATCGGTTCCGGGAGTTTGAAAGCTTCCGTCGCCGTTTCCGAAGAAATACTGCATCCCAAAAAACTGGGACCCCATTACTAGTTCGGTTTGAGTACTGACCACGATGTCATCGTTACCATCATCGTTAAAGTCTCCAGCACCGATGGAAAAGGGGAAAGAATTGCCAGAGCCGGGGGAATCATTGAAGAGATTGACGGCCGGAGTACACAAGGCGGGAAAACCGCAGGCTCCATCGTTGAGACAAACCACAACGCCACTGGGACCACCTGGCACCGTACTGTTCACCGCTACGGCAACATCCTGTCCATTGGCCCCATCGAAATCGCCAATGGCAACCGATTGAAGAATATCCCCTGAGGGAACGGGCACAGGAGCAAAAGCCGCCGTCACAAAATCTTGTCCAGGAAGAAGCAAATTATCAAAACTGACCAATCCTCCACCATCATTACGATTGACGTTGGCAAAACCGATATGGGTTTCCTGCATGGCCACCGTAACCACAAATTCACTGACGATCACGTTATCTAAATCTCCATCGTCATCGCAATCGAAGAGGGCCATATTCTTTTCAGACTCATCCGATTGATAAGCGATCTGGCCAGGAGCCAGGGGATCGGACCAATCTACCGAACTACTATCACTGTTGGGAATCGCAGTGCCATCGGGACCAAAACCACCCCCTGGCAAACTAAAGGCGCTCACCAAGGGCCCGGGGAGAACGGAGGAATTAATATCCGCCAAGGCAAAATCATCAAAATTGGTATTGTTCAAATTACCCGCAACCACCGAACTCAGGCCCGTATCCGTATTAAGAAAATCGATGCTGTAATTAGAGGCGGGCTGGAACTGATCCCCCGACCCACCAGCACAGGAAGTGGCGGCCAAGCCCTGATTAAGCAATACCGAGGCAATTAATTCTCCACCTGCCCCGCTTACTGTAGTACTTGCCACACAATCGACAAAACCATCTCCATCGAAATCTACGGAATCTTCGATGTTTTTACAGGCAACACTACGCGCTCCATCGGCACAAGTCCCTCCTGCACCGCAAAGCACTTCCTTGGATTCGCAAGCCGCATTATTGTTTTGAAAGAGGGTTTGCGCCTGAACTAGCGGGGGGGCCCCTAGCGCAGAGACGCATAACATCAAGGCTGTTCCCCAAGAAAATTTAGATCTCAGTGTTGCAGGATAAAACCGTTTCTTGACTGGATGCGTTTTCATAATCTCTCCAAAACAATAGAAAAAACAAGGCTATAGGTTCTTTGACGAAGCCGCGCCCTAACATAGGGGAACGACTTTGGAAATCAAAGAAAAATATTGAAAAAAAAACCCCTATTCACGTACAGATTTCCCCTGATTTACTGAGGGCGTTTCCAGCCTTTCAGTACGGCAAACGGGCTATCCTCGGGGGGCTCTTGAGAACAAGAACAAGCATTTTTATTTAGATCCGCACCACAGCGCGTACAGAGGCCCAGACAATCTTCACGACAATAGGATCCCATGGGCAAGGCTAGAAAAAATTCCTCGGAGAGGATCTCGAGAAGATCCATCTCATCGCCGTGGTAAGTACTGAACTCCAAATCTTCTTCTGACAACTCACGCTCCTCAGAAGAGCAATCCCGGGGGTCATCAAAAAATGGGGTTAGATGGCGATTTAATGGAATAGACAAAACCGTCGAATAAGTCGCAGTACAACGATCACAAACAAAGGACAAGGTAAGCTCCCAATGCCCATGCAAGGTCACGTTGGTATTTGTCCTCCATAAACGCAATTCGCCAGAAACTGGAGAACCGGGCTGCCAGTAGTCGGCCATTCGCTCTTCAAGCATTTGTCGTACCCACGGAACAGTATCTTCCAAGGGAAAGGATTTCCCCTCTTCGGGGATACTGGGAACATGAACTTTCATTTCTCCCAGATAATAGAGGCGGAGACAGGACGCAAGGACCAAGAGAAGCCTATGAACAGCAATCTTCCTAAAATCGAATAGAACTAAAAACTCTCGGCTTTCTACTTGTTCCCCCAAGCCTTCCTCCATTAGTCTTCCGAGCATGACGGCCCCCACTTACCCTACTCCGCCCAAATTGAGATTTCTTCGAGCCTACGCGGTTACCGCAAAGATTTTACTCAGGTACTGGATGGCCTATTTGGCAGAAAAAGTTTTGGGGGCCTCCCGGCTTGAAAAACGCTGGGAGAAAATTCACGAGAAGACGGCACGAGAGATCAAAAAAAATGTCCTGTTGCTCAAGGGGCTTTTTATTAAAGTCGGACAAATGATGAGCATCATGACTCAGTTTCTCCCCGAGGCCATTACGAGAGAACTCGAGGGACTTCAGGATGCCGTTCCTCCGGCCCCCTACTCGGCTATCGAAAGCCGCTTCCAGGAAGAGTTTGGCAAAAGCCCTCAAGAATATTTTTTAGAATTTGAAACCACCCCCATCGCAAGCGCCTCATTGGGGCAGGTGCATGTAGCTCGCAATTTCCAGGGAGAAAAACTCGCGGTTAAAGTCCAGTATCCCCACATTGAAAGCATCGTCCAAAGTGACTTAAAAACATTAAAACGTATCTTCGCCCTGCTTGGCTGGATTTTTCCCCAGTACGGCTTGCAAAAAACCTACACCGAAATCCGAGAAGTGATTTTGGAAGAATTAGATTTTAAAAACGAAGCAAAAAATCTGGAGACCCTTCATCGTAACCTTGAGGAGCAACGCTGGGTAAAATTTCCTAAAATTTTTAAGGAATACTCTACCTCCAAGGTCCTCACCTTGCAGTTCATGGAGGGGGTCAAAATCAGTCATTTAAAAGCCTTAGAGGGCATCAATGTTTCTCCCGAAGATGTGGCTAAACGAATTCTCCATGCCTACTGCCAGCAGATTTTCATCGACGGACTCTATCATGCGGATCCTCACCCAGGAAATTTTCTCATCCAAGGAGCCGAAGAAGAGGTAGAAGTTCTCGAAGAGACATCTACCGAAACAGCCCCCCCAGAAAAAAAACACATCAGAAAAATCATGCCCCAGATTGTAATGATGGATTTCGGCGCCGTCGCACGCATCTCCGAACCCATGCGCCAAGGCATGGGACGCTTCATGGAAGGAATTATCAAACGGGATACCGCAACGATTTCCCGAGCCATGAAAGACATGGGGTTTATCGCTAAAGGACAAGAAGAAGAAATCTTTGATAGGATCGTGGAGTTCTTTTACGAGCGACTTAAGGATGTCAAAATTGAAGAGATTAAAAATTTTCGTCTCGATAGCATGCAACGATTGGAAGAAATTCTCGAGTTCCGTCGATTAGATCTTTCGTTCCAAGACCTCTTCCAGTCGTTTAATGTTCCCAAAGAGTGGGCCCTATTGGAGAGAACGCTCATCCTGTTAATGGGCCTCACAACCCATCTCGCCCCCCAACTTAATCCCATGACCATTATCATCCCTTATGCGGAGGAATTCGTTTTAGGTAAAGACCGAACCTTCGCCGATCTGGTCATAGATACACTCAAGGAGGTCGCTTTAAGTTACCTAAAATTGCCCACGGAACTCCAACGCACCTTGAGAAGACTTAACCAAGGAGAACTTCAGCTAGAAAATCACCATGCAAGAGAAAATGCTTTGCGCATTAGCCTTGCCTTAAATCGCCTCGTCTACACCCTGCTGGTATTGGGCAGTCTGGGAGCAGCCCATATCCTGCAACAACAAATTTCTCCCTATACCTCTTGGACCTATGGATTGAGCGCTGGTTTTTCCGTGCTTTTAGGTTACCAGCTCATCCGAAAAAAATAGCCAAGGAAGCTTATCGGAGATTAAACAATCTCCTTAAAAATCGTTTTTTGAAACTACGACCGTTAATTTTATCTATCTTGAGAGGGGCATCATGGACGCCAAACCCGTTTCCGCCTCGACAGCAGAATTTAACCACCTGGTGTTACCTTCAGACACCAACGCTTTAGGCACCATTTTTGGCGGACGCATCATGGAATGGATCGATATTGCCGCCGCCATCGTGGCCAGCCGTCATTGTCGAAAAGTTGCGGTCACCGTCAGCATCGACGAATTACATTTTCTTTCCCCTGTAAAACTCGGCGACATCGTTATTCTCAAGGCCAGTATCAATTACACCCATAAAACTTCGATGGAAATTGGAGTCCACGTCGAAGCGGAAGACCCGCTGAGCGGAGCACGTCGCAAAACCTCCACGGCCTATCTTACCTTCGTCGCCTTAGACGAACAGGGAAAGCCCACTGCTGTTCCCGCCGTGATTCCTGAAAATGAAACAGAGAAGCGTCGATTCCAAGAAGGCCAAAACCGGTATTCCGAACGTATGCAACGAAAACGATTGCTAAAAAAGCCATAAGGGTAACAACAAGAAGCTCTTTTCCAATTCCCGGTGAACAATGTAGGATGGGGCCATGGCATCAAGAAAGGACTCAACTAGCAGAAAGTTTTTGATCTTTTTTATCCTCTCCCTCGCCCTGCATCTTACCCTCGTTTTTTTGATGTATCACACCCCCTTGTTTTACAGTCCTTGGTTAGAAACGCCCCCTGCCCCAGTCGCCGACAAGCCCCAAGAAGTGGTCTTCGTCAATCCGCAAGATATTATTTCCAATAAACCCCAACAGGCTTTGGAACTAGCCGATATCGCCAAACCCAAAATAGAAAAAGCTCCTAAAAAAGCCCGTTTCGCCGCCCGATACAACTCGACCGTCGAGGAAGAGACCGTCGCTAAACGCATCCCTAAACGGGCCAAGGCTGAGGTCGATGTCTCCGAAGAGCCAGAAGCTCCAAAAAAGCCCCGCTCACCTAAAAAAACGCCACAAACTCCTAAAAAAACTCAACCCCAGGTGGCAGAACAACCCAAGGCCCCCGAGGTCGCCCCAGAGGGCAAGGAGGGAGCACCCACACAAGAAAAAGTCTCGCTCTCCGATTTAGAACTGAAACCCTCCGACGTTTTGGACATTCCAGGTGACAACGGCAAAGGAAAAAAACCCAAGGCTGAACCGTCTAATGATGATGCCATTGATTTAGCCTCCCTTCCCAAAAGTTCCGACTTCGGGGGGCCTGGAGACCAATTTGTCCACGACTTCATGCCCTCCGTCAAAATTGGAGATAAAACCTATCTCAATGCCTTTGCCTTTCCCGACGTTCAGTATTTCACCCGACTGAAACGGGTCTTTCGCATGCGTTTCAATCCACGAGAACCCCTCATCTCCCACTTTCGTTACAATCGAGTCGTTGTGGGCAAAGTCAACGTCACCATGGGAATGGAAGTCACTGCCACGGGAGAACTGGCTAAGGTCTTTGTGATCCAATCTTCGGGCATTCCCGGCTATGATCGAGAAGCGCTGAGAACAGTCCGTCAGTCCGCTCCTTTTACTGCGCCACCTGAAAAAATTCGTGGCAAAGACGGCATGCTACGAATGACATGGCACTTTACTACATACCTCTAAATTTAAATCCTGACGCTGAAAGGAAAACCGATGAGTAACGTAATTCCAGCTTATGCAGCTCTTAATCCTCGGACTCCCTTAGAACCCTACCCGATCTGCAGACGCACACCCGGTGCCCATGACGTGGTCATCGAAATTCAATATTGCGGCGTCTGTCACTCAGATATTCATCAAGCTCGCGACGAATGGGGTGGAGCCCTGTTTCCCATGGTACCAGGACACGAAATCGTCGGCATCGTCAGCCAAGTGGGAAACCAAGTCTCGCTCTTTCGGGCGGGTGATCGTGTTGGAGTCGGTTGCTTCGTAGATTCTTGTCGGAATTGCGCCTCATGCCGCCAAGGACTCGAGCAATATTGCGAAGCTGGCATGACGCTCACTTATAACGGTGTAGAGAAGGATGGAAAGACACCCACCTTCGGAGGTTATTCCAGCGCAATCGTCGTCGACGAAAATTACCTCCTACGTATTCCAGCCCATTTGACTCTGGAACAAGCGGCGCCCTTGCTGTGCGCGGGAATCACCACATATTCTCCTCTGCGCCACTGGAACGCCGGTCCTGGAAAGCGGGTCGCCATCGTAGGATTGGGCGGCTTGGGGCATATGGCCGTCAAACTAGCCCATGCCATGGGGGCGGAGGTCACGGTGCTCAGCCATTCGCTCAGCAAGAAAACCGATGGCATTCGTATGGGGGCCAAAGATTTTTACGCTACTTCTGAAGCTGACACCTTTTCCCTCTTAGCCAATTCTTTTGATCTCATTCTCAACACAGTCTCCGTAGAACTGGATTGGAACCAATATTTAAACCTATTAAAACGAGACGGCACCTTGGTGTTGTTGGGGGTACCCCCCAAAGCCCCTGCCGTGCAGGCCTTCAGCCTTATCGGAAAACGGCGCAATCTAGCGGGATCTCTCATTGGAGGAATCGCCGAAACCCAGGAGATGTTGGATTTTTGCGCCGAACATACAATCGCGCCAGAGATCGAACTGATTCCCATCCAACAAATCAATGAGGCCTATGAACGAATGATCCGAGGAGATGTGCGCTATCGTTTCGTCATCGATTTAAAATCGCTGCAATCGTGAACCGAGCACGCATCAAACATCAATGACAAACACGACGCCATACAGAACTCTAAAACAGAGACACCGCCGGTTTGGTCCGTTGAGGCTCTAAACATGGACAAAAACTTGCAAGATCCCACAAAACAGAAAACTTACCTGCATACTCGTTAAGAGTTTTTTCCAGCTTGTTTTGGAAAAAACTCGCTCTTCCAAAGAAAAGCTTTCGTCATTTTTTTGGGGATAGAGGAAAAATTATTCTTGGATCCCACGTTTGGAACGATAGACAAAACGCGGTTCGCGGGCCGCTTTAACTTCATCGAGACGCTTCACCTTAGGCACATGGGGAGCCTGCTGCACCACCTCGGGCATTGCCACGCATTCCCGAGCAATCTCCTGCATGGACCAAATAAAACGGTCTAGAGTTTGGAGGCTTTCCGTCTCCGTGGGCTCCATCATCAAAGCTCCAGGAACGATCAAAGGGAAATAAGTGGTAGGAGGATGATAACCGTAGTCCATCAGTCGCTTGGCGATATGCACCGTCTTCACCCCCTGCGAATTTTGCCATTTGTCGGTGAACACGCACTCGTGCATACAAGTTTGCGGAAAAGCCAAGTGGTAGGAGCCCTCTAATTTTTTTCTCAAATAATTCGCATTGAGGACGGCGCGCTCGGCGACCTGCTTGAGGCCCTCGGCACCCATTTCGCGAATATAGGTATAAGCTCGCACCAGCATCCCGAAATTTCCGTAGAAGGCCTTCACCTTACCAACACTTTGGGGACGATCCTCGGCCCACGCGAACCCCTCTCCTCGTTTGACTACAAGTGGAACTGGCAAATAGGGTTCTAAGATTTTTTTCACCGCCACAGGCCCGGCGCCAGGCCCACCCCCACCGTGGGGAGTTGTGAAGGTTTTATGCAAATTAAAATGCAGAACATCAACCCCCATATCCCCAACCCGAGCTTTGCCCACTAAGGCATTCTGATTGGCTCCGTCGCAATAGACGAAACCACCCTTACGGTGCACAATATCGGCGATTTCTGCCATATGGGTTTCAAAGAGCCCCAAGGTATTGGGATTGGTCACCATCAAGGCCGCCGTATTTTCGTCCATGGCCCGTTCCACCACGTCGGGGGTTAAAATACCCTGCGGCCCACTTTCTAGGGTGACCACCTGATAACCACATAAAGCCGAACTCGCGGGATTAGTGCCATGGGCGCTATCCGGAATGAGCACCTTGCGACGAGGGTTTCCCTGCGCCGTCAAGTGAGCACGAATCATCAGAAGGCCTGCAAATTCTCCTTGAGCACCGGCTGCAGGTTGCAAACTGGTGGCATCCATTCCTGAAATTTCCGCCAAATACGCCTGTAGATGAAACATCAAAGATAAAGCCCCTTGCAGGGTTTCTTCAGGTTGAGAGGGGTGCAATTTAGCCCAGCCGCTCATCCTCGCAACTTCCTCGTTGACTCGAGGATTGTATTTCATAGTGCAAGATCCAAGGGGATAAAAACCCGTATCGATGGAATAGTTCCATTGGGAAAGACGAGTAAAATGGCGGATAACATCGAGTTCGGAGAGCTCAGGAAGCAAAGGTGCCTCGGAACGCAACAGCTCGGGCTCGATTTCTTCCAAAGGATCGGCAAACTCTACACCGCAATTCGGCAACGAATACCCGACCCGGCCAGGAGCTCCCCGTTCAAAAACGGTGGGCTCGGCGAAGACCATACCTCGCTTGCCGGGACCTTGCTTTTTGGATTCGGAACGATCCATAAAACGTCCATTTCTTGACTAAAGAATTCTTTCCAATTGTTTTTTGTAACGATCGATCTGTTCGCGGGTATTCATTTCGGTAGCGCAAACCAAAATGCAATTTTCCAGATCATCTCCCCAAGTACTGACATCAATCCCCCCCCAAATGCCCTCTTGTCGAAGCTCGTTCAGTACCTCTTCGGAAGAACGCGGCAAACGAAGCACGAATTCGTTGAAATGGGGGGCTGAAAATCGGCTCTGGACCCCAGGCAAGGAACACAAAGACTGGCGTAAATAGCGCGCCACGCTGTAGTTAGTTTGGGCCAAGCGTGTTAAACCTTGCGGCCCCAAAAGTGAGAGGTAAACTGCGGTACCCAAAGCGCATAGCGCTTGGTTAGTGCAGATATTACTGGTGGCCTTCTCGCGACGAATATGCTGTTCACGGGTTGACAAAACCAAAACAAAACCTCGTTTTCCGTCGGAGTCGACGGTCTCTCCCACCAAACGTCCCGGCATCTGCCGGACAAATTTCTCACGGGTAGCAAAGAGCCCTAAGTAAGGCCCTCCCAAACTCAAAAAATTTCCCAGGGATTGGCCCTCTCCCGCGACGATGTCAGCCCCCTGAGCACCAGGCGATTGGAACATCGCTAAACTCAAAGCTTCGGTGAATGTGGCGATGCACAGAGCCCCGGATTCTTGAACTCGCTGCGACAGAGAACGCATATCCTCGACCACACCAAAGGCATTGGGACTCTGGAGCGCCAAAGCCGCCGTATGCTCGTCGAGCATGGAGTGCAACGCTTCTCTATCGATTCGTCCCGTAGGCGCCATGGGCACAACATGAATTTCACAATCCATATTGGCTAAATAGGTACGCACCACACGAACGTATTGCGGATTGAGGGAGGCTGCCACCAGGATCTTGCGGCGACGCGTTAATCGGAGCGCCATCAACAGGGCCTCGGCCAAGGCACTGGCCCCATCGTAATTGCTGGCGTTTGCTAAATCCATTCCCGTTAAAGAAGCCACCATGGTCTGGAATTCGAAAATGGCTTGCAAGGTTCCTTGGGAAATTTCCGGCTGATAAGGAGTATAAGAGGTAAAAAACTCACCACGACTGGTAATGGAGGAAACTCCCACAGGAATATAGTGGTGGTAGGCCCCTCCCCCTAAAAAAGAACAACGGGAATCGACGTTCTCGTTATCCCGTCCCAAGGACTTTAGATGGGCCAAGAGATCAGGCTCCCCCAAGGGAGCAGGCAAATCCAAAGCCCGACTTAATTGCAAATGTTCGGGAATGACGTGAAAAAGATCGTGGGGGCGCTCGACACCAACGGCCTCGCACATCTTTTTAATCTCGGCATCGGTCTGGGGAAGATATCGCAAGGCAGTCTTACGCTCCCTCTTCTTCCAAGAGCTTACGATAGGCATCCGAACTAAGTAGTTCTTCCACCTCATCGGGACTACTTAGCTTGATTTTAATCATCCAGCCTTCGCCATAGGGATCTTCGTTTAAAATCTCCGGGCTATCCAACAAAGGATCATTGGTTTCAATCACCTCTCCCGATAGGGGAACAAAAAGATCGCTGACTGATTTGGTGGACTCTACTACGCCGAAGGAGTCTCCCTTTTCGACCCGAATCCCCTCCTCGGGCAATTCGACAAAGACGATATCGCCAAGCTGATCCTGCGCGTAATCGGTGATACCGACCACCGCGACATGTCCATCGAGACGAACCCATTCGTGTTCAGAGGTGTATTTGAGATCTGCTGGAAACTCCATAAAACACTCAATAAAAAAATCGGTGCCACTTGGGCGACATGGTTAAAATTTTTTGAAAAACGGAAGCGAAGCGATTTTTGCTTTCTTCATTTTACCCCTGATGTCAATGGAAATGTTGGTTTCCAACGACACTCGCTGAGCATCGACCAACGCCGTACCCAATCCCTGTCCCAAACTTGGACTTAGGGTTCCACTCAGCACATGACCGACTTTTTCAGCGCCACACCAGACTTCCATTCCTTCACGAGGAATCCCCGCCTCCTCTAAAACAAAGCCCAAAACCCGCCTGCCAATCCCAAGTTTTTTTTGATGTTCCAATCCCTCTCGTCCCAGAAAATTGCCTTTTCCCAGAGAAATGACCCAGCCCAATCCAGCCTCCCAAGGAGAAATCGTCGCGCTGAGTTCGTGTCCGTACAGCACATAACCCATTTCAAGTCTCAACGTATCCCGGGCACCCAAACCCACAGGGATACAGGACTCGTTTTTCCCCACCGCTAGAATATATTCCCAAAACTCCACAGCCGCTCCGGCCGGAAGAAAAAATTCACATCCCTCTTCTCCCGTGTAACCAGTACGAGAGATCCAAAGAGGATGTCCTTTCCAGCTCGTCTCTCGAAGGGTAAACCGGGGAATCTCGAGTAAATCCCATCCCATCTTGGCCAATACCCGAGGAGCTCGCGGCCCTTGTAAGGCCAGCATGGCAAACTCGTCGCTACGATCGATTGCCACCACGTCGTCAGGCGTGTGGGCGGTGATCCACGCGTAATCGCGGTGGCGATTGGCCGCATTGACACAAAAAAAGAAATGATCTGAACTCAATCGATAAACGAGAATATCATCAATGGCGAAACCATGCTCATTCATCAACAAAGAGTATTGAGCGCCACCCTCTTGCAAACGAGACGCATCGTTACTCGTCAAATTTTGCACGGCTTCCAAAGCATGGGGGCCACGGAAAAAAATTTCTCCCATGTGACTAATGTCGAAAAGTCCGCAATCCCGACGCACGGCCTGATGCTCAGCGGGAATACCTTGATAGCGAACTGGCATTTGATAACCCGCAAATTCGACCATCTTGCCACCATGGGCTACATGCCAATCGTAAAGAGGAGTTTGTTTCATAGCCCCGCCCGATTAAGAATTTCAGCGACCAAATCTTCGCGTCCCACGGTCATAATGTGCACTCCATGGGAAAATTGTTTGAAGGTTTCGATCTCTTGAGCGGCGTAATCGATACCCACCTGAACCGGATCAGAATGTCCCTCAAAACGCTGAACGAGGGCTTCAGGAATCCGAATGCCGGGAATGGTATTGAGAAATCGAGCCTGCTTAGCGCTTTTAATCAGAATAACTCCGAACAGAATCTTGACGTCCAGAGTTTCACAATAGCGAAACAAGGCCTCAGCTTTTTGCAAGTCGTAAACCGGTTGTGATTGAAAATAGCGGGCCCCTTTTTCAACCTTCGATTCAAACTTCTTGCGAAAGGCATCGCTGCCAAAATGATTAGGATCGACGGCTCCTCCCACATAAAACTGGGTAGAACCATTGAGTGGACGATCATTGAAAGCCAAACCCCGGTTGAGCTTAGCGATAAGCTCCATCAACTGCACAGAGTTCAAATCAAAAACCGCTTTGGATTCTTTCTGATCACCGTTTTTGACAGGATCACCCGTCAACGGAAGCAGGTTTTCAATCCCCACGGCGGCGGCCCCCAACAAGTCGGATTGCAAAGCCAAACGGTTGCGATCTCGACACGCCAATTGATAGATGGGCTCAATCCCCTCTCTCAGCAATAACTCGCTAGCAATCAGTGAAGACAGTCGCATGATAGAGCGCTGATTGTCGGTAACATTGACGGCTACCACACGATCCCGAATACTGCGGGCCTTTTCGTAAAATTCTTTCAAGTCGGGCCCCTTCGGTGGAGCAATCTCACTAGTCACAACGAAATGCCCCGACTCCAATTGGGATTTTAACTTAGACATTAAAGCATTCCCTCGAGTCCCAAATGGCGCCGAGCAGATTGCAAAGTATTCCAAAGCAACATCGTGATCGTCATGGGCCCCACTCCACCGGGCACTGGAGTAATCCAAGCGGCCCGCTCGGCAGCGGATGCGAATTCCACATCTCCCCGTAACTTTCCATCGGCACCACGATTGATCCCCACATCCAACACCACAGCTCCAGACTTAATCCAGTCACCCCGAATAAACTCGGCTTTTCCCACGGCGGCCACCACCACATCCGCCTGAGAAACCCAGTGGGCAAGATCCTGAGTTCTGGAATGGCAATAAGTCACGGTGGCGTTTTTTTCTAATAGCATCAGCCCCATGGGTTTTCCCACGATATTGCTACGCCCGACCACAACCGCATGCTTACCTTCTAAGCGATAGCCGATGGCTTCTAACATTTTCATCATTCCGTAGGGAGTGCAGGAACGAAAACCAGGACGGCCCGTCAATAAATTACCTAAATTTTCTGGATGAAAGCCATCGACATCCTTCTCGGGAAGAATGGCCCGAGTCACATCAAAATTCTGTAAGGTGGCAGGCAAAGGCAACTGCACGAGAATACCATGCACCTTGGGATCTAGGTTGAGTTGACTAATCAAGTGTTCGAGAATTTCCTTCGGGGTATCCTCGGGAAGACGATGGGCAAAACTCTCCATCCCCACACTGGCACAGGCGGATTCTTTGTTGCGAACGTAAATCTTGCTGGCCTCATCCTGCCCTACCAAAACCACGGCCAAACCCGGCGTCAGACCAAAATCTCGTTGTAAATCCTGAACCCCCGCACGGATTCGCTCCCGGAGTTGTTCACTTATTTTTTTTCCATCGATAATTTGAGCCATGGTCCGGGGGGGATAATGGCGAAGCGTCCGCCTGTCAACGTCTTTGAAAGACAATGGATACCCTCAAGGCCACCCGTTCCACCTCTCCCCGGACACTTACGGATTGACAAAAGGTTGTCGTCGCAGGTCTTTTATGACAAGGCCTGAAACCGAAAAACAGAGGAGCCCCCATGGAAGAATTTAAAATGTACCTCAACGGAGAATTCGTCGAATCCCAGTCGGGAGAACGCGGCCAGTCCTTGTGTCCGGCCGATCAAAGCCTGCTCGCTACCTTTCCCAAATCCAACGCACAAGATGTGAATTTGGCGGTCAGCGGCGCAAAACATACCTTCGAAAACACCGACTGGGGTCACGTCCGCAATTCTGTGGAACGGGGGCGCTTGCTCCGCAACATTGCGGAAAAAATCCGTGAAAATCTCGATGACTTGGCCGAATCTGAATCCCTAGATACGGGAAAAACTATCACAGAAACCAACCTCATCGACGTGCACATGGCGGCCGATACCTTCGAATATTTTGCCAACCTCTCCACGCAAATCGGTGGTGAGGTAATTCCCGTTCCTGCCGATGTTTTGGACTTCACTTGGCGCGAACCTCTCGGGGTCTGCGGAGCCATTGCCGCATGGAACTTCCCCCTCATGTTCGTAGCCTGGAAGATCGCGCCCGCCTTAGCCGCGGGCAATTGCTGCGTCTTCAAACCCGCCGAGCTCACCTCCATCAGTGCTTTGAAATTGGCAAAACTATTTCATGAAGTCGGCTTACCTCCCGGCACCGTGCAAATTCTCACTGGATCCGGCAGTCAAGTGGGCCAGGCCATGGCTGAACATCCTCAGATTTCAAAAATCTCCTTCACGGGTTCCACCGCGGTCGGACAAAAAATTCTCCAAGCAGCTTCCTCCAACTTGAAAAAGACCACTTTGGAGTTAGGGGGAAAATCTCCCAATATCGTTTTTGCGGATGCGGATCTTAGTCGTGCCGTCAGTGGAGCCATGACCGCTATTTTCTTCAATGGAGGAGAATGCTGCATTGCCGGAAGTCGGCTACTACTGCAAGAATCCATCTACGACGAATTTCTCGAACAGCTTATAGAACGAACTCGTAATATCAAGCTGGGCCATCCCCTCGATTGGGAAACCCGCATGGGCCCCATGATTACTCCCCAGCACCAAAAACAAGTGCTTAGCTTCATCGAATGGGGAAAAAAACACGACATGAAATTATTAACCGGAGGAGGCATTCCTCAAGATCCCGAACTGGCTCGGGGCAATTATATCCAACCCACCATCTTCGCTGCCGACTCCAATCAACTCAAACTTTGTCAGGAAGAAATCTTCGGTCCGGTGCTCAGTGTGCTCAAATTTCGTGACGAAGCGGAGGCTCTGGCTATGGCCAACGATACGGTCTATGGCTTGGCTAGCGCGGTTTGGACACAAGACATCAAAAGAGCTCTGCGAGTCGCGAAAAAACTCCAAGCAGGACAGGTCTGGATTAACCAATACATGATGGTAACCCCTTGGGGACCCCATGGTGGCTATAAACAAAGCGGCTATGGAAAAGACCTTAGTAAATACTGCTTGGAGGAATACTCCCAGATAAAGAACGTTTATGTCGATCTTTCAGAAGACGAATTTCTTACGCTCTACGAATAAGCGCAATCGCTGTCTTAAATGCTAACAGGGAACTCACCAAGAGAACGATTTTGCCAAAGGTTCGGGATCCTCGCATGTTCGCAAGGAAAAGAGCTTACTCTAAAATTTGTAACGAAACCCAAGCGACACCGGTTCGGATAAGCCCCAATTGTTGGGCCACGCTATGGGACACATCGAGGATACGTCGCCTGCTACGAGGCCCTCGGTCGTTCACTCGACACAGAGCACTGAGGCCCGTCTTTAGATGAGTGATCTTAACCCTGGTACCAAAGGCTAAGGTACGCGAAGCACAAGTATCTGCGCTTGTATCAAAACTCTCCCCGCTGGCGGTTTTACGTCCATGAAACCCCCAACCGTACCAAGAAATCCAACCTTCTTGGATAGGATCTGGAGAAGCGACCGAATCCTCCCAATCCTGCTGCCAAAACTGCAGAGCATACGACGAGCTTGGGATAAAAAATACCTGGAGCAACCACAATGAGGCCCCCAAGACCATCGCTATCCAAAAGATCCCGAGGGGTCGCTTTACTTTTTGCTGTGCCTCTTCTAAAGTTTCGCATCTTACCTTCATCAGAAAAAACTCCGAGATTTTTATGTCAAAACCAACTCGAAAACAAACCACCCCACAGCGCAAGCCCCTCCCCAAAAACCGTGTGATCCTAGCGGCACCCGAACGGGATGCCAACCTTTTTTGGGCCACTGGATTTTTAGCCCCGGACCCGGTCATCTTTGTAGAACAGGGAAAAAAGCGTTTTCTCATTCTCAACGATTTGGAAGTGGACCGGGGACGACAACAGGCTAAAGTCGACGCTGTGTTGAGTTATAGCGACCTCGAATCCCAACTCAAAAAATCTGGAAAAAACTCCGGAATGCTTCGGGTTTTGGCTCATTTTCTCCGTCAAAAAAAAATCAAATCCATAGGCGTTCCCTATAACTTTCCCCTAGCCTATGCCCAAGGACTCAAAAAATTGGGCATCCAGAGCGTCTGCATTGAGGAACCCTTCTATCCCCAACGATTGATCAAAACAGCGGAAGAAAAAAAGGCCATCAAAAAAACTCTGCATTTTGTCAGCCTCGCCATCCAAGAAGCTTACGAGGTCCTCAAACAGTCGGAGATCAAAAAAAATCGCCTCTATTGGCAAGGCGATGTTTTAACCAGCGAGCGACTTCGCGCAGTGATTAACCTGAGTTTGATGAAAAATAATTGTTTGGGAAAACATACCATCGTGGCCTGCGGAGATCAGGGCGTAGACCCCCACTGCGAAGGCTCGGGTCCCCTTTTGCCCCACCAAGCGATCATCATGGATGTTTTCCCCCAGTCGATGGATTCACAGTATTTCGGGGACATGACCCGAACCGTGGTCAAAGGAACGGCCTCTGAAAAACTTCGCCGACAATGGAACACCGTGAAATACGCCCAAGAACAAGGCATCAAAAAAATCAAGGCCGGTATCAATGGTCAAAGCGTACATGAATGGATTCAAAATTATTTCGAAGAACAGGGGTATCCCACCGGCCTACAAAATGGACGAATGCAGGGATTCTTCCACGGAACGGGACACGGCCTGGGCATTGAAATTCACGAAGCTCCGAGAATTTCTAAGGTATCCAGCATCCTACAAGCAGGAACCGTGGTCACAGTAGAGCCAGGACTCTACTACCAAGGGGTTGGCGGAGTACGCATCGAGGACGTCGTCTACGTTACCCCTCAGGGTTGCGAAGTGCTCTCCCGGTGTCCCAAAATTTTAGAGATTGCTTAAGATCTCTTCTTTTTTCTTTTCGTAATCCTGCTCGCTGATCAGCCCTTTGTCTTTGAGCTTTTTAAGCTCGCTCAAGCGGGTCTCGGCGCTTTTTTGATCTTTAGCCGAAACCTTCGAGGCATTATCCTTGGCATCCAACTGTTCGCTGAGTTTTTTCTTCTTGTAGCCCTTCGCTTTCTTAATTTCTTCTTCTTGCTTTAAGCGCTCCTCGTCGGCCTCAATCTGGGCCACAATGGCTTCCCAATTAGTATCGAGGTCTAGGATGATTTCCTTAGAAGAATCGAAGGCGAATTTTTGATTTTTTTGGGGCTCCAAAGCCACTCTCAAGGTTTCCGCATTCTCGCGTAGCCTTTGTCCCTCTGGAGTGTTGGCCTTGTAATCACCTTCTAGTTTGGCTTCTGTTTTGACGAATTCGATATGAAGCTCCTGTCCCGTCACCCACATTTGTACCGTTGTTAGACGATCGTTTCGGATAATCACGAGCGGCCTGGCCTGCGCCACGGAAAATAACACCACTTCGTGATTGTCTGCTTCTTGGAAGGCCTTTACCAAATGGGGCGTAAATTTTTCGATATACTCCTCTTCGAAGACTTGGCGGATTTTCTCTTTATCGCTGAACAAGGAGCGACGACTATAACGCAAACTCCGCAACATATCGGCCATCTGATCTTCGGTGAAAACGTGGGGATGATTGAGTTTCAATTCAGCGGCTTTGCGTTCGCTAATTTGCTCCAACTTGACGAAGTTCGCCGGATTATTCGGTTGTCGATAAATT
This sequence comes from bacterium, assembly GCA_031972375.1. GTDB lineage: Bacteria > UBA10199 > UBA10199 > DSSB01 > DSSB01 > DALYDW01. The sequence continues at coordinate 23,321 of DALYEU010000010.1, read as the reverse complement.
GTTTCTGTTTTGGCTGAAGCAATGGAAGAACCCAATAACAATGGCAACCAAGCGGCAAAGAAAAAACGTTTCATGAATGACCTTTGTGGAAGAAAAGATTTTACTAGCCCATTTACGCGCTAGGGCTGTTAGTCCAAAAGGTTTCTCAGGTCAACCGCTAGACCCAGGCCGAGTTTTTCCTCTCCCCTCTGTTTTTTTTGATTTTTTCCCAATTTTGATCTGAAAAAATCCCCGGACTCCTGGAAGCATACTGAAAAAAACCAAGGCCCCACCATTCTGATGTAGACCCTCCTCCCCTATCTGGGGCAGGGTATTTGCCATGGGACTCAGATTAGTTTCCGGATCGGCCAAGGGCCGCAAACTCAAAGGACCTCAGAACGCCTCCATCCGCCCAGCGGCGGCGCGAGTCAGAAAATCACTTTTCGACATACTCGGCAACCTGGAGGGATATCGTATTTTAGATCTCTTTGCCGGTACGGGAAGCATGGGGTTGGAGGCCCTATCCCGAGGCGCCCATCACGTTACCTTCGTCGATGCCCAACGTGCGGCCATTTCCCTGCTTCGACATAATTTGCAGGTCACAGGTTTCAGTTCCCAAGCTACCCTCATAGGAAAAAACGCAGCTTTGGCCATTGGCGAACTCAAACACCAAAAAAAGTGTTTCGATATTATCTTTTTGGATCCTCCCTACGACCAGGGACTTGTCGACGCCACCCTGCGACAACTCACACCCCACGAGCTCTTGGAAGCGGATGGCATCGTGCTGTGCGAGCATTCTCCACGAGAACTTCCTACTTTTTTAGATGGACTTGAAGAGAGCCGCCAACGTAAGTACGGCCAAACTTGGGTCAGCTTCTTGCGAAAATCCGAGAAACCTTAAGCAAAGATTTTTTATGCTCTGTACTACAGCCATCTATCCGGGATCCTTCGACCCTCCCACTCTTGGACACCTGAATATCGTCGAACGAGGGCTGGGCATGTTCCGAAAAATCATCATCGCGGTGGCCACCAATACATCAAAAAAAACCCTACTGACTCCAGAAGAGCGGGTTGAGTTATTTCGCGCCATCTACAAAAAAAATAAACAAGTCGAAGTTGATTATTTCCACGGTTTATTGGTCGACTACGCACGCCAACGAAAGGCGAAAGTTTTGCTGCGCGGTCTGCGCACCGTAGCAGATTACGAATACGAACAACAAATGGCCTTTTCTAACAAAGCCATTCACTCAGAAATCGAAACGGTCTTTCTCATGACCGAAAACCATTATTCCCATATTTCCTCGACCCTGATAAAAGAAATCGCCCATTTTCATGGGCCCATCAGGGACATGGTTCACCCCCTTGTGGAAAAATTCATTCGCAAAAAAATCAAAGAGCTATCCCTATGATCCAACTCACCCAGCGGGTAAAACGAATTAAACCCTCCCCCACCCTGAGCATTACCAACAAGGCCAAAGCAATGGCCGACGAGGGGATTGACGTCGTAGGCTTCGGCGCCGGAGAACCTGATTTTGATACGCCCGAAACCATTAAAGAGGCCGCCATCGCCGCATTGCGAGCTGGTAAAACGAAATACACTCCGGTGGGTGGAATCAACGAACTCAAAGACGCGATCATCGCCAAATTACAAAAAGACAATGGTCTGACTTACTCTCGGGATGAAATCTTGGTTAGCTGTGGGGGCAAACACTCTCTCTACAACATCGCTCAAGTGCTGTTCGAAGCTGGCGACGAAGTTATCGTTCCCGCTCCCTATTGGGTCAGTTACCCCGACCAAATCCTGCTCAACGACGCAGTTCCCATCATTGTAGCCACACAAGAAAAGAACGGTTTTAAACTAACCGCCGAAGAACTGCGTGCCGCAATCAGCGACCGCACCAAGGCCTTGATCTTAAACTCGCCTTCCAATCCCACAGGAGCCACCTACTCCCGTCAAGACCTCGAAGCCTTAGCCGAAGTCATTCTCGAAAAGGATTTGATCGTTATCTCCGACGAGATTTACGAAAAAATTGTCTACGAGGGATTTCCCTTTTGCTCCATCGCCGAATTGGGCCCAGAAATGAAAGCCCGCACTCTGGTCGTCAACGGAGCAAGTAAGGTTTACTCCATGACTGGATGGCGCATGGGATTTACCGCCGGTCCCAAACAAGTGATTTCAGCTATGGCTATGCTGCAAGGTCAAGTCACCACCAATATCAACAGCATTACCCAATGGGCCTGCGTGGAGGCCTATCGTGGTTCCCAAGATTTTCTCAAAGACTGGGTACAAGAATTTCAACGACGTCGAGATTACATCCTCACTCGGCTTCATGACATTCCAGGACTAAAATGTTTCAAGCCGGAAGGCGCTTTTTATGTCTTTCCCAACATCTCAGCGTATCTAGGCAAGCAGTTCGAAGGTAAGATCATGCATACCGATGAAGATCTCTGCGACTTTTTACTCAACGAGGGAAAAGTGGCGTGTGTGGCCGGATCAGGGTTTGGCACCGAGGGCTTCATGCGCTTAAGCTACGCCACGAGCATGGAAAAAATCGTCAAAGGCATGGACCGCATTGCGAACTCCCTGGCGCGTTTGAAATAACCCCCCTTCGAACACCCATTTGTTTTTTATTTAAGAGCAGACCTCGAACCCTATGGGTAAGTCTTGTAAGGAAACAATGGGGGGCTGATCCAGGCCAATTTTTTTGCCGAAGACCAATCGAACTTATCCGCAAGGTCCCATCCCTTACTATGAAACTCGGCCAACCGTTTGATTAACCCCACGACAGAAGCGAAAATAAAAAAACTGGAACCGCTCCCAAAAGCAACACTCCACTAACTGATAAAAACTGCGCTTTTAGGAGCGGCCACAAACCAAAACCAATTTTAGAATTTCCTTCTTGGATCTACACTACCGGGCAGACCCTATCCTTCAATCGAGCCCCCCCTATTCCTGGAGGGAGATACCTTAAGCCACGGTCACTTCCTGAGCGAGATAGACATCCTGAATGGCATGCAACAAGGCCACCCCTTCTTTCATGGGTTTTTGGAAGGCCTTACGCCCAGAGATCAATCCCATTCCACCGGCACGCTTATTGATCACAGCGGTTTTAATGGCATCGGTTAAATCATTTTTCCCCGAAGCCCCTCCACTGTTGATCAAGCCCGCTCGCCCCATGTAACAATTGGCAACTTGGTAGCGAGTCAGATCAATGGGATGATCCGAGCTAAGCTCAGAGTAAACTTTTTCATGGGTCTTGCCGAACTTCAGAGCCTTAAATCCACCGTTATTCTCAGGAAGTTTTTGTTTGACGATATCGGCTTCCAAGGTAGCCGCCAGATGGTTGGCCTGACCGGACAAATCGGCGGAAACATGATAATCAGTCTCGGAAGTTTTAAAGGCTTCGCTACGCAAATAGGCCCACAAGATGGTGACCATGCCTAGCTCGTGCGCACGCTGAAAGGCGGCTCGAATTTCCTGAATCTGACGACGGCTCTCCGGGGACCCAAAATAAATCGTGGCCCCCACCCCTACCGCCCCCATCTCAAAGGCTTGCTCCACATCGGCAAACAAGGTTTGATCGAAGGTGTTGGGATAACTGAGCAACTCGTTATGATTAATTTTGACGATCAGTGGAATTTTATGGGCATATTTTCGGGCGACCGAACCCAAGGCTCCCAAGGTCGAAGCCACAGCATTACATCCCCCCTCAATCCCGAGCTTTAATAGATTTTCGGGATCAAAATACAGGGGGTTGGGAGCAAAAGACGCTCCCGCAGAATGCTCAATGCCCTGATCCACCGGAAGAATGGAAAGATAACCTGTCCCCCCCAAGCGGCCGTGATTAAACAAGGTTTGAAGATGGCGCAAAACAACGGGAGAGCGATCCGACAGACTCATCACGCGATCAATAAAGTCGGGTCCGGGAAGATGAAGAAGATCTTTAGAAATCGTTTTACATTGATGACCTAAAAGGAAATCAGCTTCAGAACCCAAAGCCTGCACAATTTTTTCGCTCATGATTTTTTTATCCTTAGTACTTAAAAGTAGTTGGAAGTCTCGGAAGTCTAAGAACTCCGCGAGAAAAAAACTCCGACCCACAAAAGCCGGCACAACGGTCTTTATTGGGCCTGCTAACGATTTTCCGAGAATTTGGCAAGGATTGGACTCAGGCTCCTGTAAGCCCTAGTTCCATGAAGCTTCCACACTAAAAAAAAGCCACTGCGCTAAAGAAAATAAAAAACCCATCTTGGCCCACGACACCAACCTCCCCCTAGCAAGGTTGGTATCATCTCCAGGATGGGTCTCGAACCCTCCCACGATCATCGATCGCGGGCCCCTCTTGACTTGATGAAAATCTTTATCCCTACCGTCGGGTAGATTAACAAGCAAAGGTCATGCCAAATCCAAAGAAAACAGAACTAGACAAGAGCTCAAATTATAAAGACTTTTTTTAGGATTTACAGACCTGGCGAACAAAAAAGGCCCTCAATATGAGAAAAAAACACCTCATGACAGAAATCCGACAACGATAAGGCTCCAACAAGACCTAAATTCCCCCCTGGCTCTTCCATAAGCTCCACTGTCGAGAGCCACGACCTTCGTAACACACCGTACTTTCCTGTTGGCCCAGGTCGTTACAGCGCTGAGAGAAAAGCGCACAAGGCTTGATTTTATTGTAGGAGTCATAATCGTAGACGGTTCGACAAATCTCCGCCGCTTGTGAGCAGGATTTTTCCCTTTCCTCACGGAGATTGGCGCAAGAGACTTCGTCCCCTGAGACGTACTGATATTCCTCAGAATTTTTTTCAGAAGCCACACGAACCCCAGACTCTTCTTTTGGGCCCGCATACGCGGCAACGGTGATCCACGAGGAAAAAGCGATGGAAATGATTAAGAAAAAAAACGATTTTTTACAAATCATACCCCACACCTCCCCTCTCTCTCCCCATCTTCCAAAGGGTATTTTATCGCTGAAGTTGAGTGGACTCCACGTTTCTTTTAAAACTTGAAAAGTGGTTTTTTTAACCCAACATTCACTCCACTCCCCGTAAAAATTATGCATTGTCCGAACGCCCAGACCTCTCGCCAACCTGAGACCATAGCTGTTTAAACAAGCTGGACTCCCTTTTATAAAACCCTTCCGTATGAAAGGAATCTCCTAACCCCAGCAAACTATAGTCGAGGTGATGATTGACCTCGTGAACCAAGGTTCTCAGAAAGGTTTTAAACGCAACGACCTGCTTACGCTTGGCCGTCCGCATCCATAGTGTTACAAGAGGTTTTTTTTGAGCCTCTCGCACATACAGACCGTGCAATTCTCCGCGACTATCGGAGGGACGTCGCGCCAAGACCTCCACTTGAATATCGGGAACTCGAAAGACCTGGGTCAAAGCATTGGCTAATTTTTGAGCGTAGTATTGGGTCTCTTGAGAACTTTCCCCAGAGAGCGCCTTCGCCAAAGCTGCGACGAAGGGAGCAAAGGCCTCTCGATGGGGCAAACGCAAAAAAGTAACTTCGTCGGAACGACGATAGACGGCCTTATCCTGGGTGTTGAGTTTCTTATAGTAGGCAAAGGCCATTCCTGAGCCCCTTCACAAAACACTACCACTGAGTATAGGTTCTCAAAATTTCTGCCACCTTGGCTTGAGGATCGGTAGCGGTAAAAATGGGGCGCCCGAGTACCACCGCATCTGCGCCCCAACTCCAAGCTTGTTCTGGAGTCGCGACTCGTTTCTGATCACCACGATCGCTATTGGAAGGCCGAACTCCGGGAGTTACGATCCGAAAAGTCTTCGGCAACAAACGACGCAAAAATCTGATTTCTTGGGGAGAACAAATCACGCCGTCTAGTCCGGAGTTAAAGGCCAATTGAGCTAATTTTTTCACTTGTGCCTTAGGAGAACGAGGAACGCCTAATTCTTGCAGGGAATCCATCGACGTTAGTACGGTCACGCCCATCAAAAGAGGAGGCGTTATACCAAGATTACAAGCTTCGTCGCGTACCGCACGAACGGCAGCCTGCATCATTTCAGTCCCACCTGAAGCATGGAGAGTCAACATTTGCACTTTCCACCGCACCGCCTCACGGCAGGCCTCGGCCACTGTGTTGGGAATATCGTGGAATTTAAGATCCAGAAAGACGGACTTACCCTCGGATTGCAAATAAGTTAACAAGTCGGGACCGTGGCGAGTAAAGAGCTTGAGCCCCACCTTGTAAAAAGAAACCTCAGCCCCCAGCTTTTTCACCAAAGACCGCACCTCGGCGAAGTCTACCAAATCGAGGGCCACAATTAATGGAACCAAGCTTTTCATATTTTAGGCACGAAATCGGTCCAATTCAGCGCAATGCCGCTCCCATAAAACTTCAACGATTTTATCCAGAGGAATCTTCTCCACCTCGGTGGATCCCCTTCGTTTCAACTCCACAACTCCATCCTGCAAACCCTTAGCCCCCACCACTACACGAAAAGGAATACCGATCAAGTCGCTGTCTTTGAATTTTACTCCCGGATTTAAATCTCGATCATCCCACAAAACCTCTAAACCGCTTTTTTGTAATTGCTGGTAGAGCTTTTCACTGAGCTCCGACACGGCGACATCCTTCACATTAAGAGACAAAAGGTGAATGGAAAACGGCGCTAAAGGATAGGGCCAGAGAATGCCATGTTCATCATGGTTTTGCTCAATAGCAGCCGCAGCGGTACGACTGACACCGATGCCATAACATCCCATCACCATGGGAATTTCTTGTCCAGACTCGTCTTTGTAAACGCAACCCATGGACTTGGAATACTTGGTACCCAAGAAAAACACCTGTCCCACCTCGATGCCACGGACCTCCTCGTAAACCCCACCATAGGGGCAAGGGTCGCCCGGCCTGGCCCGACGCAAATCGAAGAATCCCTTAAAAGCGAAATCCCCCAGATTGACTCCAACAAAGTGGTGGTCAACCTCATTGGCTCCAATGACAAAATCCGTCAGTTGAGAAATCGCATGATCGAGATAAAGCGGAATCTCCAAACCCAGGGGCCCCGTAAAACCCACGGCACTTCCTAACAATTGCTCCACGGTATAACGCGAAGCCAACTCTAAGGTTTGTACTCCCGACACCTGCTGCAACTTGGCTTCCATCAAATCATGATCACCCCGTATCAAAGCACCAATCGGCCCCTGTTCCGTTTCGAAAATGAGAATCTTGGCGATTTGCTCCAACGGAAGTTTTAAACACGCCGCAACCTCTTCGACGCTACTGCTCCCGGGCGTTGTCACCTTTTGATAACGCCCCGAAGCGAAGGAAGCAGAGCCTAAACTATCGGGAGGCGTTAAAGGAGCACGCTCCACATTAGCCGCATAATCGCCCGCACTAGAGATGAGAATGGGATCCTCTCCGCTCTGTGCCAATACTTGAAACTCGTGGGAACGACTTCCTCCGATGGCCCCAGTCATGGCCTCCACGGGACGAAACTGCAAACCACAACGCGTGAAAATGCGCCGATAAGCCTCGTACATGAGATCATAAGTCTGCATGGCCCCGGCTTCGTCCATGTCAAAAGAATAACCATCTTTCATCACAAACTCGCGCCCGCGCATGAGACCAAAACGCGGACGAATCTCATCGCGAAACTTGGTTTGGATTTGAAAAAGATTCAGCGGCAAATCGCGATACGAATTAACATTCTTTCGTACCAAATCCGTAATGGCCTCTTCGTGGGTGGGGCCTATACAAAAATCCCGATCATGCCGATCCTTAAAGCGTAGCAATTCTTTTCCATAAAAATCCCAACGCCCCGTCTCCTGCCAAAGCTCCGCCGGCATCACCACGGGCAGAAGAACTTCTTGAGCCCCGTCCCGTGCCATTTCTTCACGGATAATGGTTTGAATCTTTCTCAATACCCGCAAGCCTAGGGGCAAAAAGGAATAGACCCCGCTGGCTAACTTGCGAATATAGCCCGCGCGCATCATCAATTGATGACTCACCACTTCGGCATCGGCCGGAGCCTCCCTCAAAGTGGGAATTAAAGACTTCGATTGTTTCATGAAAATGTCCTATGAAAAAACTACAAGATCCAAAAGCAAACTCATCGTTCCTCAAGATAAATGATCCGGAGGATCCACCCAACGGTGGTGACTTTTAATCAGTTCGATCAACTTTTGATCAGCCAAAGCGGTGGGAATATTTTTTTCGACACAATCTTTGCCTACGTAAAGATGAATCTTGCCAGGTCCGCCTCCCACATAGCCAAAATCCGCATCGGCCATCTCACCAGGCCCATTGACGATACAACCCATGATTGCAATCTTCACACCCTTGAGATGTCCCGTCTGGCTTTTAATACGTTGAGTGGTTTCTTGCAGATCAAAAAGAGTCCGACCGCAGGAAGGGCATGCGATAAACTCGGCTTTGCTGATGCGCAAACGAGTAGCCTGCAAAATATTAAATCCCATGGCAACGGCCTCGGCGGGAGCCAACTCGCCTACCTCAACACCATCCCCAATCCCATCGGCCAATAGCCCTCCCAACACCGAGGCTCCCAATAAGGCTGGCTGCTGCCACAAACTGGCCCGCACATACAAATGAACAGGGAGTTCCAAGCTCAATTCACGCAATTGACAAACCAATGCACGGTAATCGTAAAGTGGCTGGCTCGAATCCAAACTCACAGCGACGGGAGGCAATTCTTTCAAGATGGATAGGGTCTCGGGAGTGCGATGGGCAGAAACAAAACGTAACTCTAAAAACTTATTGGTGGGCCTTAGACGCTCCCCCAATCGTCTGAGGATATCGTTACCCGTATCGGCATCCACACGAAATACCACCCCATCGAAATGCTCTAGGGCACGACGGGCCTCCTGACCTAGAGAACATTCCAGAGCAACCGATAACTCGGGACGTAAGACCTTGATCGTATGAAAAAGCTCCAAACCTTCCTCGAAGGAGGGGACTTCGGCCAGAGTAAGACGCTCACCGCGTTTTTCGATCTCATGGGCCGTCCGCAAAAAATTGAGCAGGTCCTCTGCGCCACGCTGTTTCAACGAATAACGCCAAGCCACCGCTGGCAGATGGGTCGAGCCGACTTGATAATTGGCACAAGAGACCTCAACGCTAGAACGCCGTTCCCTATGGGAAGGATCCCAGGGCAATCGGTCCTCGGAACATGAAAAAGGAACCCCCAGACCCACGACACGATTCGCCTGAAAGGGCGCTGCCAAATCCCGAGCCACGGGAATTTCGTAGATAGAATCCTCGGTTAAAGAAACCCGCAAAGTATCGCCAATCCCATCCCACAACAGGGACCCAATACCCACGGCGGATTTAATACGTCCATCCTCCCCTTCTCCGGCTTCAGTTACCCCCAAATGAAAAGGGTAATCCATGCCCAACTCCGCCATGCGCTGGGCCAAAAGTCGATAAGCGGCAATCATAACGAAGGGACTCGAGGCCTTCATTGATAGAACAATTTGATCGTAATTTTCGGATTCGCACAGACGCACAAACTCTAAAGCCGACTCGACCATCCCCTCGGGAGTATCCCCGTAGCGGTTCATGATGCGGTCACTCAAGGAGCCATGATTGGTCCCAATGCGCAGCGCCACCCCGTTGGCCTTACACTTACGCACCAAGGGCAAAAATTTCTCCGCCATATGCTCCAACTCGAGTTGGTATTCGGCATCGGTGTATTCTTTTACGGCAAACAATTTACGATCAGCGTAATTTCCCGGGTTAATGCGCACTTTTTCAACATGGTCAGCGGCAATCATGGCCGCTTGGGGAGTAAAATGAATGTCGGCCACCAAGGGTACCCGGATTCCTTCAGCCCTTAAACGCCGTCGAATTTCAGCCAAGTTTTCAGCATGATGGATGGTGGGAGCGGTAATTCGAACAATCTCGCACCCCGCCTCGACCAATTGGCGGGTCTCGGCCACGACAGCCTCTGTGTTTTTTGTGTCGGAGATAGTCATTGATTGGATACGGATGGGGTTTTTCCCACCAATTCCCACATCGCCAACCCGCACTTCCCGAGTAGAGCGCCGTTGGTAACGAAATAATTCTTGCGTGTATAAGGTCATGATTTTCCCTGACTTGGACCAAGTTAAAGGCCCCAAGGCTTAAATCATGGGGTCCTCACAGGGTCAAGGGCCAAAAAACTCAACCCGATTTCAAAATCAGACTTATCAAAACGATAAAAAACAGGCACATTCTGTTCAAAAAAGGCTGTTTCCCCATTTACTCGGAAAAAAATTTAAGATTTAAGCCCCAAGATAGAAATAATCACTGTATAAAAATAAAAATGACAAAAGAGTGAACTCTTAAGCACCCCAAGCCGAGAACCTTCCAAAGGGGATCGAAGGTATTTTGACCTTTCTTAAAATTCCCTAGGTTGTTGTCGGCCATTCTATGTTTGCGTCTCTTGAGCTATCTTGGGCGAGGGCACTGAGATTCATCAAAAAGGAACATTGGTATGAAACCTAGTTTTTTTCAAAAGTCGCTTGTCGCTGTGATGTTGTTGGGCATGGGCACCGGTGTTGCTTCCACCGCCGAAGCTTATCAAACCCGTTTTTTGGCTACAGGTGCCGAGGTGCGGATCACCTCCCAAAGTCCCACAGTGGATGTAGAGTATCCCTACATGAACCTTGAAAACTACGGAATGCAAGATGAGCAATACTGGATCACCCCTTGGAAAAACCAATCCATCGCCAAGGGTGGAAAACTAGTCCTTAACAACAATATCCTCCAATCCGACAGTGGAAATTCGGTGTATATTTCCTTTCACCAAGAAGATCCCGACACCATTCGTATGCAGATTTTTCCCAACAACCTTCCCTTCAAGGTCGGAGAAGAACTCAAAGGTTTGGCGTTCCATAGCCTATCGAGCGAGCGCATCTACAGTGCCGAACCCATTTACTTTCGGGGAAAAAATATTCAGATGATGATGAAGAAAGACCAGAATGCCGCCCTTGAACCCGTGGAGATTTCTGACGAAGAACTGATCCACTATTTCGTTCCTAAAAATCCTTTCTTCCCCTTTCAAATGAATTTCACGCACCAAAACATCGCGTTGAATAACATGATCCCCTTGCAACCTCTGGGGCTCAATACAGAAAACAAAGGCTTTCCCCAACTCAGCGCTGAAGACCATTACATTGTCGCCCCAGAAGCAGCCGGAAGCGCCGAGGTCAAGATTCGCTTTAAAGACGGCAATGCCACCAAAATCAGAAACATCCCTCTAGGATCCTCCGAAGGGATACAGCTTGTGGGAGCTTCTCTCAACGAAGAGACGGTAGATTACCGTGTTACCGTGAGCGGAGACGATATCTCCTGGCAACCCCTCCCCCTTGGACAAGTCCATTTCACCCAGGTGAGACTGGTTTCTGACGGTGGAGCCACGATCGACGATACCTTTATCAACTCCAATATCGAGCAGGTGAGTCTCTCCATGCCCAATGGTTCGGTTAGCCTGGTTAGGGTCAACGGAAACTCTCAGTTCACCCAGAACCTACAAGCCGGCCACGAATATAATTTCACTCAGGAGGGAGACGTTCTCAACGTGACCTACAAACACATCGTCAAGGCGGGCCTTATGCCTGCTGACAAAGGGGGATTAGATTTACAGTCTCCCGAGGACGCCGTCCCCCCTCCCCAAGGCGGAGTCGCCGAGCCCTCTTTTGCCGGCGGTGAAGAAGCTGATGCGACGCAGAGAGAAGTAGTACCTGGCAACCTTTCCTCCGATGCGCCTAAGTCGGGCTGTCAATTAGGTCAGGGCCTTGCAGGTTCCTCTTCGGCTGCCGGATGGTTGTGGATGCTCTTGCTCAGCGCCCCCTTCATGAGAAGAAAGAAAAGTCTCTAGGAGACTCTTTCCTACAAAAAAAATTACTAAGGAGGAAACGCAAGTTTCCTCCTTTTTTTATTTAGAGAATTAAAAAAGGATTGGGTCTAATCGAGTCTTACATAGCACCTTAGTGTATTTATTACCGCCCCACACACATAGACGAGGATCCACCATGAATCCATCCACCGGCCCATCCTTGCCCAGACAACAAAATACTTTCTTGCGGTTTCCCTTAAGTCTTCTATGCAGTTTTTTGATGGGGGGATTGCTTGTTTTTTGGATTGAGAACCCAAAGCTTCCAAACCCTAATGCGAACTTTCTGTTTTATCACCTTTTATTCCCCTTGAGTCTGGGCTTACCGTGGTTCACAGCCCTAACTCTATTTAGTGAAAGTCGCGGATACGGCTATAAAGGACGTTGGGCACTTTATTTACTGGGCATCATTCCTCTCTACCTTTTTCAAACTACCGTATCCCCTCTCACAGCAGGCCTCTATGCAACTCGATATTTACTGATCAGTCTGGCAGCACATCTGCTGGTCTCCATCGCTCCGTTTCTGGGAAAGAGCGATGCGAATACCGAACGCCAATTCTTTAGCTTTAATGAAAAACTATTCTCCCGTTTTGCCCTAGGATATTTTTACTCCTTCACCCTCTTTGTCGGTTCCAGCTTAGCGCTCTCAGCCATACAATTCCTTTTTTCTCTTAAAATTCCCGAAGAAACATACTTGGAAATTGCTGTTATCTTGATGACGTTTTTCAATAGTTGGTTTTTTTTACAAGGGGTGCCTTCTCCTCAAAAACCAGCGGTCCCAGTCATTTCAAAGGCGTTTCTAGTTCTAACTCAATATATTCTCACCCCCTTACTGGTACTTTATTTCTCCATTCTCTATGCCTATATGGCGAAAATTATTTTTACCTGGAGTTTGCCTCGAGGCGGAGTTGCTTATTGGGTAGCGGGTGTTTCGACCTTGGGCATACTAACCTTTTTACTTTCTTATCCACTGCAAGGCCCAGGTACGCCACGGTGGTTTCTCAAAGCTAGACGCTATTTTTACCCCATCTTATTTCCCCCCTTAGCGCTCCTAGCCATAGCGGTCCTTAAACGCATATCCGCATACGGCATCACCGAGATGCGCTATCTTTTGGTGGCTTTGGGCCTTTGGTTAGGGGCCATTGCTCTTTACTTTATTTTTTCTAAATCGAAAAAAATTCAAATCATCCCTACCTCGCTCTGCCTCTTGCTTTTATTGAGTGCCATCGGCCCCTTTAACGCTTTTAGCGTCTCTCTATGGAGCCAAAACCATCGTTTTCAAAAGCTTCTAACCGAGCATCATATGCTAGATGAGTCTGGAAAAACGCCTCCTTCCGTCGCTTTCACCGAGAATTGGCGTGATGAAATGTACAATGAGCTCATGCCGTCAATTAAGTTTCTTCTCACTCATGGTGGCCTGGAAAAATTGAGACCTTTTTTTGAAGAAAAAAACTTCGAAGCGGCGATTTCCCAAATAGACCGCTGTAAAGATGACCACCCGATCATGCTCATGGTGGAAAATTTTTGTGCCAACGAATTTTATCAAGATTTAATCAGCCCAATCTCTCAAAATCCGAACCATAAATGGAAATACCGTCAAAAAAAGATATACGCCAAAGAATTTATTCTAGAGCATCGATGGGTACCGAAGAGCATTCCCATTCGAGGTTTCGACTTCATCGTTGAAAGATTAATAAAAAACGAAAAGACAGAATTTTTGGATCAAGGGGAGAACTATAAACTCTTCTCTGACGGTAACACGAACAGGATTGTCATCTTACAGAATAACCAAGAGATTGCCCAAATCCCTTACGAAGATATCTATAAAAAACTTACAGAGACTTTAAAGCCTATGGATTGCTATAACTGCCCAGATAGCTACATCATCCCTAAAGATTTTCGGATAACTTACTCCTTCGAAAAATCAGGGAGGTCTATCGAAGTCGCCGTACTCCCCATTTCATTACGGGTTGAATTAGACGAATATGATAAGACTCGTGAAGTATACAGTTTGTTCGAGGCCGATCTTTTATTGAAAATACACTAATCGGTTTCTCATGGCTAATAGCCCCATCGTGGCTCCATTTAAATTCAGCGAAGCGCCTTTTTGACTTCATGAGATAAAGAAGCAAGACTCTCAACGTCTTCGTTTGGATTTTTAGCCCTGAGATCATGAGGGGCACACCTCAATGCTTGGCTACAATCCCGAACTCCCTCGGTGTGACAAACTTTCATCGCTCATAAGAGCCTCTGTCATTCCGCTCCGATTGGAGGGAATAAACCTCTCCATTTTTGAAAATAATCCACTACGCCGCTCTAGCTAAGGGGCTATTGACTTCTTCTGAGATTTTTTCTAAGAAGAAGTGAGTATGTTAAAGTTTTTCTCCAACCCATCTTCCCGCAATGACATGTCGCCATGTTGTTGTCCTATGTGTATGCGGCCGATGCCGTGGGGGATGCGCGTTGGGGGGCTTGCCTAAGCGTTCCGACTCTCCTCCCCCGCAGCGTCGGCTTTCTCCGCAGTTTTCAATCATCGACTTCATTTTAAATTAAAAACCTAGAGAGCGCTTCCAGAACTCGGTTTTGTGCCATGAGGGATTTTTCTTAACCTCCCCCACCAAAGCCCATTCAGGAAGCCCAAGAGAAGGAATCTTTATGGGCAAGGCAGAAAATAACTTTTTTAAAAACTTCCCTGCAAAAGAACAGAAACTCACCCCACCCATCGAACAAGAGATCCAAAAAGCTTTGGAACAAATTTCCTTTGGATCTTTGGAAATCGTAGTTCACGACTCCAAGGTGGTACAAATCGAAATCAAAGAGAAAATTCGTTTTTATTAAATCAGGTTTCGACCTGAAAACTTCGCTTAAAAAAACCGTTTACTAAAATCTTTCAGCAAACGCTGACCGGACAACCGGAAGCGCTATTGGAACAGGAGATCCTCCAATGCGACTTCTAAAATTGTCCGTTATTTTACTGAGTATCAGCGCCCCATGGATGAGCCAGGGCGCCCTAGCGCAAAGCTCAAAAAAAACAAAAAACAACTCTTCGAAACAATTGCAACAACGTATCGATGAGCTGGAACAAAAACAAAAAATCTTGGAACGTAACTTGGAACTCAAGGAAGAACAGGAAAAAGAAAAAGCCAAAACCAAGCCCGTTGTCAAAGCGGGTTCGGAAGGTTTTTCCATCAGTTCTGCCGATGGAAATAACGAGATTCGTTTTCGTGGTCTACTGCAAGCCGATGCCCGCTTCTATCTCGATCGTGATGGACAAGGCGCAGTAGACACCTTTCTCATTCGCAGAGCACGTCCCACCTTGGAAGGTAAATTTTTTAAACGCTTCGAGTTCAAAATCATGCCTGACTTTGGAGACGGAAAAGTTCAACTGGTCGACGCCTACATCGACACCATTGTCGTTCCGGAATTCAAGATCAGGGTTGGAAAATATAAGGAGCCCGTGGGTTTAGAACGGCTGGAGTCGGCATCGGCGCTACACTTTGTGGAACGCGCTCTACCCACCGACCTGGTTCCCAATCGAGATCTTGGAATCATGGCCCATGGAAAATTGTTCGGGGAGAGTTTGGAGTATGAAATAGGAGTTTTTAACGGAGTCCCCGATGGAGCTAGCGCGGATTTTGACATCAATAACTCCAAAGATGTTGCAGGACGTTTATTCGCCCACCCTTTTAAAACGACTTCGATCAAGCCTCTACAGGGTTTAGGCATCGGTGTCTCGGCCACCGTGGGACGACAAGCGGGCAACACCCAAAACACCCAATTGCCCAGTTATAAAACCCCGGGCCAACAGGTTTTCTTTCAATACGTCGACGACGGGACTCCCGAGGGCACCGCCATCGCCCGAGGAAATCGTTGGCATGTTTCCCCGCAGGGCTACTATTACTGGAAGGGCTTTGGACTACTGGGAGAATACGTTGCGTCCTCCCAAGAAGTCGAATTGGATGGGAACAGCAATAGCGTCCTGAATACGGCATGGCAAATTGCAGCCTCTTATGTCATCGGGGCCGACAACTCCTATGGCAATATCAAACCCCATCGCCCCTTGGGCTGGAAAAAAGGTGGAACAGGAGCCTTTGAATTTGCCGCCCGCTATAACGAATTGAGCGTCGATCCAGATGCCTTTCCTTTATTGGCTGATCCTAGTGAATCCGCCAGCAAAGCCAAAGGCTGGGGTGTAGGCTTTAACTGGATCGTTAACGATAACATTAAGTTCATGCTGGATTTTGACCAAACCCACTTCGTAGGTGGAGCTCCCGGAGGCGGAAATCGCAGAACTGAACATGTGATCTTAAATCGATATCAGGTCTCCTTTTAAGGAAGTTATTTTATCGGAGAAAGCCAAAGAATTTTAACAGAGCATACTAAAAGGAAATTACTTATGAAGTCGCTTCAATCTTGGAAGAAACAGTTCTTGCTCCTCGCCCTATTCCTCCTCGGAATAAGTCAGCCCGTAGGAGCACAGAACTTGCTCAATGTTTCCTACGATCCTACTCGAGAATTTTATCAGGAGTTTAACGCGGCCTTCGCCAAAGCTTGGCAAGCCAAGACCGGAGAAACCTTGTCTATAAAACAATCCCATGGGGGCTCGGGCAAACAAGCGCGTTCCGTCATCGATGGCTTGGAAGCCGACGTGGTCACCCTCGCCTTGGCTTACGATATCGATGCCATTGCGGAGAAAGCCCAACTTTTGCCTCCCGACTGGCAAAAGCGACTGCCCCAGAACAGTTCCCCTTACACTTCCACAATTGTCTTTCTCGTACGAAAGGGTAATCCCAAGGCCATCAAAGATTGGAGCGACCTGGTTAAACCTGGAATCTCCGTCATCACCCCCAATCCCAAAACCTCCGGGGGAGCCCGATGGAATTATCTGGCCGCATGGGGCTACGCCTTGAAGCAACCGGGAAGCAACGAAGTTCAGGCCAAGGAATTCGTCAGCAAGCTTTTTAAAAATGTTCCTGTTTTGGATTCCGGAGCGAGGGGAGCAACCACAACCTTTGTCGAGCGAGGGATCGGCGATGTTTTGATCACGTGGGAAAACGAGGCCCTCCTAGCCGCCCGAGAATTGGGAAAGGATCAGTTTGAAATCATCACCCCCTCCCTGAGCATTTTGGCCGAACCCCCTGTGGCCTGGGTCGACAAAATCGTGGAAAAACACGGCACCCAAGCCCAAGCAAAAGCTTATTTGGAGTACTTGTATAGCCCAGAAGGCCAAGCCCTGGCGGCAAAACATTTTTACCGTCCCAGAAATGCCCAAGTGGCCGCCCAATACGTGGCCCAATTTCCCAAAATTCAACTTTTTACCCTAGAACAGTTGTTTGGCACTTGGAAACAGGCCCAGGCTCAACACTTCAGCGACGGCGGCACCTTTGATCAAATTTACCAACAATAGATAACTATAAAACTATATATAAATTAATTAATTATAACGTATAGTTAAAGGTAAAGGTTATGAAAAAAACGAGGCTTTTAGAAATATTACTCACGGGCAGTTTGCTATTTTCCCCCACGCTGCCAGCCCAACAAAATCAAGAGCAATCCCAGCAATTGCTCAATGTCTCCTACGATGTCACACGCGAATTCTACAAAGACATCAACGCCGCTTTTATTCCCTATTGGAAACAAAAATCGGGAAAAGAGGTGGTCCTCCATCAGTCCCATGGCGGTTCTACTAAACAAGCCCGTTCCGTCATCGACGGTCTGGAAGCCGATGTCGTTACGATGAACCAGGCCACGGATATCAATGCCCTAAGCGAAATTGGGCATTTAATTCCTGAACAGTGGCAAAACCGACTTCCCTACAACAGCGCACCCTATAGCTCGACAATCGTTTTTCTAGTGCGCAAGGGCAACCCTAAGGGGATCAAAGACTGGAATGATTTAATTAAGCCGGGGGTGTCCGTCGTCGTGCCTAATCCGAAAACGTCGGGCAATGGTCGCTATAGCTACCTCGCCGCCTATGGTTATGCCCTGAAACAAAACAAGGGAGACGAACAGGCGACGCAAAACTTTGTAGCTCAGCTATTTCGTAATGTTCCCGTGTTAGATACGGGAGGACGAGGCGCAACCACCACCTTTATCCAAAGAGGGATCGGAGATGTACTTCTCACCTTCGAATCGGAAGTTTTGTTGATTCAAAAAGATTCTGGAGGCACTCAATTTGAAACCATCCTCCCCTCGCTAAGCGTCAAAGCTGAGGCCCCCGTAACACTGGTCGACCGTTATGTCGACAAACATGGCAATCGCCCCCTAGCCCAGGGCTATTTGGAATATTTATTCAGTCCCGAGGGACAAAACATCGCCGCCAAGCATTATTATCGTCCCCAAGACCCCAAAGTGGCCGCCCAATACGCGACCCAGTTTCCCAAGATCAATCTCTTTACTATCGATGAAGTCTTTGGCAGTTGGAGACAGGCCCAAGAGAAGCACTTTAACGAGGGCGGTACCTTCGATCAGATCTATCAAGCTGCTCAGTAAATTTGGCCCACATGAGGTAAGCATGCTCGGAAAATCAAAAAGTCATCGAGTTCTTCCTGGATTCGGGCTGAGCTTGGGATTCACCATGTTTTACTTGAGCATCATGGTGCTCATTCCTCTTTCCACTCTCTTTTGGAAAACCTCCAATCTGAGTTGGGAGGGCTTTATCAACACCATCGGTTCTGCTCGCGTACTGGCATCGTTCCGCTTGAGTTTTCTAACCTCTCTGATAGCAGCCAGCATCAATACCGTCTTTGGTTTGCTCGTAGCCTGGGTTTTGGTGCGCTACCGTTTTCCCATGCAACGCCTCATCGATGGCATCGTAGATCTGCCCTTTGCTCTCCCTACCGCCGTCGCGGGCATCGCCCTCACCTCTCTTTACTCCAACAACGGTTGGCTGGGACGATACTTCTCCGCTTTGGGAATCCAAACCGCCTACTCTCCTTTGGGGATCATCATCGCCCTGACTTTCATTAGTCTCCCCTTTGTCGTTCGCACCCTACAACCGGTCTTGGAGGAAATTCCTGTCAGCAACGAAGAAGCTGCCGCCTGTTTGGGAGCGGGTCGCTGGAAGACATTTTATCGGGTTATCCTGCCCGAACTCAAACCCGCCTTGCTCACCGGCTTCGCCCTCGCCTTTGCCAGAGCCCTGGGAGAATACGGTTCCGTGGTTTTCATCTCCGGAAATATGCCACTAAAAACGGAGATCACCCCATTGCTTATCATGACCAAGTTGGAACAATTTGATTATGCTGGAGCCACCGCCGTAGCCTCAGTCATGCTAGGTTTTTCTTTTTTAACACTGCTTTGTATCAATCTTTTGCAGTGGAAGATGCAAAGTCGCAGCTCAGCGATGTAAGAAGAAAGGCAATCATGTCAGCTCCCTTAGGCAATTTTACGCGATCCTTAGAAGTGCGCTCCCCACGAGCCTTAAGCGAATCTCCATGGGTGCGTTTTTTCCTCATCGCCCTGGCCCTTGGATTTCTCACCCTCTTCCTCGGCATTCCCCTCTTGGAGGTATTTTCCAAAGCTTGGGAAAAAGGAATCTCCGCTTATTTTGAAGCAATTCGAGAACCCGAGACGCTCTCCGCCATTCGGCTCACCTTAATCACCGCGGCCATCGCCGTCCCTCTCAACACTTTTTTTGGAATCAATGCGGCTTGGGCCCTAACCAAGTTTCAATTTCCGGGAAGAAATTTTCTCCTGACCCTGATCGATATTCCCTTCAGCATTTCTCCGGTAATTTCGGGCATGATCTTTGTGTTATTGTTCGGAGCCCAAGGTCTGCTCGGCCCCTGGCTAAGCCAACACGACCTCAAGATTATTTTCACCCCCATCGGCATCGTACTCGTCACCCTCTTCGTTACCTTTCCCTTTGTGGCGCGAGAACTCATTCCCGTCATGCAAAACCAAGGTAAAGACGAAGAAGAAGCGGCCATCACCTTAGGTGCTGGAGGACTCACCACCTTTTTTAAAGTGACCCTTCCTAACATCAAGTGGGGACTCCTCTACGGTGTCATCCTTTGCAATGCCAGGGCCATGGGAGAATTCGGGGCCGTTTCTGTGGTCTCTGGCCATATTCGGGGGCTCACCAACACCATGCCCTTGCAAGTGGAAATCCTCTACAACGAATACCAATTCGTACCCGCCTTCGCCGTAGCCTCCCTCTTAGCCCTACTCGCCCTTGTCACCTTGTTGGCCAAAGGCTGGATCGATTGGCGCGCTCACGCCAAAGGAATAAAATTTTAAGATCCACCCTGCTCTCAAAAAATCGCGCTACTTCTTTTTGCTACACACTCTTCCAAGCATCTGCCCTATCTGTGCTACTGCGCCCCACAACTCGACTCCCAAGTTAAAGAAAAAATCATAAAAAATTCCCTTCTCTTTCTAAACAGCGCCCACCGCTTTGCTCTCACAATTTCTACCTCGACAAAAACCTTCAAGGATAAAATTCGCAGAAGCACAACCCGCAACGAAAAGAAAAATTCTGCAAAGTTGGCCATCAAAATTTCCCTAAAAAAAAGCCTCGATCTCCTGACTGGAAATCGAGGCCACTCTTTTTAACACACGACAAGCGAAGGATGGATTATTGATTCACCCATACTTTCAACTGCACCGCATTCCACTGTGGAGGTGCAGCGACCAAAAGCCCGGTTTTGCCGTCTTCGGTCTTGAAGGCCAAGGCCTTATCTGGAAATAACAAGCTGAGATTGACAACGGAGCTTTCCGACTCCTGGGTTGCCTCATTGTAAACTTGATCTAAAAACTCGACCTTCTCTCCCTCAGGCAAGTCATTGATTTCTTCGTAAAGAGACTGGTCAACGAACTTGAAAAAGGTCGTTTGGTAATACTCTCCATCCCACAGCGCCCCTAAAGGAATAAGCCCTTGGGCCTCTTCGGAACTCGGGGAGAGCAACAGAGGAGACTCCTGTTCAAGAGAAAAATAGAAGGCATCCACTGTTTTTTGCACCGACAAAGGATTGGCCTCGGCGTCTTCTACGGAATAAACGTGACCATTGGAAAATCTAACAAAGGCATTTTTTTCAGATCCCAGAGCCGAATTTTCTAATGGAACAAGATAATTCTGCGCGGGCCAACGATAATGCACCGTAACCGTCAAAGGACCACTGACCCCACCCGCCTGGTCTTTAGCTAGGAAAGTAAAATCTTCCGACTCCCCGACTGTTTTATTCTCAGTATTGACAATCAATTCGTACTTAAAGAGATCTTCTTCACCTGTCACCGTTTGGTTGGCTCCCTGGGAAGAGGTGATCTCAAGTTCAGAAAAACCTTCAGGAGCAGAAACCACCACTACAATAGAGAGTGTCTCTCCAGGTTTAACGACCCCAATTCTCTCAAAGGCTCCCTCTGCCAAGGATAAGGTAGGTGAAACCGGATTTTGCTCTTCTGTAGGGGCATCCGCAACAGTGCCACCCGTATCCCCACCAGACTGAGCAGGAGGAGGATTTAAATCCCCACTCACCTCTGTACTGCTGCCACCGCATCCAGCTTGAGAAAACATTCCCAAGACCAAAGACAAACATAAAGCTCTACGTTTCCAAGATTGCATTTCCATACTCCTCAACTGAATTAATAAATTTAAACTAGTCACTAAAATCTCACGATCTCATCACACTCAAAGCGCCCCCAGTCATCGGCAGGCAAATTCAGAAAGTGCTTATGAAACCTGAGATGTGGTCTCCCCCCCCCTAAAAAAGGGGAGCAACACAAGAAATCATGAATTTTTAGGAAATAATTTCAAATACTTGCTCCACTTCATTTGCCTTATCTGAAGTTTATTCAAAAAAAAAAGGGTTTATTTTCAAATAATTAAAAAGCCATGGCCCATGATCCACTTTTTCACAAAAACCATGGTACGTTTATTGCTCAGTAATTTCCCTGGGGTAAAGAATAGAAGGGATACCAAACATGAATCCGATTGCCTGTGCGCTAAAAAAATTTCGCGAAAAGAAAAATCTCACTCAAGTTGAACTTTGTAAAAAAACCCGAGGACTAGTCAACATCAGCACCATTAAACGACTTGAGAGCGGTCAAGAAATCAATCCCACCTTTAAAACTCTCGAGGCCTTACGCCAGGCTTTGGAAATATCTCCCATCGATTGGTACTACAGCGTTTTTCTCAGTAACCACGTGCAAAAAATAACGAATGGCGAACTCACAAAACAGCAGGAAGAAAAAAACGCTCAGCCTTTACACTCCTTATTTGCGGCTCAATGCATCTCCGACGCTCAAGGAGGCCTTCCCGTGGGAGGACAAGCTCTGGTATTATGCTCCCATCAAGACCCCCAAAAAGATGATTTAGTGCTTTGCATTAACAATACTGGAAGCACTGAGATTAAGCGTTTCGATCCCGTCTCCGAATCGACGCCGGGCTCCCGATGGCGCATCGAAGCGGTCTTTAATCCCTAGACTGCGTTGCTCTCGAAACAGAGTGAGCTTTCCATAAAAAAGTGCGTGGACCATGCTCCCTAAGTGGGGGGAATTGTTTTTTGTATTGAGCTTATTGGGCACTCGAAAAAATTATTGTTTTTTTCTACGCAAACTAGAAATCTGCGGCAGACCATGTTCTTCGAGGATTCGACGAATCGGCTCACAGGGACTACTTGTACTCACCAAAAAGTAAAAAGAGTGAAGCTTAGGCGGATACGTCTGCGGAAATTGACTCATGTAAAGCTCATAACTGGTCCTCGCCAGTTGCCGCAGGCTCATCGACATTCGTCCCTGTCGATGCTTTCGAATGCTCTCCAGAAGAATCTCAGGCAATTTGCTTTTATCTATGTGGCCATGGATTATCACCCTGACGAACGGAGTACTTTCTAAAAGATAGGCTATTTCGGGATAACGATTCTTATAATTATTAGCGATGCTAATGAGACTCTCTAGGCGAATTCTTTGACTGGGAGGTTGCTGACTGAAATGCTTTTCATAAATCAACGAGGCAATCTCTCTAGGCGTAATCACCCCTCCCTCCGTTTGCATTTTCTCGGATAAAAGGCTCAATTCTATTTCGAAATACTTCAAAAGTTTCTCACGTGAAACAGCATGATGTTGTTTTCTCACCACGTTGGACTCAAAAAGCCTTTCGGCGAGTACTGAATCTTCCCATGCCCAACGTTTAAAATCAGCCGCGGCCACTATGCCGTGCTGGTCTTTTCTTTTTTGACAGTAAATGCCATAAGCCTCTAGCAGCAATTCGGATTCCCGAACTCTTGTACTAGAATTTTGCCGCTCCGTACGTTCCAGAACGGTTAAAACACATTCTCTAGCCAAAGAAATATCTAACGAGATTCCTCCCTCATTTGGAGTTCCCGATAAAGGAGTAGAAGTTGCCGTTCCTTTCAATATGGATCCCCCGCTCACAGAAAGAGTGGAAGCATCCACTGACAGGTCTGATTTTGGAGACTGGCTGGAATCGGATCCACTGGCCATCGCCCGCCATTCCCTAGGATTCGAGGGAACATCAC
>DALYEU010000009.1:0-63739 GCA_031972375.1 bacterium | reverse complement strand
ATTCAGCACATGTCGTTCCATAAAGGGGTCTCCGTTTTAGACACTAAACAAATAAAGAAGAAACTGAATCGTTATGATTGATCCTGAAAATAGCCTCTCCCAGCAACTTCGCCATGGACAGGATCTTGATTCTAGGATGCTGCAACACCGCTTCGGGCTGATGAATGGTGTCGCTAATCACTAATTGCTCCAACACAGAATTTTCAACTCGTTCCAAAGCCTTACCCGACAACACCCCATGGGTGATGCAGGCATAGATTTTTTTTGCACCGCGTTCTTGCAGAGCCTTAGCCGCCAAGGTCAATGTCCCCGCCGTATCTACCATATCGTCGACAATAATGACGTTTTTACCGTTCACCTCTCCGATGACATTCATCACTTCGGATTCGTTAGGACGACTACGGCGTTTATCGATCATCGCCAAGGTGCATTCAAGACGCTTGGCGTAGGCCCGGGCTCGTTCGGTCCCTCCTGCATCAGGAGTGACGATCACTAAATCATCACGCAGGTGGGTGCGGATATAATCGAGAAAAATGGGCATGGTAAAGAGGTGATCAAAGGGAATATTAAAAAAACCTTGAATCTGCCCTGCGTGCAAGTCGACAGAAACTACCCGATGCACCCCGGCAGCAGTAATCAAATCGGCCACTAGCTTAGAGGAAATGGGGGTTCGAGGCGCTACCTTGCGATCCTGACGAGCATAACCGTAGTAAGGAATAACCGCCGTAATGCGCTCGGCCGATGCTCGTTTCAAAGCATCGACCATAATGAGCAATTCCATGAGGTTTTCGTTAGCAGGATAAGACGTGGACTGCACAACGAACACATCCTTACCGCGAACATTCTCTTGAACCTCAACCCAAATCTCACCATCTGAAAACCGTTTAACCACGGCATTCCCTAAAGCCCCCCCCAAGGACGCACAAATGTCCTTGGCCAAAGGGCGATTGGCATTGCCGGAAAAGATCATGATTTCTTCACGAGGTTGCATGGTTTTATGTTGGGGCGGCAGGATTCGAACCTGCGAATGCCGGAATCAAAATCCGGTGACTTACCACTTGTCGACGCCCCAGAAAATCTCGATGTTACCCCTTCCGCAAAAGGGGCCCCGGGATATACCGCAGAAGCTTACCTTGTCAATATTTAGGAAATTCGAAGATTTTTCCTAGGATATTTCAACCCGACTCCACCACCTATTCCTCATCGGGCTCATCACCAGGGGAGGCGAAACCTCCAGAAGATTCCTCTCCCGATCCCCCTGAAACGATCTCCGCCTCGTAGGTATCGAGAACGGCCTGCTCGATTCGGGACCGAAACTCATTATTGAGAGGATGGGCTACATCCTTAAAACTACCGTCTTTTCTGCGCTTCGAAGGCATAGCGACAAAAAGACCGCTGTTTCCATGAATGATCTTGAGATCTCGAACCACGAAACAATCGTCAAAGGTAATCGTGGCATAAGCCTTTAACTTATCTTCATTGACGGGAAAAACCCTTACTTCGGTGATTTCCATGGGCATCTCCAGGTATTCCCAAACAGGGGGGCACAGGCCCTAAACTAGCAAATTTTCGGCCATGAAAACCATCCATCCATCTTTGATCTTCTGGCTCATTTTTTCGTAGGCCTTCACTAATTTGGCCTTTTCCGCAAAAATACCGAACACCGTGGGGCCACTTCCCGTCATCATGCTGGCAATAGCCCCATTGGCCATCATTTCTTCCTTGATATCAGCGATGATAGGAAACTCGCGAATCGTTACTTTTTCTAGGTCGTTGACCAGGACCTTAGCTACATCTTTTTTGGTGCGGTAAATGAAGGGAATATCTTCTAAAGCGCTATTAGGACGCTCGGGACTATACTTTTGGTAAACCGCCTTGGTCGAAACGCGAATACCAGGATTGACAATCAAAAACAAAAGCTTGGGCATAGCCTTGATGCGCTTCAACTGCTCGCCAATACCCTCGGCCAAAGCCGGACCTTCCATGAGAAAAAAAGGCACATCAGCCCCCACCTTTTGACCAATCTGAATGAGCTTCTCTTTAGAAAGCTTCAGCTTAAGCATTTGGTTAATGCCCTTGATCACGGTGGCCGCATCACTGGAACCGCCTCCCATCCCAGAAGCTACAGGGATGTTTTTTTTGATATGGATCTCCACACCCACATTGCGGCTTGAATAGGCGAGCACCTCTTTTAGGGCCTTAAACGCGGTGTTTTCTTCGTCGTTAGGGACGTCGACATGATCACAAGTGACCATAAGACCTTTTTCGACGAGTTTTATCTCCACCTCGTCATGGATACTCACTCGTTCCATCAAATTTCGGATGTTATGAAAGCCATCGGCTCGTTTCCCGACGACCTCTAAGCGCAAATTGACCTTGGCAGGGGCTTGAAGGGTAAGCGTTTGCATGGCCGATCCCTATATAGAGTCGCTTCGTCCCTGTCAACTTGCGTTTTTACAATTGCCTTCCCTAAGTTCCCTTGTTAGCTTTCGCGCCCTTAATGGCTACCCATCTACATTCATTAAAAGCGGTAACTCGAAAAAAATCGGGAAAATTAGCTCAATTGCTTATGCTCAAGGAAGGCTACACCAAGAGCTTTGACGGAACAGAACTTTATTACAAAGCCATTGGCAAAGGGCCCACGATCATTCTGGTCAATGGAATGGGGGTTTCCACATTTTTTTGGAAATACTTTGAAAACCATTTCAAGCATCTTTTCCGCGTCGTCTCCTGGGACTACCGAGGCCATGGACGCAGCTCCACACCCAAGAATGAAAAAAACAGCCATTTTCACGCCCTCGTCGAAGACTGCAAGGCCATCTGCGATACCCTACAAATCAAGAAGGCGCTTTTCGTGGGCCATAGTCTAGGCACCCAGGTGGTTTTGGAATTTTATCGACAACACCCCCAGTATTTTGAGGGAATCGTCTCTTGCTTGGGAACCTTTGGCCGCCCCATGGATTTTTTCTACAATTCGCCGCTCTCGAAATACATCTTCGAATTTTGCACTGGCCTGGGACTCATGTTTCCCAAACAAAGTAATTTAATCAGTAAATTCTTAATTAAAAATCCGCTCTGGTATCAGCTGGGGGGACTTTTAAAGATGATCAATACCGGCATGGCCAGCAAACGGGATGCACAAGAATACATCGATCATATTCTCAATTTAGATCCGATATTTTTCTCCACACTCTCAAGAAGCGTCCAAGCCCACTCGGCAGAAGATGTGCTCAAACACATTCAAGTTCCCACTCTCATCATCGGCGGAGAAGACGACACCTTCACCCCCGTATGGCTCGCTAAAAAAATGCACCGCGTGATTCCCCATTCTGAACTTTTCATCATCCGCAGGGGATCCCACGCGGCCCTAGTAGAACAACCCGAACTCATCAATCTGCGGGTTGAAAAATTCATCCGAGAACGACTGAAGAATTTTAAAATTAAAAAATCTAAAAGCCGCCCCAGTCAAAAAACCAAGGCTTCCTAAAACGGTCCGCATACGATGCGGCTCTTCAATTTCCACCCTGTTCTGCACACCCACACAAGGATATGGGCGCCGGCCTCATTAAAGAATTTTATGGGGCTCATCTAAGCAAAGCATGGATTCTTGGAGAGAGTGTCCCCTCTCGACAGTTCTTATCGAGACAAAAGAATTTTTTACACACCCCAGTTCGACACGTAGAGAATTAGCTCTACCGATTTTATAGAACACCCTTGGCCAAAGGATACCCAGAGACCCAAACAGAATTTCACCTGACATTTATACGAAGAGGATCTCTCACAAGGCGCGAATAGTTCACTAGGTTGAAAAAAATCCAAAAACACTTTCAACGCACGCTATTGCTTTTCGAAACTCAACTCACCTACCCCTTTTCCAACCTCGACTCCATTGGCGACCACTTTTATCTCATCTCCTTCACGAAACTCTCCTTGGAGAATTTTTACAGCCAAGGGATCTTGAAGATAGCGCTGAATAGCTCTTTTGAGCGGACGAGCTCCATAAACAGGATCAAAGCCATGCTGAGCCACCAAACGCTTAGCCTCAGGACTCAACTTTAAGGTCAGATGGCGCTCCGCAAGCAATCGTTCTAAACGAGCCAACTGAATATCGACAATTTTTTCCAACTGAGCTTCACCCAAAGAATGAAAAATAATAATTTCGTCGACACGATTAAGAAACTCAGGCCTGAAGTGGGCTCGCAAAGCTTCCAAAACCCGTTTCTCCATATTGGCGTCATCCTTGCCGCCCAGTTCGGTGATATAAGCCGAACCGATATTGCTGGTCATGATCAACACCGTATTTTTAAAGTCGATTGTTCGACCTTGCCCATCCGTAGCTCGCCCATCATCCAAAATCTGCAAGAGCACGTTAAAAACATCGGGATGAGCTTTTTCAATCTCGTCAAAAAGCAATACCGAGTAAGGACGACGTCGCACCGCCTCCGTAAGTTGTCCTCCCTCCTCGTAGCCCACATAGCCCGGAGGCGCTCCAATTAAACGCGCCACAGAATGTTTTTCCATATACTCGCTCATATCGATGCGAATCATGGCGCTCTCGTCGTCAAAAAGAAACTCCGCCAACGCACGAGCTGTTTCGGTTTTCCCCACTCCGGTGGGGCCTAGAAAAATAAAAGAGCCGATGGGCCTGTTGGGATCTTGCAATCCAGCCCGCGCCCGACGCACAGCATGGGACACCTTTTCCAAGGCCTCCTCCTGCCCTACCACCCGTTGCCGAAGACGTTCTTCCATGTGCAGCAGTTTCTCAACCTCGCCTTCCAAAAGCTTGGTCACGGGGATACCCGTCCACTTGGCCACGATCGCAGCGATATCCTCAGACTCGACCTCTTCTTTTAGCATCCGCTTATTTTTTTGTAGTTCATTGAGTTTATCATTGAGGCTTGCCACATCCTTTTGAAGTTGCGGAAGTTTGCCATATTTTAATTCAGCAGCTCGGTTAAGATCTCCTTCGCGCTCAGCCCGCTCGACAGAGACCTTAGCTTCTTCAATTTCTTCTTTTGCTTTACGAATCTTTGTAATGAGATCTTTCTCATTTTGCCAATGAGCCTTCAATTCATCGCTATTTTCACGAAGATTTGCCAACTCCTCCTGCAAAGCCTTGAGACGCTGTGCACTCGCTTCGTCCTTTTCTTTCTTTAAAGCCTGTTCTTCGATCTGCAACTGCACGATCTTTCTTTCAATCTCGTCAATTTCTGTGGGTAAGCTATCAATCTCCATGCGCAAGCGACTGGCCGCCTCATCGATCAGATCGATAGCTTTGTCCGGTAAAAAACGATCGGTGATGTAACGATGAGATAAAGTCGCCGCGGCCACCAGGGCTGAATCTTGAATACGGACCCCATGATGAACCTCGTAGCGCTCTTTTAAGCCTCGCAAAATGGCGATGGCATCTTCCACACTAGGTTCACCTGTATAAACTTGTTGAAAACGCCGCTCCAAAGCCGCGTCTTTTTCAATATATTTGCGAAACTCATCCAAAGTAGTGGCTCCGACACAACGCAATTCCCCACGAGCCAATGCTGGCTTAAGCATATTCGAGGCATCCATGGCCCCTTCCGCGGCCCCGGCCCCCACTAAGGTATGCAACTCATCGATGAAAAGAATGACCTCTCCCTCCGACTGAGTGATTTCTTTGAGAATGGCCTTCAATCGATCTTCAAATTCTCCACGATATTTGGTGCCAGCCAGCAAGGCTCCAAGATCAAGAGCAACTAAGCGCTTCTCACGCAGCGTTTCAGGCACATCTCCGTTGACAATGCGTTGTGCTAAACCTTCGACCACCGCCGTTTTTCCGACACCGGGCTCTCCGATCAGTACTGGATTATTTTTAGTTCTACGAGTCAACACCTGCATGACTCGACGAATCTCATCGTCTCGACCAATGACAGGATCTAGTTTTCCCCGACGGGCTAGGTCTGTAAAATCTCGAGTGTACTTGGACAAGGCCTGAAATTTACTTTCAGGATTTTGATCCGTCACCCGATGAGCACCTCTCACCTCTTGTAAGGCCTTGAGTAAAACATCGCGCCGAATACCATACTGTTTCAGAAGAGTTTGCAGGGAACCTTCAGCGCTTTCCACCATCGCCAACAAAAGATGCTCCGTGCTCACATAATCGTCTTTCAATTTGCGCGCTTCCTCATGGGCGCGATCCATCAATTTTTTTAAAGCACTTGATAAATACTGACCAGCGCCATCACTGACTTTAGGAAGTTTTTCTATTTGCTCAAGGACACCCCTCCTCACTTGGGCGGGATCCGCACCCAATTTAGCCAACAAGGGTTTTACTAAGCCCTCTTCTTGATCGAGCAAAGCGAGCAAGAGGTGGATTGGCTCCACCTGAGGACTCGCATACTCCGAGGCAAGGTGTTGGCTTTGCAAAACGGCTTCTTGGGCTTTAACAGTATACTGGTCGAGGCGCATAATGGGCGGCTCCTTCTATTTGTTATAGCAAGTAAGAATGCTTCGATGGAGCGTCAAGGTGCAAGAATAGAATTTTATTAAAAACCTACACCAATCCCCGCGCTTGATTTTCTAAATGGAGAAAAAATCGGCGAATATTCTTCAGTCTCAAACTTATTCTTTGAATATTTCCCGATAAAATTTGGAAACCGTCCACCATCCTTCTCGCTAGAAGTATAGGACATGAAACTATCCGCCTAGCAGCGAAAGGATATTTCTCTTTTTCATTTTTTCCATGCCAAGCATCCGACGGAATATTGGGTAAAGAGAGAAAAAACAAACAGACTTTTTGGATAATGACTTTGCACTCTCAAATGGATGCACCCTAAAAAAAGGTCGGGCAATGCCCGACCTGAAATGGAAAATATTCCACTCGTAAAATATTAAGACCTGCTGAAACGCCAACGCCATACCACCATAACGATGGCGGAGAACGCCACAAACAGCACCATCCATGGTTCCGAAGAACTCGTCGTTTCTCCCTGGGATAGGCTACAACCACCGGAAGCTGGAGTACTGCCTATCAAAACCACAAAATCAGACTGGGCTGAGGCATTACTGGTAATCAACAGCAATCCATTAAAATTACCCCTGTCACTAGTCAAAAAGGATACCGATACCTGACAAGACTCTCCCTCTCCCAGGGACTCACCAACACACCCACTAGACTGGGAGAAAACATCGGGGTTCACCCCTCCGATACTGATATTGGAGATCGACAGATTTCCCGTACCCACATTGGTTAAAACCACGTTCTGAATCTCTTGCTGTCCAGTTTTGATATTATCAAAATCCAAAACCGTCGGACTAAACTGAAGTTGGGGGATCCCAGGAATCACACCCGTACCTGTCAACAAAACACTCAGAAATGGCTGACTAGGATCATCGTTAAAGAAGACCAAATTAGCATTGGCCGTGCCAGCCTCATCGGGTTGAAACACCAAATCCATCTGACAACTGTCTCCAGGTGTTAGCACCTGAAAACCACAACCATCTTGAACAATGGAGAAAAGATTAGGATTCGTTCCAACGATATTCGTAGAGGCGATGGTCAAATCGGCGTCTCCTGCGTTACTCACCGTAACCGTCAGGGCCTCACTCACTGTATTGACATCTTGATTACCAAAGCCCAAGGACGAAGGCGTTGCCGTAATGCCAGGCACCAATCCCGCGCCTGTCACCGTATAGAGAAAAACCGGTGTGGTCGGGTCATTGCTGGGAATACTCAACTGGGCGGTATAACTGACATCCTCCAAGGGGAAGAACACAACATCCACTTCGCAAGTACCCGCTGGAGCCACACTCACATTGGTACATTCATCAAGACTGAGGAAAAACATATCGGGATTGAGTCCCACAAAAGACAGGGTCCCTATGTTCAAAGGGGCATCCCCATTATTGGTAATAGTAAGAGTCTGAGCAACGCTCTCCTCAAACACAGGGACTGTACCAAAATCGAAAGGGGATACTGGAGCAACGGATATTTCCGAAACATCCCCCGTACCCGTCAACACCTGAAGAGTTACCGGTGTATTGGGATCATTGCTGGGAATGGCAACCGTCGCTGTTAACGCACCCGCCTGGGATGGAGCGAATACAGCTGTGAAAGTACAAGTCACGTTAGAAGGCACCACGACTTGCGTGCAATTATCTTCTACAATAGCGAACTCCGTTGGATTATCCCCTATCAAAGAGAGAGTATCGATGAGCAAGTCCGCAGGACCGGTATTTTCCACCGTAAAGATCTGAGCCGTGCTCAATTCACCCACTGGAGTGTTTCCAAAATCAAATGGAGACACAGGCGTAATGGAAAGCACGGGAGCGATTCCGTTTCCGGTAATAGGAATATTAAGAGGGCTTGCTGTCGCGTTATTGGGAACCGTCACAATCGCATTGAAAGTTCCTTCCGACTCAGGGGAAAACGCAATGCCCAGAGTACAGGTTCCCCCTTGAGCCGCAACAACCGAATTACTGCAATCGTCTTGAGTGATGGTAAATTGATCCGGATTGTCCCCACTCAACGATACCGTAGCGATCACCGCGTCGGCGATTGCGCTAGCATTTGTAATCGTAATGGTCTGAGTGGCACTGGAGGTATGGATGCGAGTATCCGCAAAAACGGGGGTATTGCCCGAAATGGAATTCTCAACCCCTGTTCCTTCTAAATCGACCGTCAAAGGCCCGGAGGGATCATCGCTAGGAATTTGCACCGTATCGGTAAAAGCTCCGATATTGTCAGGGCTAAACACAACCTCGAAAGTGCAAGTCCCCAGAGGAGCCACAGTAGCATTGGAACAAAGATCGTTCTGAATATTAAAATTAGCTGTATTAGCACCAATCTTATTCAGGGCCCCTAAATGAGCAGAGGCATCGCTGCTGGTATTGGTTACCGTAATCACTTGAGCCGCACTGACGCTACCTATAGGAACATCTCCAAAGTCCACAGGATTAGGAGTGGCTTCTAAAGAAGGAGCCACTCCGTTTCCAGAGATGTCCACCGTAGCCAAAGGAGTTCCCAAATCTCCGTTGGGAATCTCAACTCGGTCAGAAAAATTACCCACTGCATTCGGAGTAAATTCTATATCGAAACTACAAGCATCACTGCCACCACCAGCGATACTTAAGGTTTGATTAGAACAACCATCGTTAAGGATATTGAAATTAGCCGTATTAGCACCGATGCGGATGAGCTCGCCTATGGGTAGTTGCGCATCCAGGCTCGTATTGCTGAGAGTTACGGTTTGAGCCGTCGCAGTTGATCCTACAGGAATATCCGTAAAGGTTATTGTGTTGGTGCTTAAATTCAGGGAGGGAGAGACACCTGTCCCCGTGAGACCTACCGTCAACACCGGAGTATTGGGATCATCACTGGGAATCTGAACCACCGCAGCAGACACACCCAGCACACTGGGAATAAAACTTACATCAATAGTGCAATCCGCACCGCCACCAGCCAAAGCGCTGTTAGAACAGTTGTCTTCCACAATTTCAAATTGATCAGGAGCACTACCGACAATCACTACCGCCCCCAAATTGGCGGAATCGATACCCGAATTGGTAACAGTAATTGTCTGGGCAGAGCTTACCACCCCGACACCGACATTACCAAAATCCAGGGCGCTGGAAACTTCCAAACTGGAAGTCGTTCCGGTGCAACTCAGAACGGAAGTCAATAGAGGATTAACGGGATCATCACTGGGCACCTGTAGAGAGGCTACTTTCGCTCCGCTAGTCGTAGGAGCACAAGCCACTGAAATCGTGCAGGTACCTCCAGAATCCGCCACTGCAGAATTGGAGCAATTGTCTTCTACAATCTGAAATTGATCCGGATACGCACCGGCAATGGATACTGTACCCACTTGCGCATCGGTGTCTCCGGAGTTGGTCACAGTGACAAGCAAAGAAGAACTTACGGTATTCACCTGGACGTTTCCAAAAATAGACGCACCTGAAATTCCTAAGTCAGAGGCAATGCCCGAACCGCTCAAGGCCACGGTAAAATTGGGCGTCGCCGAATCGTTAGGAATTAAAATGGTATCCGTAAAAGCGGCCACCGCATTGGGGGTAAAAGTCACCTCAAAAGTACATTCGTTGGCCCCCCCGGCTAAAATGGTTTGATTGGAGCAATTATCATTTTGGATATTGAAGTTAGCGGTATTGGCGCCAATCTGTTGCAGGTTGCCCAACTGAAGATCGACGCTGAGACTCGTATTGGTAATGGTAACGATTGACGGAGCAGAAGTTGAATGGATCGTGACATTTCCAAAAGCGACAGCACCACTCGAAAGAATAGAACCCTGAACTCCCGTTCCTGTCAGACTCACCGTATCTGGAGAACTGGGAGCATCGCTAGTGATCTCTAAATCGGCGGAAAAAGCTCCGACACCCGTAGGCGCGAAAACCACGATGACGAGACAATTTCCACCCGCAGGAATGGCATTGGCCGTACATGTTTCGCTATAGATGGAAAATTCTCCAGGATCAGTCCCTGTCAACTGAATCTGACTTACACTTAAATCGCTTACCCCAGTGTTCGTGACCTGAACAAACTGTGGATTAGAACTGGATCCCACCCCCAAACTACCGAAGGCTAAAGATCCCGGAGTCACGGTGGCAACTGGGCCGACGGCTCCGGTCCCGCTCAAAGCCGTCGCCACATCTCCTCCGTCGGTGGCAAAATCCAAAGAGGCTACGAAAGCAGCTGCTGAATCAGGATGGAACTGCACCTCGACTAGACAATCGGTACCGGGGGCGAGTGTTCCTGCCCCCATGCAACCATCGCTAACAATAGTGAACTGAGCGGAATCGACACCGGATAGGCTCACCGAAGTGATCGTCAAATCGTCGGTGCCTACGTTAGTTAACTGAGCCACCCGAGTATCTTGCTGTCCCACCGTTAAAGTACCGAAGCTCAAGGCCGCAGGCAAAGCCTCGGCCGAAGGACCACTGATTCCCGAACCACTCAAATTCACCGAAGGATTACCCCCGTCGGTGGTAAAATCTAACGTGTCATTCAATACTCCCAACGTTGTGGGAACAAATTGCACCTCAACAAGACAGTCTGCTCCAGCTGGAAGAACACCCAAATCGGAACAAGTTTCATTGAGGATAACGTAGTCAGTCCCGGTCCCTAGGGCAACCGAGGTAAAGGTAAGATCGGTAGTCCCCTCGTTAATCAGTTGGACAACACGAGAACTACTCGTAATCCCCACCCCCACATTTCCAAAAGAGATGGAGGAGGGAGTTACAGTAGCTGAAGGATTAACTACCCCCGTTCCTGTCAGAGGAATTCCATCGGAAGTAATTTCAAAAGTGGTGAGATCCTGAGCCGAAACTACGAAACTCCCAGAAAACACTGAAACCCCTTGAGGAAAAAACGCCACATCCACTTCACATTGATTACCCGTCGACAGGGTTTGTCCCGTACAGTTGTCTTCGGTGATTAAAAATTGATCTGGATTATTCCCAGCGAACGCAGTTGAATCCACCAAAAGGTCGTTGGCTCCAACATTTTCTATCGTCACGGTTTGTGATGCCGACTGGGTAAAGGCATCTTGATTGCCAAAATCGAGATTGGCTGGATCTAAACTAAATTGGGCCCAAACCGAACTTGCCCCCAAGAAGGACGACATTAAAACCAGAAAAAAAGAGATGATGAGAAACCCGCGTTTCATAAGGAAACCTCCGTCGTTCGGTTGAAAGCCTACGAGAAAAATCCGGGAATCCCCGCACCATTCTCGATTTCGTTTGTTTCCTCACCCAACTTTTCTGATCACACCAAAAATGAAAGAACACCTTAGAATGGAGACATTCTGAAAATCAACTTGCGACCCTAAAAGGTGAACCCTTCCCCCCAAAGCCACGAGCTGCGCCAGCATCCTATCAATTTTTGTTTAATGGAGACGCATAGTCTCTCCGTTGGGAACAGTTGGCAAATTATTTTTTAGTCCATAACAAAAAAATTACGAACCCCACGCGCGTCCTATGAAAAGACCGAGAGAAAACTTAGAAAAAGATCTTGGCGGTAGTTTTAAAAATTGAACAGTGACGCCCTTGAGAGAAAAAAATTCTGAAAGCGCCACCCATTTCATCGGGATAAACAACCCTACGACATTGTAATCGCAAGTGGTCTCTTGCTGAGGAAATCAGAACTGCCCCGATCGTTAAACGAAGCGACACAACTTCCACAGAAAAACTTAATATCCCATCCCGTTGAGTTCTCTCAATTCGAGAGACATTATCTTGGCATAGAAAAACTGAATAAAGGAAATGAAAGGGGCAATGGAGGTTTTTAAAACCTCGCCTCGCATAACTCGCCCCCTCCCTTAGAAATATCCACGAAATCTTCAGAAAATACGAGGAAGCGCTTCTCCTTATTCAGCCAAATCGGATACGATCGGGGGATGGATTTCATCGTACACAAAATTCGCCTCAGCCCCCAAATTCAACGAAAGCTTTCCTCCAGAAAGCAAGACTACTTCTTGCATTCATGTCACGAATCAGATGTTTTTTATGTCTCCAACTATTCCCTCGAAAATTTAAAACGAAGCAGAATTTCCTTCGAAGGACTAAAAAGTTGGACCCAAGCAGAACTTCCCCTCCAAGTCTCCTATCCCTCCCATGCTGCTTTTTTCGACCCCCCCCATTCCGACGCCCTCGAAGAAGTCTTGGCCTATGCCTTGGCTAAAAAGAATGGAGAGAGGAAACTGCAAATTTTATATCATGGTCGTTCCGACCGTCGTCCCCTGAACAGTTTCGCCCTCGATCGTCCAGGTGGCGGCAGGAAATACCTCTGGGAGATTCTCGAAACTCCTCGGAAGGTCCGCGACATCCGCGGTATGTTTCCCAAAATCTCCGCTAAAATTCGGGATCCTAAAACAAAGGTCATCGTGTCCTTGGGTTCAGGCGGCATTCGTTTGTTTGCCCATCCTTCCCTGTTGAAATTTTTCGATCTGCTAGAACTACGGCCCTATCTGGAAGAAATTTGGGGGAGTAGCGGGGGATCAATTGCGGGTCTCCCCTATTCGCTGGGAGTCGATCCTTCGGTGATCGAGCAAGAGGGATACCATCTCTACAACAACCGCTATTCGCTGCGATTTAGCCCGAGCAAATTAGAGGTAATCAAAAATCTCTTCACTGAGGCCGTGCTACCCAACTCGGATCAAATGCTTAAAGGCTTCATGGATTGTCAAACCGCTCTCAAAGAATTGTTAGAAAAGCATCTGACCGAACTCAAGACGCGCATTCCCTTTTACTGTATCGCCTACAATCTGACGGAACGCCGCGGAGAAGTCTTGACTCCCGAAAATGTCGATTCGGGGCGATACCGAACTCCGATTTTAAAAACCGATCCCCTCGATGCGGTGATTGCTTCCTCCGCTATTCCCATTCTCTATGTTCCTAAAGTGATTTCCAGAAAAGGAAAAGACCATCTCTACATCGACGGCGGCACCATCGAAGAAGTTCCCCTTATCAGCCCTTACCGAAAATGGATTCGAGACAAACTCTCCGGCAGAGAAAAAAGAAAAAAACTACTGCTTATTTCGGTAAATCTTTTTCCCCAAGTGGGCACCAGCAAATTATTCACCCATTGGATCTTCAAAAAGATCCCTGCCTTTCGTTTACTCCAATTGAGTGCCACCTATGCCGATATGGTGCGACAGGCCCGCATTGATGAACAAAAAGGGCACCTACTCCGCGATAAAAATGTCACCTTATGGGATCTACACCTACCCATGTCAGGGACGGGCATCATCAACATGAAGATCATTCCTCAGGTCATCACCACAGCCCAACACAGTTTTTTTGAACAATTGCTTAAGATCGAAAGAAGTCTCAAAAGGCGCTCTCTCCGAGAATCTAGTTAGGCCCATGGCTTAAAATGTAGCTGACTCTCCACGTGAACAGACCTAGAGAAGAGACGACTGAACGCCTCCCACTTTGGAAGTTTCAAGAAAATTCTTCCCCCATCCTGAAATCACGATTGAAATCAAACGATCCCTTGGAACGACTCAACTTGAAAAACACATTCGAAATTTTAAGAAAAAGAGAACTGACAACCCTGCGCGGTCTACAAAAACGCACCCAGGATTAAAATTCTTGATTGAGGGATTGAGCACGACGGTGCCAAGAACGCGCGATACTAATCATGCCAAACAGCACGCCGTAAACCACGAGTCCTAGGAAAGCCACTCCCAGAAGAGCCGCCTTGGTCACGTTGGAATCAGGATCGGAATAGCATACTGCACAAGCCCACAGATCCTGCGAATACAAAACCGAAAACAACCCCAAGCCCAAGGAGACGGCCATCCCCAACAAACTCGAATACTTCTGCGAAAACCACTTGAGGTAACGCATTAGACCCAAACCACCCGCTATACCTAAAGCGCTATAGAGAAAACCCACCCATTGGCCACTGACCTGAAAGTACCAAACTCCCCAAAACACCATCAAAAGAGCCAAAAGACCCGAGACAGTGATGAAAAAAATATGGAACTTTCTTAAGGACATAAAAACCTCCCTACAAAATATGGGGAGCTAGGGGCCCTAGGGTTTTATTACTAAAAAACGTCAACAACATAAGAGCCATAAAGAAAAAGGCTGTCAAGATCAGCAAGCCCCGTATGGCCTTTTTTTCGGTAATCAAGTGCATAAAATAGGCTAGCACCAAGCCACCTTTAACCGAGGCGATGGCCATGGCGACCACCACGTGCATTCCAGGGCTCACCTTGAGATACGAAGCCCAAACCGTCACCACCGTCAGCACCGCCAAAGCCGCAAACACGATGATGTAAATCTTAATATGCTCGAGAGTTTCTTCCATTTTATGCTCGTCCATACGCTCTCCTTAAAAACCTAAGATCCCCTAATGCCACTTTTACCTAACTTAGTCGCACTACTCTTAGAGCAGGTACAAAGCGGGAAACAGAAAGATCCAGACCAAGTCAACAAAATGCCAATAAAGACCCGCCGCCTCGATTCTTCCCGTAAACATACGGGGATGCTCACGCCAGGCTTTTCCCGAAGTCAGCAGAAAATAAAGATTTACCAAGATACCACCCAAAATATGAATACCGTGGAGTCCGGTCAGAGTGAAATAAGTGGCAAAAAAATTGTTGGTTGAAGGGAAATAACCATGATGAAACTTAGCGGAGTACTCGAAGTATTTAATCACCAAGAAACCGCAAGACAGTAGGATCGTCAAGGTCATGTAGATGCGAAACTTCGGTAAGCTTTTTAACATCAGGGAAGCCCACGCCATAACCATGGTGACGGAAGAACCAATCAGAAGCATGGTGTTAATCGTGGCCAAGGGAACATTGAGAATCTCATCCCCATGGGGCCAACTGGTTGCTCCCATACGGATGATAATGTAGGCGGAAAATAATCCCCCAAACAGCATCACCTCGGTGGCCAAAAACAGCCACATCGCTAGCTTGGAATTGGTCACTCCGGTGACCGGGTGAGGAGTTTCGATATGCTTGATCAGATCCAGCGACATAAGGTCGTTCCTTTAAGCAACTTGATAAGCTTTTGAAGATTCTTCGTTCTGGGGCAGATAGTCCTGAGCTTCCCCGGGAACGCTGTACTCATAAGGCCCATGATACACCACAGGTTCCTTCAAGAAATTTCCATGGGGAGGAGGCGTCGGCGTGGCCCACTCCAAAGTGGTGGCTTGCCAGGGGTTGTCCCCCACCTTTTTGCCGTACTTGATGCTCAAGAAAAAATTTCCGATGAACACCAACTGAAACGCTCCCAAGGCCCAAGCCGCCATGGAGATCAACACGTTGAGATCTTGAATAGCCGCACCATTGGCGTAAAAAGTAGGGTCGTAAAGACGACGATTCAAACCGGCAATCCCCTGAATGAGCATCGGAAAAAAGACCAAGTTGATACTCACAAAGGAACCCCAGAAGTGGACCTTACCCCAAAAGCTGCTCATCTTGCGGCCCACCGCCTTGGGATACCAGTAGTAAACACCTGCGAAGAGCGCAAACAAAGTACCGGGGGCAACCACGTAATGGAAATGACCAATGACGTAGTAGGTGTCATGAAAATAAATATCCGAAGCGGTCAGACCAAGGGGTAAGCCGGTCAATCCCCCGATGGCAAACATCGGAAGAAAGGTTAAGGCGAACATCATCGGCACGTTAAAACGGATGGAACCGCCCCATAGCGTAATGATCAAAACCGTTAGGATGACCACCGAAGGGATCGAAATGATCATGGTGGTAACCTGGAAAAAATTACTCATGGTGCTGCCCATACCGGTCATGAACATATGATGGGCCCACACGATAAAGGACATAAACCCTAGAAAAATAGCCGAATACACCAAGGTTTTATAACCGTAGAGCGGCTTACGGGTATTATTGACAATGACTTCGGTAATGACACCAATGGCTGGCAGAATCAGCACGTAAACCTCAGGATGGGCCAAAAACCAAAAAAGATGCTGATACAATAATACGGTTCCCCCACCGGCCACATCCACGGGCATATTGCTGACGACCAATCCCGAGGGCATAAAGAAACTGGTGCCCGCCACACGGTCCATCAATTGTAAAACCGCGGCGGCTTCCAAGGGAGGGAAGGCCAACAACAACAAAAACGAAGTGACGAATTGGGCCCACACGAAAAAGGGCAATTTAAAGAAGCTCAAGCCAGGAGCTCGCAAATGCACGATGGTGGTAACGATATTCACCGAA
Organism: bacterium; assembly: GCA_031972375.1. Lineage (GTDB taxonomy): Bacteria > UBA10199 > UBA10199 > DSSB01 > DSSB01 > DALYDW01. The sequence goes on along the minus strand of DALYEU010000009.1, from coordinate 47,051 downwards.
CCCAATAGGGAGGAAGTGATCAAAAACACCATTCCACACAACCACCAAGTTTGCCCTTGGGTCGCGAGAATCGAAAGGGGCGGATAGGAGGTCCAGCCGGAATTGGCTGCTCCACCTGGCGCAAAGAAACTCGCCATCATCACCAAGGCCCCCATGAGGTAGGTCCAGTAACTGGCGGCGTTCAACTTAGGAAAGGCCATATCGGGAGCACCCACCATTAGGGGCACCAGATAGTTTCCAAAAGCTCCAACGGCCAGAGGCACCACGCCCAAGAAGATCATGGTCGTCCCATGCATGGCCCCCAGGGAATTATATAACTCGGGCAACATAACACCGCCCGGCATACCTTCTGTAAACAGGCCCAATTTGCCGAGAATCTCCAGGGCTTCCCCCGGATAAGCCAATTGCCACCGCATGAGCATCATCATGCAAAAACCCAGGAACAAAAAGGTTAAAGAGGTAACGCCATACTGGATACCGATAACCTTGTGATCGACGGAAAAAATATACTTTTGAATGAAGTTTAGTTTGTGTTCGTGATGATGTTCGTGGGAGGCGCTCATGACTTACCCCTTTTGGACGTCTGTCTTAACTTCGTTAACTGCAGCGGGTTGACCCTGTTGTTTTTTAAAGGGTCGCGGTTGCTCCATCTGCCACTTTTGGAATTCCTGAGCCTGTTGCACGATCACGTTGCCCTTCATGAGGCTGTGTCCTACACCACAGAGCTGGGAACAATGGATGTCAAACTGCCCAATCCCCTTGGCCGTAAACCAAATGGGAACCACCATCCCCGGATTGGCATCCTGTTTCACTCGCAACACAGGCACCCCAAAACTATGGATGACATCTTTGGAGGAAATTTGGGCAATGATGGGATGGTTTACAGGAATGTGAAACTGATTGACCGTAAAAAAGTCGTCGGCGCTGGCCGGATCTTCGGGGTCAATTCCCAGAGGATTGGAATCGCTCACGAACTTGATACCGGTTTTACCGAAGACCTTGTCTTCACCGGGATAGTGGATATTCCAAACGAATTGCTGCCCAATCACGCGAACCGTCAGGGCTTGATCGGCAGGAGGCGGCTCGGATTTATAGCGATTCCATACGGGAAAACTCAAACCCACCAGAAGGAAAACCTCAAAACCCACCACCCCAACTTCGAGAAATTTAGGCAATTTGCTATGCACTGACTCGTGACTGGCCTTGTGACCTTCCCTCTGGCGAAATCGAATCAAGGTAATCAGAAGAAAAATGCCCCACCCTACAAATAAAACCACCATGAAAACATGGAGCACTTTGATGAGCAAATCGATATTGTGCCCGTGGGCGGAGAGATCCGGGGGCAGACTGTATCCGTAATGGAGGGTTTCCATAATCAGAGAATCCTTTTTATTCCGAAGAGTTCAACCCTAATTCAAGGCAAACGGGCCGGCCAAGTACCATGCCCCCCGGGGAGCGTCAAGCGCCAGATCCTAGAGAATAGAAGCCGACTCAGACTTAATCTTGTGTCAATCTAGCCGTTGCCTGAGTTCTGTCGACGACCTCCCAAATTCCCACCATTTTGGCATGCTCTAAACCACACAGCTCAGCACAAGCTACGCGATGTTGACCTACTTGGGTGACCGTCCATTCTTTAACAAGCCTCACACCAGGAACAAGGGTCTGGCGAATTTTAAGATCCGGAACCCAAAAACCATGGATGACATCATGAGATTCTAAAATCATCCTCACTCGAGCTGGAGCCTGGGTCACAAGATGATTGCCGCTTTTGATATCATCGGCGGTATCCCATAGACCATCGGGACCAGCTTGGCTGAACTCCCACGCGAACTGTCGAGCACTGACCCTGATTTCTTGAACAGGTAAAGACTCCACCGCCGGGCCTGAGTGAGATGGGGACCCACAAGCTGAAATCAATGGGATCAAAGCAATCAGGATCGCCACAGAAACCACCCTGAACCGCCAAAAGAACCCTAAAGATTTAAATTGGAATGACATCCTATAACCTGATTTTTTTATTTTATTCTCGCTGGAACCACCCCAAAGATCCGACATCTTAAAATCCATCCGCCCTACCCATGATTTTTTTTCCACTTAATGGAACAGCCCATGGAAGGAACCTGGGCTCCGACCACCGAACGACCTGCCAACAAGGCCTCGAGGGCATGACGCAGATCTTGCTGCGTTACCTTCTCGGAATCCTGCCAAGAATCGTCGAGACGACCATGGTAGGCCAATGCTCGGTTCGTATCGAAGACATACAGATCGGGAGTACAGACCGCACCATAAGCTCGAGCCACCTCTTGAGTTTCATCGATTAAATAGGGAAAACCGTATTGTTTTTCGAGCCAACGTTTTTTTAAATTTTCGGGAGAGTCGTCGGGATAATCCTGAGGATCATTGGAACAAATGCCCACCAATTGAACCCCTCTTTCTCCGTAATCGCGGTGCAAAGCCAAAATACGCTCCTCGATGGCCTGCACATAGGGGCAATGGTTACAAATAAAAAGGACGAGCAAAACCTTGGCCGAACCAAAATCGGCAAGGGTGTAAAGTTTATCTTCAACAGAGCGAAGACGAAAATCCGGAGCAGGGAAGCCTAAAGGGATTTCTGTAGATTTCAGTAGGGCCATTTTATTTTCCTCAACACAAAATGCACATTCTAAGATCCTCGCTGGGTTAATGCAGTGCAAGCTCGGTTTTCAAGACCTTTATCGATCCCTGAATAAAAGCGATTCTGAGGATTGCATCACCCTCCTCCAAACTGATAGGCGGAAACTGAAAAACAGAAACCTTCCGCTATGGGAAAGAAAATCCCCTGGGGGGGGCTGTTTTCGCTTTCACATTCTTCAGCTTGAGAAAGAGGCGTTAACTCCATGGGCCATTACGAACGAAAAGACCACTATTGGAAAAAGGCCAAAGCTCAAGGACTTCCCTCTCGGGCCACTTTTAAAATCGAGGAAATTCTTCAGAGATACCGCCTGATCAAAAGAGGAGATTGGGTGCTGGATCTGGGAGCGGCTCCCGGAGGCTGGACAGTGCAACTGCTAAAAACTGTGGGACTGGAGGGCAAGGTGTTGGCCGTAGACCTGAAGCCCATGCCCAAAATTCAGGCTAAAAATTTACTTTTCTTTTTGGGAGACATGGAGGCACCCGAGATCCTCGATGCTTTGGCAGACACGCTGCAAGACCGAAGGGTCACGGGCATTTTTTCGGATATGTCCCCCCAACTGAGCGGGATTCCCTTTCGCGACGCCTATCTTTCTTACGAACTGTGTCGTTTGGCTTTGAAGAGCGCCCACCGTTGGTTGGCTCCAGGCGGAGCTTTGGTTGTGAAAATTTTTCCCGGGGAAGAATTTAATTCCTTCCTTCAAGAGTTAAAAAACCACTTCCGCCAAGTTAAAACCGTAGAACCCCAGGCCACCCGCAAGACCTCGCGGGAGGTTTATCTAGTCGCCCAAGGCTTTCAATCAAAAAATTGACATCAGCCCTACTCCCACCTACAATGCCCCCGCTCGCGGACAATTATAAAATTCTAGTTCTGATTTATTTTAATCTTACTTAGATAAATACCAAACACTGTGCACTCATTTAACCCTACAGGGGGATAACTATGAAAACCTTTAGGTCGGCATTAGGAACAACTGCACTAATGCTCTTACTCAATGCCTCCGTGGCCCATTCCGCCACGATTACGGTCAACACAACTCTGGACAACCCCGTTGGCACCGCTGACAGTTGCTCGCTACGACAAGCCATTCAATCCGCCAATACGGATACCGCCGACGGTAACTGTACGGCTGGATCCGGCGACGACGTAATCGAGTTTGTCGATCCTGCCGGCACCTATGTCCTCACCCTCAGCCCTTCGGCCGGAGTAGAAAACAACGACAACCTCGATGGTGACTTGGACATCTGCTCCAACATCACCATCAATGGGGGTGGAGTTGGAGTTACGGTCGTCTCCGCAGAATTTGAATCGGTGGGCGATCGCGTCCTCGACATTCTCAACGACCTTTCGAGCTGCCTGCCAAACCCTGGTGGTGATCTCGATATCCTCCCCAATGTGACTTTGAATGGACTCACCATCCAAAACGGTACAGCCCTGGTGCCCGTCAACGGCGTCATCGGCGGTGGGGGCATACAAAATGCCGGTTTACTGGTTTTAGCAAACTCGGAATTGACCAACAACTCCGCCAGCAACGAAAATAATCAACAGTTCTTTAGTGACGATGTCATGGGAGGTGGTTTGTACAATCGCACCACCGCCGTCGTCGAAGCCTCGTTGATTCATAACAACAACGTCACTTTGGACGCCAGCGCCCTCAGTCGCGGTTCAGGGGGTGGTGTGAGTGCCAACGGAGACACCCAAGCCTCTGGAGGTTGCGGGTTGACTGTAACCACGACCCAAATTAACGAAAACGTGGTCAATCGCGGTTCGGGTGGCGGACTCAGCAACGAGCAATGCAGTGTTCAGATATTGCAAAGCGCGATCTTCGATAACCAAGCTCTCGCTGTTGGCGAAGACGCTCCTCCCTTCTACGGAAGCGGTGGCGGTATCTTCAACAATATCACCGTTGCCAGTGGCCTCTCCCTCAATGTAATCGATTCCACCCTCAGTGGTAATTTCGCCACCGTCAACGGTGGTGGTCTCACCGACCTGCGGGGCCCCGATACCCAAACCCAACTCAATAGTTCGACGGTGGCCTTTAACAGCACCAATCCTGACTCGGGATTTGGAGGTGGACTCTTCATCCCCCGACAGACTACCGGTGGAACCTTCGACTTTCAGAATAGCATCGTCTCCAATAATACGGCGCCCTCTGGCCCAGACTGTACCCAAGGCACCGCCGATCTTCCCGAGGAGACCTTTAATTCCATCGGATACAACCTGGTGATGGATACTTCCACTTGCAGCATCGGCGGACCTCAAACCGGCGACTTGCCTGCCGGCACCGATCCCCTCTTGGACGTATTGGCAGACAACGGTGGTTTAACCCCCACCCATGCTCTAACTTTCGGTTCGCCTGCCATTGATGCGGCTCGCCCCGAAGGTGACGGCGGTTGCACCGACAATGTCGATGGAGGTACTGCTTTAGAATTCGACCAACGGGACGATCCCTTCCTCCGCGTGGTCGCTGGAATTCAAGGCGGAACCCCCCGTTGTGATATGGGAGCTTATGAATACGCCCCCACCACCATCGAAGGCGTGAAGTCCGTTAGCGATAGCGTGGTCAGCATCGGTGACGAGTTCACTTACACCATCACGGTGACCAACACTGGTCTCAATGATGCTACTGGGGTTGTCCTCGTCGACGATCTTCCCGAAGAAGTGGATTTCGTCGCCTTCGGCACCATCAGCCAAGGAACCTGTGAAAACACCGACGACGTCGTGAGCTGCGATTTCGGTACCCTGGCCCCTTCTGAGAGCGCCTCGGTTGAGATCATCGTCGTCGCGGTCAGCGCTGGAGAAATCCAAAACCAAGCCCTGATCACCACGGACGAAACCAATCCCGATGATCCCGAAACCACCAACACCGTCCCCACCACCATCAACAACACGGGAGTGCTCCAAGGTAGCGGCCTCTTGCCTTGCAGTCTGCAACGCGGTGCCGTTCCTGCCCACACCCCCTGGGTGCTGATGGGTCTCTTGGGTAGCGCTTTCGCCGCCATGGTCTGGCAGCGTCGTCGCACCCAGGCCTAAGGCCTCTGGTGATTTCATAAACGAAATCTTTGGGCGGTTCCTTTCACGAGGAACCGCCCTTTTTATTTTCTAATTCTCCCCACCCTTTTTTTAATTCTATCGAAGCACCTTTTCCTGAGTTTTACGGATCTACTTTCTTGACAGTGGAGTCTAGGCGTCATACTTCAGTTTCTCCACCCAACCAAGATGAGGAACGGCATGGCAGTATCGACCGAACTGAGTTCAACCCCGGCTCCACAAACTAAACGACGCTTTTGGAAAAAAGACCGTTTATTAAAAATGGCTCTACTGTTTCGAGGCTTTCCCAAAAATGCCATCGTCTCCATCGACATCACCAATAAATGCAATATCCGCTGCAAGCACTGCTATTTTTTCGCCTACGACCAAGACAAAGAACTCAAACCCGACGAGTGGCGTGATAAATTAAAAGAACTCAAAGCAGCGGGCTTTCCTTTTTGGTCGGCCACCTGGGTGGGCGGTGAGCCCATCTTGCGCAAAGAACTCATCGAAGAAGGCAAAAAATATTTTAAGCACAACATTGTCGTCACCAACGGCACCTTCCCCTTTCCCCAGTGGAAAGACATACAGTTCCACGTCTCCGTCGATGGCACCGAGAGCTACCACGATGACATTCGCGGCGCGGGTGTTTATCAAAAATTAAAAAAGAATATCGAAGAAACCGGCGCCGGCTTAAACATCTCCCTCGCCTGCTGTTTGAATAATCGTAATATCGAGTGCATGGAGGCCCTGCTCGAAGAATGGCACGGTCATCCCAATGTTAAACACGTGCTCTTAGATTTTTTTACCCCGGTAAAAGGGGTGAAGCACGATTTGTTCATTCCTTTTGAAGAACAAGAAAAAATCATCGACCGCATCATTCATTTAAAACGCACTCGATATGGCGACTTCATCGGAGTCGACGAACGGGTCTTTAATTTGATGCGCACCAAAGAACGCCATAAGGCCATTGGCGACAACTGTGTCTTTTTGCAAAAAGGATACGCTTTCGATCCCAAGGGCAATAAAAAGTCTCAATGCATGATGGGTGCCGATGCCGATTGCGATCGCTGCGGCTGCATTGTGCCCTTCTTCCTTAAACAAACCACCGAGCGAAAATATATCCTTAAAGAACTTTGGGAAGACATCAAAGAGTTGGCCGTCGGGTCTTCTCAAAAGTCTTCAGGCTAAGGTCACCCCCCTCGGGATTACCGAGTAGGGTGGTGTCGTTGGGCCTGTCCTGCAGTCGCTGGAACCCTCGAGTTTTAGAAGCAAGGTTCGGTTTCTCCTGCCAAGCTCTGATCGGAGCGGCACTTTTGGCTGTTTTTTAATCACAGGGGGGCGATGCAGCGGCTTGCTTCGGATGCCAGGCATTGCCTTGAACACTGCCCGTGGAAGAAAACGATTGGATTTCATCAGGCAATTCGACCAACCCCTCTCCCCTTTGCCCCCCTCCCAAACCCGGGCTTAGCCCTACCCAAGGGCTAGAAAAACCGTTACCTTTTTCCAGGTGGTTTTTTTATTTTTTTTTACCGAATCAAAAGCAACTTTACTCGGGCCCAAGGCGAAAATAGGGAGGCTCGGTGGGAGATAGCTCCTGAGCAACCTCAAAATCGGGCGCTTTGCCCAATGGGGTGAGGAAATATTTCGGTCATTCTTGTTAAGAGAAAGTGAGTCAAAAACATGAAAAAGTCTTTCGCAATTGCCTTGTCGCTGCTTGCCTTGGGTATGGGGTCCACCTCCATGGCCTCGAGCTTCACCAAAACCTCCAGCCAACCCCAACGACAGGGGGTGACGGTCACCAATCAGAGTTCTAAGTCTGTCACCAATGGGAGTTCGAGTGGCAACACCGTTCCCGCTGGCACCCAGGAAGATATAGCGGCACCGGATGTGAAGTACATCTACTGCTGCACTAAATCACATGGTCATTGCGTGCCGGTTATCTGTGATGAAGTCAACGGCTGTTATTGCCCAAATTCCACCATCAAAGATCCCGTGGAGTGTAAGGACGCTGACCCTCCCTGCCAGATTCAAGAGGACTACTAATTTAGTCGGCGCATAAAGGATCCTGAATCCCTACTATTATTTTATTAGAATGAGAGTCTAAAAATGAAAAAATATTTGATGTTTACAATATCTTCAGTCGCGTTAGGTTTAACCTCTGTTGCTATGGCTGCCAGTTTTACTGGAGTTTCTAGTCAAGCACAGAAACAGCGACTGGAAGTTAAGAACAATGTTCAATCTGTTGGTGTCAATGGATCTGGCGAGTCCGCCGGACAGGATATTAAAGCTCCTGATTTGAAGGAAATCATGTGTTGTAACGAGAATAATGGGGACTGTGAAGGACTGTACTTTGATGAAAAGGGTCCATATTGCGGCACCACCATACTATCTCCCGTTGAATGTGATGGTGCCCAACCTCCTTGTGAGCTTTCGGAGCAGGATAAATAACACTGAACTGACTCATTATTTATGAAGCAGCGAGACCCCGTCTCGCTGCTTTTTTTTTGCCCATTTCCCGCCCAAGATATCGCAAAACATAAAAAACAAGATCAAGCCTTCGCCCTCAAGCTCGCTCGGGGGGAATAACCCTCACCTCGCGATCATTCCCTTTGCCCAAAAAAACAGCAAAAAATCATTTTAGAAAAAACCCTAAAAAAACTAGCAAATTCGGCCTGAGCTTTTTTAAGGCTGTTCGGGCCTCTTGTTTTTCCTTGATGCTGAGGCATACTGGGCGTCCGGGTTCTCCTAAAACTTTTCACAAATCATCCATTTAATGTAATGGGGAGGTTTCTATGCGGTTTAAATTAGCTCTCATCGCGGCCTTGATAAGCATGCCGCTCCTGGGGTCTGGAGCACAGGCCTACGATCCCTTTTGTACCTCGCTCGATCGTCCCTGTGGCTATGTGGGGCCCAATCCCCCTGTGCTCAATAAAAATATCTGTTGGAGTAGCGCCACCGGTGCCTTGACCCTCAAGGGAACGGCGGCTTGCCCCTCGGGAAGCGCTCCTTTCTTCGCCGTCTATGGGGAAAAAATACGCACGAAGCTCTACATCTACATCACCAATGCCTGTAGTCTCGGGCTTTGCCTGCCCTTCGACTCTAATAGCGGACCTTTTGAAAGCGAGGCACTCTGCTGCGACGGCAATGAAAATTGCACAGAGGTCAACGGATACTGCCCACATGATATCGTTTTCTGCGAAGCGGCGGCTACCAACGAAGACGGCACCATTTCATGTTACGACGATGAGCAATAGCAACGATGATCATTTGATGGCCCCCACTCTCGTGGTTACGCGGGGCAACTTTGACTTTTAGGCCTGTTACGAATTTTTTAGGGGCGGGTCGCACTAAGCGGCTCTGCCCCCTTTATTTTTTTGGGGATACAGATCAGGGAACTCATCCCACCGCACCTTGGGCGGCCACTGTGCCAGAGAGTAAATCGACCCCCGCTGCACAAGCATCTCGAGTGGGATCCCATCCCTGGAGAATACGTCCCGCTGCGAAGACGTTCTCAAAAACCGGGCGCCCTTCGCGATTGAGCACCTGTCCATGGACATTGATTTTTAAACCCACTCGAAACACCGCTTGAGCCTGGCCCATATTGGACTGAAACAGCTTGGACAAACTGAGGTCTTCTAAAGGCTGCCCCTCACAAAACAGGGGAAGACCGAACAAGGTCTCTTTAAAGGTTTTGGAATCGGCCCCTTCTTGAGGGGATCGGCGATAGCGAATCCCTCCTGAAAGATATTTTCCGGTGGCCAGAATGAAGGTCTTGGCTCGAAGCCGAATGCGATCCTTGCCTTGATGCACGCGGATCGAAGTGATTTTCTTGCCTTCGGCGTCGTAGCCTACGGCCTCTCCTTCGAGGATGTCGTATTCTTTGCGCCGAAAATATTCTTGAATCGCCTCATGCACGCGCCAACCGGGAACCCCACCGGGAGCAGGCAAGACCTCGGCTACCTTCAACCCCAAGGCCTGGGAAAGTTGTTTAACGATATCGGCGCTGAATCGGATGCCCAAAATCGGCGGCAACCACAGATGGGTGTAGTCTCGATTTTCTAAGTGGGTTTGCAACACCTGAATAAAGTCTTGGAGAATTTCTTCCCGTTCCAAGGCCGAGGCCAGGGAAACCGCACTCAGCGAAGCCTCTCCCTCAAAAGAAGGCAAAGTCACCTCGATGGCATCGACCGATTCGATGAAACGCTGCGATTGTCGCGCTTGCCAAGACCTTAGGGCTTGCCCGAGAAAATTGGCGCGAAATTGCGGATAGCCCGTCACTCCCACCAACAAAACTCGGGCTCCACGGCAGGCGTGCAGATGGGCATCGGCCACGGTGGACTGCACAAAAGCCGCGCGGTGCACCGTGCCCAATTCGGTAAAGATCGTCTGATTGGCGTCGACGTCTCCCGACCAGGCGAGGGGAAACTCCTCGACAGCGCGCAACACCAAATCTTTAAAAAACATGGGGGCATTTTTTTCGTTCAAATCGGCACTTAAAGCGGTGAAGGGATGCTCGGGAAAGGAAGCCACCCATTTCGCCCTATTCTGCGAAATCGAGGGTTCCGGCCCCAAGGCGAGAATTTCATTCGACTCGAGAGGAGCGGCCAATTCCCAAGCCCCATGACTCAAGGCCGTAGCCCCCGGAGCCTTGCGTACTAAAATCACCTCTCGACCCGATTCGGCCAAATGGACGGCAGCAGCGAAAGAAGCCAAACCTCCGCCCACAATGACGATGTCCGTATTTTTTTCCATGAATCACTTCGCTCCGTGCACACCCAAGCCCACGTAGGTTTGGAATAATAATTCTTCTTCTTGCAAACCTACCCCCCCCATGGCGGGAACCTTTTCGCTCCAACGTTTTTCGAGGGAATTTCCCACTTCTTGATAAACCTGCTCGGGAGTTTGGCCCAACTCCTCGGCTAAGACCTGGGCTCCCATCATGAAGCAGCGTGTCCCCTGACAAGGCCCCAAGCTCAATCGCGTACGACGTTTTAAATCTTCCAAGGTACGAGCCCATTCGTGGCGAATCACAAAACGCAACTCGGCCTCCAAAACGGGATCACAGGCACACAGCACATTGCGGTAGGCGGGATTTTTTCTCGTGAGCTCTAAAACATCATAAGCCCTACCCCCATAGCGATACACCAATCGCTGAGCCGCAAAGAGCGGCACTTTAAATTGTTGAGCCAGATCTTGGGGCTGGGCACGCCGCTCGGCTCCGGGCAAAGGCATTTGATGGGTTTGACAAGGATTGCCCTTGCCCAGTTTTTTTACCAAAACATCGACTAAATCCTCGCTCATCAGGCGATAACTGGCGAGCTTCCCCCCGGCGATGGAAAGCAAGCCTCCCACCCCCTCCTCGGCCTCGTGATCATAAACCCGATGGTCTCGACTCAGATCATCTTCGTAGGGCCCACGCGTGGGAAGCGTGGGACGCACCCCGGCCCACGCATGGGTAATGCGAAACTGCCGGATACGGGGAAATACGCTCTCGATGCCCTCGAGCAGATATTCGACCTCGTCTTCTAAAATGGGAATATCGTCAGGATCACCAAAGTAATCGTCGTCGGTGGTGCCGATCACCGTGGTATTTTGATAGGGCATCACGAAAATGCTACGACCATCGATGGCATCAGCCATGATGGCATAATTGCTCAAGCGTCGGTCCAAACTAAGATGAACCCCCTTGGCCGGACGCAACTTGACCGTGGCACCCGCCATGGCCGCCAAGCGAGGCGCCCAGGGACCACAAGCATTCACCACGATTTTTCCGCGAAACTCACGAATCTCACCATTGAGGGTATCGCGAGTTTTCACCCCCACCACACGACCCGCCTCCTTCAAAACCTCGATCACCTGAGTATGGTTATAGACCTCGCAACCGTGCTGATGGGCGGACAATACGTTGGACACACAAAGCCGCATGGTATCGATGCCCCATTCGTCGAAACTCAAAGCTCCGACCAAATTTTTTGCCAACTCGGGCTCTAAATCCAAAGCTTCTTCACGGGTCAGTCGGGTATGGGGAAGGCCGTTTTTCATGGCACTAAATCGGTCGTAATTTTCAAAAAAGCCCTCCATCAACTCCAACATGACCTTGCGAAACCAAACGGGGGAATGCTCTTTTTCGAGGACAGGCACCAAAAAGGGAATGCGAAATAGCATATGGGCACAGATCTTTTGGATGTAGCCACTATCAACAGAAGAGAGACGAGTCGTCTTGCGAGAGCTGAATAGATAGCGCGCCCCACCATGGATCATTTGGGAACTGGCTCCCGTAGTGCCAGCACCGAAGTCATTTTTTTCGATCAGCACGGTTTTTAGACCGCGCATGGCCGCGTCGCGGGCAATACCGCAACCATTGACTCCCCCACCAATGACGATCGCATCGTAGCTCATGCCTTTTTCTCCACTCGAATGCCCAACTCTAACAGCTGGGCGGCCGCCACGGAAGAAGGCGCCTCGGTTAGAGGGCAAGCCGCCCTTTGCGTTTTGGGAAAAGCGATGACATCCCGTAGGGAATCGGCCCCGGCCATCAACATCACCAGGCGATCCAATCCAAAAGCGATGCCTCCATGGGGTGGAGGTCCAAACTGCAAGGCCTCCAGGAGAAAGCCAAATTTTTCTTTGGCCTCTTCGGATTCAATCTTGAGGATCTTAAAAACCTGCTCCTGCACTTGAGAATCGTGGATACGGATGGAGCCTCCCCCGATTTCATGGCCGTTCAACACCAAATCATAGGCCTGGGTTTTCACTTTCAGTGGATCTTGAGCCAACAAAGGCAAGTCCTCGGGACGCGGCGCCGTAAAGGGATGGTGCACCGCCGCATGACGCGCCTCTTTTTCGTCGTAGTCGAAAAGCGGGAAATCCTTGACCCAAACGAAGGCCAATTTCTTTTCGTCGATCAAACCCAATTTGGCGCCGAGATGTTCGCGGAGATTTCCCAATGCATCGTTAACGATCTTAGGATTATCGGCGCCGAACAAAATGAGATCCCCGGCTTGCATATCGAGGGCTTGTTGCAATTGACCACGTTCTGTTTCACTAAAAAATTTGACGATGGGAGAAACCCATTCGCTCTCGGTCACCTTGATGTAGGCCAGGCCCTTCGCACCATAGATGGAAACCCATTGGGTCAGATCGTCCAAATCTTTGCGCGATAGATCAGCCCTGCCCTTGACATTCATGGCCTTAATGATGCCGCCCCGATCCAGGGCTCCGCGAAACACCTTGAATTCGGTGTTGCGAAACAATTCGGTGAGATCGACCAATTCCATACCAAAACGCATATCGGGAGCATCGAGGCCAAAGCGCGCCATGGAATCTTCGTAAGAGATTTGCGGAAAGGGCCTAGGCAAATCGATGCCAAGAGTTTGCTTCCACAAAAGCGCCACCATGCCTTCCATCACCTCCATAATTTCTTTGGGGGTAATGAAACTCATTTCGATGTCGATCTGAGTAAATTCGGGCTGACGATCGGCACGAAGGTCTTCGTCGCGGAAACACCGGGCAATTTGAAAATAACGCTCGAATCCGGACACCATGAGCATTTGCTTAAAGAGCTGGGGAGATTGGGGCAACGCAAAGAAAGAGCCTGGATGCACACGCGAAGGCACCAGATAATCCCGGGCCCCTTCCGGAGTGGAACGGGTCAGGATAGGGGTCTCTACCTCCAAAAAGCCATGATCGGAGAGATAGCGACGCGCCGTTTGCGCCACTTGATGGCGTAGCAAAAAATTGCGCTGCATCGCCGGACGGCGCAAATCGAGAAAACGATAGCGCAAACGCAATTCTTCCTGGGCATTGACCCCATCGCTGATTTCAAAAGGAGGCGTTTTAGAGCGGGAAAACACTTCGAACTCGGAGACCCAGACTTCGATTTCACCCGTGGCTAATTTACTATTCGTCATTCCCTCGGGACGCCGCATCACCTTGCCTGCGATTCCCATACAATATTCGCTCCGCAAGTGTTTGGCCAAATCATGAACCGCCGGATTGGTCTCGGGATTGAAGACCACTTGAGTAAGGCCTTCACGGTCTCTTAAATCCACGAAGAGGACTCCCCCGTGATCTCTTACGGTGGAAACCCAACCGAAGAGCACCACTTGAGCCCCGGCGTCTTGACCGCTTAATTGGTTACAATGATGGGTTCGCTGCAAATCATACAAAAAACGCTTCATATCCAACCTCTCGAGCCTGCCTCTCTCACAAAAGCTTAGGACGAAGCAACTAGAAGCAACGGGAAGTTCTCGACCCTAAACGGGAAATCCTATTTTTGGGGACAATCTTTGGCCGTTGACCGCAAAAACTTCCCTATGCTAGGGCGCTTAGCCCGCATGGATAAAGCCCTTTCGGGTCGGATTCCCCAAAATGCGTGATGACTATTTCTCAAGTATAAGGAGCGCCCATGGCCACCGTTTATTACGAAAAAGACAGTAATCCCCAGCTTCTCCAAGGAAAGCAAATCGTTATTTTTGGTTTTGGCTCCCAGGGCCACGCCCATGCGCTTAATTTGCGAGATTCGGGCTACTCGGTAGCTGTTTGTCTTAAAGAAGGTTCGCCTTCCATTTCCAAGGTACAAAACGCCGGGCTGCCCCTGTTTACCGATCCCAAGCTTGCCGCTCAAAAAGCCGACTTGGCCATGATCGTGGTCCCCGACGAACATCAAAAGGCTCTTTACGAAGAACATCTCAAAGATAACCTCAAAAAAGGTGCCGCCTTATTTTTTGCCCATGGCTTCAACATTCATTTCAAGCGCATCACACCGCGCCCCGATCTTGATGTTATTCTTATCGCTCCTAAAGGACCTGGCCACTTGGTGCGCGACCAATATCAAGAAGGCAAGGGTGTTCCCTGCTTGATCGCTGTCGAGCAAAATGCCTCCGGCCAGGCGAAAGACTTGGGACTGGCCTACGCCTACGGAATCGGTGGCACCCGGGCCGGCGTCATCGAAACCACCTTCAAAGAAGAATGCGAAACCGACCTCTTCGGAGAGCAAGCGGTGTTGTGCGGCGGAGTCAGCGCCTTGATCCAAGCGGGCTTCGATACCTTGATGCAGGCCGGATACCAACCCGAGGTCGCTTATTTCGAATGTCTCCACGAGGTAAAACTCATCGTCGATTTGATCTACGCCGGTGGCATCGCCAATATGCGCTATTCCATCTCCGACACCGCTGAATACGGCGATCTCACCCGAGGACCTCGTGTCATTGATTCCCGCACCCGAGAAACCATGAAAAAAATCTTGGAAGAAATTCAATCGGGAGAATTCGCTCGAGAATACATTCAAGAAAACGAATCGGGCCGTCCCCATTTTCAAGCCCTGCGCAAAGCCGGAGAAAACCACCCCATCGAAAAGGTGGGAGCCCAATTGCGTTCTATGATGCCATGGTTGGGCGGAGCCCTCGATCGCAACAAGCGCTAGTCTTCAAAAGACAGTATTCAAAAAACGGCCTTCCTGTTTTTCGAGTCTTTGAAAAAACGGGAAGGCTGTTTTGTTTTCAGCGGATTAAAATTCGCCCCAAGCCACAGGACTAGTCGGAGCGGCGGAGGCCTCGGCATCTTCTTGTTGGATGTCTTGATCCTGGATCCGTTGTCGCTTGAGAACTGCCGCTGGAGGTCGCCGCAGCTCACGGGCCAAACCTAGAAAAGCCATGCCCCTCAGCAGGTAATAAGTGATATCGATCTCCCACCAAAAAAATCCCTGGTTGGTGGAAGCCTGATAATGATGATGGTTGTTGTGCCAGCCCTCTCCCAAGGTAATGAGAGCCAACAAAAAGGAATTTCTGGAAGTATCCGTCGTCGTGTAGCGACGACGACCAAAAACATGGGCCAAGGAATTGATGGTAAAGGTTCCGTGCCACAAGATCACGGTGGAAAGCACAAAGCCGATCCACAGGGCGCTCCATCCCCCCCAACACCACACCCCAAAAGCCAAAACAGTAGGTGGAAGAGCCCAAAAGCGGTCCAAAAATCTTAGCTCAGGATACTTTGCGAAATCGGGAATCAAGCGATAATCGGGCTTATGGTATTTAGAACAAGTGATCCATCCCATGTGGCTCCACCAAAATCCCTTTTTGGGAGAATGGATATCTTCGGGCTGGTCAGAATAGCGGTGGTGATGGCGATGGTATCCCGCCCACCATAACACGCCCTTTTGCGAAGAAGTCATGGCGCCAAAAGCCATCAAAAACTGCATCGCCCGATTGAGCTTGTAAGAACGATGGGCAAAATAGCGATGATAGCCCGCCGTGATGAAAAACATCCGCACGCCGTAGAGGGCAAAACACAGTACCCAATCCCCCCAAGTCGTCCCCGTCCAAAGGGCAGCCAAAGGTAAAAGATGAAAGATAAGAAAAGGAAAGGACTGGGCCCATTGAATTTTTTCGTCCGCAGCACGGGGCAATACGGTTTCCACATTGACCTCCACAGCTCCATCTCTATGGAGACACAGGGCTCCATGGATGAGCGTTTCTCATTCGCAATCCCCGGTTGTTTTTTATGAAATTCTTAAGAAGACGAAACCCCGGATCATGACAGACGAGCCCCCCCTACGATTTCATAAAACAGATGTAAAGCCGTAAACCGGAGAGCAGGAAAGGCCTGACAACGTCTTTGCAGTTGCCGACCATGGCGTCTCCATAATAGGAGCGCCCCATGAACCGCTTTCGTTTCGCCCCCTCACCTACCGGACACCTCCACATTGGCGGTGCTCGTACCGCCCTCTATAACTTCCTCATGGCCCATAAAACCGGGGGGAAGTTTATCTTACGCATTGAAGACACCGATCGAGAGCGCTCCACTCAGGAGTACATCGATTCGATCCTCGAGGCCATGTCTTGGCTGGGACTCCATTACGACGAAGGCCCCTTTTATCAAACCCAAAGGTCTGAACTCTATACCCAACACCTGGAAAAGCTTTTACACGAGGGCAAGGCCTATCGTTGTTTTTGTAGCCCGGAAAGCTTGGAGACCAAACGCAACCTCGCCATGAGCGAGGGACGAAAACCCAAATACGATGGAACCTGTAGAAGCCTAGATCCCCAGTCGGCAGCTCAGGACCCGCGCCCCTCTTGCATACGATTTCGCTCCTCCGAGGAGGGAAAAACAGTCGTGGAGGATCTGATCAAAGGTCGTATCGAGTTCGACAATCAAGAATTAGACGACCTCATTCTGGCGAGAACCGACGGCAGCCCCACCTACAATTTTGTCGTGGTCATCGACGACCTGACCATGGGCATCACCCATGTGATTCGAGGCGACGATCATCTCAATAATACTCCGCGACAAATTCAACTTTATCAGGCCTTCGATTATCCTCTGCCCCAATTCGCCCATGTTCCCATGATCCTGGGTAACGACAAAAAGCGTCTGAGCAAGCGTCACGGAGCCACGTCCGTATTGGCTTACCGGGACGAAGGCTATCTACCGGAGGCCTTGCTCAATTATTTAGTGAGACTGGGCTGGTCCTACGGAGACGAGGAAATTTTTTCCCTGGAACAATTGAAGGTCCATTTCGACATTGCCAAAGTGGGCAAGGCCGCCGCGGTTTTTAATCCCGAAAAATTACTTTGGCTCAACGGACATTGGATACGTCAAAGCAGTCCAGAACGCCTCTGCCGCGAAATCAAACCGTTTTTGCAGGCACGCGGGCTCACCATCGAAGACCCAGCGTACGGCGCCAGGGCACTGGCGTCCTGCCAAGAAAAAGTCAAAACACTGATCGAACTCGCCGAGATGGCCGCCTTTTACTTTGTTTCTGAAGTGGAAATTTCGGAGCAAGTTCGTGATAAGATGCTCCACGCAGAAGGCGTAGAAACCTTGCGTGAACTGTTACCGCGACTTCAATCACAGCAAGACTTTAGCGCCACAGCCTTAGAAGAATGCATTCACCAATTCGTTCAAGAAAAAGAGCTCAAGTTGGGGAAGGTGGCTCAGCCGCTGCGTGCCGCCCTCACCGGAAGCACCGTGAGTCCAGGTATCTTCGAAATGCTCGCCGTGCTCGGCAAAGAGCGCTCGGTGGAGCGCATTCTCAAGGCCCTGAGCTAAAGCTCAAGTCTCATTTGCTGCGTGGAAAAAAAACCGCAACGCACGGTTAAACCGGCATCTGATTGACGGCGTCTCGGCCGAACAACTGGAGAATCTCGGAAGCTAAATCAGAATAAAGTTTGCGGTAGCGTTCGTCGTCGGATTGACGCTCCCCCTCTTGGGTCTTGGCTCCCATCTTTTTTAACTGACGCTGAATTTCGCCCACCATTTCTAGGAGCTCCTTCACCGTGAACTGTTCGAAATCTCGAGTTAGGGAATAAGCCGGCAGTTCTTGGCTAAAGCTACAGACCCAGCCACGATGTTGAAGGAAATTGAGTAAGCCCTCGACCACGCGCACCTCGAGACCCAGATAGGCAGCCAATTCGAGAGCCGTGACGGGGGTAGAAGAAATCTGCCGCTGCAATCCCAAATAAAAAACCGTGAGCAAAGGTAGATGAGCCAACTTTCTCATCTCAGGCTCGGCGAGCACTTGAGCGTCGGAAAGAAGAATCTCCGCCACCTCGGGAACTTTGTTCTCTAAATATGCCATCGAAACACCCACTTCCTGGCTTAAATGAAAGCCGTCTCGCCTAAATGGGCCCCCACAGGAGATTGTCAAGGGGAGATCCCAGGGCTCGAGTTGACAAAGTCATAAAAACGCGTTGTTACCGGTAGTCTTTTTGAGAGTATTTCCCCTACAATGGGGGCAAATGTCCAATTTTTTGGACTCACACTAAAATTGTTCTGAACTTTGTCAAAAAGAAACCGAGAAGCCAAAGCATGAATCCCGAACTCCTCTCCAACGTCAACATTGCCGAACGCCAAGCCCTTCCCACTCCAGGAGAAATTCGCCGCGAATTTCCCATCTCCCCACAGGGAGCCGAAGTGGTCGCCCAGGGGCGCCAAGTCTTGCGAGACATCCTCGACTCCAAAGACTCCCGTATTTTTTTGGTCGTAGGCCCTTGTTCTATTCATGATCCCAAGGCAGCCCTCGAATACGGAGAACGTTTGCAGCAACTGGCCAACAAGGTCAATGACCGAATCTTTCTCGTGATGCGCACCTATTTTGAAAAACCTCGCACCACCGTGGGGTGGAAGGGCCTGGTCAACGACCCCCATATGGACGACTCGTTTCATATCGAAGAAGGCCTTAAACTCAGTCGACGCCTCCTCCTGCAATTGACAGATTTGGGTTTACCCCTGGCAACCGAGGCCCTCGACCCCATTGTCCCCCAGTATCTTTCTGAATTGATTTCGTGGTCGGCCATCGGAGCCCGCACCACCGAGTCCCAAACCCATCGCGAACTCGCCAGCGGACTCTCCATGCCCGTAGGATTCAAAAATGGCACCGACGGAAATATTCAGGTGGCCATCAACGCTATGAAATCAAGCCTCAGCCCCCACAGTTTTCTAGGAGTCAATTCGGAGGGAAAAATCTCCGTCTACAAAACTCGAGGCAATCCCTACAGCCATATCGTGTTGCGAGGTGGAGCCAAGCCCAATTACGACGCCGCCAGCGTGCTTCAATGCCAAACCGAACTTCGCCAAGCGGGCTTGCGAGACAAAATCATGGTAGATTGCTCCCACGGCAATTCCAACAAAGACCATCGCAATCAAACCAAGGTTTTCGAGGCCGTGATCGAGCAAGTGGCCGAAGGTAACCGGGGCATCGTCGGCATGATGGTGGAAAGCAATCTCTTCGAAGGCAACCAATCCATTCCCCAAGATCTGCATCAACTCAAATACGGGGTTTCCGTGACCGACAAATGCATTGATTGGCCGAGTACAGAAGCCATGGTTCTAGCCGCTTACAAACGACTGGGCTGAATCTCAATTGAGGCGATGGCGTCAGACACTCCCCGTCGCCCCCCATTCGGGAAGGATTCGTCGGTGTCCCTCGCACCTTCTGAAAAGAAAAGAAAAAAGATCCGCATCGACCTGCTGCTACTGGAGCAAGGTCTGGCCCCAAGCCGAGAGCGGGCCCAAGCCTGGATTATGGCGGGCCAAGTCATTGCCAACGAACGTCGGGTGCTGAAGGCCTCCGAATGCTTCGATCCGAGCGCAACACAAATTCGCCTCACGGGAAAAGACCATCCTTACGTGGGACGCGGCGGCGTTAAGCTCCAAGGGGCCTTGGAGGGCTTCGGCTTGGATCCAAAAGGCGCCACTTGTCTGGATGTGGGGGCCTCCACAGGAGGCTTTACGGATTGTCTTCTGCAACGGGGAGCCCGCAAGGTCTACGCCTTCGACTGCGGAACCAACCAACTCGACTTTCGCCTACGACAGGATCCCCGGGTGGTGGTGCGAGAAAATTTTAATGTGCGCCAGCTGAGCCCAGAAGACCTCCCAGAAAAAATCGATTGGATTGTCATCGATGTGTCTTTCATCTCCCTCACCAAGGTCTTGCCTCCCCTGCTTCAAGCGGTCCCTGGCCCTTGGCAATTGCTCATGCTGGTCAAGCCCCAATTCGAAGCGGGCCCAGAATCCATCGAAAAAGGAGGCATTGTGCGCGACCCAAAAATTCAACAACGCGCCCTCGAGGAAATCCGCAAATTTAGCGAAAACCTCGGCCTGAAAATCGAAGGTCAAGCCCCCTGTGTCATTACGGGAGAAAAGGGCAATCAAGAATTCTTTCTCTGGGCCTCACAAGGGCTTGAAAAAACCTGACCGGAAATGAGAAGAACTTCTTGAGAAAAATAAACGTCCTCTATGGGGTGAAACAAGAAGTCCGATTGGCAAGAACTTCCAAGCGGGGTAGGATTCAAACCGTGAAAACAATGGGGAAAAATCTCCTTACCAGCCTTTGTCTCATGGCGCTGTGCGGCGCGTGCAGCCTCCATTCCCAGCAAGCCGATGCTCCACAATCTGTAAAAAACCAAGACGCTAGGCTCTTTAGCGCTTCCGAGATCGAACCTCAGGGTAACTCGGTACTCCATTACATCGACTCCCGCTTGCACAAGCTACGTAGTCAAGACGCCGAGGCCCTCACCTCTCTCTCCGAAGCGGTGGAGGCCGATCCCCAATCTTCCTACTTGCATATGGAATTGGCCCGCCATTTGGCCGAAGGTCAGCAATTCAATCAGGCCGATTTAGAAGTGGAAAAAGCTGTTTCCATCGATCCGAAAAATCCGGAGGCCCACCTGCTGAAAGGCAAGCTTTACTCCGTACGCAAACAAAGTCTGGAGGCCTTGGAAGAATACGAAAAGTGCATTCAACTCCAACCCGATCTAGAAGAGTGCTACACCATGGCCGCCCGTGAATATATTCTTCAAGAAAATCCACCGGGAGCCATCGCCATCTTGCAACGACTACTCACCCGAGATCCCAGTTCCATTCAGGGCCTGTTTTATCTTGCCACCCTTTACGCCGAAAAACCCGAAACCGAATCCAAATCGATCCCGTATTTTGAAAAGCTCCTCGACGAAGATCCTGACCACTTCAACAGTCTGATGGCCCTGGCCCGTATCGCCATGGATCGAGAAAAGTACGATCAGGCCCTCCAGTATTTTTTACGCATGGAAGAACTGGCCCCTCAGGATATTTCCACCAAGCTACGCATCGGCTTACTTTACTACGAACAAGAAAATTACCCCGAAGCCATTCGCCGTTTCTCAAAAATTATGGAAATGAATCCCGATAACGATCGGGTGGCGTATTACTTAGGAATCTTGGAAGCCCAAAATAAAAACTACCCCGAGGCCATCCGCCTATTCAAAAGGGTTCCCACCGATTCGAGCCTTTACAAGGATGCCGTAGTCCGCCTCGCCCTGGTTTACCAAGAAACTCAAAAAATCTCCGAAGCCGTAGCCGCAACTCAGGAAGCGCTAAAAAAACGAAAAGATATTCCTGAACTATTCGAACTTTTAGGCACCCTCTACGCCAAGCAAGAACTCTACAACAAGGCCCTACTCACTTACGACAAGGGTTTAAAAAGTTTTCCTCGAAACGAAAAACTGCTCTTTGCCAAAGGGGTTCTCCTCGATCAAATGGGGCGCTTCGAAGACAGCATGGCCATCATGGAAGAAATCCTCATGATCAATTCCGAAAACGCCCTGGCCCTCAATTATGTGGGATATAGCTATGTCGACCGCGGCTTAAAACTACAAGAAGCCCTGACCATGCTACAAAAGGCCAACCAACTAAAACCTGACGATGGTTACATCCTAGATTCCCTGGGGTGGGCTTATTTCAAATTGGGCCAGGTCCAACAGGCCCGCGATTTGGTGGAACGAGCCAATCAGCTAACCCCCAAGGAACCAGCCATTTTGGAACATCTCGGCGATATTTACTTAAAATTGGGGCAAATCGATAAAGCGAAGAATTACTTCCAGCAGGCCTTAGGCACCACCATTCAGGTACCCAATTTGGCAAATAAAGAATTGGAAGACCAAAAACGCATCCGCGCCAAATTGAGCAACCTCAATTTGCCCGACGTCCCCGAACTTTAAGCCGTTTTTTCTTCTTGATCCAGGTTCTCCCCCATGAATATTTTCGCAAGTTGCCTCAAGTCTCCCCATGATGATCCTTTACCCCGAAGAACGCGACGCCTGCATTTATCTCTGCTGGCCAGTTGCCTGCTGCTCTTGTTGGGAACAGCCTGTGGGATGAAAAATCAAAGAAGCCAAACCCCGTCAAACTTCAACTCGACACTCTGGTCAAAGATACAAATTTGGCAACAGCAACAACAGGGGCTGCAGGGCCTCAAGGGTTTTTCTCAGGTGGAAATTCAGGCCCGGGGGAAAAAACAATTTTTCGATGCGGCGGTGCTAGCTAGTTTCCCCGATCGTCTCAAACTTGTCTTCCTCGACGAAGTGGGACAATCCCAATTTCTCTGGGTAGCCGACGGACAAAACGTATCGTGGCTGAACCCTCAAGATCCGGAAAGCCTCGAACAAATTCCACAAGGGAGCAACGACTTGCAAAAGTCCCTGAGCATCCCCCTCAGCGTCAGCGAGTTTCTTCGCCTGCTGGTTCCGAAACTTCCTCAGGAAACCCAGGAACACCCCGAACAAATCGCCCTCACCCAAGAAGGGATTTTCGTCCAATGGAAGCGCACCCAGGCTTGGTTTGCGGCTGGCTCCCCGCCGCAGGCCTCCCTACAACTACGCCGCCTTGCCCTCTACCAAAAGGACGGCTGCCGAAAGTTGCGTTACGAGGTTAACTACGGAGCCTGGACCTCGACGCCCCAGGGCGCACTAGCGAGCCAACTTCGTTTTTCCTTCGCGAAACCCAAAATGGCAATCTCCGTACAGTTCCGCCAACTTCAATCCTTCGCTTTTCTTCCAGAAACCGATTTCTCCCTAGAAACTTCCCGACGCCCATCCACCTTAACGGCCCCATAGTTTCCTCAAACACTATCCGAAAACTCCTCGCTCTCAATCTGAGGAGATGCCATCCCTGAAAATCAAATGGAGCTTTCCAAACTTGCCTAGAAGAAATGAACCTCGTAACCCCACTGCGCGGTTCCGCGGATTGTAGCTCCAGGGGCCAAAGCCCGAATCGATATCAGCACTCAGGCATTGACATTTCAGCCATTTATAGGGACTGTGGCCTTTATTTTTTTCCACCCCATTGCCCGAGTACCGCGTTTTGAAATTATCCCGAAAAAAAAGGAAAAACATGGGTCGATGGCTGAAAATTTTTATCTGTTTGCTGAGTTTAAGCACCGTGGCCTGTGAAGTCACCGAACCCAAAGATCCCAACACGCTACTCTACCACCTCAATAGCGAACCCGACACCCTCAACCTATTGACCGCCACCGACGCCTATGCGGGCCGCATCAACGACTTGCTTTTCGATAGTCTCATCAAGCGAAACAACAAAAGCCTCGAATTTGAACCCAAGGTGGCTCGCTCTTGGGAGATCAGCGACGACCAACAGACCTATACGTTTCATCTGCGACAAGATGTTCAATGGCACGATGGAAAACCTCTCACCGCCGACGACGTCATTTTTACCTTTGAGCGTATCATGGATGAAAAAGTCGACGCTCCCCACTTGAGGGTCTACTACAAGGACATCGCGAAAGTAGAAAAAATCGACGACTTCACGGTGCGCTTCACCTACGCCGTCCCCTACTTCAAAGCATTAGAATTCGTGGGCGGCATCCCTATTTTGCCAAAACATATTTTTTCCGACGGAAAAAATTTCAACAGCCATCCGGCCAATCGAGCCCCGATCGGCAATGGCCCCTATCGTTTTGTCGAATGGAAGACCGGAAAACATATTCTCTTGGAACGAAATGAAAATTATTGGGACCACGAGCATATCCCCGCTCTGAAAAAAATTCTTTTTAAGGTTGTGCCCGACGACACGGTGACTCTGCAAACTCTGAAGAAGGGAGATTTAGACTTGGCTTCTCTACGTCCCATTCAATGGGTACGGCAGACCGATTCGGAAAAATTTCAAAAAAATTTCGTCAAACATCAGTACTACACCCCCAGTTACCGCTACATTGCCTGGAATTTACGCAATCCACTGTTCCAAGACAAACGGGTACGCAAAGCCCTGGCTCACCTCATCAATCGGCAGGCTGTCGTCGATAAATTAGAATTCGGTTTAGGAAAGATCACCACAGGGCCCTTCTGGGTCTTCGGCTACGAATACAACCACAAAGTTCCCCCCATTGAGTTCAATCCCCAAGAAGCCAAACGACTATTAGAGGAAGCAGGTTGGGTCGATGAAAACCACGATGGAATCCGAGAAAAAGACGGCAAGAAATTTGAATTTGAATTACTCATTCCTGCTGGGGCGGATTTTTACGTAAGACTGGCTTCCATACTGAAAAAAGACTTCGCAGAAGCAGGAATAGAACTCAAGATCCGCACCATGGCCTGGGCGACTTTTGTGCAACAGATCAACAGCCGAAAATTCGATGCCGTGAGTCTGGCTTGGTCCTTTGGTTTTGACGAAGACCCTTATCAAGTCTGGCATTCCTCCCAAAGCGATCAAGGATCCAACTTCGTCGGTTTTAAAAACACCGAAGCAGATCAAATCATGACTCAAGCTCGACAAACTTTTGACAAACGAGAACGGGCTCAACTTTACCAGCGCCTTCATGAGATTCTCTACGAAGAGCAGCCTTACGCCTTTCTCTACACCGGCCCCGCTCTGGTAGCGCGCAACCGACGCTTTACCCATGTGGAGGTTTATAAAGGTGGTTTGGACATTCTCGAATGGAAGGTATCAAAAGACTAATGGCTACTTATATCCTCAAACGACTGCTCGCCATGGTCTTTACCCTCTTCGGGATTACCTGGATCACATTTTTTTTGATCCGTCTCGCACCAGGCAATCCTGTCTCGCAAAAATTGCTCGGCGCCCAAGGACTCAAGGCCGAGGCCCTTTCAGGGAAGGTCATGAACGAAACCATGAAGCTCTACGGCCTCAAAGTCGAACTACCCCCGGCCTATGAAAACTTCATCCATCAAGTGACCCTGAAACTGCACGGCAGCGACCCTCAAGACAAACCTTGGATAAGTCGCAGGGTTTTAGAGTTTGTGGGCCAAAACAGTATTCAATATAAAATCTGGATCAGTGAACTACTTCGATTCAACTTTGGCGAATCCCTCAAAGACCATCGACCCGTTCTGGAAAAAATCACCGAGGCCTTACCCATCACCCTGACCCTCAATCTTTTAGAATTGTTCATCGTCTACTTTATTTCCATTCCACTGGGAGTATTCTCGGCTGTGCACCGCGATTCCTTCGCGGATAAAGCGACCATGCTCTTTTTGTTTATTTTGTATTCACTCCCCAGCTTTTGGGTGGCCATTCTACTGCTGATGTACTTTTCTGGAGGAGATTATCTCAATTGGTTCCCCCTGGGGGGTTTACTTTCCGACGGAGCCGAGCAATGGAGCTTCCCTCAGCGAGCCCTTAACTTTGCCTGGCATTTAGTTTTGCCTGTCACCGCGATGGTCTACGGATCCTTCGCCTACCTTACCCGCTTTTCTCGCTCCACCATGCTAGAAGTTCTGCAACAAGATTACGTGCGCACCGCTCGTGCCAAAGGAGTCTCCCAACGCGGCACCTTATGGCGACACGCCTTTCGCAATACCTTGATCCCCATCGTCACCCTTTTAGGCACTTTATTACCGGCCCTGTTGGGAGGATCGGTCATTATCGAACAAATCTTCAACATCCCCGGCATGGGCCGCTTGGCCTTCGAATCGGCCCTCGCCTATGATTACCCCACGGTCATGGCCATCAGTACCATCACGGCCCTGCTCACTTTGGTGAGTTTGTTACTGAGCGACTTGGCCTACACCCTGGTGGACCCGAGAATCAGCTTTTCAGGGAGGCAGGGAACCTAAATTCCTCGCAATCACGTCATGGCTGCAACAATGACTCCATCCTCTTCCAAAAAAAATACGGTACCACCCAACTCCTATTGGGCCGGAGTCAGGCGCCAATTCAACCGAAGCCTCCTCAACCGCATAGGATTGGTCTTAATTCTCATGACGGTGGCCACAGCTCTTTTGGCTCCCCTCTTGGCGAACAGCACTCCCCTGTATCTTAAATACGAAGGAAAAGTTTATTTTCCCGTTCTGGAAAAAATTTGGCCCTTTCGGGGATTGAATCTCTATCCTGAGCTTCGGGAGATCAACTACGACTCCCTCGAAAAATCGGGCGCGTCTGTCCGTTATGCCCCCATTCCCTATTCACCCGACGACTATGATTTGGACGCCATTCTGCTCGCCCCCAACCCCTACCATTGGTTAGGCACCGACGAACAAGGTCGAGACGTCCTGAGCCGCATGATTCACGGTAGTCGGGTTTCACTCTCGGTGGGACTAGTCGCTGTGTCCCTCTACACCTTGATCGGAATTTTTTTAGGTGCCCTGGCGGGTTATTTCGGAGGCGGCTGGGATTGGTCCCTCTCTCGAGTTACGGAAATCTTTCTTTGTTTTCCCACTTTTTATTTGATCCTCACCGCCCTGGCTGTAAAAGGCCCCTCCCTCTACAACATCATGATCATCATCGGACTCACGGGATGGACCGGCATCGCCCGACTGGTGCGCGGAGAATTTCTTAAGTTGCGCGATCAAGATTTCGTCTCCGCTTGCCGAGTAGAAGGCATGGGAACCTGGAGAATTTTATTCCGACACCTGCTCCCCAACGCCATGGCCCCCGTGCTAGTCACGGCCTCTTTCGGAGTAGCGGGAGCGATTCTCATCGAATCTTCCCTGTCGTTCTTAGGCTTTGGAGTCCAACCTCCCACTCCCAGTTGGGGGGACTTACTCAACCAATCGCGAGCCTTCATGGATTTTGCCTGGTGGTTGACGGTTTTCCCAGGTGCGGCGATTTTTGTTACGATTACCGCTTTTAATCTAGTAGGAGAAGGCTTGAGAGATGCCTTGGATCCTAAACTACGTTCGGGCTGAGGTCGCTGACTATGAGTCTAATCCTGAAGGTCAAAGATTTAAGAATCACCTTTCCCGTAGGGGGACAAGAAATTGCCGCCGTCGACGGCATTAGCTTTTCTCTACGTCAAGGCAGGGTCTTGGGGCTTGTGGGAGAGTCGGGCTGTGGCAAAACCCTCTCTGCCCTAAGTTTATTGCGCTTGATCGATCGCCCCGGAAAAATCTCCGGGGGTGAGGCCCTCTATTACGGCAATGTCCCCGAGTTAATGGGCTTGAATTCATCCCCAACCCCGGCTCTTGAAAAATCCGATACCCATCCCTTGGCTGGCTCCGAATCCACTCCAAAAGTAGATCTCACGGCTTCGGTTTTTGGTTGGCAAGAAAAAGAACCCGAAGGGGGCATTGATCTCTTCAAACTCAATGAAAACGAAATGCGAAAAATCCGTGGCCACAAGATCGCCATGATTTTCCAAGAGCCCATGACCTCCCTAAATCCCGTCTTCACGGTGGGATCCCAGATCATGGAGGCCATTCTCTTGCATCAGAGGGTAAACAAGTCTCAGGCTAAAGAAATCGCCATTGAGATGCTGCGCAAGGTTCGCATCCCCGATCCTGAAAAAAGAATACACGATTACCCCCACCAAATGAGCGGTGGAATGCGCCAAAGGGTTATGATCGCCATGGCGCTCTCGTGCCAACCCGATATTCTCATCGCCGACGAACCTACCACCGCGCTGGACGTCACTATCCAAGCGCAGATTCTCGAGCTGATCCGTGAACTCATCGAAGAAATGCACATGTCCGTGTTGCTCATTACCCACGATTTAGGAGTCGTCGCCCAAATCTGTGACGACGTCATGGTTATGTACGCGGGCAACGTCGTCGAAAAGGCCCCGGTCAAGCGCCTCTTTAGTATGCCTAAACATCCCTATACGGTGGGGCTGCTGGAGAGTATCCCGAAATTATTTTTGGATCATGAACCTCGTCTCAGCACCATCGGTGGGACAGTGCCGCCTTTGGGCTCATGGCCGCAAGGCTGTCGTTTTTCGGACCGTTGCCCCCTAGTGGTGCCAGGTTGTCGGGTCAAGCTCCCGTCCTTCCGTTATTTTGGAGAAAAACAAGAGGCTCGTTGTTTGAACACTTGATCTTGAGATGAGCAAAGTTTTTTAAGCTCTAAGGAAAAAGCGTCCCATGCTGTTGGAAGCCCAAGAAATCGTAAAACACTTCCCCCTCTCGTCAGGTTTTTTAGGCCGTGGCCGAGGGAAAATTCATGCGGTCAACGGGATCTCCCTGCAGATTCCAAGCGGCCAAACCCTAGGGCTGGTGGGGGAATCGGGCTGCGGGAAAACCACCCTCGCCAGGATTTTAATGAGACTGCTATCTCCCACTTCGGGGACGGTGCGTCTCGAAGGGGACGACATCACCCGACTCAGTGAAAAAAAACTTCGTCCCCTGCGCAAAAAATTTCAAATGGTCTTTCAAGATCCCTACTCATCGTTGAATCCTCGCATGACGGTGGGACAAATTCTGATGGAACCTCTGACGGTGCATGGCATTGGAGAAAAATCTGGCAGACAACGTCAGGCCCTAGAGATGCTAGAAAAAGTCGGACTCAACGCGGCCGATTTCAAAAAATATCCCCATGAATTTTCCGGGGGGCAACGCCAACGGGTCGGCATTGCCCGGTCCTTGATGCTCTACCCCAAACTCATTGTGGCTGACGAGCCTGTCAGTGCCCTCGACGTTAGCATTCAAGCCCAAATCATCAATCTACTGATGGATCTACAGCAAGAAATGCAATTAACCTACCTGTTTATCGCCCACGATCTTAAAGTAGTACGTCATATTTCTGACCGTATCGCCATCATGTACCTGGGACACAAGGTAGAAGAACTCCCCGCCAAAAAACTTGAAACCGCAAGACATCCCTATACACATGCCCTACTTTCTGCCGTTCCTGTTCCCGATCCCAAAATACGTCGGGAAAAGATTCTCCTCTCTGGGGACGTCCCTTCACCGTTAAATCCTCCGAGTGGTTGCAGCTTTCGCACTCGTTGCCCCTACGCGGCACCCTTGTGCGCGGAACAAATACCTCTCCTGCAAAACCGGGAAACCGGACATCAAGTGGCTTGCCACTTTTACGAAAAGATCCCGGGATTTTCGGACCTTGAAAAAAATAATGAAAGGCCTTAGGTGGCCCCTGCACCGAGGATAGGTCCATCCCCACGCCCTGTCCGCAACGTCTTCTTTTCGAGTTTTTTTAGAATGAACAAAACTTGAAGGGTGGACTCCCCGTATGGAGAAACTTATGAAGAACCCTGTTATTTCTCTTTTGATCCCACTCGTAACCGTAGGCCTACTCACCAGCTGTTTTTCAGCCCGGGAAAGCGGAAGCGCCAAAGGAGAGTCCTCCAAACGGATGGAATTTTTTAAAGAAGGTCTGACCCTTGATGCCAATTACGACCCACGCCTCGATAATTTAATTCCCGGTTATAAAATCCTCACCGTGGCCGTTACCAATCAAGGCACCGATGTCTTGCGGCTCAATCCCTTGAAAGACCGCTGGGAGTTGACCGATGCCTATGGAAAAACTCGCAAAGCCATCACTAGTTTAAGAATCAAAGACCCAGGGCTCTTCACAAGGCTCCCCTCCAAGGTCCAAACGCTCATCGATTATCCCGTAGGCATCTCTGTCGGCTATTCGGAAACCATCGATCTCTTTTTTCATCAAGATGTCGATCTACGTTCCTTTCGTTCCGTCAGTTTTTACAACGCGGATCGCAAGCAAACTTATGACGCCTTAAACAACCTAGAGAGTCCGAGTCACGTCCCCGCCGAAGGCGCTTCTTTAGGTGAAGGCGATCCTCGCTTCGCCCCCAAAGCAAAAGGCCAGCCCTAGTCCCCGATTTGTTTTTTTATTTTTTTTTGAAAAAATCTTCAGAAGCCCGTCAGCAGATCATCCTGTCGATTCATCTCGCTATACTTGAAGATGCGCGGTTGCGCTTCGGTTTTGTGAGTACCTGAGCAAGTTTTTCTATAAGGGCTTGGTAAAACCTTTGCCCCGCTTCAATAAAAACAGAAAAAAAAGAACTCGTCGCGTAGCAAAATACGACAAGTCTTTTTTTTTGAAAACAAAGCAGCTTGACAGTGTTCTGCACGAGCCTCTACCATTCTTCCCTGGTTCCAAAACATACAATTAAAACTAAATAAGAATCGCTCATTACGTTTCACGTTAAGGAGGTTCCTCATGAAACTTGCGCGTACGATTCTAGGCACCAGTGTGTGCCTATTGACTCTCACAGGATCTGCTGGGCTGATGCCCTCCATTGCCAAAGCGGACTTTGCTCCGCTGAATCAACCCGGGCCTGCATTGGAAATTCCCGAAGCCCAATTGGATGCAGCCCTCAACTGTCCCGAGGATTTAGAAACAGCGACGAAATCCCCTGTTTTGCTAATTCCAGGAACTCGCTTATCAGCCGAAGCCAACTACGGTTGGAACTGGAAACCCGCGTTAGAAGCTGCGGGAATCCCGGTTTGCACTGTTGAACTGGGCGAAAATCGGGGCATGAACGATGTCCAAGAAACCTCGGAGTATGTTGTTCATGCGATTCGCAAGATATACCAACGTACTTGTCGAAAGGTCAGGGTTGTCGGCTTTAGTCAAGGCGGCATCGTGCCCCGTTGGGCGCTGCGCTTCTGGCCCGATATTCGTCACAAAGTTTCCAAACTGGTAACTCTGGCCGGTGTGCACAACGGCACTACCGCCACTATCCCTTTTTGTGCCCAGGGCTGTGCGCCATCGCTACAACAACAGCAACCGGGCACTAACTTCACCGAGGCCCTTAATTCAGAAACGACAAGCTATCCCGGCATTAAGATGGCTAGCCTCTACAGTCAGTTGGATGAGCTAGCCACGCCCAATGCCAATGGAGAGGCTTCAACCTTGGATGGAGCGACTAACATTGCCCTTCAGGATATCTGTTCTCAGAATGCAGCGGACCACCTGACAACAGGCACTACCGATCCAGTGGCTTATGCCTTAGGCTACGATGCTCTAACCCATGGCAATATCAATACCAATCGCCTTCCCAATGATATCTGCTCGCAATTTCTATTGCCTGGGATAGATCCTGCCACCGTGCCCAACTATATCGCGGTCATCTTTGGAGAAGTTCTGGATTCGTTAATCAATGAACCCAAAGTCAACGAAGAGCCCGAGCTACGTTGTTACGTCACAGGAACCTGCGGTTCCGAACAAGAATGGTATGACGAAAATACCGAAGAAAATTCTTGTGAAGCTGAAAGCTAAAAAACATGAGGCGACGGATTTAGCGAATTGATAACTCTATCCGAGTCTCAAAATAGGACAGTTTGAAAGGTTACCCTGGAAACAGGGTAACCTTTTTTTTGAAGTGCCCTAGCATTTTTTTTCGAAACTCTCCCAAACTCGGGGATGAACAATTTCTCCAGCGCTGATATTGACGGCGTTCTTCATCGTTGGCATCGCCATAATCTTTTCCGTCGTCTCGATACCGGCCAGTTTGATCACATAGGGAAGAATCGCCGTGGACAAGGCCTGAGAAGCAGTATGCGACACCAAGGCGGGAAGATTGGGCACCGCGCAATGAATCACTCCGTGGAGCCGATAGGTGGGATGGGAGAGAGAAGTTGGCCGTGTTGTTTCGCTGCAGCCCCCTTGATCGACGGCCACATCTACCAATACGCTCCCCGGAGCCATGCTTTTTACCATGCCCTCGCTGATCAATTGGGGAGCACGAGCGCCGGGAATATAAACTGCCCCGATCAACAAATCAGCCTCCCGAATCAGGGAAACCAATGCGCGAGGAGTGCTCCGTCTCACTTGCATTCCAGGATGGGCCTCAACCCAATCCCGTAAAAAATCGATGCGACGATCCAAAACCCAAACCCTGGCCCCCAATCCCCAAGCCACCTCGGCCGCCGCTCTCCCGACGTGCCCCGCTCCCACCACCACGACCCGACCGGGTACGGAATAAGTCGTCGGTGACAGCAACACTCCCTTACCCGACAAATCGCTGCGCAAGGCGTTGGCGCCTAACAGGGTGGCTAAACGACCGGCGATTTCGCTCATGGGTTGCAACAAGGGCGTGTGTCCGGGAACATCCTCTAGTGTTTCGAAGGCCAAGGCTTCTACCCGTTTCATTTTTAGGGCTTGGGTTAGGGAAGGGTTGGCAGCCAAGTGCAAATAACAAAATAACCGCTGCCCAACGCGCAAATAATCATATTCTTCCGGTTGCGGTTCCTTGACCTTCACCACCATTTCACTGCGGCGGTACAGAGTGGCTAAACTTGAAACCAAGCGTCCACCCGCTTGACGGTATAAGTTGTCGGGAAACCCTGCCGCCGTCCCAGCATGACGCTGCACAAACACCTGATGGCCCCGCCGCACTAAAATACGAACCGCTTCGGGCAATAAGGAAACACGCCTTTCGTTATCTTTAATTTCACGAGGAATGCCGATCTTCATAAGCCCCCCTTCCGGAATTCTACGGAAGAAGCGAAACAAAGAAAACCGAGGAGTCAAACTCAAATCTGGAGACTCTCAAGTGACAACTCCCAGAATGAACCGCAACAGCGCAAAACCCCTTACACAAGCTTCACAATAACCTAGCTAAAAGACAAAACTCAAAACCCTGCTGTGAGGGGTTAAAGACAATAAAAAAGCGCGGAGCCCTGGCTCACGCGCTTCGATTCTTTTTACTCTGCTGAGATTCACTCCCCACGTGCTCCACGTCGAGGTAGGAAAATCTAAGCCGAGACTTAATGGACTTCGATCTTCACCTCTTGTTCTTGCGCTTCCGGTTTTTTAGGGATGCGTAATTCCAAAACACCGTCCTTCATTGTCGCCTGAATTTTTCCATGATCTACGGTGTTAGGTAAGGTGAAGCTACGGGCGAAACTGCCGTAGTTTCGCTCGATGCGGTAGTAATTGTTTTCCTTTGTCTCGTGCTCGAATCTCTTTTCGCCACTGAGAGTTAGGACCCCTTCTCTCACGCGAATCTTGACATCTTCGCGCTTTAAGCCGGGAAGTTCGGCCCGAATCATCATTTTTTGATCGTCTTCCAAGACATCGATAGCTGGCACGAAGGAAACCGTAGTGCCCTCTTCTGCCTGGGGAAGATGCCTCCCTAGGCCCCAAAACAAACGCCCCAGCTCATCCCCCAAATTCCAAGACTCACGAAGCGGATCATAAACCTGCAATTTTCCCATGATTTATCTCCTTTTTTTGTTCTGAGGTTTTTTAACCTAGTAAGGAGATGATAACCGATTTGGGGGTGTCAAGGGCAAGCCCACTTACTTTTTAGCGCTTCTGCATGGCATCGATGAGAATCTGAGCCACTTCGGGCCGGGTAAACTCGGGAGGCGGACATTCACCTCGAGTCAGCATCTCACGCACCTTGGTCCCCGAAAGAAAAATGCGTTCTTCGGGAGCGGAGGCGGTCGTCTTGTCACTGGCCATGGATTGGCTGCGCTTACAATAAAAAGCGTGCTCAAACTTTAGGGGAATAATACCGATCTCCTCGATTTCGAATTGATCGAAAATTTCCTGGGCTTCGTAGGTCCCATAATAATTTCCCACCCCAGCGTGATCCCGCCCCACAATGAAATGGGTGCAGCCGTAATTTTTTCTTACCAGGGCATGGAAGATGGCTTCACGAGGCCCGGCATAACGCATGGCCGCCGGAAATACGGCAAGACAGGTGCGGTTGGGAGGGAAATATTTTTCCAACAAAACCTTATAGCAACTCCAACGCACATCGGCGGGAACATCGTCGGACTTGGTGGCCCCCATCAAAGGATGAACTAAAAGACCATCGACCATTTCCAGGGCGCACTTTTGCAAATACTCGTGGGCCCGATGGATGGGATTACGGGTTTGAAACCCCACAATCGTCTTCCATTTTTTCTCATGAAATAATTTTCGCAGGTCGGCGGGATCGAAACGTCCTTCGTTGAAGTCGGTGTACCTCACGCGATTGAGCACCGTCACCTCTCCCCCCAACAACACCGGACCTTGGGCTCGCAAGGCTGTCACTCCAGGATGGGCAGGATCGGTGGTTTTATAAACTTGGCTAGCCTCTCGTTCCTTATCGTAACGATATTTTTCCTCCAAGTTCAGCAGGGCTAAGATCTCGCCTTCGGGAGAACAAAGGGCAATTTCCTCACCGAGGGGATAGGTCTCGGAGTTTTCCTCTCGAACCGACAAGGTAATGGGAATGCTCCACGGCAAACCATTGGAGAGACGCATCCGCTCGACCACGGATTCGTAATCGGCCTGTTTCATAAACCCCTTCAAAGGGGAGAGAGCACCACAGGCAATCATGTCGAGGTCAGCCATCTCCCGTTCGTTGAGTGTCAACTTCGGCAAGGTAGCGGCGCGCTGCAATAGAGTGTCTCGTTCCAAACCAGAAACAAGGCGATTGATGAGTTCTCCACCATGGGGAGGCAAAGGAAAATGCATGTCAAGGTCCCTTAAAATTCAAGGAAGGAAATGGTCGCCAGCTTCAGGCGCTTAACACCCACCGGCAATGGCGGGCACAATGGACAGCTCGTCTCCGTCTTTGAGGGAAGTCTCTTCGCTCTGCAGATAGCGAATGTCCTCTTCATTGACGTAAAAATTGATGAAACGCCGTAAGGTTCCCTTATCGTCATAAAGACGATCTCGGATACCGGGATACTTGGATTCGAGGTTCGCCAGGGCCGCCTTAACACTGCTGCCTTCAACCTGAACCTCGGAAAGATTTTCGGTAAGTTTTTGTAAAGGGGTAGGGATTCTGATTTTAATGGCCATTTGAAGTCTCCTTATTTTTATTTCAAGCAAGAGCCGCGTGGAGCTTCAGCGGCCTTTCCAAAAAATCTTTTTTTTCTTCACTCCAATAAAACACGCTCGCCCCCGAGGCCTTACCCTGCTCAACCCCGATGACGAGAAAACCCACGCGGGGATCATTGGGCTCTCCCCAGGGACAGGCCATGGCCTTGTCTTCTTCAGAAAAATAAACTCCATGATCGGGATGGGAATGGTAATACAACTTGATTTCAAAATTTTTCGAGGCAGCCTCTTTTTCGACAATCCTCACCTCGTGGGGATCCATAAAGTAAGCCGTACGAGCATCGCGGGTATATTTTTGCGGATCCTTGGCGTGCAAATCATTTTGAATATTTTTGACGGGAAAAACCCCGATGGCCTTATCGATGCCTTGGGGACCGATGACGATACCGCAAGTTTCTTCAGGGTAATTTTTCTCGGCATGATAAATCATCATATCGAGGACGTATCCGGAAATTTTTAAATGCTTTGCCATGAACGCATCCGTATCCAACAAAAATCAAATGGGAATATAACGGTCCCCACTATCGCAAAGAATGGTCACCACAATTCCTTGTTTGAGGGTCGCCGCCAATTCAAGGGCGGCGAAAACGTTGGAACCGCTGGAGTGGCCTACAAAAAGACCTTCCTCCCTGGCAAGCCTTTCCGCCATTTCATAGCCATCTTCGGTCTGCACCGAGCGCACCCCATCCAGAATTTCGGGATGGTAGATCCCTGGGACGATTGAAGAGGCCATATGCTTCAGCCCCTCCAAGCCATGGAGACTCTCGGCGGGCTCACTGGCGAAGGTCTGGATGCGAGGATTGTGATCCTTGAGTCGACGGGAAACCCCCATCACCGTACCGCTGGTGCCGATACCGGTAATGAAGTGGGTGACCCTCCCCTCGGTTTGTTCGAGAATCTCGGTTCCAGTCGTATCGTAATGCGCTTGGGGGTTGAAACGATTGTTATACTGGTCCGGCATAAAATAGCGGTCGGGATATTCTGTTTTTAGCTGCCTCGCCAAGCGAATCGCCCCATCGGAACCTTCCATGGAGGAAGAAAACGTGAGCTTAGCCCCATAGGAAAGGGCAATATCCTTACGCTGCTGACTGACGTTTTCTGGAACGACCAGTTCTACCGAATATCCCAAAGCCGCACCGATCATGGCATAGGCCACCCCGGTGTTTCCGCTGGTGGGATCCATGATGGTTTTCTCCCGAGTGAGTTCCCCCGATCGAATGCCCTCTTGAATCATGCGATAGGCGGGCCGATCCTTGACCGATCCACCGGGATTAAAAAACTCGCACTTCGCGTAGACCTCCACGCCGGAGGGCAAATGGCGAGTCACTTCGCGCAAACGCAACAAAGGCGTGCGCCCAATTTTTTCGATTATGGAATGGATCATCTCACCCGGGGCGTTACCCCGCCAAAACATTCATTTCAATGGGTTCTACGGTCAAACCGCGGGAACGGAAATACTCGATGGCCTCTTGGATCTTGGTATCGGTTCCTGAAAGCTCCAAAGCGATGAGCCCCACCGAATCATTGACGGAAGCACTGCGGATATTGAAGCGCACTCGATATTTATCGTACATGTCGCAAATAATCGCGTCGGTGACGGTTTCTGTCGGAAAGGTCAAATAAACCTTACGCTTGATTTGTTCAGCCATGACGACTCCCTCCTCGATGGGTTCGGTGTTGGATTTGCCACAGGGCGAGTTCTATGTCCCGTAGTTTTTAAACGCGCTCCCCCTTTTCGATTTCTTGATACAGATCATCAAATTCACTCATACGGGCATTGATGATCTGCGGGGCGCCACATTCGTTTTGCAATACCTCTTGGGTCTTCAAACCGTTACCGGTGATGCACAATACGATCGATTCGTCCCGGGGAATGCGACCCGACTCGATAAGTTTTTTGGCCACCCCCACGGTAACACCGCCCGCCGTTTCCGCAAAGATCCCTTCGGTCTGAGCCAACAACTTCATGGCATCAACAATTTCAGGATCGCTAACGTCTTCTCCCCATCCCCCGCTTTGTCGCATCACTCCAGCGGCATAAAAACCATCGGCAGGGTTACCGATCGCCAAAGATTTACATAAAGTATTGGGGCGTTGCGGCTGAAATAGCTCCCATCCGTTTTTGACTGCCGTCGTAATGGGAGAACAACCCGTGGCCTGAGCCCCGTAAAGCTTGGCCGTATTTTGCTCGATCAACCCGACCTTGACCATTTCTTCGAAGGCCTTCCATAACTTGGTAATCAAAGAACCTCCCGCCATGGGGCTCACCACATGTCGAGGCGTCTTCCATCCCAATTGCTCGGCGATCTCAAAGGCCATGGCCTTGGAACCTTCGGCGTAAAAAGGTCTGATGTTGATATTGACGAAGGCCCATTTGTACTTGGCGGCGACCTCACTGCACAAACGATTCACCTCGTCGTAAGTCCCACGAATACCGACTAAATGGGTTCCATAAACCAAGGTGCCCAACACCTTGCCTTGTTCTAGGTCATGGGGAATGAAAATAAAACTCTCCAAACCGCTAGAGGCGGAATTTGCCGCCACCGAGTTGGCCAAATTTCCCGTGGAGGCACAGCCTACGGTTTTAAAGCCAAACTCCTTCGCCTTAGACAAGGCCACCGACACGACGCGATCCTTGAAAGACAACGTGGGATAATTGACCGCGTCGTTTTTTAAGTAGAGTTCTTTCACACCCAATGCCTTGGCCAGACGATCGGCCTTGACCAAAGGGGTCCAGCCAACTTGTTCTCCCACCGTCGGGGCTCCATCAAGGGGCAACAACTCCCGATAACGCCACATATTGGTGGGGCGGGAAAGGATCTGCTCCCGCGTCAAAACTTTTTTAATTTCATCGTAATCGTAAACCACCTCAAGAGGCCCAAAACAATATTCACAAACGTGAATGGGCTCGATGGCATAGGAATGATGACACTCTCGGCATTGCAAACCGCGGACGAAGCTCACGGACAGCCTCCTCTATAAAAACGGCAAGCCTGACCTTCGCCATGAAGGTCGACATCGACTTGCCTTGCTCAAAAATATTTTTCAATGCTGAAATACCGCTCCCCTTTATCGGGAAACAGGGTCAGCACGCGACTTTCAGGCCCTAATTGTCGCGACACCCGAAGGGCGGCCGCAAAAGCCGCCCCGGAAGAAATTCCCACCAAGAGGCCCTCGGCACGAGCCAACTGTTTGGAATTTTCGAAGGCCTCTCGATCGGAAACCGTTTCGATCTGATCAATTAGGGAAAGATCTAAAATCTT
The DNA here is from genome assembly GCA_031972375.1 of bacterium. Lineage (GTDB taxonomy): Bacteria > UBA10199 > UBA10199 > DSSB01 > DSSB01 > DALYDW01. Next base: position 8,822 of record DALYEU010000009.1, on the reverse strand, counting down.
GGGAATAAACCCCGCACCAATACCCTGAATGCGATGGACCGAAGGTTGCCGCCCCGAAAGCACTGCCGCCGATTCGGGTTCGACCGCCACAATCTTACAGCGCGGATCGTGGCGCTTTAAAATTCTGCCCACGCCCGTCAGAGTCCCTCCCGTGCCCACACCAGCCACGAAAGCATCCACACCGCCCTGGGGCAAATCTGCCAGAATCTCTTGGGCCGTCCCCAGTTCGTGGGCCTCGGGATTATGGGGATTGGAGAATTGTCGCGGCAAAAAGGCGTCGGGAGTTTCGGCGGCCAAAGCCTCAGCCTTAGCGATGGCTCCCGGCATTTCTAAAACGGCCTCGGTCAAGACGATGCGGGCCCCCAGCGCCCTCATCATAAAACGCCGCTCCACACTGTAGTTTTCAGGCATCACCAAAATTAACGGATGTTTTTTCAAAGCGCAAACCCAGGCCAAACCAATGCCTGTATTGCCACTCGTAGGCTCAATGACCGTCGCTCCCGGTTTTAGTATCCCCTCTTGCTCCGCAGCCTCAATCATTTGAAGACAAATGCGGTCTTTGACGGACCCCCCAGGATTGAAGGCTTCGAGCTTCGCAAAAATCTGCCCACAACCTGCGGGCACCGCACGGGACAGTTGCATCAAGGGCGTATGCCCAACGGCATCCAGTAGCGAATCTAAAGTTTTTGCGGCGACCACCGACACATTCACCTCAAAAAAAAACCTCTTCTGGTGTTATTTCAGAAGAGGCCGCCTGTTTAATCCTTATCTATTCCCCGAAGAGGGGCAGGACGGAGCACCCGCCAATTGCGGGTTGCTGTGGGATCAACGGGCCAGTTCCCTACCCCACTCTGGATAAGGCAATCCAAATTGTAAGGGTCGATGGCTAGCCCCCTGATATCGGGACTGTCAATACAAATTCCTTGCGCCCAGGCCGGATTTTCGTATTTTAGGCCTGATTTTTTTAGAAGAATATCCGAAGGAAATTCTCTTTCCACACCGACTTCACTTGGGAAATCAGGGCCTCGTTTATGCCGCTTTCGCGCCGTCTCCATCCCCTTTGGGGCCTTTTGCTTGCATTGTGTTTTTTCTGCGCCACCCACACCGCTTGGGCGGGTTTTTTCGACCCCAAACTCCAATGGCAAACCCTCAGCACCGAACATTTTAATATTCATTTTTACAAAGGCGAAGAAGAAGCCGCTTACCGCATGACCCTGATCGCCGAAAAGATCTACGGAGAACTCTCTCCGCGTTTTCAATGGAAACCCTGGGGACGAACCGAAATCGTTCTGACCAATTCCACCGACATCAGTAACGGACTCACCACCACCCTGCCCTACAACTATATCGTGTTGCTCATCGCTCCACCCCAAGGGGATTCGGCGCTCAACTACTACGACAATTGGCTTGAGGATTTATTCCGACATGAATTCGCCCACACCCTGCACCTCGATATGTATGGAGGTTCAGCGATTCCATTGCGTTGGGTCTTGCAGCGCACCGTCACTCCCAATGCGCTGACTCCGGGCTGGGTACGGGAAGGCATCGCAACCCAACAGGAATCCCTCACGGGACGAGGACGGGTCAATAACTCCTTCTCCGAGATGATGCTCCGCACGGATATCCTGGAGAATCGTTTTCTCGCCCTCGATCAAATGGCGGGGATTCAATACGAATGGCCTGGCTTTAACGCCGCCTATATCTACGGCGGAAAATTTTGGGACTACCTCACCGATACCTACGGTGCCGACAAGGTTTACGAATTTTCACGCCGCTATGCCGCGTCGGTATGGTTATTTTCCCTCAACAACAAGGCCCGAAAAACTTTTAACAATAAAAATTTCTTCAAACTCCATCGAGAATGGAAGGAAAAACTCACCCAAAAATATCAAAACCTTAAATCCCAATTAGAAGCCGAAGGACTCACCCCGCTGCAAACCGTAAAAAGCACCGATGGATTGTTGCAACATCCCACGCTGAGCCGAGACGGCATCTGGCTGCTCTACACTCAAGAAGACAATTTGCACGATTCGGAAATTCGCATGCGCAAGACTGATGGAAGCGAAGATCGGATGATCAGCCGAGAAAAATCAGGCAATCAGTTTAGCTTTCACCCCGACGGAAAAAAAGTGGTCTACAGCGACACGGCCCGCTACAAAAAATTTTACCAGTACTACGACCTCTACGAATTAGATCTCAACTCAGGAACAAGCGAACGGCTCACCCAGGGCGAACGGGCCTTTCATCCCGACTATAGCCCCGATGGCAAAAAAATCGTCTTCGTCAAAAACGAACTTCTCAGCACCCGTCTCTATCTTTGGGATGTGGAGAAAAAAACCTCGAGCCCATTGACTCCAGCAGAGCCAGCTTTGCAATTCAGCAACCCGCGCTTTTCCCCTGATGGAAAAACTATTGCCGTCAGTTTATGGAAAAAAGGCCGCCGGGATATTTACCTATACAACTTACAAGGGCAGGTCCTCAATCAAGTCACCCACGATGAGGCGATCGACCTCAATCCCAGCTTCAGCCCCGAGGGGCATTTTCTTTATTTCACAAGCGACGTCACCGGCATTACCAACCTCTATCGATACCACCTCGCCTCGGGAAGTTTGGAGCGATTGAGCAATGTCTTAACCGGTATTTTCGAACCCCAAGTGGGAAAGGATTTTCTCTACGTCAAGCACTACACGGGGAAAGGCTATGACCTGCGTCGTTTTCCCATTCCCGAAAGCCAAAATACAAACATCGCACTAAGCGCCCTACTCGCTTCCCAAGCAGGAGAAGCTGCTGAAGGAGCTTTAAAAAACCAGTCAGAAAAAAACTCCGCTGTATTTACGGATCTGGATCCCACTTGGGCAGCCCCGGAAAAACTAGAGGCAAAAAAATACAATCCCTTCCTCAAGCTTTTTATTCCTCGCTTTATCGCCCCGAGCGTTTTTTTCACAGACAACGCCTTTTTACTGTCGGGAAACATCGGTAGCGCCGATCCCTTGTTACGCCATATCTGGCGCGGTGCCGCCACCTATCGCACCGATGCCAATTTCTTAGGGGGAAGCTTTCTCTATACCTACAATCGCTATTGGCCCTCGTTATTTGTGGGCTTCAATGATTTCGTCGTCAACTACGGAGACCTATTTCGCATCGGACAAAATTTTTTTGAAGAACGCAGCATCGGAACCGTGGGCGTGAGTTTGGCTGCCCCCGTTTACGGCAGTCACCGTTTGAGCGCCTATTATTTTTTCGAACATCGCAGTAGTCATTCCGACATTCCTCCCGATGCCGTCGATATTCCCTCGTTAGGAAATTTTTCGGGCTTCGGTGTGCGTTACGAATTTTCCCGCGCTAAAAAACATCCCGCCGACATCTCTTTAGAAGGGGGGCCACGTCTTTTGGTGGACTTTCAGGCCACCGATTCGGCCCTCGGCACTTCCCCCAACAATGAACAAATTATTTTTTCCGGAGACCTGAGAGAGTATATCGAACTCCCCATGCCGGCCCATGTGCTCGCTTTCCGTTTGGCTGGAGGTATTGCCTTTGGCGATAAACTTTTACAGGGCACCTTTCGCCTCGGGAGCGCAACCGGAGAATCCCTGATCTCCGGCCCCACCCCACGGCTTTACACACTCCGCGGACTTCCAGAGATTTCCTTCGCCGGAGAACGGGCTCTCCTGATGAGTGGAGAATACCGACTCCCCCTCGTCGATCCACAACGCGGCGCCGGCACCATGCCCTTACATCTCCAAAGACTTCACATGGCCTTTTTTGCCGACTACGGCTCGGTATTCGATGGGAACATCAACTTCGACAATTTTTTATTGGGAGTGGGCGCCGAGCTACGAGGAGATTTCGTTTTGTTTTACGGACTACCCCTCACGGGACGGGTTGGCTACGGCATCATCGTAGTGGGACGCCGCTTCCTGACAGGACTCAACGATCCCATCCTGGGGGGATCGGTCGATAAGGGAACCTTAATTTTAGAATTGGGAACTTCTTTTTAAAAACTTTCGAAGCAGCTCTTAAAGCATTTTCTCCAAGCTATCACTGCTCTCCAGGATCTACCCACGAATCATCATAGGCTGCGAATACCATGTCCCGCACTGAGGAATGGACCGGTAATTTTCCCCCGCGAGAATTGGATAAAATCACCACTTCGGTTCGGGTAGTGGGAAACACGAAGATATAAGCCTTGGCATTACTGTAGCCTCCCCCCTTGTGGTAATAATAGCCATGGCGCCGACGCACCCTCGAAGCGTCCAAACCTAGAAGATTTTCGTAAAGCAATTGACGGGTGGAAGGCTCGAGGATGTTGTTGGTATTATTGAGCACCGCCAGAAAATTGGCCACAGCGACAGAAGACATGACCATGCCCCCGCCTCCCAAACGCTCTTTCAAAGGATCGTTTTCGATGTTTTCTCCCTTCGTTTCCTCATCGATGGGATACTTGTAATAGCGAGCGGGATCGGGCCCAAAGGGGCGAACATCCGCTAAGATTCCGTAGGGAACAAATAAATTTTTTTGGAGATAATCGAGAAAGGCGTCGGCGGTTTTACCCCGCATGACATCGTCATCTTGGGTAGACTCCCAGGTATTTTCTACCACCCCTATCATGATGGGCACCAGTACCCTCATCAATGCGAAATTAGCATTGGCGTAGACTTGAGCCTTATTGGTGGCAACCCCACCTTCCATTAAGTATTTCAGGGATAAATACGAAGGAGAAGCGGAAGTACGAATGCCGCTTCTGTGCTGCAGCAATTGTTTGAAGGTAAGGCGCTCAACATTAAAACCCACTTTCCAACTTTTGGGCAAAAAACCAGCGATGCGGGTTTCTAGCATCGCCATAGGATCACCAAATTTTTCTTCGAAAACCTTCAGAACCGCTACCGCCGCGATAAACTTACTGACACTGCCGATAACCATGGGTGCTTCAATATCCTGAGGGACATCCCCATCGGCACCAGCAAGCCTTTTTCCGAAAACACCATGGTGTTTCATCCGACCTTTTTCGTTGATGACATACTGGTAGCCTACCCACTCGCTACCCAAACCCTCGACAATCTTTTTCTCCAAGACACCGGAGTCGAAAACTTCTCCTCCCGTGCTGAAATCCATACCTCCAGATCCGTAGACCCTAAGGCTTCCTCCCAAAAACAGGATAAAAACCAAAAAAATAGAAAAAGACACATGGGTTATTTTTTTCATAAGGTCTCCGCTTTTACCCAAGCCGCATCGTAAGAATTAAAAATAATTTTCCGCATCTTAACGGGGTTGTCGTTTTTTCCTCCGGAGGAATTGAATAAGACCACCACCTCGGTTTGCGTTTGGGGAAAAATCCCCACGATAGCCCTGGAACCCAAGCGCTCTCCGTCGACGTTGTGCCCATAGGAACCCCCTTTGGTGTAGTAAATGCCGTGGGCCTTGGGCTTACGAGAAGGAGGCAACTCGTCACTGAGTCCTAAAAGATTCTCGTAAAGCAGCTGACGAGTCTGTGGGGAGAGGATCGTGTCGCTGTAGTTGAGCTGGGCCAAAAATTTTGCCAAGTCGAAGGCCGAGATGAACCATCCCCCCCCGCCCAAGCGTTCACTAAGATCCTGTGGAGTTATATCGTAACCCCGCGCTTCGGAAAGATCGCTCGAGTAGCGGTAGTAGAGGGCGTGATCAACTCCAAAAGGCTTGATATCCGCGCTGATCCCGTTAGGAATGAAGATTTGCGACTGCAAATAGTTGGCAAAGATCTGCCTGGTCTTGGCCTCCATCACCGCGTCGTCCCCCAGATCGTCATCTTTGATCTTACCCAACATGATAGGCAAAATGACTCGAAACAAACCGTAATTGGCGTTGGAGTATCGATAAGACTTATTGCTAGCAACGCCACCCGCCATCAAATACTTTAAACCGAGGTAGAGGGAAGTGGTTTGAGGGCGGACTCCGGTACGGTGCTGTAACAACTGCCTGAAGGTCAAGTGATCCACATTGAAGCCCCGCTGCCAATTGGCAGGAAGAAACGGCGCAATAGGAGTATCCAACATTTGGGCAGCACCCTGACCGTATTCGTCAAGGGCCTTAAGCACGGCAACGGCAGTAAACAACTTACCCACACTACCCACATACATGGGGGCATGAATATCCTGAGGGACGTCACCGTCGGCACCCGCAATACGCTGCCCGAAGACTCCGTGATGTTTCATCCGACCTTTTTCGTTGATCACATACTGGTAACCCACCCACTCGGTGCCCAGGGCCCCTACCAACTCTTTTTCAAACCGTCGGGAATCGAATACCTCAGTATCCAACGGCACCTGCACCGAAGCTGCCCCAACGCCGCCCGCGGCAAAGCAAGTTCTCCCCAGCAGTGAAATCGAAAAAAGAAAAAGAGAAAACAAACAGGACACGACCGCAAAAAAATAAAAATTTTGGTGCCGGGTAGCTTTCATAAAAAACATCAACAACCCTGAAAAAAGTATTGGGATCTCCGCTCAAACCCCGATTCAAGCCCCTTCCGCAAACGATGGACGTGGGTTTATTCTTATCGGCCCAATTTGGGATCAGTTGCATCATCCCGTGAGTATTTTCGGCATTTTGAAACCCAAAGGGGAATTTGCAGGAACAAGTTAAAATTATTCGAGAAAAAGAAGCCCTTGCGATGACAAATCAGGAACCGTTATACGGAAAACATGGTTTTTTTCACCAGATACTTTAGCGTCCTCGCCTCTATCATGGCCTTTGCTCTGGTGGGATGGATTCCCTTAAGGTTGGAAGCCAAGGCCAAAGCCGCCGCCTCACTTCCTTCCTTAAGCCAAGTGCAAGAGGCTGGTTTTTTTCTATGGAGCGGTCAATGGGATCTGGCCCTGGCCGCCCTGAAAAATGCCAACTTAGAAGAAAAAAAGAGCCTAAAAGACTTGGCAATCAACCGCCAACGCTTTGTTGCGGGTTATTTAAAATACAAAGAGGGCCACTTCGCCGAAGCCGTTCCACTCTTCGAAGCCGTGGCTCGAGACTCCCCCGCCTTGAGGGATTACGCCCGCTACTACCAAAGTTTAAGCCTGAGAGAATCCGGTGAAGCCAAAGCGGCCATTCAAATTCTTGAAAAACTGACTCAAGAAAATATCCCCCCCGTGTTGCGAAAAAAGCTCAAAAAAGACTTGGCTCTTGCCTACTGTAAGGCCGGGGATCGGGGCACAGGGGTAGAATCCCTTAACGAATTGATTCAAACTGAAAACTCTGAAGTCCGCGCCTACCACCTGCGCTACGACCGCATTCGCTGTCTGATGGTGCTGGAGGCCCGCGACGAAGCCGCCGCAAGCTTGAAGACCTTGTTTTTACATTACCCCGAAGGAGACCTTCGCGAGCAGATTCTTGCCGCACTCGAAAGTTTAGGCAAAATCCAAACCCTGAGTCCTGGAGATTATGAGCAGAGGGGTGACCAACTCATGGCCAATGATCGTCCCCAGTTGGCCGCGCTCGATTACGAGGCCGCACTCAAAGCTTGGGGAGAGTCTGGCTCTTTTGAGTTACGCAAGAAATTGGCAGAGGCCTATTTTAAGTCTCGGCAATATCCCTTGGCCGCCCAATCCTATGAGGCCTTACAACGCCACTCCCCGAACGGTTTGGATTCGGAAACCGAGCTACGCCTGGCCCAGGCCTATTCTCGAAGCGACCAATTCGACAAGGCGATCCACCTCTACGAAGCCATGCTTAATGCTCGATCCTCCGGAGAACGTCCCGATCTCGAATATAAGATTGCCTTTCTCACCATGGATAAAGGCGACCTCGATGCAGCCAACCAACAATTTAGCCACCTACTTGAAGCCTATCCCCAACACCCGCAACGTGAACAAATGCGCTGGCTCATGGCCTGGAACCACTACCAACTACAACAATGGGATCAGGCCCTTTATCAATTTGCGCTCTTGCAACAAAATTTTCCCTCAGGTCGCTACGCCCAAAGGGTCCCCTATTGGAGAGCCCGTATCTTGGAAAAACAGGGCAAGTCTGATTTGGCCCATCAAGCCTATCAAAACATCGTCTCGGGAGATCCGCTGGGATATTATGGATTTCTCAGTTTGAAACGCTTGGAAAAAAATTGGGAGGTCCCCAAGGCCCCCCACAGCCATTTCGCCGCCCAACTGCCCAAAGGTTCCATCCCAGCTCCCTTTTCGCCTGAAAAGTTGGAACCTGGAAAAAATCAAAATCTGCTCCGAGCACGAGAACTACTCATGGTGGGGCTTTGGGAAGATTTTCTGGGGGAACTCGAACAGCTGACAGCTCAAGAAACCGTCCACGGAGATTTCGCCAGACTCCAACGCGATATACTCAACCCCACCCAAACCAACAGCGGTCAGGGAGGCGGTGTACTGAGTTCCCATCCTCCGGCCTATTCCACCTTGGTGACGTTATTTTCTCAGATCAGAAATTTTCCCCCAGCCTTAACTTGGGCCATCATGCGGGAAGAAAGCCGCTTTCGTCCCCAGGTGGTAAGTCCAGCCCAAGCCATGGGACTCATGCAAATTATTCCTCCCACAGGCCAAGAAATCGCCAACGATCTTGGACGTCAGGGTTTCGTGCCCGAACAGCTCTACCAACCCGTCACTAATATTGAATTTGGAGTCCACTACCTCAATAAAAACCGACAACGGTTTGGCGGCGCCCTTCCCCAAACCATCGCCAGCTATAACGCTGGGCCCGAAGCGGTGGACCGCTGGCTGAAATCCCGGCCCAATCGAGACTGGGATGAATTTATCGAGGAGATTCCCTACAAGGAGACCAACAACTACGTGAAAAAGGTGTTGGTGTCTTATTACATTTATAGTTTGGTGTATTGA
>DALYEU010000008.1:0-64506 GCA_031972375.1 bacterium | reverse complement strand
ACCGCCGACCTCTTGAATGCCATTCAAGCGCTCTCCCAACTGAGCTACGTCCCCTAAAGGTATTTTCCACTCCCTGAACCGGGGCGAGATGGCCTATCGGAATTAGGGGGCTTAAGTCAATAGGAACCTGGGGCTTCCTTGAGTTTGCCGGTAAAACAGTTTTTAGCGAGATTTTTACTTGGGGTTTTTTCGAAAATTCAAGAGGGGTACCCAAGAAAGAAAAGAAGGAAGTTTATGGGAAAGTCGTTCAGTTCATGGGGGCAATGGTTCTCATCCCTGTTGGGGATCCTATTTTTGATTCTGCTATTTTCACCGCCTGTTGGCGCACAGAGTGGAGTAGAAATGCAAAAGGCTTTTTTAAATTATTTAGAAGCGGCGGCGCAAAGACAGGGGGCTCGGGTTGCCGATTTGTATTCGGAGGAAGGTGCGAAGTATTGGACTCAGCGTTTGCAAGATGCCCAGACGCTTTCCCAAGAAGAATTGCTCAAGCGCCCAAGTTATCAGGTTTTGAATGTTTTGGTTTTAAGAAAACGGATTCGGGACTACGCCCCTTTGGCCAATAGTAGTGGAAGACAATGGTTGGAATATAGTTATGGAAAGGGCTGGAATTCCTTTTCAACACTGGAGGCCTTTCATCAGTCTAAAAGTCAGCTGGAACTTATTCCTGAAGTTCATGGTTCTCAAGGAGAGCTGAAAATAAAATTAGCGGGACAGCTTCTACCAGAGCCTTTTCCTTACATTTTAGAAAAAGGTAGCTGGAAGATTGATGGGTTGCGTTATTGGAAGCGAGAAGAATCCAAAATGGAAGACGGTCGAGGAGAGGCCCAACTTTCTAAAAAAGAATTCGTGGAAACACTTTTCTTTCAGCAGGTGCAGGAAGCTTTTTCTCCTGAGTTGTGGAATCCGGTCTCTCAGTGATTTTTTTGTCTAGGCTTTCAGTGAAATTATTTTTGCAGGCTAGGAACCCAGAAGGTGGAGCGTTGGTTTTGGACGAGACGCGCCACCTGTCCCTTTCCGTCTAGAGTGCTTTTCCCTTCCCGATCATAAACTTGAAGAAAGTTTTGCATTACCCCTTTGTGGCCTTTGCCATCTAGGTAGTCGCGCATACTGACCCCGCCATTTTTAATACCCAGCTCAAGGACGGAACGAGCACCTCGTAGCAAGCACGAGAGTTCTGTTGGAGAGGTGTTTTTTACTTTTTTTCTGGGGTCCAGTCGCGCTTGGTAAAGAGCTTCACAAGCGTAGATATTGCCTAAGCCCGAGGCAACGCCTTGATGTAGGGTAAGTCCTTTGAGACTTAAGCCAGAATGTTTTTTGCAGCGATCTATGTATTCGGAGATATCCATTCTGGGGTCATCATAGTCTGGGCCTAATTTTCTAAGGAAAGCATTGTCCTGATAATCAGGCACCCGACTGAGGGAGAGGGTTCCAAAGCGTCGCGCATCGCTGTAGACCAAGGCGGAACCGTCATCAAAGAGTATGACCATGTGGGTATGAGCAGGTAAGTTTTGTGGAACTTGTGGCCAAAGCCTTAAGACTCCGCTCATTCCAAGATGCAATACCAGAGCATTACCTTGCGAAGTGCTGAGGATTAAATATTTCCCCCGTCGTTTCGGGTCCAGAAGATAAGAATGCTCCAAGGCTGCTTTTAAGGCACTGGGATGGGTGGTTTCAATGGGGGACAGCGGTGAAAATTGCACGGAGGCAACCGTTTTTCCGGCGAGTTCTTTTAAGCTACGGCGGAGGGTCTCGATCTCGGGAAGTTCGGGCATGGTGTTGTGATGCCACAGTTGATGCAAAATGCCTAGGCCACGAATGAGAAAGCATGGAGCGAGATTTGATCTCCAAGGCTTTAATGACAGTGCCTCTGTTGTTTTTTTAGTACGATCTGTCCGTTTTTTTCATGACTTAGGAACAAAGGTGGATGGTGCCGATGAAGATTGTCCTGGATCACTTGCAGATAGGTCGAATCTTTGCTGTCCTCAAGAAATAAGCCAGGGTGGGCTACGTGTACTTGATAGGTTTTGCTCTGCAGGTCAAAGCCAAATTGCAGTAGAAAGCTTCCTCGATCAGAATAGTAAGACCATTCTACCTCGCGGCGTTCGGGGTCGAAACGGTGAAAGACTTCCAGTGTTCGGGGAGCAGAATCAAAACAAAAGGAAATTTGTTCTCCGTGATGAACGGGGAATGGCGAATCTACGGGACGTGCCGTTAGATTGGGGATTCCTGCTCGACTTTGTTGGAGACGATGGCGGTGGATTCGATCGGCCAGTCCTTGAAATTTACCGTGGGATGGGTTCATGGTTCCCTCCTTTTTGATACGTGTCATGACAGCACATTGCACTACATGACTTTGATTCTTCGGAGAGAATATTCAAATCCCATGCCAAGGGTAATTGGGGATAACTTGAGAGAGCCTCAATCATTTCGTGGAGATGGGCGTTGTGGATAAGTCGATTTTTTTCATATTGAGAAAAATGGACTGGATGGTGTCAAAGAAGATCGCCATTTTCGGCTTTTTTACGATCTTCGTAGGGGGTGGTCCAACGACGATAAAATTCTTGGGAAACACAAGCTAAGACCCCTTGAATTTCGTTGAAGGTGGCATAGCGTTGTCCTTTGGTTTCCAGATAACGCAAGAGCATCTGGGTGATGCTGTAATTGAGTTCTCCCGCGTCTTGGGGAAATTTTCCGGAAGCCAGTTCGGCTCTTTGTTGAGCAGTAATGTAGGGCATGGGATTACTTTCTTTTATTAGAGTGTGTGGGGATCTGATAGGATCCTGCCATGGAAACACAAGATCGCGTTTTACAATACCTTAAAGAAAATGAAGAACGGTTTGTAGCTGAACTTTCGGAATACGCGAGGATTCCCAGCGTGAGTTTCCCTGGATACCCTCGGGCGCCGCTTGAACAGTCTGCGGAGTGGACTGCTCGGCGGATGCGGCAAGCGGGTTTGGAAAATGTGGAAGTGTTATCTTTTCGTCAAGCTCCCCCCTACATTTATGGGGATTGGCTCCACGCCCCAGGAGCTCCCACATTGCTGTTGTACGCTCACCATGATGTGCAACCTTCTGGTCGGGATGAGAAGTGGTTGTCTCAACCTTTCCAACCGAGTTTGCGCGGCGAGCGCTTGTTTGGTCGCGGAGTGGCCGACGATAAGGCCGGGGGAATGATGCATTTTGCGGCCATTGAGGCCTACCTACGAACGATGGGGACTTTGCCACTCAACGTGAAATTCATCGTGGAGGGCGAAGAAGAAACTGGCAGTGAGCATCTGGAGGATTTTTTACAACAGGAGGCGGAACGCCTCGCGTGCGATATCATGGTGCTAACCGATACGGCCAATCTGGCGGAGGGGCTTCCCTCTCTCACCTACCGTTTGCGAGGTATTGTGGATGCCATTGTAGAGGTGAGAACCTTAGATCATCCCGTTCATAGTGGAATGTGGGGAGGGCCAGGGGTGGATGCCTTGACGGTTCTCACTCAGATTTTGTCGAGATTGCATGACGCCCAGGGGCGCATCGCTATTCCTGAGCTTTACGAAGACTTACCTGAACTCAGTCCTAAGGAAAAAAGTAATTTCGAGCGGCTGCCATTTGAAGAGAAGAAATTTCTCCAAGAAATGGGAGCTGTGCCTGGTTTAATTTTGGGAGGGGAGAAGGAATATTCGATTTACGAACGAATTTGGTTGCGGCCTACCGTGGCCATTTTGGGGATTGATGCACCTCGAGTTCAGGATGCAAGCAACCAACTGGTTGAATGGGCGCGGGCTAAGGTGAGCATGCGCATCGTAGCGGGCATGGATCCACGGAAATCCCTCAAACAACTTTGTGACTTTTTGGCAGAGCGACCTCCCTATGGTGCTCAAGTGACCGTTATTCCAGGAGCCGCGGGGGAGCCATGGTTTCAGGATCCAAGTGGCCCAGCCTTTGTGGCAGCTGAACGAGCTTTGGAAAAGGCTTATGGATGTCAGTCGGTTTATATCGGTTGTGGAGCTTCCATTCCCTTTGTCCATCCTTTGACGCGAAAATGGGGAGGCATTCCGGCATTATTAATGGGAGTGGAAGATCCTTTGACCAACGCCCATGGTGAAAATGAGAGCTTATTTTTACCTGATTGGTTCAAGGGTATGGCGGGTGCGGTGTACCTCTATCAGGAATTGGCCGATCAGTTGCTCCCGTCCCAGGGGTGAGTTGTGACCAGGATTTATTCAGACATTTAGGGATGGAAACTAGAAATAGGATTCGGGGATAGCAAAAAATCCAAGATATGTTTTTTTAACAATTGGGGAGAATCCCAAACGGGCGCGTGGCCACTTTCTTCCAGGATAATCATGCTGGAGTGGGGCAATGCCGAGTGGATGCGCTCGCCTGCCTCTAAAGGAATCACCCTGTCTTGGCGACCGTGGATCACAAGGGAGGGATGTTGAATTTCGTCCAGTCGATCGTCGAGAAGTCGATGTTTCGAATTTTTGATGAACGCGGCCAAGATGGTTTCGTAGCTAGATTTGATGCGACTGGACTCGGTTACCATGGCATCCAAGACAAAACCAGGTAGGGGAGGGGGGCGGTGAAACAGCAAGTTTAAAAAACGTTGTGCTGTAGCTCGGTCGGTGAGTGTGAGGCGAGCCAACTCGGGAACCTCGGTGAGAACTCCGGCACTTTCCACAAGGACGAGACGGCGTACTTTTTCGGGGTGTTCTAGGGCGAGCAAGAGGCTTACCCAGCCTCCCACCGAGAATCCTACCAAATCGGTTTGGGAAATATTCTGGGATTGGAGCAATGCTAAAACCAATTTGACTTCGGAATCGATGGAGTAGGTTCGAGGATTGAGGCGCAGAAAATTGCTCCCCAAAAGATCGGGAGCTATTACGTGAAAATGTTTTCCGAGGGTGGGAAGAAGGCGCATCCAGGTAAAGAGGGCGTTACCGCCAAAACCGTGAAGGAGGACAACGTTTTGTTGGTGTTGTGTACCTGCTTCGTAAAAATGAATGCGGCGCGTTCCAAGTCGTACGGTGCGCTCTTGGATTCCCCATAATCTGAGAGCGAATCCCACGGTTTTGCGAAAGCTGCCAATGGGATTGATGACAAAGGGCAACAGCAAAGCCAAGAACAGTAAGAGCGCAAACCAGAGACGCTTTTTACGGTAAAAAGGCTTTTTGTGAGTCGTCGACCGCAGAGCTTACCCCTACTTTTGGGGATCGTGTTTTGCCTCGAAGGCGGTAATTTTATCGGCAGATTTTAGGGTCAAGCCGATTTCGTCTAGTCCTGCAATGAGATGGGCTTTAACCACGGGATCAATCTCAAAGTGAAAGGAAATCTCTTCGGGAACGTGCAGAGTAACCCGCTGCTCGGGAAGGTTGAGCGTGGCCTCCAGTTTTTCATAGCGTCCTGCCATTTGAAAAATTTCCTCAACCTCTTCGGCCTTGAGTTCGATGCACAGGAGTCCATTCTTGATGGAGTTGTTGTAAAAAATATCGGCGAAGGCGGGAATCTCGCCTTGGCGTGCCGCGATGACCGCACAAAACCCGTATTGTTTAACGGCCCAGACAGCATGCTCTCTGGAAGAACCACAACCAAAGTTATTGCGGGTGACCAAAATCGAAGAGCCCCTATATTGAGGGCGATTTAATTCAAAATCGGGATGGTCGCTGCCATCGGGCAGGTAGCGCCAATCGAAGAACAAGTTTTCTCCATAACCCGTTCGACGGATCGATTTGAGAAATTGTTTGGGGATGATTTGATCCGTATCGACGTTGGCTCGGTTTAAGGTCGCAATATGTCCACGGTGCGAAGTAAAAGATTCCATGATGTTGATTCCCTTATTTCCAGGTTCGAATGTCTACAAAGTGACCGGCGACCGCGGCAGCAGCAGCCATTTCTGGGCCTACGAGGTGGGTACGTCCCCCTTTGCCTTGTCGACCTTCGAAGTTACGGTTGGAGGTGGAGGCAGCTCTTTGTCCGGGTTTAAGTTGGTCGGGATTCATAGCCAAGCACATACTGCACCCCGATTCTCGCCACTCCGCTCCGGCCTGTTGAAAAATTTTGTGTAGACCTTCGGCTTCGGCTTGTCTCTTGACCCGTTGAGATCCCGGCACCACCAGGGTTTGTACCCGGGGAGAGACTTTACGGTTTTCCAAAACGTGGGCGGCTGCTCGTAAATCTTCGATGCGGGCGTTGGTACAACTGCCAATAAAAACTAAATCAACAGGAACCTCTGTAATGGGAGTACCCGGGGTCAGGCCCATATACTGCAAGGCGGCCTCGGCGTCTTGTCGGGAAAGACCTGGCACGGAATCGGGCTGGGGTATTCGTTGGTCGACATCAAGCACCATGCCTGGGGAAGTGCCCCAAGTGACCTGGGGAGCCAGTTTTTGGCAATCGATGGTAAGTTCGCGATCGAAAGTGGCGCCTTCATCGGAAGGAAGAGTTTTCCAGTACTGAATGGCTTTTTCTAAAGCGGCTCCTTGTGGGGCGAAGGGGCGATCCCCCTGGCTAAGATATTGGAAGGTAGTGTCATCAGGGGGGACCATGCCAGCTCGAGCCCCAGCCTCAATGGACATATTGCAGAGGGTCATGCGGCCTTCCATGCTCAGAGCACTTACGGCCTCGCCCACGTATTCGAGCACGTAACCCGTAGCTCCGGCGGTACCCACTTCTCCGATAAATTTGAGAATCATGTCTTTTGGAGTCACTCCCTTGGGTAAGGCCCCTTTGAACTTGATGCGAAAGGTTTTGGAAGGGCGCTGGCGCAGGGTTTGGGTGGCGAGAACATGTTCCACCTCGGAGGTTCCTATTCCGAAAGACAAGGCACCGAAGGCTCCGTGGGTGGAGGTGTGGCTATCGCCACAGACAATGGTGCAGCCAGGAAGGGTCAATCCCAGCTCAGGTCCGATGATATGCACAATGCCCTGGTTTTCGTTATCGAGGTCAAACAGTTGAATACCGAATTCTTTACAATTTTGTCGCAAGGCCTCTATCTGGGCCTTGGCGATGGGGTCTTGAATTTCGTAGCGGTTGAGCGTGGGGATATTGTGATCCATGGTCGCTACTGTCAAGTTTGGGCGACGCACTTTGCGGCCCGAGAGCCTGAGTCCTTCGAAGGCCTGTGGGGAGGTAACCTCGTGGACGAGGTGCCGATCGATGTAGAGCAGGGCAGCCCCCTCGGAGGTGGTGTCGACAAGATGTTGGTTCCAAATTTTTTCGTAGAGTGTTTTAGCCATGATTCTAGCGGCTTATCTCAGGGCTTCGACGAGGTCAAGGGCTAGGCCCTAGGAAGTGAGGATGTTTTCCCCCTTGTCCCCATCGGAGGCCTTTGTTAGAGCCCCCCCCAGCCCTATGGTGCGCTGTTACTCTTGTGGACATCTTAATGCGAGCGGTGAGCGAGTTGGCCGTCGTGACGTTTGCGAGTCCTGTCGATCGGATCTCCATGTATGTCGCAATTGTGAGCATTTTGATTCGGCGGCATACAATCAGTGTCGCGAGTCTCAAGCAGATCGGGTTGTAGAAAAAGAACGAGCTAATTTTTGTGATTTTTTTTCTCCGGTGCAGAGGGATCTCTCAATGTCCGGACAGCACGACGAAACTGCTGAGGAAAAATCAAAGCGGCTATTGGAAAAACTTTTTCGTAAATCTTCTAGTTGAGCTTTGAGTACAGTCGATTGGCACCCTTTGGTATTTTTAACTAATCAATTTTTTGATGCATATTCTTAGCCCAAAGCATGGGTGGCGAGTGAAAAGGAGTTGAATCATGGCAAAGATACTGGTGCTTCCCGGAGATGGAATTGGTCCCGAAGTTATGGCCGAGGCGGTCAAGATTTTACGGTGGCTGGATCGGGAAGAAAAGCTTGGTTTGAGCTTTGAAGAGGATTTGGTGGGAGGGTGTGCTTACGAGGCCCACGGAGTTCCTCTGCACGAGAAGACCTTAAATTTGGCTCTGGCGGCTGATGGTGTGTTGTTGGGTGCCGTAGGGGGGCCTAAGTGGGAGCCTTTGGATTATTCTGTCCGTCCGGAGCGAGCCCTGTTGGCCTTGCGTAAAGAATTGGGCCTTTTTGCAAATTTACGTCCCGCAAAGGTCTACGGTCCTTTGGTAGAAGCTTCGACCTTGAAGCCTGAAGTGGTGGAAGGAATCGATCTCTTGGTGCTTCGAGAGTTGACCGGAGATATTTATTTTGGCGAACCCCGTGGAGTGAACGGAGACACGGGGGTGAATACCATGGTTTACTCGGTGTTTGAGATCGAGAGAATTGTGCGCTTGGCTTTGGAATTGGCGCGTGGTCGTCGTGGCAAGGTGACCAGTGTGGATAAAGCCAATGTTTTGGAAGTGACCGAATTATGGCGTAAGGTGGCGACTCGTTTGGGGCAAGATTATTCGGATGTAGAGCTGTCTCATATGTACGTTGATAATTGTGCCATGCAGTTGATTCGTAATCCTCGACAGTTCGATGTGATTGTGACTGGAAATCTCTTCGGGGATATTTTGAGCGATGAGGCTGCTATGTTGACGGGTTCTATTGGTATGCTGCCTTCGGCGAGTCTTTCGGCAGATAAAAAAGGTATGTACGAGCCTGTGCACGGTTCGGCCCCGGATATTGCGGGAAAAGGCATCGCCAATCCCCTTGCGACGATTTTGTCCGTGGCCATGATGTTGAGGATTACTTTGAATAAACCCGAAGCCGCTCAGCGTTTGGAGACCGCAGTGGAATCGGCCTTGCAAAAAGGTTTGAGGACTGCCGATATCGCTCGTCCCGGGGAGAAGATCGCATCTACTTTCGCTGCTGGGGAATGGATCTTGGAAGAACTCAAAGAACTGTATTAAAAACATTGAACGGGTGCTCAGAGCATTAAGTTGTCCTGAGTGGGACGTCGAAGAAGTAAAACTCAAATGTAATGTCATCCTTTAGGATCTTGGTATGAAAAAAGAAAAATACAATGTGGCGGTGGTTGGGGCGACAGGAGCGGTAGGGAATGTCATGGTGGAAATCTTGGAGGAGAGAAATTTCCCCGTGAACCGTTTGAGCCTTTTAGCTAGTGAAAGAAGCATCGGGAATAGTCTGTCTTTTCATGGTAAGGAAATTCCTGTCGACGTCTTGGATCATAACTCATTTCACGATGTGGATATCGCCTTGTTTTCCGCAGGGGGAACCATCAGCGAACGGTTTGCTCCTGTGGCCGTTGAGGCGGGAGCCGTGGTGGTGGACAATACCTCTGCTTTTCGAATGCATCCCGAGGTTCCCTTGGTGGTTCCCGAGGTTAATCCTCATGCCATCGCTGAGTACAAAAAACGCGGTATTATTTCCAACCCCAATTGCTCGACCATTCAGATGGTCGTTGCCTTAAGCCCTATTCATCGGAAGGCTAAGATCAAGCGTTTGGTGATTTCCACCTACCAAGCCACCAGTGGGGCTGGAAAACGGGCTATGGAAGAGCTCGTTGAGCAGACGCGCGCCATGTTTTCGGGACAAGAAATTGTTAAACAGAAGTTTCCTCATCAAATCGCATTCAATTGTCTGCCCCATATCGACGTATTTTTGGACAATGGTTACACCAAAGAAGAAATGAAAATGGTGCAGGAAACCAAAAAGATCCTGGAAGATGATTCCGTTCAGGTGACTGCCACTTGTGTTCGTGTTCCCGTCTTGGGTGGGCACAGTGAAAGCATCAATGTGGAGACGGAACAGAAGCTCAGCGCCCATGAGGCTAGGCGGATTTTGGAGAAGGCCCCAGGGGTAACGGTGATTGACGATCTGGCCCATAATCGGTATCCCTTGGCCTTGGATTGTGTGGGTAAGGATGACGTATTTGTCGGGCGAATTCGAGAAGACGAATCCATTGAACATGGTTTGAATTTTTGGATTGTCTCCGACAATATTCGCAAGGGCGCCGCTACCAACGCGGTGCAGATTGCTGAAATTTTAATCCGCGACCATCTCTAATTCTGAGGGAAGTTTTTTTTCATCATAAGCGAAAGATGATAAAGCTTATGGTCAAGGAGTTCTGTGGAGACCCTCATTAGGGATAGTCCATAAGAGTGATTTTTCTTTCGTCAAGTGACGAGACCTTTTTGGATTTTGTTTTTATGGAGAAAAAGTGGGGCTTGCCTTTGAAAGGACTTAGAGCAGGTCTTGTAGACTTTTATTCTTTCGTTTTCGTGAAAAGAAGATCAGTAATAGCCCCCAAGTTGCCGAGGCGATGGCCAAGGTCCATTGATGTAGCCAAAGGGTGATCCCCAGATTAAACAGGTATACCCCCCAGTACAATAAGACCCCTAAAATCATACTCTCAGGATGTCGAGGCACCCCTTCGAGACGATCGGTCAACCTAAAGACCAGCAGGATGCTGAAGGTTACTAGAAACCATCCGCCAAAATTACTCAGCGGAACATCAAAGTAAAAACCCGGCTGCGGATAGTAATAAATATTTCCCAAAAACCACTGGGCTCCCAGATGGGCCACAGGATCAATGACCACATCAAGGAGAGTGGTGAGAATGGCTCCGAGCATAAGGGTGAGCCAAGATTTCTGTAATTGGGAAAGAGGCGTATGTCGATCCCAACGACTCCGGATAAAGAGGGCCATCATAAATCCTGAGAAGGTAAGGAACACGTAGGATAAGCTATCCCAAAAGGGGACGCCGAAGATGAGAGGTTCTCCCTCTAGTTCATGGTAATTATAGTGGTAGATGCCGTAAGGGAAGCCGTTACGAATCGAGCTGGCTTCGGAAGCCAATGCCAAAACATAACCGATGAGCAAAAATTTGCATGTGCGTTTCCATCCCCAATGTTGGGAGGCAGCGATGAGAAAGGCCGCCAAAAAAATAAAAACATACCAGCGATGTAGTAGCATCAAAACCAAGGAATCTAACATGTCTTCCACGTAACAGATTGGCCTGTTAGGTAAATAAAAAAAGTGCCTTCCCCCTTGGGGTTTAAAATTTAGGGGGTGATTTTAAATTTGAGGCAGATTAAGTTCGGAAAGGGTTTCTTGAACTTGTTTTTTTAAGGCTTCCCATACGTTGGATTGGGGAAGTCCGAGTTGCTCTCGGGATAGGGTGGGGTCAAAAAATAGGGGCTGTTTTAAACGTCGCAATAATCCGTTGGGAATGCCCGAACGACGGCGGAATATCTCTCGTGCGATAAAGTTTCCCATGAGGGCTAGTCCCATTGGAACCGCGGTTTGATGAAGTGGGATTTTGGCAATCCTTTGGATATTTTGTAGAAGTTCTAGCATGAAGACGTTTTGGTTGGCCAAGAGGTAGCGGGCGCCATTTTTTCCCCGTTTTGCCGCTAACAGATGCCCTTTTGCGGCGTCTTGTACGTCGATCAAGTTGAGTCCGGTGTCTAGGTAAAAACGAGATTTTTTTTCTAGAACGCGTCGTAGATAGAGCCCAAAAGGAGTTGTTCCCGATTCTCGGCTTCCGAGGCAAATCGTCGGGTGTAAGATAACCACATGGAGTCCTTTTTTATTGGCGTTGAGAACCTCCCTTTCTGCCAAAAAGCGGCTTTTTTCAAAATCTGTTTCAAGGTCTTCAAGACTAACGCCATCGCGTTCTGTTCCCAGATCTTGTTTAAGGCGAGGCGAGAGGGTTTCTATTCCTGAGGTATAAATTACCTTTTCTACTCCCTGCTGCAGAGCAGCCTCCATCAAGTTGCGGGTTGCCTCGTAATTGATGGTATGGAGTTTCTCTTTTTCTTCAGGTGAGGTGGAGAAAAAAGAGTCAGTGTGGAAGAGAATCTGACAATTTTTGAGGGCCTCTTTTGCTTCTTGCGATTGGCTTAAGTCGACGCAGAGGCTTTCCAGATCAATGCCATCGATAAAAAAGGGGCTATCGATTTTTTTAAAATTTTCCTCAGGACGATAAGCTGCCCTTAAGGAAACGCCCTGTTTGCTAAGTTCTTCGACGAGGTGGGAGCCCAAAAATCCAGCGGCTCCAGTGACGAGAATTTTCAAGATTAGATTCCGGTTTCATGTTTGATGAGTTTAACGAAAGAGTCGACAAGCTCGATATCCCATTGTCCGCTGTTTTTTTCCTTCTCAAAAATTTTCAGAGCTTCGCTTGGAGGAATGCCTCGACGGTAAGGACGATTGCTGGTCATCGCATCGTAGGCATCGGCGATGGAAACGATGCGCGGACCTAAGGAAAGGTCTTTTCCACTGATACCGTCGGGATATCCCAAACCATCCACCCGCTCATGATGATGGCGAATGATGGGAAGCAGCGGGGATAAACTTTTAAGCGTTCGACAGATTTCGCAACCACGGGCGGGGTGGGATCGAATATGAGCCAACTCTTCTTGGGAAAGTTTTTCGGGTTTATTCAGAATGGACTCACGAATACCAATTTTTCCGACATCGTGCAGTAGAGCCCCGCGTCGGATCCATTCTTGGTCTTGGCTATTCAAACCGATATGCTGTGCTAGCATGACGGCGTATTTGGCAACTCTTTCGGAATGTCCCCGAGTGTAGACGTCTTTCGCCTCTAGCATTTCTGCAAGGGTGAAGATGATGGTTTCGGAACGGTCGACATCATCGTAGAGCTGCTTCAGTTTGAGCAGGGATTTGACCCGAGTGAGGAGTTCTAGTTTGTTGAATGGCTTCATCAGGAAGTCATCGGCTCCCATCTCAATGGCCTTAATCTTATCGTCAAGCTCTTTGAGAGCGGTGACGACAATCACCGGGATGAGTTGGGTTTTTGGATCGTTCTTAATTTTTTTACAAACCTCATACCCCGATAGTTTGGGCATCATCAGATCGAGGAGAATAAGATCCGGGGCCTGCGATTCAATTTTTTTTAACGCATCTTCTCCGTCGTAGGCTTTGTCTAAGTCGTAGCCATAGGGTTTGAGTTGGGCAGCAAGAAGCTCTACGTTGGTTGTGTTGTCATCGACGATGAGGACTCGGGGTTTTTTTTCGGGCGCGAGAGGTGCTGTCGGGATGGAGGCCATGGGGGCATCCTAACAAATGGCCGAAAGAGTGGAAAGAGATAAGGTTTTACGATGATTATAATGGTGAAATCGGCCTTGCCTATGTGGATTCCTTTGATTAAAGCTTAGCCGATGTTTCGACTGATAAGACGATTTTTTTCGGGAATAGTCGTGTTGGCTTTGGTTGCGCTGATCCTCAATTTAAAAATTGGGGGAAGGCCGAGTCGTGATCTGGCTCATGAAATTTGGATGAGTCAAGGGGTGCAAAGCGCCTATCGTGTTGTTCGGGATCGAGTTTTGGCTCTCTTGCATCGGGATATTTCGGTGGAAGATGTATTTAAGACAGAACTACCTTCAAACCAACAAGGACAGATAAATCAGAAAAATCAGTCCGCTTCCGTCGCGCCCGAAAAAAGTGAAGGGCAAGGGAGTAAGCGGCTTGTCGATTTGGATAAGCTTAGCGAAGAAGATAAACAACAATTAGAGCGCATTTTGGATAAGTCTTCCCAGAAATGAAAAAGATTCTAAGTACTTTTGCGGCTATCTTTGTGTTGCTTTCTACGACCCTGGTGGTGAGCTATTTGCAACATCGTTTTGATAGTTCCGATTTGAAGCATGCGGTTTCCGCTGTGCAAGCTAGTCGCCCTCAGGGGGGGGATGGACCTGTTCTGATTGATTTATTAGCACAACGTTACGGTGTCGCGCCCCAGGATATTTCGTGGAATCCTCAGATCGATTCTAAAATAGCGGGTCTGGTAACGGTGCAGGCCCAATTGCCCGGATCTAGTGAGATTTTCACCTGGCAAGTCGATTTGGTGCGTTTTCAGATTCATCCCCTCAGCTCCGCAGCTCAAGCCCTTGCTGCAGTGCGAGCACATTAGTTTCACTTTTCCCCTTATTTATTTTTTCTAATCTTCAAGGTTCATTCTTGTCGTAGGTAGAGTTCTATTTCTTTCAGGGCGTCTTCAATTTCTGCTTCTGAGTTGTAAAAATGGGGAGAGAATCTCAAGGCTCCGCGACGGATCGTTACATAAATATTTTTTGAAAACAGGTGCCTTTCCAGAGCCTGTAGTCGGATTCCATCTTTATCTTCGGGCAGGGAGCATAAAATAATACCTGAGCGATACTCAGTACGGAGTGGATTATGCAGAATCATGCCCTGATGTTGCAGCCCCTGGATAAGATTTTCGGTAAGTTTTAGAATCCGTTCTGAAATTCTTGATACGCCTACTTCTAAAAGTAAATCTACGGCCGCTCCCAATCCATAAATGGATAGGCCATTATGGGAGCCTTCTTCAAATTTTTGTGCCGAAGAGCGAAGTTTAAAATCGATCTGATCAAAATTGAGAGCTTGTTCGACGCTGTTCCAACCCAACAGCACGGGCTCAATTTTTTCCAACAATGCACGACGAACATAGAGAAGCCCTATTCCCTCATGTCCTAACATCCATTTGTGAGCATCAGCGGTTAAAAAATCGATGTTTTCTAAAGAGACTTCGTGGGGAAAGGCTCCAAGACTTTGAATGGCATCTAAGCAAAATAGGATGCCCCGACTTCGACAGAGGGATCCAACTTCCTGGGTAGGTAGACGATATCCTGTTCCATATTGGACAGAACTAAGGGAAATTAAGCGAGTTTTAGGGCTAATGAGTGTTTTTAGCTCTTGGAGTTGCAGTTCTCCATTTCGAGAAGAAATTTTTTTAATAATGACTCCATGTTTTTCTAAGGACATCCATGGATAAACATTGCTGGGAAATTCTACTTCGCTGAGGATAATCTCGTCTCCGGCTTTCCATGTGAGGCCTTTGGCAATGAGTGAAAGGCCATGGGAGGTGTTTTTTACGAAGGCGATTTCATCGGCAGAAGCTCCTAATAACTGGGCGCAAGAATTCCGAATTTTTTCTATTTTTTTTACCCAATGAGGACCGCACGTATAGCCTTCGTTAAGAGCTTCTTGGTTGAATACCATGATCGCGTCAGCGACCCTTCGGCTAATGGGAGATACTCCCGCATGATTTAGGTAAATCCAATTACGTGTTACGGGAAAAAGGTATCGAAGTTCTTTTAATTCTCTTTCATGGATTTTATGGGTCATAAGATTGGAACCCCCAATATGTTAAAGAGGTCGGACGGTGAGATCATACTCGCCATGGAGTTGAGTCGATTTACAAACGTTGCCTGTATTTGAAAAAAGGCTCAATCCAATTTCTATGCTTCAGGTTTGATTTATTCTCATGAGGGATTACGGTGAAGGGCTCACAGCTTTCAAGAAAAACTAAACAGGTTCGAGAGATTTTTACTCGGTTGTTGGATAGTTACGGTCCCCAGTTATGGTGGCCAGGGGAATCAGTTCTAGAAATTATGGTGGGCGCTATTTTGACGCAAAATACTCAGTGGAGTAATGTTGAAAAGGCTTTAGAGAATCTTAGAAATCGTGGTTTGCTTTCTCTTGAACCACTGCTGAGTATTTCAGAATCCCAGTTGGCTCTTTTACTCAAGCCTTCGGGTTATTTTAACTTGAAGGCCAAGCGTTTATTGGAATTACTTCGATGGATTCGGGAAAAATTTAATGGAGATTTTAGCCTAATGCGGAAGGCACCCTTAGTGCAGATGCGTCAGGACCTCTTAGCCCTCAAAGGAATTGGGCCTGAAACAGCAGACGCCATTTTGCTTTACGCCTTGGATTTTCCAATTTTTGTCGTCGATCTTTATACTCACCGGGTTTTCAGTAGGCATTTTCTGGTGCCGGAGGAGTCTGATTATTACGATCTTCAAGCTTTTATGATGACTCATGCAGAGCCTTCCTCGCAGGTTTACAATGAATTCCATGCTTTATTGGTAAAAGTTGGCAAGGAACATTGTGGCTCCAAACCGAGCTGCGAGAACTGTCCTCTCCATGGAATTAATTGGTAAAGCTGTTCGGTGTTTAGTGCTTCTCGGTGCCCGGTGGGTGCTTCTCCTCCTCGATGCTCCTCGGTTCCTCCTCGGTTCTCGGTTCTCGGTTCTCGGTGACGGAGGTCTAGTGGAGATACAGATGTTTAGGTGGGAGGGGTGCAGAGCTGTTTTCTGCCAAGAGTGGCCTGCGATGGATAAAAAATACCAGGGGTGGGAATACTACCCCAGTTTTCTAGGAACGTTCGAAGGTAATTTGATGCGGATTATCTGCCCCGCTGTTTTTTTATCTACTTAACGGGAATAGCTAAGTAATTTAGGCAGACTAGTCCACTTTGTTTGGGGTGTCGACGTGTTCAAAGTATTAAGGTAGAGAATGACCTATATAGGAGGGGATGTCGTCAGGAATAGCCTTTCGTTTAGGCTTTTTTGAAGAAATCTTAATTCGTCGTATCGTTGTTTTACCCACAGAGGATCACCAACGAAGAACAAATAGCGTCCTTTGATTTTTCTTGGAGCGTTAACCAGTGTTTGTAAAACCATCGACTGGTACGCCACTTGTCTTTCTTTGGGAGACGAACCAAGTTCAATATAAAACTGAGGGTCAGTTAATAGCGGATCTGATATCCCTAACGCGTAATGTTTGTAAGAGCTGAATTGATTTTCTTTAGGATGTTTGGCTTTGCCAGCTCGCACCTCATTCAGATCATGATAGATCATTTCTTGGATTAAAGAGGTTTCATTTTGTAAGCATGGTGACTTGAATCGGTCGCGAATAACTTGACCGCATCGGTTGAGTCGCTGATTAATTTTTTTTGCAAATACAGAATGAACAACTCTAAAAAAAGCTGAAAAAAGCTCAAGATTGGGTGCAACTCCTGATAGGTGAATATGATTGTCCATGATCGTATATGAGAAGAAAATCATTCCATAATGAGGTTTGTATTTAAGAAGGAGACCATAGAAAAGTTGTTTTGCCCATCGAGGTTTGAGAAGCCAGGACTTATTGTGACACTGCCACGTAACATGAAATAAGGCGTTTTGAGCGAGAAGATAGTGTCTAGGAATTCGAGCCATGGAGTAAGATAAAGCAAAAATGGTGCCGAACTTAAGAAAGCTATTTTTATAGGGAAGATACTTTAAGATTCATAGAAAAAGCCGTCCGTTTAAAAGTAAAAGGATGGCAAGAGTAAGAAAGTCAGACACTGAAGAGGAAAATCAAACCTCCGTCACCGAGGTTTCACCGAGGTTCCGAGGTTTATGGGGGGGAGGAAAGCGGTGCTGGGAGAATCCATGGCTGTGGTTTGAGGCTATCGTTTATTTGGGCAAGATCTGCATTTGGATCAATCAGGGGTTGTGGGGGCCGGCCATTGAGGGAAGTTTGGGTGCGGGCACGTACCTCGACATTTTCGATGCCTCTCTGGGAAAAATCTTCGGCGATATGGTGGGCAAGGGCCAATATCATATCGGGTTGGGTGGCGAATTCCTCCATTTGGTTGGGTTTCAAATATTCTCTCGGATTTACTTCCCAGGTCCTTCCAGTGTTTGGCTCCCGAACCCAATAATCAACGACTCCAGTTTTTTCCATCAGCATGACTTTCCAAGAAAAACGAAATCCCTCTTCGTTCCAAAGGACGTTTCCCGGATAGAGGAGGTGACGGAGAGGCATGAGAATCTGAATCAAAAAAAACAAGCCCCAGCCCCAAGCTCGTTTCGAGTTGAAGAGGAGTGAAGGGGAAGGCAGTTGGGGAGAATTAAAATTCTTTCTTCCCATTTTTTGAAGACATTGTAGGGGCCAGCTGGGTTCAAAAAAGATCAAGGTTGAAAAAATCATAATCCAAGGAAACATCCCGATGGGGAAAAGTTTCCAGGTGATGATATGAAAACTGACGACAACACCATAGGCCCAAGGTCGAGATTTTTTCCAAGACAACCAAAAAGGAATGGTCAAATCAAACAAGGCCCCGATCCAACTCATGGCGTAGGCCACCATATCCCAGTGGAAAATCGATCCTAAAACGGGGAAATGACTATTGGCAGCCAACCAGATTTTTAAGGGTTGGGCATGAAACAGCCAATCGCTTTTGAGTTTTGCAAGTCCTGCAAAAAAATATACCACTCCCAATTGGGAACGGAGAACATAAAGAGGCCATTGTGGAAGTGATGGAGAGTAAAGATTTGGATTTTGTTTTGCATCCCAAGACCAAAAACGGTTCAGCGGCAGAAAAATCATCAGGCCTGAAACTAGGGAGATAAAGTAGTAATGGTTGAGGTAGAGGGACTTGTCCATCAGCTCGAGGTGGGTAAAACCTAGAAAGAAAAGCACAATGCTGATGCGGTAATAAAATCCGAAAGCCACACCTAACGCGGCAAGAATCAGAATAAAAAAATGTAAGTAAAGCCCCCATTCGGGCCAGACCTTAACCCAAGAAAAGCCGTAATAGGTAAAGTGGTAACCGGGGGAGAGTAGAAATTCCTGAACCCATCCTCGGGCAAGAAAACGTATCAACGCTCCCGCCATCATCAGTCCAAACCCAATGCGAAATATGGCCAATGATGCGGCAGAAACTGGCTGATTGAGCCAAGGTAGGCGCTTCCATTCTATCATGAAGGATCTTCCGATTCCTTTAATCACCATCGTTATCGCTGAATACGGTCACCACACCCAGTTGAGCGGATACGGTTACTTTGAGCGTATCTCGTAAATCTCGTATGGCATTGTAGGCATTTTCCACTTTTACGGGAACATCAAGGACCGCTTCATCGAGTGGAATTTGAATCGCTAGAAGAGCCAGCCGAGCATTTTCCAACTGTTCTTTGAGTTTTTCTGCGGTACTAGGATCGTGGTAGACGATCAAAGAGTATAATCCCATGCCGTTTCCATATTCGGTTTCTCCGCTGAAGATGGCCTGAATTCCGGCCACGTTATTGATGAGATTTGAGATGGATTCCTGACTAAAGGGTGATTCCACCAGCTCGGGGCGCGCTAGACCTCCGGACTTCAGCCCCAACGGGGCCCCTAGCTTGTTGTCCTTGGCGTATTCGCAGAAATTAGAAAGTTGGTTGATCAGCTTGTCGATGAGGTCTTGAGCCATAGGAAAGGCTTCACTATTTTCTCCGGCATGAATGAATTTCGAGTAGTAATTTCCACCTTCGGTACTCCAGCTTTTTTGTAGATTTTCCGTATTGTTTTGTAGATCAATTCCTTGAGCTACAAGAAGGGAACATCTTGTGCTTCCCTCTGGTCCTGTAAGCAATTCAAGCGCCTCGCTACTTTCAGAGGGAGAAAAAAGCATGTACTCTATGGCGGGTAGTCCCCTTAGGGAAACACCGAGGGAGCTCAATGATTCCGGAGAGAAGTTCTCCTCGGCGGCAATTTCCTCTTCGATGGTTTGAGGTCTTGCAGGCCAAAAATCGATCATGGCCTCAAACTGTTCCGTCATGTAAGGGCCGATATTGAAAGGCTCCAATCTTTTCAGAATTGCTTGAGTTTGCTTCCAGTCTTCTCGAGCGATTGATAAGGTGCTTGCCTCCGGAGCACTGCACAGTTCTTCTAAAGAATGGGCAAGTTCTTTGCTGTTTTCGTTCAATTGCCCAAGATTGGGCATGATGACATGGTCTGCAAGGTCTTTGTAGAGTTGGGTGTAATCGAAGGGTTCCCGTGTGATGGGAGTGACGGCACAGGCCGTGAGTAACAGAGCACCTGGTAGGGCACGGATAAGTTTTTTTCTAAGACCTTGTTTTAGAAGTATGCTGTTCAATTTCATGAATCTGGATTCCTAGAGAGATTTTAAAAATTCAATCAGAGCTTCCCGATCGGTCGTCGACAATTTTCGAAAGTGTTCCCTTGAGGCTTCCGCTTCGCCGCCATGCCATAAGATAGCTTCCGAAAAATTACGGGCTCGTCCATCGTGCAAGAGTCGCGTATGGCCGTTGACGGTCTCAATCAATCCGATGCCCCAAAGGGGTGGGGTGCGCCATTCTTGTCCGTTGGCTTCAAAGTCTTCCCGATGATCCGCCAATTCCAGTCCCATGTCGTGTAAGAGTAGATCCGTATAAGGACGGATAGTTTGTCCTGCCAAAACTTCTGGGGAGTAATCGTCTGCAGTTTGTAGCTGGGGCACGTGACATCGAGTGCAGGCGGCTGCTTGAAATAAGAATTTTCCACGAAGGATGGTGGGATCTTCCCAATTTCTACGGGCAGGAACTCCAAGGGTTTGCGAGTAAAACTCCACTAAGTTGAGGATGTCATCACCAAGTTCGGGTTCTCCTCCGTTGGTTGCTGCCAAACAATCGGTTTGCGAAGGAGGGCAGTTTTGTTCTGGAAAAAGTTCCGAGGTGATTCCGATATCACCATGAAAAGCTCCGGCCACTTGCTGTCGTACGTTTGGTTGATTGGCCTTCCAGCCAAAGCGCCCCAGAACGGTCTTTTGTTGAGCCACATCCCAAACCCAATTGGGCCTTCCGGAAATCCCATCACCATTTTCATCCTCAGGATCGGCATGGGTAAGAAGGTCTGTTTCGGACACTGCCTCTAATAGGCCCATGCCGGACATGTGGGGAGCGATACGTGGGGAGATGGCGGTGTCTGGATGTAGCTCTCCAAAGTTGAGATCGTAGATCGTATAGATGGGCTTGAGTAGGGTATAGGGAGTGCCGTCTTCATATGCTCCGGAAATTTCCTCGTATTCGACAGAAACATTTCCTTCGTTGGGAATATCGAGGTTGGCTCTTACTTGAAGTTGGTCTCCGTAATTGGGGTCGGGAACTGGCCCGCCTTCTGGATTTTTTCCAGGAATGCTGAGGCGAAAGAGTAGGGCCAAGGGGGTGTCGGAAGACAATTCGGGGGGCGCGCCTCGGCCATCTTTGGTATGGCAGGCCGAACAGGAAATGGCGTTGAAGGTGGGCCCTAAGCCGTCTCGGGCGGTGGTTGCGGCAGGGGCACTGACCCAGTCTTGTTCAAAAAACGAATTACCAATTTTAAAGTCGCCTTCTTGTTCAAAGCTGAGATTGGCGGCGGGTAAGGAGAATGCCGTATTGTGGGTCGTAAAGACCGTGGTGTCTCCACCGGAAAGTTCTTCTCCGGGTTCTGCGAGGGAAGTCTCGGGAACAGGAGCGGGGTTTGAAGATCCGCATCCGGTGTTGAACTGACAAATCGTGAGAGAAAGTAAGAAGGCTGCGGTCATGTGTGATGACCGCAGCCCGAGATAACGAGAAATGCTCATAGTTTTTTTATTCTCCATCGGCGTCCAGCTCAATATCGATATTAAGCTTTGCGGAAGATTGGGCGAGCAAATCGCTGAAGATCCTTAAAGAGTCAATGGCCGTTTGGATTCTGTTGATATCTTCCGGAGAGAAGTCTCCGGTAACTTGTTGGTCGAAGGGAACTTGATCTTTTTCTGCTCGATCCACAATTCCCGCAATCGCACTATCGACGATAGCGAGTTGTTCCAACATAGCCTGATTACCTTCGGGATCCCCTAGGGCAAAGATATCTTCCAAACCAATGCCATTCCCCACGCGGCTTCCGTCAATACGTTGGTAGCTGCCGAAGTAGACATTTTTGATTCCTTGAAAATTATTCAAAATGTCTCGGTGGGTATTGTCGGAAAAACAGGAATGCTCGTCTTCCTGGGTTTTGGTGAACAGAGCCGTATTCATCCGTTCAGAAGAAAGTTCTCCACCCGCCAGACTGCCGATTCCATGGATAACGTCAGAAAGACTATTTCGGCTGTTTTCAGCGGATAGAAAATCAGAACGGAAATTGGTGACTAGGTTTGTATTCCACTGTTCCGCAACTTGGTCGAGATGAGAAATCAGGAGCTCCGAGGCTAAGTTTAGGTAAAGGCGTCGTCGATCCTGGTTTTCGGCGGTTCCACCATCTACGTAGTCAGTGTAGGGGCGCAATCCCGCTTCGGTGGGAGTGTTATTCAGATCTTGTCCCCACAATAAAAACTCGATGGCATGGTAGCCTGTCAAAACAGCGGTTTCGCCCGCTTGTTGGTTTAGGGAAGCCAAAACCTCGGTATTGAGATCTTCTCCGCTATTAATGAGGCCAGATAAAGGGTCGTTTTGGGTGTAATCGATGTGATTTTCGTCTAAGGGCCAGGAGTTGATCCACGCTTCTGGACCGTCGATCCCATTGTCGATGGGCCCGTCGTAAAAGCGGTAGGCCTCGGTTTGTCCGTAAGGTTCACGGGCGGCTAGCCATGCCTCTTTCGCCTGATTAAAACGAGACTCGTTTGGATTGTCGGTGAAGGTTGCAATACGGTCTCGAAGGATTCCGGCGGAATTTACAGTATCTTCATAGCTGGCAAGGACGATATTGGCATAATTTTGTAAAAATTGACTTTCCACAGAAGAAAGACTGGTTTCTGGGCTGGGGGTGGGGGATGCACCACCCCCACTGCACGAGGAAACGGAGAGGGCTAAAAGCGAGAGGATCATGCCTGTGCCGAATCGATTGAACTTCATAAGGAAAACTCCTTTTTAAAACTTTTCGAACTACCCGTTTAGAATCAACCTTCGAAAAGGTGAGTGTTTGAAAAAAAAGAAAATGAAAGTCACTTTCATTTGAGGGTGCCATGCCTATGGATAAATATAATTTTTGTCAAATGGTTTCTCGGCTGGTGGCTGAAGTCTAACAGGACTCCATTTGGGGAATGGAGTCTTTTGGGAGAGTTTACCGGGCTGATCCCCCCCCGGAAGGTGGAGCATTAGGTTCGGTGAGAGGCTTTTTCTCTTCTTGAGAAGGGGAGTCATTGAGTAATCGGACTTCCAGTGGTTTATTGCTGGAGCCCAGGGCTCCCTTCTGTGAAGAAGCGAAGGCAATCCCTTCCTCACGGAACAAGGTGTCGATACGGAAACGAATATCGCTCAAGATGGACTCCCGTTCATTAAAATGGCGCATTTTTACCCAAAAATAGACTTCGAATATCAGGGCGTGGTCACCAAAAGCCTTGAACAGTATCGAGGGTTCGGGAGAGGTCATGATCTTGCCGTGTTCATCAACGGCTCTACGGAGTAATTTTGCGACCTGTCTTGGGGAAGACTCATAAGAAGCCCCCACCTGTATCATGACCCGGGTAGGGCTATCGGTAAAAGTCCAATTGAGGACCTTCTTTTCAAGAAGATCGCTGTTGGGAAGAATGACGTAGCTATTATTGAAAGTGCGAATTCGTGTGCTGCGGGCTCCAACATTTTCAATAATGCCCGAACTACCATCGATTTCTACCGTATCCCCAATTTTAATGGGGCGTTCCGCTAAGAGAATAAGTCCACTGATAAAATTACGAACGATGTTTTGAGAGCCAAAACCAACTCCGATGGCCAAGGCACCTCCCAGCACGGTGAAGAGTGTGAGAGGAACATTGACGATATACAACACCAAGAGAGTGACGAGTAAGACCAAAAGGTAGAAGCTAATGGTTTGTAGACCAGCGGAGACTCCCGAGGCAAATCCTAGTCGGGGGAAAAGTTTTTGCCCCATCCATACGCTAAGTTTTCGTGAAAAACGAAACCCTACGATCAGTAACACCAAAACCCAAATTAATTTGGAAACCGTGATGGGTTTATCGTCGATGGAGGTAAGTTCGAAATTCCAAACTTTTTCAATTCTCGTCCATAGGTCGGAAAATCGCTGTCCCCAAGTGATGTGTTTACTCTTTTGATCTAATTCTTCGAGGAGTTTGTTGTAGAGACGAGATTCTCGGGCGAGAGCCGTTAGGTAGGTCTGATAAGCTCCGTTCAGTTTTAATAGTTCTTCCCTCTGTGAGAGCACGGCAGGGCGTAATTCAGGGGCAAGTACATTGGAACCTTCAAGGGCTTCTCGAGTCTTATCCAGATCTTTTTGGATTTCCGCGAGTCTGGCCATGGCCAATCCTTCGTCTCGTCGGAGTCGGTCGAGTTTTTGTTGGGTTTCTTGCTTCCAAGTCTGCAGGCGTTCGGGGCGTTCTCGATCGTTGAACAACATATAACGACGACGCCAAGTTTGTACGACCTCATCTGTCCTTTGCAGTCTTTGTACCAGAATATTGATGTTATCCTGTAAAGCCTTGCGCTGGGATCTGAGGTATTCCTTTTCGGACTCGGATTCCTCCCGACCGACGATGGATTTTTCAAAATTTTGCAGTTCTTGACGGGCCTTTCTCAGAGATTGGCCGGTGGCGTTTTTTTCTTCCTCCAATTGGCCGACTTTTTTTTGAAAATCGTTCTCTGAAAATTTAGCTTTTTCTCGGAGCTGTTCTGTCTTTTTGACGAGAAGTTCTTTTTGCAAATCCCACAGGGCGCGTTGCGATTTTTGAGTGATTGCCTCTTGCTGCATGAGTAAAACTCGGGCGCGTGCAATTCGTGACTCTATTTCAAGATTGTTCCAAGAAAATTCCAGTCCAGGACGTAGCGCAGGGTCGGTGTTGAGTTCTAGTTTCTCTTTGGTAGATCTTCGTTCGCGATCTGTATTTTCAGCATCTTTTTTTGCTTCTTCTAAAGAAGTATTGAGAGTCGTGGCTGTGTTTTCCGAGGCCTGAATGCTATTGTTCAGGAGATAGAGCTGATCGTTGAGTTGATCCCAAGCCTCAAAGCTAGGAGCTGGAGATGCGTTTGGGGGAGATTGCTTCCATACATCGAGTTTTTTTTGTTGAGTTTCAATTTCGCCTTGTAGCTCCTTCTGACGTTTTAGTTCCTCCTGAATTTGTTCGTAGAAAAGTTGGAGTTCTTCCAACTTGTTTTCTTTGTTTTTTAGAATACGGATTTCAAGCTTTGAGGATTCGAGATCTGTCCCCATGCCTTCTAAGGATTTTCGGATGTCTTCTAAATCTTTTTGAGTTTGTTCTTGAAATTTTGCGACCTGCTCCCCCACGGAGAGGGGTTTTTCCTCGGGAACTTCTTTTTTACTTTGCAAGGGATTAAGAAGTTGGGACTGGCTCCAGACTAAGTAGGGAAAGGTGTTGATAAGACTGAAGAGGATAAAACTCAGGAGGATAAAAACAGGAGCCTTTTTTACGAAGGAAAACGGTCTAAATAACAATCGAAAACTCCTAACGGTCTTAAGGGAGTCACCAAGGAAAAAGAGTCACCCAACCCATCAAGGACCAGCCGGTTGGGGAGGTGTTTTGTCAAAATTAACCTGAGGAGCCTTTTCAGCCCCCGTTTCTGATTTGAAATAGGGACGTTCAGTAAAGCCCGAGAAAGAGGCGACCCAATTTTCAGGAAAACGGCGTAGTTTGACATTGTAAGCCTTAGCTTCTTCATTGAAACGGCGGCGCTCTACGGCAATGCGATTTTCAGTACCTTCCAATTGGGACTGCAATTCCAGAAAATTTTGGTTGGCTTTGAGGTCGGGATACCTTTCTACCACCACCATGAGGCGCGATAGAGCTGAAGAGAGGGCCCCTTGGGCTTGTTGAAATCTTTCAAAGGATTGTGGGTCGTTGAGTGCATTTTGCAAGGCCTGGGGGCTAACTTGACTTGCTTGAGCTCGAGCCTCAACGACTTTTTGTAGGGTTTCTTGCTCGTGGGCAGCGTATCCCTTGACGGTGGCCACCAGGTTGGGAACGAGATCCAGCCGCCTTTGATAGACATTTTCGACCTGACTCCAAGACTCGTTGACATTTTCTTGTAGGGTTACCAGCTGGTTTCGTACTCCGATGAACCATGAAAAGATACCTCCGAGTAGGATGACCAAAACTGCGACAACGATCAGAAATTTTTTCATGATTGGGCCTCGCTTTACTGATGGAACGCAACAAACTGGGGACGAATCTATCCTAAGGACGATGAAAGCACAACGATTCTATGGGCCTTTACGGGGACCATCTTAGGGGACTCTGCTTTTTGTGAGTATCCAAAATAGGCTGTCTTATTTCTTTGGACTTTTGGTTTTTTTATCGCCTCTGGGCCGAATAATGGAAATGACGGCTTGATCGAGTTTGAGTATCTTTTGAGCCACGGCTTGTACTTGAACGGGTGTCACTTTGAGAATTTTTTTCGGCAGATCCAACCATTCTCTTCGATCCATACCGTAAATTTCGTTGAAAGCCAGTTGGGTCGCCACGGTGCCTCCCCGTTGGAGGTCGATTTCATAAGCCCCCACTAAATATTGCTTAGCCCGATCAATTTCAGCTTTGGAGATTTTTCCCGTGAGGACCTTTTTAAGCTCATTTTCTATCCCCGCTAAAGCGGTTTCGACTTTGCTTCCTTCGGTGGCGATATAGACTCCAAAATAACCGGGTTCGATTCCTTCTTGGCTAAGGGAGGTCACGGAATAGGCCAAGCTAAGCTTATCCCGTAATTCCAAGAACAAACGGCCTCCCTGGCCAGCCAAGACGTTATTTAAGACGTCCAGGGCGTAACGATCGGGATCATGAAAACTTAGTCCCCTGAAACCGTAAACTAAATGAGCCTGAAAGCGATCCATTTGTTTTTCAATACGACGTACAGCATTAGGAGCAGGATCAGCTTGGGGAGGAGAGAAACGGTGAGTATTTTTAGGCAAGGCCTCTAGTTTGGCTTGTAGTATTTCTAGCAGTTGATCACCGTCGAAATCGCCCACCACCGCTAGGACGGAGCGACTGGGGTCCAATACTTGATGAAAGGTCTTTTTAAGATCTTGATCGCGAAAACTACGCAAATTTTTCGCATTTCCCAACAGCGGTAGGCCATAGGGATGCTTGGGATAGAGCTGTGCAGTGAATTGTTTGAAGGCTTGGTTGGCCAAGGCGTCTTCTTCGCGTCGTAGGGCCTCTAATAAGTTTTCTCTTTCCCGTTCGATTTCGCCAGAATCGAATCGGGGTTCTAAATAGGCCTCTAAGAAGAGATCCATGCCTTCACGAAGTTTCTCACTGAGGAAATCCGCCTTCATGCCCGTAAGATTTTTACCTGTATAACTATCGATACTGCCCGCAATGTCTTCAATTTGGCGCGCCATTTCAGTGGCAGAATAGCTTTTACTAGATTTTCCCCAAACTTGGCTCAGGAGAGAATGGATGCCATTGGTTTGGAGACTTTCATTGCGGAGGCCTGCCAAGTGGGCGCTACGTAGGGCAACGATGGGTACATTGGGATTTTCTTTGAGAAGAATCCGAAAACCATTTTTCAAAGTGACATAACGAACCCCTTCGGGTTTTTTCTTTAAAATCCTTTTGGTCTTTTGCAGGGGGCGGACCCATTCTAATACTTGGTTACTTTTCCAGGTTTTTTTCGAACGTTCGGGATAAAGAAGACCCAGAGTAAGGTTTTCTGGAGTCAGATAGCGCTGTGCTACC
Source organism: bacterium (assembly GCA_031972375.1). Lineage (GTDB taxonomy): Bacteria > UBA10199 > UBA10199 > DSSB01 > DSSB01 > DALYDW01. The sequence continues at coordinate 37,432 of DALYEU010000008.1, read as the reverse complement.
TTTCGCACATCGTCGGGAGTCACATTATCGATCCGCTGGTAGTACTGATTGTCGAAATTGTGTTGTTTCAGAATGGTTTCAAAATAACCGACTTTTCGAGCCAAGCCTTCGACGGTTTCTTTTTCGTAAACAGAGTCGCTGCGAATATTGAGCTTTGCCCGAGTCATTTCTTCATGACTGACTTTGTCATAGTGGAGCTTATGGATTTGTTCGAAAACAGCCTTGCCAGCGCGAGCTAAATTTTTTTCCTGCAAGGAATATCCAATCATGAATAGTCCAGGATGCTGTGGGGTATAGACATAAGAGTAGATCGAGGTAACTAAGCCCAGGCGTTCTTTGACTTCCATATCGAGACGAGAGGATTCGCCTTCACCCAAGAGATGGCTGAGGACATCCAAAGCGGGAATATCTTCATGGTCGAGTTGTGGAGCGTGGAAGGCCATGGCCACAGAGGTGCCGGACACGGGTTTTTTAAGGATGAGGGTCTGGGTTCGCTTTTGAGGCTTCTCAAAAATAATTTTTTCTTTGGGGGAAGGGCTTTTTTTCAGGGTTCCGAAAATGCGGTCGCATTGTTTTCGGATTGTGGCGCTTTGAAAATCACCGGCTAGTACCACCACGATATTTTCGGGGACATACCAACGTCGGTAGAAATCGTAGACCTTCTTTTGAGGGAAACCGCGTACGGTTTCGGCGAATCCGATGATAGGACGTCCATAGCGATGGTGTCGGTAGGATTTTTCAAACAGGGCTTCGCTCAATACTTTGTTAGGATTGTCTTTGCCTCGTAGAATCTCTTCGAGAACGACTTCGCGTTCACGGTCGAGTTCTTCGGGATCAATGAGTGAATTCAACACGGCATCGGAAAGAACCTCGAGCCCTCGTTCGGCGTGTCGACTGGACAGGGTGCAATAGTAAACGGTTTCGTCAAAACTGGTGTAGGCGTTGACATCTCCTCCATGGGCCTCGATGATTTTGGCAACTTCTCCGGGCTTGAGTTTTTTAGTGCCCTTGAACAGCATGTGCTCTAACAAGTGGCAAAGGCCAGCTTCGTGGTCGGCTTCGTACCTGCTGCCCACTCGTACGCAAATATTGATGGAAACAACCGGTGCCTGGTGCGTTTCTACCAGCAATAGGGTTAGACCATTGGGATATTGGTGGCGTTGCGTTTGAATCATGCTTTACTCCTCATGTCAGGCCGGCTTTTCTAACGCCGATGGGATAGGGAGTCAAAGCTTAAGAAGAATTTGGCGCTGGCTCACAAATTTAGGTAAGGACTTCTCTTATGTTAAGAATATTACTGGTGAGACATGGAGAAACTGATTGGAATCGGGAACGGCGAATTATGGGCATGGAAGCGATTCCTATCAATGCCAATGGGCAACGGCAGGCCTGGGAGATGCAAAAGTCCCTCGGTGTGTTGCCCTTGGATGGTGTCTTCACTTCGCCCATGTTGCGGGCCCGTCAAACGGCTGAGGTGTTGTGTGCGGAGCGAGATTTGTCCCCTCGGGAGGATCAGCGGCTGCAGGAAATTCACTATGGAGACTGGGTTGGAAAAACCTTTGAGGAGGTTAGGGCATTACCCGGTTACTCCCCATATTATAGTCGTCCCACCACTCCCGTATCTCCCGGTGGGGAGAGTCTTCTAGAGGTGCGAGACCGTGCGATGGATTTTCTCGGTGAGCTTAAGAAACGCGGTCAGGCCGAGACCCTATTGGTGGTTTCCCACGCGGATTGGATCAAAATCCTTTTGATGGAGATTTTGCAGATTCCCTTTGAAAATATCTGGAAATTTCGCGTGGATAATGTCTCCGTTTCTCTCTTGGAATGCGGAGCTCATGGCGATCGGGTCATTTGTGTGAATCAACGTGGGGATATGGAGCGACTTTTTGTTACTCGCTTTTCTTTTTAAAATTCTAGGTGAGAGATCCCATGGTGCCTCGGGAAAAATCCTTGATTGAAAGAAGTGTTTCCGAATTGGAAGCCGAAGTTCGTCGTCATAATCGACTTTATTTTCAGCGGGCCCGTCCTGCGATTTCGGATGAGGATTTCGATCGTTTGGTGGAGCGTTTGCGGGTCCTAAATCCTGACTCTCCCGTTTTGCAAGAAATTGGCTCTGATCTCCTTCCTTCCGGAAAAAAAATTGCTCACAGCTCTCCTATGCTGAGTTTGGATAAATGTTACAACTTAGATGATCTGATGAAGTGGGTGGAAAAATTAAATTGCGAGGTTGCCGCTTCTCCTAAAATCGATGGTTTGGCTATTGCGATTCGCTACGATGAGACGGGACATCTCAAAGTCGCCGAGACCCGTGGAGATGGTAACAAAGGGGATGAAATCACCGCCAATTTGTTGCGGGTCACTGGCGTTCCTGCTCGGGTTTCCGAGGCTAATTTGGAGGTCAGGGGAGAGGTGTATATGCCTCTTTCCGTTTTTAGAGATTTTAAAAATACCTTCGCTAATCCGCGTAATTTGGCCGCGGGAGCCATTAAACAAAAAGATCCTCAAAAAACCGCCGATTACGCCTTACGCTTTTTCGCCTATGAATTGGTGGGACGCGATTATGAAACCGAACAAGAAAATGAAGAAACATTAAGAAAATTAGGTTTTCAAACCGTTGAGACTCACTATGTGTCTCCCGATCGGCAGGCCTTAGAAAAAAATTATCGGAGTTTTTTAGAGCGTAGGCATGTGTTGGATTACGAGATCGACGGCGTGGTCTATAAAGCGAGCCAGGTTGAAGTGCGCAATCGTCTTGGCGCTAGCTCCCATCATCCCCGTTGGGCTATCGCCTATAAATTTCAAGGAGACTCCGGAGTAAGCTTTTTGAGGGAGGTAGAGTGGAGCGTCTCCCGTACCGGCGTGATTACTCCTATCGGTATCGTCGATCCGGTAGTGCTTTCTGGAGCCACAGTTTCTCGGATTTCTCTGCACAATGCTGGCATGATGGGTAAGCTGGGGGTTACCTTAGATGCAGAAGTGGCAGTGGTGCGACGCGGAGGTGTGATCCCTCATTTGGAAAAAGTTTTACGCAAGACCTCTCGTGCCATTCTTTTGCCAGAACGTTGCCCTTCCTGCGATTTTCCCACCGAATTGCGAGACGATTTTTTATATTGCACCAATCCTCTGGGGTGTCGTCAGACCAAGTTAGGTGAGTTGAAACATTTTGTGGATGTTTTAGAAATCGATGGCTTTGGGCCCAAGTTGATCGAGCAGCTCTATGATTCGGGATACGTGGAAGAGGTGGTGGACTTTTTTAGACTGACGCCGGAGATGCTGTTGGGGTTGGAACGGGTGGGACCTATCTTGGCTCAAAAATTGGTAGGGCATATTCAGGGCAGAAAAAACATTCCATTGGGTTTATTTCTACAGTCTTTGGGTATTCCCGATTTGGGAAAACAAGTGAGTCAACTCTTGGTGAAGCATTTTCGGAATTTCGAAGCTTTGTCTCAGGCCACGGAGGAGGATCTTGCTCATATCCCCACGGTAGGTCCCATCATTGCGCGGCATGTGGTTGTTGGCTTGTTGCACAAGAAAAAAATGCTGTTGCGTTTGTTAAAAGAGATTCATCTGGAAGAAAAAGCCAATGCCAGGGCAGGGCAGTTTTCCGGAAAAAACTTTCTTTTTACTGGAAAAATGGCCTCCATGTCTCGAGGAGAGGCTGAAAAGCTTGTTGAGGCGGAGGGGGGAGAAATTGCCTCGGGGGTATCCAAAGATTTAGATTTTTTGGTGATTGGTAGTGAAGGTTACCGCAACAGAGAAAAAGGCCAAAAATGGTTGAAGGCCGAGTCTTTGGTACAAAAGGGGGCCGCGTTGAAGATTATTTCCGAAGAAGAATTTTTAACTATGCTTCCCTAGTTCTATTGAAAGAAACAATATTTCGATTTTCTGTTTTTTTGAGTTGAGCGTTCTGCGGAGTCGGATCGGAATTTGGGGAAGTCCCCAAAGAGTGGCCCTTCCTCATTTTCTCCTCGAAAGTTTTCGTCTCCATAGTCATCAGAGTACACCTGCGGCTTTGAAAAAATATTTAAGGGCGTGCGGAGAGTTGCATCATCCGCTCTAGAGGACGATGGGCCGCTTTGCGGAGTGTTTCTTCCAGTTGAATGCTTGGATTTTCTTGCCGCATACATTCGTAGAGTTTTTCCAGTGTATTGAGCCTCATATAGGGACATTCTGCGCAGTTGCAACCCGAGTCGTCTGGTCCCATGAGGAAGATTTTATCCGGGGAAGCCTTTTGCATTTGGTGGAGGATGCCAGCTTCCGTGAGTACGATAAATTTTTTGGCAGAGGAAGTTTGGGTGTATTCCAGAAGTTTGGAAGTAGACCCTACGAAATCGGCTTGGGCGAGAATGACTTCTTCGCACTCGGGATGGGCGACGACCTGAGCGTCGGGATGTTCTACTTTGAGTTGGAATAATTTTTTTTCGTTGAAGGTTTCATGGACGATACAAACTCCTTGCCATAACACCATAGGGCGACCGGTTTTCTTTTGCAGATAACGCCCTAGATGTCGGTCTGGGCCAAAGAGAATTTGCCGACCTTCGGGGACCGACTGGATAATTTTTTCCGCGTTGCTAGAGGTGCAAATGATGTCGGACAGGGCTTTGATTTCTGGTGTGGAGTTGATGTACATGACCACGTAGGGGTCTTGTAATTTTGATTTAAAGTAATTGAAAGCAGCGGGCTGGCAGCTGTCCGCCAAGGAACAACCGGCAGCAAGGTCGGGAAGTAACACTTGTTTGTCGGGATTGAGAATCTTCGCGGTTTCTGCCATGAAACGAACTCCGCATACCACGAGGGTTTTGGCAGAAGACCGTTGGCAGAATTGGGCCATGGCCAGGGAGTCGCCGACAAAGTCAGCTAAGTCTTGGATGGCTCCTTCTTGGTAATAATGGGCAACGATGACGGCATTAAGCCGTTCTTTTTCTTTTTCGATTTTTTCTAACCACTTCATGGCGTCCCCCCTAAAATAGGTCGGGGTTTAAGGGAAGTAAAGATCAGCCCTTGAGTTTTTCTCGGCTTATTGTCTAGGGTGGCCTGCCTCCAAATTTTTGAGCCTGCTTTCTGGCTTTGGGCTCTATTTTTCATTGCTAAAAGGTTTTTTATGAGAATTTTAATCACGGGGGGAGCTGGTTTCATAGCTTCCCATCTCCAAGACGCCTATCTTAAGGCGGGACACGAAGTGGCCGTTATGGACAATTTGCTCTCAGGAAGAAAAGAGCAGATTCGTCCTGAAACCCGCTTTTATCCCCTGGATATTCGATCTCCTGAGGCTTTTGAGGCAATTCAAGAATTTCAACCTCATGTGTTGAGTCTGCATGCTGCGCAAATGGATGTCCGCAAGTCTGTTGAAAACCCGCGCTACGATCTGGAGATCAATGGTTTGGGTATGCTCAATCTTTTGGAGGCTGCTCGAATCTCCGGGGTAAAAAAGGTGTTGTTTGCATCTTCTGGAGGGGCGGTTTACGGAGAGCAAGAGGCCTTTCCCGCCACGGAATCCCATCCCACCCAACCGGCCAGTCCCTATGGAATTACTAAGCTGTTGGGGGATAAGTATTTACAGTTTTATCGAGAGACTTACGGAATTCCTTTCGTTTCTTTGCGTTATGCCAATGTTTATGGGCCTCGCCAAAATCCCCATGGAGAGGCCGGAGTTGTGGCCATTTTTATCACTCGTTTTCTGAGAGGTGAGATTCCTTGCATCAACGGAGATGGGGGACAAACTCGAGATTACGTGTTTGTTGGAGATGTGGTGCGCGCTAATCTTCTAGCTTTGCAAGAAGAGGTTGAGGGTATTTTTAATATTGGAACAGGACGGGAGAGTTCGGTACTCAAAATATATCAGGTTCTCTGTGAAATTTTAGGTATTCGGCAGGAGCCCCGTCACGGACCCGCCAAGGCAGGGGAGCAGCGTCGTAGCGTGATTAGTTCGGCCAAGTTAGAACGGGTGACAGGGTGGTGTCCTCAAATATCTCTTGAGGAAGGCCTGGTGGAGACCGTGGAGTTTTTTAGAAGGCAAATGGCCTAAGTCCCTTGAAAAGGCGAATTTAAGCTGGGAAGGGTGTTCGGCATCTTTCCCATTTCCAAATAGGCCACGGATGCCATGGTTCCAACTCCTCAGCCCCATGAATTTGTGGCCTTTTTTGAGGGGGGGGAAGGCTGTTGCTCCACGGCAAGTCTCTGTAAAAAAAGAAGTGGTTAAGATCGACAACTCTTTTTTCAATTTCCCGATAAGCTCACTGATTTTTTTGCCGTTTTCGTTTTGGGAGAGCTAGAAAGAAGCCCGTCCTGAGACTTGCTTGGCTCGGCCAAAGTTGGCGATAGCTTCGGAGTGTTTTGTTAGAAAAGGTTTGAGTTTATGTCCAATCCCACTACCAGCGCTGAACGTCCTTTGCGAATTGGCTACGATAACCTCTATGTCAGTCCAGAGTGTAATCAATCTCCTTTAGAGCTTTCACAAAAAAATAAAAAAGATCTTTGTCACGTTATGGTGACGGTGACAGACCGTCAAAATACTCCTCAGGAGGGGGCTCCACCGGATACCTATCTCTTGCGTTTCGACCGTTCCTTCGATGGTGATCATTCTTTTCTTGAGTTATCAGAACGCTCATCGCTTCCTAAAGGTCAGCGCTTTTTAAATACGACCGAGGCGATTCAGTGGTTTAAGGGGCACACAGAAACGGGTTCGACGATTTTCGATATCTTGAAGATTTTGGCGGCGACCCTGGACAGCACGGGGGTTGTCACAAACGACGATGGGCAGCGTTCCCGTAACGCCACAATTCCTTTGGTCGTAGCTAACTACATCATTACCGGTCGTGTGGTGTTTCCTGGGGATGAAGAATTAAGTTCTAAGAAAGCTTGGAAACCTAGAGAGGTTCGAGAGTTGGACATGGTTTTATTGGATGTTTTTGCCAATAGCCCTAGTGAGTTTGCTTCGAGATTTTCCAGTTTTAAAGGGGATTTTAGTCTAAACGATGCGGCCCGAGAACGGGCTATCCATGTGGATGGCATTTTAGAATTACGTCCCGATTACGAAAATTTTATTCGCACTTTGGTTCCCAACATCATGGAGTTTGATAGGGCGGATCCTCAGGTTAATTCTTATGTGGAAGATTTAGAAACGTTTGTTGCGAAGACCATCGTCACTCTCAATGCAGGAGATTTTTTTCTTTACGACGAGAGTACTCGTCGCGCTGCCGAAGCCTACGAGGCCTTGGCGGGGCTCCATGGAAAGGGGCAGGACTTTTGCGAGGCTTTACAAAAGGCGAAAGATAAAATCAAAGCCGTGAAGGAAGATCCATTTCTTGGGGAGTATTTTGTTCAAGAGTGTCGCGAAGGCATTAAGCTCAGCACTTATGGTGTGAAGGATGCCGCTAAAGAAAGCATTCGCCATTCTTTGAGTAATTTACGTGGATTGAGAGAAATCGAGAAAGTTTTGGCGATAGAGGTGAGGCGTTCTCACATGGAGCCCAATTGGTTAGCGGAGCGTGGGCAAATTGATCGCGTTGCCTCGGTGCTTTTAGATAGCCTAACCGTTGAAATCGAATACGAGGTTTCGGAAGGGCCTGTTTTGCCGGGAGAAAAACAAGAAAAAAGAATTAAAGACTTAAAGATCCAGGTGGATGCGGAGGCTCTCTCAGGCTCCCTTAATTTGCTTATTGCCCAGGAAAGGGCGGGAAATCACCGTGAGCCCGTGATGGCAGCTTTGGGAGTTTTGAGAAAGGTTTTTGGTAAGTCGCTGGATGCGAAGACGATTACGGTGCTGGTCGAGGGAGAGTATCGAGAGGTTTCTTTGGTCTATGACAAGGGAGAGGTGCGGAAGATTCTTAACGGGGTTGAAAAGGATCTTCAGGCTAGCTTTGCCAAGAGTGAGATCCTGTGGCCAGCTCTGCAGGGAACCCTGGGGATAGGAGGTATCACTGCTTTGGCTTTGGGAGCGGGTTTAAAGAGTGGCAAACCCGGAGTGCGAGAAGGCTTGGTCATTGGCGGTTGTGCGGCGGCCGGTTTTAGTTTGGGAAGCTTGGTCAATTATTCTCCCAAGGCCCGTAATCGACACAAGTGGGGAGCTGTTGGGGGGGCCGTAGGTATGGTGTTGATGGGGGGAGTCTGTTCTGCGGCGGTTTACGGTGTCAAAGCTGCCGCCAGTCCATCGGAGGTTGATCCTGGTAAGAAAAATGGTGTGGATGGATATCCAAGTTTTTAGGTTTTTTCCTAAAGAAAGTCTCCGCTTTGGATCGGTCATGGAGGATTTGTTTGACCAGAGCGTCCGCTGAGGGAAATTTTTTTTCGTCCCTTAATCGTTTCAAAAAAACGATCCGTAATTTTTTTCCGTAGAGGTTTCCAGAAAAATTTAAAAGATGGGTTTCGATGTTAAGGCTTTGGGATCCGAAGGTAGGGTTGTTCCCCACATTGGTGATTCCATGGGCTTGGTGTTTTCCCCAAAGCACCTGAGAGATGTAAACGCCTGCCTTAGGGATTAACTCTCCGTGGCTTTGAAGATTGGCTGTGGGAATTCCTAAGGCCTGTCCTCGTCCCTGACCGCGCACCACTTCTCCTTCCAAAAAGAAAGGGTGTCCCAGCAGAGCGTTGGCTTTTTCGATTTTTCCTTCGGAGGTCCAACGTCTCACTTGAGTCGAACTGATTAAGGTTCCTCTCCATAATTGGGCAGGAAGACTGTAACATTCGATATTGTGGTCGCTGCAAAGTCGGTGCAAGGTTTCTAGGGTGCCACTACGCTTGGATCCGAAGGTGAAGTCATAACCGGCAATAACTCCACGGGCGTGTAAACGTTTCACCAGAATATTGCTAAACCAAGTTTCGGGACTCCATTGGGCAAAATGGGGATGGAAGTGTTCGACCACCACTAGGTCTAATCCTGCCCAGGCCATAAGCTCCAATTTTTGTGGGAGAGAAGTAATGCGTGGTGGCGCCGTGTCGGGGGAGAGCACCTTCACGGGGTGAGGTTCGAAAGTATAAGCCACACTTTTACCTTGGTGACGTTGGGCCCAACGCTTTGCCCACTGGAACATTTTTTGATGGGCGCGATGCACCCCATCGAAGTTTCCCAGTGCGACAATGGGATTTTTCAAAGTCGCGGGGAAAGATTCGGAACCATAGAACACTTTCATGGGCGAGGTTCGTCTCCCTTTATTCTTTGTAGATATAGAAGCTCTTGCGCGTGGTGAGGTTGTCCTGATCCCGTACTAGGATGGTAATGAGATTATTCGACTTGTCTTCGAGCGTGATGGGAGCTTCAAAGGAGGATTCTGAGATGGCTTCTTCTCCCCCTTGCGCGAAGGTTTTCAAGTAGGCTTTATCATCCCCTACGTAAACGGAGAGATCCTTTAATCCTGAGGGGTCGGTGACCTTGCCCACGATGGAAATACGATTTTGTTTCGTTTTGGTGGGGTAAGGGGATTGTTCTAAGGTTAGCTGAGGGCCTTCCTGAGTTTTTTTCGCAATAGATTGTTGTCCGATGGAATAGACAAGTTTGTCTTTGAGTCCCTCTTGAGATTCGTTGTCGAGGATGGAGACCTCCAGCTCGATCTTATCTTTGGAAAAATTCTTATTCACTTCGAAGCCCAGTTGGGCATCTTTGGTTTCTTGAGGGGGAAGCGTTTCCAGTTTTGCTCGGCCCTCACTGATAAAAACCCCTTCGCCATTGAGGTTCTTCAGGTTGACGATGGTCTTTTCGCTTTCTCCTTTGCCTCTGTTTTCTACTTTGAGTTTTAAGACGATTTTTTCTCCGGGCTCGATTTGTTTATTACCGTTGCCCCGAGAGCCTAAGTCACCGTTGTCGTACAACTCTAACTGGTAGGCAAAAGAGGGGCGCGAAATGGGGTCGGTTTGTAAGGATGCCTGGAATTTTTCAGGTACCAGATGGTTGCCCTCCCGGAAAGCGAAGGTGACGGTGTCTTCTCGACTAAAAGAGCTGGCGGGGATTTTTAAAGGTACCGACCAACTTTTAGATTCTCCTGGGGAGAGTTTTCCGAAAATAAATTCTCGATTTTTAAGTAAGAAGTGTTCGCTTTCGGTGTTGGCCACTAAGCGATGGAAAGGCGCATCACCAATATTACGGACGGTAAGCTCTAACTTTACTTCTTCTCCAGCTTTTAAAACCCGACCTGAGGAGGAGTGAATATCAAAGCTTACGGACGCCACGGGCTTACCCTGGGTTACAGGGGTTAGGGACCAATCGATGCCAATTTTATCCAGGGCGGTCACCAATTTTTGTGATTCTTCGTGCTCGATTTTTTTGAGGAGAGGAGAGACTTCTTTGAGAATTTCTTGTCGTTGTTGCGACTGAGTATCGAGCAAAATACGTTGGGCAAGACGTAGCTGAAAATCTTTTTCTGTGGAAATATCTTTGTTGTAGGAGTCTTCCATGGCTTGGGCTTCGTCTTCTTCCGTAGACTCGCCGGGCTCTTTCGCAAAATTTTCCTCGTAATATTGTAATTCAAAACTGGGATTGTCCGGATTGGTGAGAGAGCTCTCCAGATGACGTTCCAAATCCTTTTCACCGAAGGTCTCAGACTCTACGATATCCACTCGTTGCTTCTCGATTCGCGAAGGAATGAGTTTGATATCGGGAGTAATCCCCACTGATTGGATGCTCAAACGGCCTGGAGTGAGGTACTGGGCCACGGTCAACTTTAGGGCCGAACCATCTTTCAAAGAGTAAACCGATTGCACGCTTCCCTTGCCAAAGGTTTGGTGTCCCAGTACGAGGGCGCGGTCGTTTTTCTTCAAGGCTCCTGCGACGATTTCTGAGGCTGAGGCAGAACCCTCGTTGACCAAGACGATGATGGGGTAGTTTTCGTCGGCATCGGAATCGTGGGCACGATTGACTTCTAGTACTTGGTTGGAAGCGCCCACGGTAATGACGATAGTGCCCTCTTTAAGAAAGACATCGGCGATATCTACGGCTTGGTTGAGCAGGCCTCCTGGGTTGTTGCGCATGTCCAGAATCAGCCCCTTAAAGTTTTTACTCGCTTGTTGCATTTCTCTGAGATGGCGCTTCATCTCTCGCAGGGTTTCTTCTTGGAAACTTTTGACCTTGAGTACACCGACGTCTCCGGAAGGATCGGTCAATAGTTTAGACTGCACCGACTCTATCTTGATGTTAGCTCGTTCTAAGGTGACTTCAAAAGGGGCGCTGGCGCCTTCTCTTTCGAGAGTGAGACTGACTTGAGTGCCGACTTTTCCGCGAAGTCGCTCCACGGCCTCGGTTAAATCCATGTTGATGGATGCTTCGGAGCCAATCTGCACGATTTTATCTCCCGGTTTTAGTCCGGCCTTATCGGCAGGGGTATCGGGGAGCGGGCTAATGACGGCGAGTTCTCCGTCTCGAAGCCCGATGACGATACCGATACCGCCGAATTCCCCTTCGGTCTGAGTTTTGAATTCGTCAAAAATTTTAGGAGGCAATAGGATGCTGTGGGGATCCAGGGATTTGAGCATGCCATTGACCGCGGCATATTGCATATCGTTGAAACTGACGTCTCCCTTGTAATGGGAGGCGATGAAGCGAAAGGCTTGCTGCAGGGTGGGTAGAATGTCCTGGGAGCTTTCCAGCCGAGGGATGGAAAATTTTTCGGAAGCCCCTCCCACCTTCAGACTGAAACGATCGCCTTTTTTAGGGAAGTCCACAACGATTTCAGGGACGGTTCTTGCCACACCCAACAATGCATCACGAAGCAGTTCACGGGGATGGAGGGCATCTGTGTCGTAATAATTTTTAGTGAGGTAGCGCAGGCTCTGTCGGAAGATTTCAGCGTCGATTAACTCTTGCGCATCGGCAGAGGGAGCCGTGGGGGGGGCAAGGTCGGGGGCTTGATTTGATTGTTGTTGGGCAAACTCTCGAACTTGCGGGTAGAAAGCAAATGCCGCAGCGAGGAGAGAAAAAGAGATAAAAATGGTAATGCTTTTATTTTTCAAGGTTGCAACCTGTGTTTCGGAATTCATAGAACCGATCCAGAATGGGCTTGGTTCGCCCTGGGGAAATGCCTTGGCTTCCCTCATGCAAAGTGATTGTAAATCCTAAGTTTTTTTAAAACGGGCGTAAACTCTTTTCAATTCATTTTACTGTTTCGTGTTGCCTTGGAGGGTTTGTAGGCTCTTTTTGCCATGGCTCCATTCAGCCTTACTACGTTTGGGCGATTTTTTTGGTTTCTGGAGGGGCTTGGTTCTTCATTCCCGCCATAAAAACAAAACCTAGGGCAACCCATAGCAGCATGCGGGCTCGTCGCAGTACTTGGAGACTGGTTCCTACGGCCGGATTTAGACCCAATAGGGAGAAAATGCCCGTGTAGGCCAGTTCCATAACTCCGAGGGCTCCGGGTACAAAAATAAAAACCATATTCACCAACACCGTCATGGAAGCTAGCAGGTAGGCATCGGTAAAGGTGATGGCAAGGCCTAAAAAACAGCCGATGAGATAGATTTCAACAGCCCCGGCGATTCTTCCAAAAAAATGCAACACGAAAGCCCAAAAAAAACCTTTTTTGTTTTGTTTATAAAAATGGGAAATCTGTCGGTCGATGTCATACAGGGTTTTGAGAGTTGATTCGGAAAAATTTTTCTTGATCCGCAATTTTTTCAACAGATCGATTAAAAATTGAAATAGGCCTTCATGGGAACGCAAATAAAGGAAAACAGAGGCCATTAAAATAACCGATAAGCCCACTAAAACGCCGATTTTGAGTTCTCGGGGTAGAGAAAACTTTAAAAAAAGTAAAAGCACTCCTACGATCATAAAGAGCGCGATGGCGAGGTTGTTTAAGGTTCGATCGACAATCACGGAGGCCGTTCCCTCGGTGAGGGGGATGTGATTTTTGAGGAGATAAACGCGGGCTGGATCCCCACCTCCCCAACTCAAGGGGGTAACGCTGTTGATGGCCTCGCCGGCGACTTTAATTTTGAAGATATTCCAGAGATGGACGCGGGTGCTCAGGCCTTTGAGAAAGATTTCCCACGCAAGGGCATAGCTCAGGTACCAAATGGCGCTCCACGCCATGACCCAGAGAAACTTCCACCCAACTGAACGGATATGCTGCCATAAAACCAGAGGGTGAACCCGGTACAGCAGATAGGCGAACAAGACTATGCCCAGAAATAAAAATAATTGCCGGAGACGGCGTTGGTTTTGCGGGCTATTCAGCCTACTCATGGGCTGGCCTCCCTAGGACAAGCTTGTCCGCAAGGAAAGAAAAATTCTCAAAGTTTTTAGAGGGGTTAGGTTTACCGAGTTACTTGTGGGACTGAAGAGTCCCCGAAAGGGGAAAAATAATGCCAAGCGAGGTTAAAATAAAATTAAGGCAATTTTGTAAAATAGAGGTGGTTTTTTGATGAAATTAGAGGGAAGGGGGGACGGCGTCTTTTCTAATTTCGTTCCCAAGGGAATGGGATTTGAGATTGACACCGGGAGGACCAAGCCTTTAAATGCTTGAAAAAATTGCAACATTTTAGAAGGAGGGAGCTTGATTTGGACCTGGAAGCCCACCAAGCTCCCCGTTGCGGATACAAGATTCTTGTTGGCAAAGCTCTAGGTCAACTCATTAAAATATTATTTTGTGCTGTTTTGGATGAGCGCTCTCAGGAAAGGTCTGCGGCTTTATATGCACAATTCCAATTTTTCTTCCCGCCTTCCTTGGACCTTGCGTTGGGTTCGTTTGCAGAAACGAGAGAAGGTCGTCGTGGAGCAGATCTTACAAACCACAGGGGGGTGGATTGCTCGTCACATGAACAAGCCCCTTTCGGTGCCCGTGAGTATTTTTCTGGCTCGTTGGGGAGTCAGCCCCAATCAGATCACTGCCTTCAATTTGTTATTGGGTTTGCTGTCGGGCTATTTGGCAGCTCATGGGTCCTATGGATTTTTAGTGGCGGGTGCCCTGTTATTTCAGTTGGTGTCGGTTATCGATGGCTGTGATGGTGAGGTGGCCAAACTTAACAAGCGAGAGACTCGATTTGGTGCTTGGTTCGATACTATCGGAGATAATCTTTCTTTCGTCGCCTTTCTCGTCGGAGTCACGGTGGGAGTGTACCGTATAAGTCATGCTGCTTGGATTTTGTGGGCCTCAAAGATTTCCTTGGTAAGTTTTTCCATATTACTCAGCATTATGCTGAGTTATTTGTTTCGCAAGAAGGTGCAAAAAGCCTCTTTAGTCACCTACGAAAAAGAGGTTTTGGGTCGGAGTCTTGAAGGGAAGCGTGGTTTTTGGGTTTTTCTGCTGCGCTATTCGAAGTATCTCATCAAAAAAGATTTTTTTGCCTTTTTATTTTTAGTCTTGGCTTTGGCTCATCTTCCCCAGGTTATCGTATTCTTGGCAGCCTTGGGCACCTTCTCTGTCTCAGTCGTCTTGACCGTGATTACGCTCAAAGGGCGACAAGCGAATGCGCCTGTCTTGACAGAGACTTCCACCAAAACAGCGGAGTCCCAATAGGTTGTGAGAGCTATGTCAAAAAATCCTTCGAAATCGGTGGTGATCTTTGATTTTGATGGAACCTTGGTGGATTCCATGGGGAGCTTTGCCGACTTAGCTGCTGACCTCATGGTAAGGCACTACAGGGTGTCTTGGGAACAAGCTCGGGAGAGTTACTTAAACACTTCGGGCTTGCCCTTTTTTGAACAAGTAGAGTTGTTGTTTCCTGGATCTCATGACAATCGGCAGGTTGCCCAGGAATTTGAGCTCCATAAAAAAAAGAATTATTTATCGACTCCTCTGTTTGCAGAGGTTCCAGAGGCCTTGTCTCAGTTGAAAGAGCGTGGTTGTCGGGTGGTGGTTTCTTCCAATAACGGGCAAGAAATTGTCGATGAATACTTAGATCATTGCTCTGCTCTTTCTCTTTCCTTTGATATGGTTTTGGGTTACCGACAGGGTTTTTCCAAAGGCAAAGATCATTTTTATCATGTCTTGAAATCTTTTTCATTGTCCCCAGAATCGGCGCTTTTTGTAGGGGATTCCCTGCAAGACGCCCAAAAGGCTTTGAGTTTCGGCGTTGATTTTGTGGGACGTTTAGGAACATTCACCCGCTCCCATTTTCAGGAGGCTTATCCCGCTGTTCCTGTGGTGCACGATTTGAGGGAGTTGCAGGAGGTGGTATGCAGGTAGTTTTATTGGCGGCAGGGATGGGCTTGCGTTTGGGGCCTTTGACTCGGACCACACCTAAGGCGATGGTCCCTTTGAAAGACGCTTTGTTGATCGACCACACCTTGCGTCATTTGTTGGCGAGCAAACATGTCAGTGAGGTTTTGGTGGTCGGAGGCTTCGAATATCCTGCTTTGGAAAAACATATCGAATCCCACTATGGTCTTTTTGGAGACCGTCTCCGCATGGTGTATAACTCTCAATTTACTCAAGGTAATTTGATGAGCCTGCGTGCGGCATTGCCTCACGTGGAAGAATCTTTTTTATTGTGCAATGTGGACCATCTCTACAGTCAAGCCACTTGGCGATTTATTCTGCAAGATCGCAGCAGGCTTTCCATTTTTTGCGATTTTTTCCGCGATTTCGCTCCCGATGAAATGAAGGTTTCTTTGGATGGTAAAAAGCATATTTTGGCGATGGCGAAGGATTTGCGAGATTACGATTGCGCCTATGTGGGACTCACCTATGTTCCCCAAGCCGCTTTGGTCGCTTATAAAGAAGAGGCTGAGAGGGTTTTTCGTCAACAGGGTGCGGGGGCATCGGTAGAGGCCTTGTTACCTCCCTTTTCCCGGGCGGGACATCCTGTCCAGGTGATTCCTTTTGATAAGCATGAGTGGTACGAAGTAGACACTCGTGAGGATTTGAATAAGGCGGAAGCCGCCGTGGGTGGCGCGTCCGCTGCCTTCCGAAGAACTCAAGCCGATTGATCGGAATCTCCCCATGGAAGTAAATTTTTGGCAAAGGGTCAGGTATTCTCCCTGGTTCACCCAATTAGTTATCATTCGAAAATGCAATTTAAGTTGCTCTTACTGTAACGAGTTCGATCGAAGTTCTGAGCCTGTTGATTTCGATCTTTTAAAGAAAAGGGCCACCAAAATTAAAAGTTTGGGAGCGTACTCTATCAATTTGACAGGAGGAGAACCTACCCTACACCCCCATCTTCCGGAATTGATCTCCTTTTGTAGGAAGGATCTCAAGTTTTTGAAGACTTCGATGATCTCCAACGGATTTTTGCTCAAACCTCCTCTGATCGAAAAACTTAATGAGGCGGGTTTGCAGGATATGCAAATTTCCATCGATGGTGTGCAGCCCAATGAGATGACCATCAAGGTGTTGGACAAGCTGAAAAAACGTTTGGCTGATTTAAAAAAATACGCTCGTTTCAATGTGGTAGTGTCGGGTGTGGTGGGTTCCTGTCCCCCTGAAGAGTCTTATGAGGTCATTCGTTATGCCAAGGAGATGGGCTTTAAACCTAGAGTGCTTTTAATTCATGACCATGATGGGCAAGTGAGACTCAATGCGGAAGAGCGTTCAGCCTACGAGCGGATCAAGAAATTGATTCCCAGATCCTTTCCAGAATTTAGTGATTATCGGCATCGAATGATCCAACACGGGGAATCGCCATTCAAATGTCGTGCGGGCAGTCGCTATCTCTATGTCGACGAGTATGGAAAAGTGGCTTGGTGTTCCCAGACTCGAGGATATTTTTCTAAAGATTTAATGGAGTATTCCTACGAGGATCTACGCAGAGAATTTTATACCTACAAAAGTTGCCAGGATAAATGCACCTTGGGATGCGTGCGGGCCTCGAGTTCGGTGGACGGATGGCGGGCTCAGGATAAACCCGGTGTAGTTGCGAGATAAAAAAAACTAAAAAGACTTGCAATCTTCTGCCGAGAAACCTAACACGCCAGGCCGTGCCGCCGGTGTGGCGGAATTGGTAGACGCGCACGACTCAAAATCGTGTAGGCTTGTCCTGTGTCGGTTCGATTCCGACCACCGGCACCTTTGATCCCACCTTTGTGATTTCCAAAACTCGGTAATCCACCAAGCCTTTTAAAAATCCTAGCGGTGAAAATAACCATTCGTAGGTCTTAGCCTGTGGGAAGAGATGGAACTCTAAGATGAGGGGATTTTGTGCGTCGTCGAGGACCGTGTATTGGGCCAGGGAATTTTCCGCTATCAGTACCGGGACCTGGGTAATTTTTCCTTCAATACGAAGCAAGTAGTCGTCTTGTTGTTCTATGAGTTGAATATTTTCTACGTCTTTTTGCAACAGGGGGCTTTGCCCCAATAAGGCGAGCCAAGCGTTGACTTGTGTTTCGAGTCCTTGGATATTTTGCACTTCTCCCAACAGGGGGTCCGAGAGCAGGCTTGGGTTCCATGTGGTTTTTTTATTTTTTTTCAGCTCCTCAAAGGCTGCATCAGAAAGCCAGATTCCCGAACTGTCTGAAAGAAACAAGTCTCCCGAGGGCCAGAAGACGGGAAGGGTCATGTGGCGTGCATTACTGAGGTTGGGCAGGGTCAGACGACCTGCCAATCCGGAGAAATGAGCTTGGTTGGATTCTTGCTCTTGAGGTTGGCTTTCACTGATTTGCGGGCGTCTTAAGGAATTCCAGTTGAGGGTCAATCCCTCAGCGCCTCCGGGTTCTTCCAAAGTTAGAGTGCTGCGCCCCAATCCGCCCTTTTGTAAGCTGCTTTCGTCTAAAAGAAATTGTCCCAGAGATAAGGTGAGTCCTTGATTGAGACGAAGCGAACCCATGGATGCGCTCTTGGATGACGATTGGGAGTCTTGCTTTGCAGAGTTTGAGGAGCGGCACGCTGATAGACTTACAAGTATCAAGAAAAAGGCGAAGCCGACGTTTTGCCATTTTTTTTCAGATAATCTGCGGAAGGGTGTTTTCGAATGATCCATAGTAAATCCAATAAAGTCAGGCAGCCCAGGACGAGGGTTAGGATTAAGAGACTTGCTAAAACGAGGCGATCCGATTGCCAAGCGTGCAGAGCCAGCCTCCAGGGTATGCCATGGGTTTGGCGTAATTCACTCACATTGGCCAGGGCAAAGATCAGAGACAAGTAACGAACGAGCCCACCAAAGGCGCTTAGGAAGAACAGGATGCCCCAAAAATAAGCCCGCAAGCGATACCCTAAGTAGAAATGACCCATGCCCGGGAATACGGTGAGAGTCAAGAGGATGGCGAGAAGCTGAGGATTCATAAAGGAAGGGGTATGTGGTTATTTTTTGGGCAATTTGCTATTCGGGAGAGGAAAGCTCGTTTTCACAAGAGCTTAGACAATCATCCCCGGAATTACCCACAGGTTTTAAACATCTTCTGTGAATGTTTTTGCGCTTTTCCAAAGACTTTCCCAGTCTTCCAGGCTGAGGGCTTCTGGGTCGCTGTGCTGTGTTGCAATTTCCTGTTCCATTCGTGCGAATCGATTTTGGAATTTTAGATTGGCTTTCCTCAGGGCCTCTTCGGGGTCGACTTTGAGAAAGCGAGCCCATTGCGCCAGAGAAAATAGTAAGTCACCCAATTCGGCTTCGATTTCTTGGTCATTTTTTTCTTGAAGTGCCTGTTGCAGTTCTTGAGTCTCCTCATGAACTTTCTCCAAGACTCCTGATATATGAGGCCAGTCAAAACCCAGTCGGGCTGCCTTACTCCCGAGGCGATAGGCTCGGAGTAGGGCAGGAAGATTTTTGGGAATGCCCGATAGGGCGGAACGACCCGCAGGTCGCTCTTGAGCTTTAATTTTTTCCCACCGACGAATCGCGGTTTCTGCATCCTCAATTTTTTCTGTAGAAAAAACATGAGGATGGCGTCTTCTAAGTTTTTCAATGAGGGTTTTGAGGATTTGCTCCATCGAGAAGATTTCCGATTCTTGGGCAATTTGTGCGTGAAAGACTACTTGTAGGAGCAGGTCTCCCAATTCTTCCTGTAGGGATTGGGAATCTTGTTTTTCAATAGCTTCCAACACCTCGTAGCTTTCTTCGAGCAGGCAGGGGGTTAAACTCGAGTGGGTTTGTTTTCGATCCCAGGGGCAACCTTCGGGACTCCGTAAGATTGCCATGATTTCGAGCAGTTCTAGAAAAAGTTTGGAGCTATCGGATGAAGGAGTAGAGTTCATGGTTTTTTCCAAGGTTGGACCTCCTAATCTAGTTTTTTCATGAAGAAAAGATCCGATTGATTCAAGTAGATTTCTGAAGTGATTCTATGAAGAGCTTGAAATCCAAAAGGGAATGAGATTAGGGAGTCAGCCCCAAGCCGAGATAGCTCAGCTGGTAGAGCAACTCATTCGTAATGAGTAGGTCGTCGGTTCGAATCCGATTCTCGGCTCCATTTTTTATTTCCTTAAATTTTGCGCAAAGATTTTTCCTCAACTCAGCCCCTTCTAGGGGGTTGTTTTGTTTTTTAAGCTTAGGAGTGTGTTTTAGCTAGGTTGGGCAGATGGAAAGGTTTGAATTTAAGGGGGCTGAGGGAAGGGGTTGGGGAGAGTTGGCTTGTTTATTGCGGAATTCAAGAAGAATCCCAAAAGCTCTTGACACTGAGCCTGAGGCTTCGCTACAAGCCTCGAAATTTTGCGCCAAACTTGCTGCACCATGACAAAAAAAGATTTTTTCAATTGAAATAAACCTCTCAAGATTCTTGGGAGGTTTTTTTTTATCGATGACCACAGCTGATACTTCCATTTTGTTGACGGCTCCCGATCTGACCCGGATCTTGTCCCAGTTGGCGGAGCAGGTTGCTCAAGAAGAGCAACGCGGAGGTGAGTTTTTTCTAGTGGGGATCCATACTCGTGGAATCCCCCTGGCGCGTCGGCTTGCGGGTTTGTTGGGAAAAGATCCTCAGAGGATCGGAATCCTCGATATCAATCTCTATCGTGACGACTTGGCGAGGGTCTCGGGGGTCCCAGAGTTGAAGGAAACCCATTTGCCCTTTTCTCCAGAAGGGGCCCGGATTCTTTTGGTGGACGATGTCCTGTTTACGGGGCGCACCATTCGTTCCGCTTTAGATGCTTTGGTGGATCTGGGGCGTCCTCGACAGATTCAACTGTTGGTCTTAATCGATCGTGGAGGTCGGGAGCTGCCCATTCAGGCTGATTTTGTCGGTAAAAAAATCGAAATTCATCCTCAACAAAAAATTCAGGTCGCCATGCAAGAGACCGATGGTCGCGATCAAGTCGAGGTGCTAAAAAAGGAGTCGGGTCGTGACACTGAGGTTTAATCATATCTTGAGCATGTCCGACTTAACTCGTGAAGAAATCGAGTTTATTTTTCAGACTACGGAAACCTTTCGGGAGGTAGGGGGGCGTCCAATTAAAAAAGTGCCCGCTTTGCGAGGCAAGACGGTAATCAATCTCTTTTTTGAAAACTCCACCCGAACGAGAACCAGTTTTGAGATCGCTGGAAAACGACTTTCCGCCGATGTCATTAATATTGCGAAATCCTCCTCTTCGGCCTCGAAGGGGGAAACCCTACTTGATACGGCAAAAAATTTAGAGGCCATGTCTCCCGATATTATCGTGGTGCGCCACGCCTCAGCCGGAGCTGCTCAGGCTCTGACGGGGATTCTCAAAGCGAGGATTATCAATGCGGGAGATGGGGCTCATGAACATCCCACTCAGGCCCTGTTGGATCTCCTCACCATTCGGGACCATAAGAAAAAAATCGAGGGGTTGCATGTGGGCATTGTGGGAGATATTGCCCACTCGCGGGTAGCCCGATCCAATATTTTGGCGCTAAAAACCTTCGGAGCTCGGGTAACGGTGGTGGGGCCTAAAACCATGGTGCCTCGTGAGATCGTCACCTATGGCGTTGGGGTAAGTCATCGCCTTGAGGACGTGATTGCGGATTTCGATGTGGTCATGATGTTGCGTATCCAGACGGAACGCCTCGATGCTTTGCCCTATCCGAGTTTGCGGGAGTATTCCCGATTTTTCGGGCTCAATCACAACGTTTTGAAAAAGGCCAAGTCTGACGTGGTGATTCTGCATCCGGGGCCGGTCAACCGAGGGGTAGAAATCGCTCCTGAGGTCGCCGATGGTCCTTATTCTTTGATTCTCGACCAGGTAAAAAACGGGGTCGCGGTGCGGATGGCCTTACTTTATCTATTGGCAGGGGAACGGGAGGAAAACCTTTGAAAGAGATTTTGATTCAGGATGCGGTGATTTTCGATCCTACTCTAGGTGTCGAGGAGCGTTCCGACCTTAAGATTGTGGGAGGTAAAATCGCGGAGATCGGTCCTGGTTTGTCCGCGGGTCCGGAGACAGAAATCCACTTGGCAGCAGGTAAGTTGTTGTTGCCGGGCTTGGTCGACCTTCATACTCATCTGCGCGAACCGGGATTTGAGCACAAAGAGGATATCGAAAGTGGAACGCGCTCGGCTGCTGCTGGGGGGTTTACCACCTTGTGCTGCATGGCTAACACCTCGCCGGTGAATGATAGGGCCGCCATCACTCGTTACATCTTAGAGCGGGCCGCCGCTAAGGCGAGCGTCAAGGTTTTGCCCATTGGAGCTATTTCAGAGGGCTTAGAAGGAAAGCGTTTAGCCGATATGGGAGACTTGGTTAGTGCAGGCTGTGTGGCGCTTTCCGACGATGGCATGACGGTAATGGATACTCAGTTGATGCGTCTGGCAATGGAATACGCCCATGGTTTCGGGGTGCCCATTATCACCCATTCTGTTGATGCTCATTTGGCCCGTGGAGCTTCTATGCATGAGGGGGAGGTGAGTTGTCAGTTGGGACTCAAAGGAATTCCCCGAGAGGCCGAAGATATTATCGTGGCTCGGGATATTTATTTGAGTCAGTTGACCTCTTGTCGTTTGCATATCGCCCACGTCAGTACGGCGGGAAGTGTAGACTTGATTCGTCGGGCCAAGCAGCAAGGTTTACCGGTGACGGGTGAAGCGGCGCCCCATCATTTCACTCTGACCGACGAGGCGTGTCGAGCTTACGACACCCACGCGAAAATGTGTCCACCCCTTCGTACTCTTGGTGACGTCGAGGCTATTTTAGAGGGCTTGCGCGATGGAACCCTAGAGGCCATTGCGACCGATCATGCTCCGCACTCCGTGGTCGACAAAGAAGTCGAATTCGATCAGGCCGCTTTTGGTATTTTAGGCTTTGAAACAGCCTTCGCCTTGGCCTATCGACAGGTGCTTGCCGGGCAACTTTCTCTGGAAACGGTGGTGCGCGCCCTAACCTCGGGGCCTTGGAAAATTTTGGGGAGACCCTACTTGGGAATTCGCGTAGGGGCTCCTGCCGACCTGGCCTTAGTAGATTTAGATCGAAAGTGGCAGTATTTGGCTGCGGAAGGCTTTTCCAAAAGTCGCAATTCTCCCTTCGAATCTTGGAGTTTCACCGGCAAGGTTATAGCCACATGGGTAGATGGAAGAAAGGTTCATGAAGATGTTGTCTCTTAAAAATCGCGGTCGCGCATTGTTGGTCCTTAAAGACGGAACCTGCTTCGAAGGTTATTCCTTCGGTCACGAGTCTGATGCCCAAGGAGAGGTGGTTTTTAACACCTCCATGATGGGCTATCAGGAGATCCTCACCGACCCTTCTTACAAGGGGCAGATCGTCACCATGACCTATCCGATGATCGGTAATTATGGGATCAATCCCATAGACGTCGAATCGGTTCGCCCCCAAGTGGAAGGTTTCATCGTTAGAGAATACGCCAAGCAGTTTAGTAATTTTCGCGCTTCGGGTTCCCTCGCAGAATACCTCAAAGCTAATAATATTGTGGCCATTGAGGGAGTGGATACACGAGCTTTAGTGCGGCATTTGCGCGATCGTGGGGCCATGCCCGGTTTAATTTCTACCCAGGATCTCGATCTCAAGAGACTCAAAGAACGTGCACGACAGTTGCCCGAAATGGAAGGTCAAAACTGGGTGGAGGCTGTCACCTGTGAGAAATCTTACGTATGGAAAAAGGGTACTTATTCCGTGGAGTCAGCAAAAGAGAAGCCGTCTCGCCCGCAAAAAAAGGTGATCGCCTACGATTTTGGTATCAAGCAGAACATCTTGCGTCATTTGGTAGATGTGGGATGTGAAGTCAAGGTGGTGCCTGCGTATACTTCGGCGCAAGAGATTCTTCGTGAGAATCCCGATGGAGTTTTTTTGAGCAATGGTCCCGGGGATCCGGCGGCGGTAGAGGGTGCCATCGAAAACGTGAAGTTATTGGTGGGAAAAGTTCCGATCTTCGGAATTTGTTTGGGACACCAGATTTTAGGTCTGGCCCTTGGCGCCAAGACCTATAAACTTAAGTTTGGCCATCGGGGAGGCAATCATCCCATAAAAAACTTGAATACGGGGAAGGTTGAGATTGCTTCTCACAATCATGGTTTTGCCATTTCGCGAGAATCTTTAGACTCGGTGGCCGAGCTTACCCATCTCAATTTAAATGACGACACCGTGGCGGGTTTTGCGGATTCTCGACGCAAATTTTTTGCGGTTCAGTACCACCCCGAGGCCTCTCCAGGCCCCCATGATTCGCATTATCTCTTCAGTCAGTTTCGGGAGTGGATGGATCCAAGTTCGGCTAAAACGGCAACCTCGAAGCGAAAAACAAAATAGGGAAGATAGGGAAAGACCATGCCCAAGCGTACTGATATAAAAACCATTTTGCTCATCGGCTCCGGCCCCATCGTTATCGGGCAAGCCTGTGAGTTCGATTATTCAGGAACCCAAGCTGTCAAGGCTCTCAAGAAAGACGGTTACCGTGTGGTGTTGGTCAACTCCAATCCCGCCACGATTATGACCGATCCCGAATTTGCGGATGCTACGTACATCGAGCCCATGACGACGGAGGTGCTCACACGCATCATCGAGAAAGAACGTCCTCAAGCTTTGTTGCCCACCTTGGGCGGACAGACGGCCTTGAACTTGGCCTTAAATTTGGGAGAACAGGGCGTCTTACAGCGCTATGGCGTAGAACTGATCGGCGCCAATCTTAAATCCATTCGCATGGCCGAAGACCGTGCCGAATTTAAAGAGTGCATGCATCGCATCGGTGTGGATGTGCCTCGTTCTGGTTTGGCCCATAGTATGGAGGAGGGGCGCGAGGTCATTAAACAAGTGGGATTTCCCGCCATTCTGAGGCCCGCATTTACCATGGGGGGTACCGGCGGCAACGTGGCCTACAATTTGGAAGAATACGAGAAGCATTTGCAATGGGGCTTGGATTGTTCCCCAGTGCGCCAGGTTCTTGTCGAAGAGTCTCTCTTGGGGTGGAAGGAATACGAACTGGAGGTCATGCGCGATAAAAACGACAATGTGGTCATTATTTGTTCCATCGAGAATTTTGATCCCATGGGCGTGCATACCGGAGATAGCATCACCATCGCCCCCGCCCAAACCCTCACCGATAAAGAATATCAAGTGTTGCGTGATTATTCTTTGCGTATCATTCGCGCCATTGGTGTTGATACAGGAGGATCCAACATCCAATTTGGGGTCAATCCTAGCAATGGTCGTGTGGTGGCCATCGAAATGAATCCTCGGGTGAGTCGCTCAAGTGCCTTGGCTAGTAAGGCTACGGGTTTCCCCATTGCCAAAATCGCCACCCAATTGGCCGTGGGTTATACCTTGGACGAAATCGTCAACGACATCACCCGTTGTACGCCGGCGGCCTTCGAGCCCAGTATCGATTACGTGGTGACTAAAATCCCGCGTTTTACTTTCGAAAAATTTCCCAATGCCAATACCACCTTGACCACGCAAATGAAGTCGGTGGGGGAGGCTATGGCCATCGGTCGTACCTTTAAAGAAAGTTTTCAAAAAGCTATGCGGTCTTTGGAAATCGATCGCTATGGTTTTGAAGTCGCTTCAAAAATTCGACCAGCTTCTGAGGAAAATAAAAAAGAGATGGTACAGAAGCTGAAGCGTCCTACCGCGGAGCGCCTTTGGTATGTGGCCGATGCGATGCGCATGGGATTTACTGATGACGAAATCTATCAATACTCAGGTATTGATCCATGGTTTCTCTCCCAGATTCGCGAAATTATTGATGCCGAAAAAATTATCAAGACCCAGGGAAAGCGGTGGAAGGGCAAGGATCTCAAACAGGGACTGCTCGAGGCCAAGAAGATGGGATTCAGCGATCGTCGCTTGGCGGAATTGCTCGATAAAAAACCCGAACAAATCAAAAAGACCCGCACAACCCAGGGTATTCGCCCCGTTTATAAACGGGTCGATACTTGTGCCGCCGAATTTGAGGCCCATACACCCTATTTGTATTCCACCTACGAAGTCGAGGACGAGGCCCAGGTAACTCGAAATAAAAAAGTTGTGATTTTGGGGGGAGGGCCCAATCGTATTGGTCAGGGGATTGAATTTGATTACTGCTGTGTTCATGCCTCGTTAGCTTTGCGTGAGGATGGCTTTGAAACCCTCATGGTCAACTGCAATCCGGAAACCGTCTCCACCGATTATGATATTTCCAACCGTCTTTATTTCGAGCCACTAACCGAAGAAGACGTATTGCATATTTTGGAACACGAAAAGCCTTGGGGAGTGATTGTTCAATTCGGGGGGCAAACGCCCTTGAAGTTGGCCCATGCCATCGAAAAAAATGGCTTTCGAATTTTGGGAACCAGTCCAGACAGTATCGATCGTGCCGAAGATCGCAAACGCTTTCAGGCCTTATTAAAAAAATTGAAACTCAAACAGCCTCCCAATGGTACGGCCCGTTCAGCTCAAGAAGCTCAGCAAGTGGCTAAGCGTATTGGATATCCCGTGGTGGTGCGCCCCAGTTATGTTTTGGGAGGGCGTGCTATGCAAATCGTTTTCGATCAAAAGACCCTCAGTCGTTATATGAAAGAGGCCGTAAAGATTTCTTCCGAGCACCCCATTCTCATCGATAAGTTTTTGGAGAATGCCCTCGAAATCGACGTGGATTGTATCTCCGATGGCAAGAATGTGGTGATTGGAGGAGTCATGGAGCATATCGAAGAAGCCGGCGTGCATTCCGGAGATTCGGCTTGTTGTCTACCGCCCCATTCTTTACCGACGCCGCTCTTACGGGAAATCGAGCGGCAGACCATTGCCATGGCCAAGGAGCTCAAAGTGGTAGGGCTGATGAATGTGCAGTTTGCCCTGCAAGGCGATAGGGTGTTTGTGTTGGAAGTTAATCCTCGGGCCAGTCGCACTGTGCCTTTTGTGAGTAAGGCGATCGGTAGACCCTTGGCGAAGATCGCCGCTCGTGTCATGGCAGGAAAAAATCTGAAGAAACAAAATTTCACCGAGTCCGTACTGCCTGATTATCTCGCGGTTAAAGAAGCGGTCTTTCCTTTCGACAAATTTACCGGTGTTGATACTTTGCTTGGACCTGAGATGAAAAGTACGGGTGAGGTGATGGGTATAGGTCGTGAGTTCGGTGTGGCCTTCGCTAAGGCGGAAATCGCGGCAGGCACTCATTTACCGCTTGGTGGCACTGTGTTTCTTAGTGTCAACGATCAAGATAAACCCCACATTGTAGGCGTTGCTCGTAAACTTTCAGAGATGGGGTTTCAGTTGATTGCGACCCAAGGTACCCAGAGCTATTTAAATCAAGAAGGGGTTGAGTGTGCCATGGTCCACAAAGTTCTGGAAGGTTCTCCCCATATTGTCGATGTTTTGAAAAACGGAGAGGTGGCCATGGTGGTGAATACACCCATGGGTAAGGATTCGGCTCAAGACTCTTATGCTATTCGTCGCACCGCTTTAGAATATCGCATTCCCTATTTTACGACAGTGGCCGCGGCCAATGCGGCGGTCAATGGTATTGGAGCTCTAAAGCAGCAAGGTATTACCGTGCAAAGTTTACAGGAGTATCACGCCCAGTCCGTCGCTGGACCAGCCCTAGGAAAAGCAGAGTTAGCCGGATAAAATGTTTGAGCGCCTCCTTGAGGTTGGGTTACAACCGCCCAACAATAATTGGGGGCGGTCCTTTATTTTCTTAGATCAAGGTTCTGGTTTTGTGTTTGTCTTTTTAAGATCTTTAAGGATGGGTGTGACGTCCTAACAAAGGGGCTTAGGCCCTACGGGAAATCCAAACGTGGGAATTTTTCTAAAAAAATACAGCTGGATCCTCTACCTGGTCTTAATTTTTTTCGGCACTTACTTTGTCGCCAAGACAGTTTCTACTTTATTGGCCTCCAAGATTCGCGTCTCCAAGCGCATCGAAGTAGAGCCAAGTTCCGCTTCAGGAGCCAACACCAAGCGTAATGTTTCCTTCGAGGACTACCGCGTTATTTTGGATCGTAATATTTTTGATTCCCGCAATATTGAGGTGGCTGCCGAGCCCACCGCTGCTCCCGAAGAGCTTAATCTAGAAGGTCCCGCCGTAAAGACCGCTTTGCCCATTAAATTGGTGGGTACGGTTTCCGTGGGCGATGGTACAGATCGCCGCTCGAGTGCGACTATTTCCGGAGGCAGTGCCAAAGGGGAAGAAACCTATACGGTGGGAGATGAAAAACAATTTTCTCCCGGAGTGCAAATTACCAAGATCCTCCCCGATCGAGTCGAGTTTATTAACAATCGCCGTTTAGAGTTCGTGGGTATCGAAACCTTTGGTGGGGGGGTGTCGACTAGCCAGCCTATTTCCTCTCTGGAGAAGGCTCCGCCTCCTCCTACGAGCGGTGGGGGCGGTGGGGTGCAGGATTTGGGGCAAAATAAATACGTGGTCGATCGCGCTGAAATCGAAAATGCCATGACCAACGTGGATGAATTATTTACTCAGATTCGCGCCGTTCCCCAGATGCAAGGTGGAAAATCCACAGGCCTCAAGCTGCTCAGCATTCGCAGTGGGTCCCTCTTCGCTAAATTGGGGCTTAAGCGTAACGATGTGTTGGAGCGAATCAACGGGCAGCCCGTGGACATGCGTCGAGGCTTAGAGATTTTTACTCAGTTAAAGGATTCGGAGAGTATTTCCATCGATTTGGTGAGAGACGGTCAGAAGACTACTCTGGACTACAATATCCAATAGGTTTTTCGGGTATTTTTTCCTTTTACAATTTCTGCTCTTTTGTTACCTACCTAGCCTTTTTACAGGTTAGCCGTGTGTGTTTTCGGTACAGTTTTTTCCCAATAGATTTGGGCTCTTAGGGACAGCCCCCTCAAAAAGGATGTGGAGAGATGTTACAGAACTGCAAAAAAGCCTCTTGGTTAAGCGCTTCTTTGGCCGCGACTCTGTTATTTTCCAGTGTTTCGTCCCTTGCCCAAAGCCCCGATCCCTCGGGTTACGACGCGCTCAATGTTCCTAAAACGGTTCCCGCCCGTCCTGGGACTCCGGCTCCAGCGCCTTCTGTTCCCGGTGCATCAGTATCCGATAGTGGGGGAGATGGTCTCTATCTTAACGCGGTGGACACAGATATTCGTGAGATCATCAAGCAGATTGCCAAGGTCACGGGAAAAAATTTTTTAGTCGATCAAAAAGTGCGTGGTAAGGTTACCATTGTCTCTGAGAAAAAAATGACCATTGAGGAGGCTTATCAGGCCTTTTTGTCTTCTCTCGAGGTCTTGGGTTATACGGTGGTTCAGGCGCCTGGTAATTTGGTCAAGATTATTCCGATGAAGGGTGCGCTGCAACAGCCCCTCCCCATCTACAAAGAAGACAGTCCTAACACCGACGCTTTTATTACGCGTATCATTCAGATGACCAATATCTCTGCTCTCGATATGTCCAATGCTATTAAGGGATTGGTCAGTCAGGCGGGCAATTTGTTTGCCTATCCTGCTACCAACTCTTTGATTGTGACCGATACGGGCAGCAATATCGATCGCCTGTTAAAGATCATCAAGGAGTTGGATACCGAAGGCCCTTCAGAAACCATCGATATTGTGCCCCTGCGTTTTGCGACTGCTAAAGACATTGCTCAAAAAGTCACCCAACTTTATGAAGAAGAGGGGCAGGCCGCTGCTCGTAATCGTACTCGTCGTCCCAACTCCCGTGGGGTGGAGTTGCAAGAGAGTCCCATGATTTCCAAGGTGATTCCGGATGATCGTACCAACTCCGTCATCGTGTTGGGTACCAAACGTGCTTTGACTAAAGTCCGTGCGTTGATTGCCCAGTTAGATCGTAAGCTTGAGGAAGGGGCCGAAGGAAAAATTCACGTTCACTACCTCAGGCATGCGGATTCCAAAGAGATGTCCGAAGTTCTTAATCAGTTGGCTGGTGGGATTTCTTCTCAAAGCAGCGCCAATGCGCAACAAGGAGCGGCGGGTTCTCAAGTGCCCGGTGCCCGTCGTGCAGCGGCTGCTTCCGGGCAAGGTCCGCTGGTCGCCGAATTTGAAGGTGGCATCAAGGTGGCCGCCGATGAAAATACCAACGCTTTGATCATTACTGCGACGGCTAAGGACTACAAAACCTTGGCCGACAATGTGATCAGTCGTCTCGATATTCCCCGAAAGCAAGTTTATGTCGAGGTCGTCATCATGGAGTTGGCCATCGACAATGATCGTAACGTGGGTATTTCCGGTCAGGGGGGCGGATCCTTCAGTTTGGGTGGTAGTCCCGCTTTGGGTTTCGGTTCGTCCCTGGGGGGGACAGCGGCTGGCTTGTCCGCTGCCGCCTTGAGTGGTTTGGCAGCAGGGGTGGTCAGTCAGACGACAACATCCATTCCTGTCACAGGTGCCGATGGTACCATTACCAATTTGGAAGTCCCCACCTTTGGCGTTATTCTCAACGCGTTGCAGACCGATACCAATGTCAACGTTTTGTCCACGCCTAACTTGTTAACCCTGGACAATGAAGAAGCTGAGATTATCGTCGGTGGTGAGCAACCTTTTCCGACGGGTACGACTCTTACTCCTGGCGGTAACACGACCTTTAACGTGACTCGTGAGAACGTGGGTATCACGTTAAAAATGACTCCTCAAATTAACGAGGGAGATACGGTAAAGATCAAGTTGCGTCAGGAAATTACTCAGGTTATTCCGGGTGCCTCCGAAGTGGTTTTGACCTCCCTAGGACCTTCCACTACCAAACGGTCCGTAGAGACCGTGGTGGCGGCTAAAGATCAGCAAACCATCGTTATCGGTGGTCTCATCGATGATAAGGTAACCATGAGTACTACCAAGGTGCCTTTCTTGGGGGATATTCCCATCTTGGGTCACCTCTTTCAGCAGAAAAACACCAAGAAAACCAAAACCAATATTCTGGTTTTCTTAAGGCCCTATATCATCCGCGACACGAAGGATTTTCTGAAGATCCTCCAGCGTAAGGTGGAAGAGCGCAATATGTTCGTCAGTCAAAATTACGGCCGACGTCAACAGAAGATCATCCGACAATCCATTCGCAATCACTCTGCGGATCTTCTCGAATTTCGAAAAGATATTCAGCAGCAGGAGTGGGATTTTCAAGACGATCGTTCTTTGAAAGTGGTTCCAGTGGATCAAAAATCGGGGATGGGTGATTCTATCTCCGGTTCGGGAACAAACACCTCCGCTTTAGACCATAACGAAGAGTTGCTGCGTGCCAATCAGAGCGATGCGGGTATGTAAAAATCCGCTTTTGAGAATAGAGGCGGGATTCTGGGTGGTCGTTGTCCCCTTGTCGTAGCTGCCCTACCTCGTGATAGAATGGGCCCTTAATAGAAGAAGAATTGCCATGCTTGATAAAAGTCTAGGTCATATTCTTTTGGAACAAACTCCGTTGACTGAGGCTCAGCTTGAAGAAGGGCTGTTGGTGCAACGTGAAAAGGGTTTGCGTTTGGGAGAGGCCCTAGTTCAGTTACGTTTTCTGAAGCAAGAAGACATTCTCAAAGCGGTGAGCATTCAGCTGGGGATTCCTTATCAGCATGAGATCAACCCTGACGAGATTTCCAACGATGTCTCCAATAAGGTTCCCATCAATTACGCCAAAAAAAATGAACTTATTCCTCTGGCCCGTCATGCCGATTACATTCAGGTGGCCATTGCGGATCCCGTCAATCTCGCAGCTTTAGACGACTTAAGGTTGTTGTTCGCTTTACCCGTAAAACCAGTCATTGCCAGTGCCATTCAGATTACCGATGCCATCAACATGGTCTACAATCGCAATCAAGAGGGTGATCGCACGGTCATGAACGACCTCAATGACGAGAATTTAGACACCATGTCGCAAGATTTAGAGGAGACGCAAGATCTCCTAGAATCAGACGACGAGGCGCCCATCATTCGTTTGGTCAATTCTTTGTTGTTTCGTGCCGTTAAACAAAAGGCCAGCGATATTCACGTAGAGCCTTTCGAGCGTGATCTTGTGGTGCGTTTTCGTATCGATGGCGTGCTTTATGACATCACCCATCCCCCCAAAAAGGCGCAAAACTCGATCATCTCCCGTATTAAGATCATGGCTGATTTAAACATCGCCGAGAAACGGCTCCCTCAAGATGGCCGAATTCGCATTAAGTTGGCGGGTAAAGATATCGATATTCGTGTTTCCACTTTACCGACTAGTTTTGGCGAATCCGTCGTCATGCGTATTTTGGACAAGGGCAAGGTCCTCATGGATCTCGGACAGATCGGTGTTACCGGAACTTACTACCAAAAGATGACCGACCTGATTCATCACAAACACGGAATCATCCTTGTCACAGGTCCCACGGGTTCTGGTAAAACGACCACTTTGTACGCCATGCTTCAGCAGATCAATAATCCCGATGTCAAGATTATCACTGTTGAAGATCCGGTAGAGTATCAATTGCCTGGAATCAACCAGACCCAAGTTAATCCCAAGATCAACCTGACTTTTGCGGCCGGGTTGAGATCTATTTTGCGTCAAGATCCTGATGTGGTGATGATCGGCGAAATTCGTGACCGGGAAACGGCGGAAATCGCCATTCAAGCTTCCCTCACGGGTCACTTGGTCATCTCCACTTTGCATACCAATGATTCCGCTTCAGCAGCGACTCGACTCATCGATATGGGGGTAGAACCTTTTCTAGTTGCTTCCTCTGTGATTGGTATCATCGCCCAGCGATTATTGCGTACCCTGTGTAAAGAGTGTCGCGAAATTCATACCCCTAGTGATTTCGAATTGGTTCAGTTGGGATTAACCCGTGAGTCCTTGGTGGATGTGAATGTCTTTCGCGCTAAGGGGTGCTCTTCGTGTCTCGAAACAGGTTATTCGGGTCGTACCGGTATCCATGAAATTTTGATGATGGACGATGATATTCGATCCTTGGTGATTAAAAATACCGATGCCACGGCAGTGAAGAGAAAAGCGATGGAGAAGGGTATGAAGACCCTGCGTGAGATTGCGGCAGAGAAAGTACTCGCCGGAGAAACCAGTATCGAAGAAGTATTGCGTGTGACTCAAGAAGATGTGACTCGAGAGAAGTAATTCCCACCATGCCTGTTTATTCTTATAAAGGCGTCAACGCCGCAGGAAAAAAAGTCAGCGGGATCGTTGATGCTGAGAATATCAAGGGGGCGCGCCTCAAACTGAGGAAGTCCCAGATTTTTCCCACAGAAGTGAGCGAGGGTGGCTCGGGAGTTGCTTCGTCCTTATCGGGCGGTATCGATTTCAAGCGGATTTTTGAAAAAGTCAAGGTGACCGATGTCGCCAATATGACGCGCCAACTTTCTACGTTGCTCAATGCCAATGTGCCCCTCGTGGATGCACTTTCCGCCTTGGTGGAGCAGATCGAGAATAGTAAGCTCAAGTCGGCTATCTCTGAGATCAAAGAGAGGGTTAAAGAAGGATCCCGTTTGGCCGATGCCATGCGTAGTTATCCCGATATCTTTGGAGATCTGTATATCAACATGGTCTACGCCGGCGAGGTGTCTGGTGCCTTGGACACCGTATTAAAAAGATTGGCTGAGTTTACTGAAAGCCAAGCCCGTTTAAATAGCAAGGTCAAGGGTGCTTTGACCTATCCTGTGGTCATGGGTTTGGTCGGTATCGCCCTGATGGGTTTTTTGTTAATCTTTGTCGTACCCAAGATTGTCAAAATTTTTGAAGACACCAAAGCGACCCTGCCTTTGCCGACGAAGGTACTGATCACCGTGAGTAATTTCGTGGCGGGTTATTGGTATGTGGTCATTCTTTTGGGGGTAGGTGCCTATTTTGGGATTCGGAAATTTCGCAGTACCCCGAAGGGACGGCGTTTCTTTGATAACATGAGTTTGAAGTTGCCCGTATTCGGTGAAATTACTCGGATGGTCGCCATCGGGCGTTTTTGCCGTACCTTGTCTACCCTGACCAGTTCGGGGGTACAGCTTATGCAAGCCCTCGATATTGTGCGGGGCATCGTGAATAACGTCGTTTTGGTGGAGGTCATTGAGGATACCCGAAATTCTGTCAAAGAGGGAGAGTCCATCGCAGAGCCCCTTAAACGTAGTGGGCAGTTTCCGCCCTTGGTAACTCACATGATTAGCATTGGTGAAAAAACCGGAGCCCTGGAGGCCATGTTGGAGCGGGTTGCCGACAACTACGAAGAGCAGGTGGATACCAAAGTTTCTACCCTGACGACCTTATTAGAACCCTTAATGATCGTCGTGATGGGGGGAGTTGTTTCTGTCATCGTGTTGTCTATTCTCTTGCCCATTCTCAAGATGAATCAGATTGCGCGCTAGCAGGACCACGGATTTTTCTTGGTCCATCGGGACCTTTGGGCCTATAAGGCCCAACTCTTTGTTTACCTTGGGATTTATTTCGTGGTGTTTCAACCTCAGAAATCTATTTTCAAGGCGAAACAAAGCGCTAATACCAAGCGTTGTACAAGTGTCGAGAATTGATTTTAGGGCGCCCCACTTCGGGGCGTTCAGGCTTGTTTTTTTATCCGATGCCCACAAGGAGGTTTGATTATGTCGCTGCGGAGCCTAAAACATAATTTAAGAGATCAGGCGGGTATGACCCTCATTGAAATCATGGTCGTGGTTGCCATCATCGGATCCATTGCTGCCTTGGTGACGGTGAACGTGCTCAATTATCTCGACGAGTCCAAGGTAGAAACCACGAAGATTCAAATTCGGAATATCGAATCCGCTCTTGAGCAATTCAAACGACGACATGGTTTTTATCCTACGACAGAACAGGGGTTGGTCTCTTTGGTAGAAAAACCCACAGTGGGACGGGTCCCTGATAACTATCCTGCCGATGGTTATTTAAAGTCCTTGCCTAAGGATGGTTGGGGCAATGATTTTGTTTTTTATAGCCCTGGAGTGGCTGGCCATAAAATTGAAATTCTTTCTTATGGTGCCGATGGTCAAGAAGGGGGCGATGAATTCGATGCCGATATCGCCAGTTATGAAAAAACTGATGAACAATAATCGACCTCGATATGGTCGTTTGGGGTGAAGATCGAGCTCTTAAGTCTTGGCCTGCTTTCTTACGGAGGAAAGCGGGCTTTTTTATAGGAACTCAGTGCCTTTATTAGTCTTCAAGGACGGGATCGATGATTTTAAAAAAACTCAAAAGTTATTCCCCGGGAATGACCTTGATCGAAATCATGATCGTGACGGCCTTGATCGGCGGCATCATGGGAATGGCTGCCTATATTATGTTTCCTGGGGATGATGCTCGGCTGCGAGACGAGGCGACGCGTCTAGCGGGCACCATCAAATACCTCTACAATGAGGCAGCCATTAAAAATCAATATTATCGGTTGGTCTTTGACCTCGACGAGCGTTCTTACCGTGCTGAAGTAAGTTCAGAACCTTTTTACGTGAGTATGCCCGAGGAGGATCAGAAGAAAAACACCCCTAAGGCGACACCGCGCCCCCAAGGGGATCAACAGGGAGAGGCTCCTCCCGAAGCGGCTTTTGCGGAGGTGGAGGCTTTGGGTCTAGAACCCGTCCAGTTGGCCACAGGTACTAAAATCAAGGATATTTTGGTGACCCATTTGCCTGAACGAGTTGAGACCGGTAAGGTAGAGCTTTATTTTTTACCCAATGGTTGGACCGAACCGGCGGTGATTCATTTAAGTAATGACGAAGAGGATCTCTTCTATTCTTTGGAGGTCAACCCGTTGACGGGTAGGGCCAAAATTTTTGGAGAATATCTAGAAATTAATCCGGAGCAGCTCAAAGGTACAGAGGCAGTTAAGCCATGAGGTCTTGTTTATCTAAAAAACATCAGGAAGGTTTTACTCTGCTCGAAATCATGATCGCTGTGGCCATTCTTTCCATTGGTCTTTTGGCGATTTATACCTCTCAGGGGAATTCGCTTCGGGCTAGCGGTAACGCCGAGCACGTGCAGGTGGCCGCCATTTTGGCTCAAAAACTCATGACCGAGAAGAATCTCGAAATAGAAAAAGATTTGCTCAAAGGAAAATTGCCAGAGGATAAAACCGAGGAGAGCGGTGAGTTTGAAAAACCTTTTGAGCAGTATCGTTGGGAATACTCCGTACGAAAGGTTGAAATCCCCTTATCCGGGGATGGCGGTGGAGAAAATCCGAGTCCTCAGACGGATCAAGGGGCTGCTGGTTCCGAGGCCTCTAAGGATAGGGAAACCTCGGAGCGTCGCGAAAATGCCGCCGCCGCCGAAGGCAATGTGCAGGCGCCGGCCTCCGCTCAACGTTCGATTGCACAAATTGTTACCAAGAAAATTAGCGAATCAGTCCGTGAGGTCACGGTAAAAGTGTTATGGGAGGAATTGGGTGAGGAACAGTCCATTAAAGTGACGACCCATATTTCCCGCTTATGAAGACGTCGTTTCGTGCTCAATCTGGTTTTACTCTTTTGGAGGTCATGATCGCCGTGACTATCTTGGCGGCCATCAGTTTGGGCTTGTTTGGAGCGACGACTCAGGTGCTTTCCAGCAAGGACCTTGTCGAGTCAAGGGATGAAGTTCAGCACTCGGTTACTTTCGCTTTAAACCGCATGGCTCAGGACTTGGGCATGGCTTATTTCACCAAGTCCCCCGAATTATTGGGTGCGAAGTTCGAGGGAGAAATTTCTTTTTTGGGAACCGAAAACCGTTTGGATTTTGTGAGTCTTTCCCACTTGCGTTACCTCAAAAATGTCCCTGAGGGAGAATCAATTGAGGTGAGTTATTATTTGGTGCCCAGTTCAGAGGGCGGGGATCGCATGGTTTTGATGCGTCGACAGGCCACTGAGATCGACCGACAGGGACAAGAAGGCGGAACCGCTTACCCCCTTTTAGACGGGGTTCGCTCCATTGATTTCAAATATCTGCCGGTGAATAACGACGAGTGGAAAACAACATGGGACACTCGTTCGGTTGACGCACAGAATACTCTTCCCAGGGCCGTGCAGATCAGTCTCGAAGTTTATTTTCCGGAAGAGGAAGAACCGAGAATCTTTACTTGGACAGCGCCCATTCGCTTACGCAAGCCCTTGAATTTTTAGGAAGTCCATGAAGAAGTTTTTTCACAATTGTTGGAAGCGAGGACAACGGGGAGTTGCACTGCTGATGGTGTTGGCGGGCATCGCTTTGTTAAGCGCTGTGGCCGTGGAGTTTGCTTACAACAGTAACGTCAATTACAATCTGTCCTTCAATGATTTGGATCGAGTTCAGGCCTATTATTTGGCAAATTCCGCGCTTAGTTTCGGCAAGTTAATGCTGAAGTTCGACAAAGAGGCGCAGAAGGTCGCCCAGCAAGCGACCAAACAGTCTGGAAAAAATATTATGGTGCCGCCATTGTTCGAGATGATTCCTCTGGACACCGCCTTAATTCGTGCCGTGGCCGGGATGTCGGAGAATTCCGAAACAGAAAATGACGAAGCAGCTCCACCGGTCGAAGCAGAAAATTCCAACGGCGAAGAAGTTCAAGAACCCTCAGCCTTAGAGCAGGGCATCGGCTTCATTGATACCCAAGGTGCTAAGGATTTTTTTTCCTTCAATGGGGATTTCGCTACTCAAATCGTAGAGGAAGAGACCAAGCTAAATCTCAACGCCTTCTACCAGATGGATCCCAAACAAAAAAATTACGATCGGCTAAAAAGTGTTCTTTATCACCTATTGGCTACAGATGAATTTGAAGGATTGTTTTCGGATCGCTATCGAGGTGCCCAAGAATTAACCCAGAATATCGTCGATTTTATCGATAAAGACGAGGCCCAGAACGATCCTGGAGGACAGGAGCGGGGGCGTGAAGGTTTGCAAGGCGGAAAAAACAACGAGATGAAAAATGCCAAGTTGTTGTCCGTAGAAGATCTCATTCAAGTGCCTGGAATGAATGACGACATTCTCAAGGTATTGCGTCAGTATGTGACCGTTTACGGTAAAAATGAAAAAATCTTTTTGTGTCGCGCTGAGGACCCTTTGGTTAAAGCGGTGATTCTCGCTTACACCGAAAATAATCCACGAATGGAACCGCTCAAGGACGACAATAAAGAAATGTTGGATCGGGCTGTGGAAGCCGTCATGATTCATTGTCCCGATCCAGCATCCATGGCTCGAGAGTTGGATGTGGTTTTAGGAGTGGCTCCCAATGAGGATGCGGGTGGGGTAGATCTGCAAGAGCAACAACCTGAGACCACCTACAGTTCAACCGGAACCACGACGCAAAAAAAAGACAAAACAA
Source organism: bacterium (assembly GCA_031972375.1). Classification (GTDB taxonomy): domain Bacteria; phylum UBA10199; class UBA10199; order DSSB01; family DSSB01; genus DALYDW01. The sequence continues at coordinate 54 of DALYEU010000008.1, read as the reverse complement.
ATGCCCAAAATTCCGCTTCCAATACCTTTATAGAACTGGTTAAAAGCGACAACA
>DALYEU010000007.1:2811-69104 GCA_031972375.1 bacterium | reverse complement strand
GCAGCTTCTCCCAATTTGCTATAGCGTATTCTTAGTTTAGTTCGGGTTTCAAAAACAGTTTCGCCCCGCGACACGAACTCGGTCGTGGTCAATTCTTGTTCGGCGACGTCCTTCAAAAGACGCCGTCGCGTCGAATGGGCGCGAATTTTTTTAGACTCGGGAAGATATTCGTAATTGACGTTCTTGACCTTGCGAAAATCGCAGACACCACAATCGGTACAACGATCGGTGGAACAATCCTCCGCAAAGGCCAAATCGTGGGCCGCCGTTAATTCTTCCCAAAGAAAATCTTTTTTCATCTGAATAAAGAGGTGATCCCAAGGCAGGATTTCTTCCTGATCGCGACGGCGGCTGACATAGAAATCGGGATCCAAGCCCGTATCACGGAAAGCTTGCTCCCAAAGACCGAAATCAAAAAGCTCATGCCATTCATCAAAGCGGGCTCCAAGCTCCCAAGCTCGATACAATACTTGGGACAAGCGACGATCCCCCCGACTGAAGACCCCTTCTAAATAACTCATCTCAACATCGTGGTGTTTAAACACCAAACCCCGAGCCTGCAAATTGTTACGCAATAAGGCATGCAGGCGGTGAGTTTCTTCCCGACTCAATTGGGGTTCCCACTGGAAAGGCGTAAAAGGCTTGGGCACGAAACTGGAAACACTGACATGAATTTTGGGGTGGGCCGTATATTTTCTACCGATCGCCAAGGCCATGGTAGCTTCTTCGGCAATACCCAAAACGTCGGCTTCGCGCTCCAAAGGCAAACCACACATGTAATAAAATTTAATCAGACGCCAACCTTCGCTGAAGACATTTTCTACGGCTCGCATCAGGTCTTCGCGTTCGTTACCCTTGTTGATGATGCGGCGCATCCTCGGGGTACCGGCCTCGGGAGCGATAGTAAAGCCCGTCGCTCGAATTCTCTTAATTTGCTGGATGACTTCAGGCGTAAGAGTTTCGGTACGGGTCGCAGGCAAAGACACCGCCACACGATCTTGACCGTGGCGATTGTTCAACTCGTCGAGCAAAGGTACCAATGGCCCATAATCTCCGATGGAAAGGGAAAGTAAAGAGACGTCTTCTTGTCCGGTATTGGCAAGAGACTCTGCCACAATGCGCTGCACAGTCTGGGGAGAACGCTGCCGTTCGGGGCGATAAATATAACCCGCCTGACAGAAACGACAGGCTCGTACGCAACCGCGCTGCACCTCGACCCCCACTCGATCGTGAATCACCGGAATGTTGGGAACCACGGGCGCTGTGGGATAAGCGGCAGAGTCTAAATTGATAACCGTCGCCTTGGATACCCCTTTGACACCGGGAAGCTTGGAACGAATCTCACTCACCACGCCGTTTTCAGCGTAGTCCACCTCGAAAAGCGAAGGGACGTAAAGTCCCTCAATGCGGGCTAAATCTTCCCATAAAGCCGCACGAGGCAAGGCAGCTTCTTTTGCCTCCAAAACAGATTGAGCAATGCGTAAAATGGCCTCCTCCCCATCGCCCACCAGTACCGTATCGAGAAAATCCGCCAGGGGCTCGGGATTAAAGGCACAGGTACCCCCTGCCAAAATCACAGGATGCCGTTCGGAACGATCCCGATGGTAAAGGGGAATTCGCCCCCGCTCCAACACGGTTAGCACATTGGTATAAGTCAACTCGTACGGCAACGTGATACCCACCAAATCAAACTGATCGAGGGGGGTACGACTCTCGAGGGAAAATAGGGGCAGGTCCTCTTGACGCAAGGCCTGTTCCATATCGGGCCAGGGGGCATAAACTCGTTCGGCCCAATAGTCGGGATGATCGTTCAGAATTTTATAGAGAATCTTGAGACCAACATGGCTTTCCCCCATTTCGTAGACATCGGGAAAAACCAGGGCGATGCGTAAACGCACCCGACTGGGATCTTTACGCACCGCATTAACCTCGGCCCCCAAATAACGACCGGGTTTCTGCACCTGCCGAAGCAATCTGGCCACTTGTTCTGCGGAAAGGGGGCTGGTCAACATGGGGCGGTTATAATGAAGATGGGCCTACGGGTCAAATGACTCTACCCTCGTGAGAGCGATTTCTAGCAAAATCCAAAACTCTCGCCTCGTATAAGCGCGGTGCCTTTTACAACTCGAGGGGTTCCGCCACCAGGTCGTAGTCGTGGGCCTCGGTAACCCGGGCCTGAATAAATTGGCCAGGATCGGCCTCGGTCTCGGCCAAATAGGTGATGCCATCGATCTCAGGGGCCTGCCCGAAGAAACGCCCCGTTAAAACCCATTCGCTCTCCTCGCTGGGACCTTCCACCAAAATTCGCACCGTCTTGCCCACCATGGACTGCTGTTTTTCTCGAGAAATCCCCTGTTGTAGTTCTAGGAGTCGATGACGACGCTCCTCCCTGAGAGATTCGGGACAGGGATTGGGTAAGGTAGCTGCCTCGGTGTTTTCTTCCTGAGAATAGGAGAAAACCCCCACCCGATCGAAGCGAACCTCCTGTAAAAAATCACACAGCTCTTGAAAATCCGCTTCGGTCTCACCCGGATAGCCCACGATAAAAGTGGTACGAAGCACCAAATCGGGAATCTCTTTTTGGAGCTTGGACAAAAGTTGCCGCACATAACGCCCAGGAGACCCGCGTCGCATGGAACGCATTACGGACTCACTGATATGCTGCAAAGGCATATCGATATACTTCACCACATGTTGGGCATCGCGCAGCACCCCGATTAATTCGTCGTTGAACAGAAGCGGATACATGTAGAGGGGGCGAATCCAAAAATCTCCCGGCAAAGCGTCGAGACGCCGCAATAAACCAGCCAAACTGGAACCATCGCTGAGATCACGACCATACTCGTTCAAATCCTGGGCAATCAAATTGAATTCTTTAACCCCCGAGGCAATCAACCCCTCCACCTCACCGACGATGGACTGCGTGCTTCGCGACTGTAAGGTCCCGCGAATTTTCGGAATGATGCAAAAACTACAACGATGGGAACACCCCTCGCTCACTTTCACATAAGCCCAGTGAGGGGGGGTCGCTAAAATGCGAGGTCGATCAGGATCGGGCAAAATATGTCGGAAGGTACCATAAAGCGGAGCCGACCCCGCTTCGATCTGGGGACGCAAACCTTCGGCCTCAGGAAAACGCTTTTTCAACAAAGCTCCCAGGCGATCGAATTCTCCCGTACCGACGATGAGATCGACCTCGGGCATTCCCTGCTGCATTTCATCCCCATAACGTTGGGACAAACAACCCGTGGAAACCAAGACCTTACAATTACCATTTTGCTTGTACTCGGCCATCTCAAAGAGCTTATCGATGGATTCGCTCTTACTGCCCTCAATAAAACTACAGGTATTGACGATAAGAACCTCGGCCTCTTCGGGCCGGAGCGTCCATTCAAAACCTTCCTGACGCAAGGAACCCAACATTAACTCGGAATCGACCAAATTCTTTGGGCAACCGAGAGATACCATGCAAACTTTGGGATGAGTAACATTGCTCATGAGAGGCCTTTCTGCTCGGCCCCCTGCCTTGCATGAAGCAATGGGGAAATCTAGTGGGGTTTTTCTTTTCTAAACTCCCGAAGCGCTTTCAAACTATGTCCTCGTTCGCCAGAAAAACGGGGATGCTTGCTCACGCCGATGCGCTGGGATCCGTAAATTCCCGTGTGCCCCGAGAACATATAACTCACCACACAGGCAATGGCCGCAAATATTCCTACCTCGGGCCCAAATAACTCCAAAGCGATCAAGGTAGAGGCAAGGGGAGTGTTGGAGGCCCCCGCGAATACCCCAACGAAGCCCATGGCGGCCAGCAACGACAAGGGTAAATGCAATACGGGAGCCAAGGCATTGCCCAGGGTGGCTCCGATAAAAAACAACGGCGTTACCTCGCCACCCTTGAATCCCGCCCCCAAGGTCAAGGCGGTATAAGCCAACTTGATGATGAAATCCCAAGGATCCATCGGTTGAAGAAAGGCCTGCTGAATCATGGGAATTCCCAGGCCCAAAAATTTCGCGGTGTGAAATACGTAAACCGAAACGACCAATAGAGCCCCACCCACCACGGGTCGCAAGGGCGGGTAGGATAAATACCTCTTACCCAAGGCCTGCACGGCGTGGGTAGCCTCGGCAAAAGCCATTCCGGTGAGCCCAAATAAAAGCCCGGCAATCATGGACGAGATCATCACCTGAAAAGAAAAATGAGGGATTTGAGCAACCACATACACCGTGTGATGTACTCCCCAAAACAGGGCCACTTGATCGGCGAAAATCGCCGCAATGAAACAAGGAAAAATTGCGTCGTAACGCAATCGTCCCGTGGCCAAAACTTCTAAACCGAATACTGCCCCCGCCAAAGGAGTACCGAATACAGAAGCAAAACCCGCACTCATGCCCGCCATCAACAAGATCCTTCGATCCTGGGCATCGAGTCTAAAAGGTCGCGTCAGTTGATCGGCCAACGAGGCCCCCATCTGCACAGCTGTTCCCTCTCTCCCCGCCGATCCCCCCAACAGGTGGGTGAGCAAAGTGCTGAGCAACACCAAAGGCGTCATGCGTAGGGGAATAGTTTTTTTGGGGTCGTGAATTTCTTCAAGGATAAGATTATTGCCCCGATCCGTGTCTTTTCCCAAATGATGGTAGATCCAACCAATGGCAAAGCCAGCCAAGGGCAAAAATACCAGGATAAGCAAATGAGACTCACGGAACTCAGTGACCTCATCCAAAGCCCACAGAAACAATGCCGAAGCGCTCCCCGCAAAAATCCCCACGACGAGGGCCAGGAACAGCCACTTCAGCATTCGAGGGAAGACCCACAAAGCGTCAATTTCGAGAATTGGGTTTTTTTTAGACATAGGGATGCTCCTTGTTTACAGGAGTCATCAGCATCACGAAACCCGCGAGCAGTTACGGCGGAACCCCATCGCCATGAAATTTTTCTACAACCCAGGACTTCAAGTAAGAGATTTAGCTGGAATAAGTCAAGCCCACGAACCCAAGGGCAAAACGATGGCACAATAGAGTCCGGAGAAAAAACCTCGTCGACGGTCAATTAAGATTTGCCGACAAGGGAAGTGGGGCCTTAGGATGGGAGCTCGCTGAGATAAAAACCAGATCATAATTAAAACCCTTTCCCCATTTGCTAATATCGGGCCATGACCTCCACCTGGACCATCAATCTCGAAAGAATCTCCCGAAGCGTCAATCTGGGCTTGCCCCTGCTGTGCCTGCTCTCCTTTTTAGCGGGTTACTTTTATTCGTTTTATTTTCATTTTCTGACGGTCATTTTTTTTCTCATGACGGTAGTGAATTTTTTTTATCGCCACGTGCAAAAACAGCACACCCTGCTGGCTAATTTTGGATGGGTGGCCCAGGGGCGCTATCTTTTGGAAAGTGTCGGCCCCGAATTGAGGCAATACCTCTTTACCAACGATACGGAGGAAAAACCTTTCAACCGGGTAGAACGCAATGAAGTATATCGCAAAGCGAAAAACCTCGACTCCTCCTCGGCCTTTGGTTCGCTGTTATCCTTCGACGGTAGCGAATTTAAATTGCGCCACTCCCTTTATCCCAAAAAGACATCGGACACTTCACCCTATCGACTCACCCTTGGAGAAGAACGAGGTAGTCCCGAAACCGTGACCCTCACCAAACCCATTTTAATTAGCGCCATGAGCTACGGAGCTCTCGGTAGTCATGCGGTACGAGCCTTGGCGAGGGGCGCCAAAAAATCGGGGATCCTCATGAATACGGGGGAGGGCGGCTATCCTAAATACCACCTCATGGAAGACTGTGATCTCATCTTTCAAATGGGAACGGCGAAATTTGGTTGCCGCAACACGGACAGCTCCCTCAACGAAGCTAAACTGGCCGAAATTGCCCGATTGCCCCAAATTAAAATGATCGAAATCAAATTTTCTCAGGGGGCCAAACCCGGCAAGGGCGGGTTGCTACCGAAGGAAAAAATCACACGAGAAATTTCCGAACTACGTGGCGTTCCCATGAATCGCGACGTCATCAGCCCGCCCCACCACGTGGAATGCATCGACGCCGAATCCACCGTACGTTTTATCGAACGAGTCCAGTCCATTGCCAAAATTCCCGTGGGCATTAAATTATGCGTCGGTCGAGAAAACGAAATGCGCGAACTCTTACGCACTATGAAGCGCCTCGATTGTTTCCCTGACTATCTCTCCATTGATGGCGCCGAAGGGGGAACCGGAGCGGCTCCCATGACTTTTATGGACGATCTTGGACTTCCCCTATGGAACGCCTTACCCTTGGTACAGCGCCTTTTGAAAGAAGAAGAAGTGCGAGACCGCCTCAAACTCTTTGCCGCCGGAAAACTCATCAATCCGGGACGACAATTTATCGCCCTCTCCCTGGGAGCCCAGGCCTGCTACACCGCTCGCGGATTCATGCTCGCCCTTGGCTGTATTCAAGCCCTAACCTGCAACAAAAATACCTGCCCGGTGGGAATAACCACTCACAATCCCCATCTACAACGGGGTTTGGATATTGAGGAAAAATCCGAACGGGTCAAAAATTATGTCTTAAACTTAGAGCACGACCACCGCGAGCTTTTAACGGCTCTGGGGAAAGTCTCGTATCACGAACTCAATGAAGAGAACTTGATGTTTCCTCATATTCCCTAAGGATGGGCCATGAAAAACAGTAAAAACATTTTACTCTGGGTTGTTCAATTGATCTGTGCCGCTATTCTGTTTCGCACCTCTTACGCAAAGCTGAGCCATCAGACCATTGATGTGGCCATTTTTTCAAAATTGGGCATGGAACCTACAGGTCGTTATCTCATCGGAATCATCGAAGGACTGTCCGCCTTGTTTTTACTACATCCCCACCTCTGCGCCACGGGCGCCCTACTGGCCTTTGGCACCATGCTGGGAGCGCTCATCGCACACTTGAGCATTCTAGGGTTTAGCTCAAAATTGTTTTTCTTGTGGTTTACCGTGTTGAGCGGATCCTTGATAATCCTGGTGGGTCGCAGATACCAACTGCCTTTGATCGGCAAAATCTTAAACAACAAAATAGATTAATCTACGCTCACTTGAATGAGCCTCTCAGAAAAAATCGGCTCTCATGCGAGAGACCAAAGTCTTGACGATTTGTGATAAAAAATCTTCTTCTCGAATGGGAAGATTAATTTGAGAGCACTTAAAAAATACCGACTATACGCTTGAAAAAAAATTTTCCCTGGGAAGAAAATAGGAAAACTAACCTTTCCTCCCAGGGAAAACAAAGCTCTTAATCTCGTTTCCTAAAAATTATCTCTTAGAATCGATTAATTTTTCTGAACTCGATCAGTAGAAGAGAGACTTCCATCTTGATCGCGATCCATCCGGGAAAAACGTTTTTGGGCAGATTCCATAAATTCTTCCCGAGAAATCACACCATCACCATTCTTATCTTTCTTATCGAAACGACGTTCCATTTTTTCTAAAAATTGCTGCTGAGAAATGGGGGCTTTTTTTTCTTGCTCTGAAAAACTACCAGCCCACAACACCGCAGACGACAGGGAAACTCCCAAGAGTCCCGCACAAAGAACCGAAACATATCCTAAGGGTTTTATGCGAATAACCTTCATAAGACACCTCCTGTATATTTAAAAAGTTTATTGAAATGGGTCCACAAAACCTCGGCAGCCCATTCTGAGACTCACCCTGGACACAAAACGTTCAAAAGAAATTTGCTACCGTGGAAAATCCCTTCTCGTGATAAGCTCCTCCCTCTATAAATAAAATCCTATGACGCTCGCCCCTCTCTTATTGTGGTTCCGCCTTGATCTGCGCTTGCAAAACAACCCTGCTCTCCAAGCCGCCCTACAAACCGGACGACCTATCATTCCCGTCTATCTTTGGGCTCCTGAAGAAGAGGCTCCATGGGCACCAGGAGCTGCCTCTCGAGTCTGGTTGCATTTTTCACTGAAAGAGCTTGCCACGCGTTTGGCAGAACTCGGCTACCCCATGATTTTTCGCAGTGGGACCAGTCTGGAAAATTTACAGCAACTCATTCAAGAGACCGGTGCCGAAGCCGTGTTTTGGAATCGTCGTTACGAACCCAAAATCATCGAACGAGACACTCTCATCAAGGCGAACTTGCAAAGCCAAGGAGTTCAAGTCCAAACCTTTAACTCCCATTTGCTCTACGAACCTTGGGAACTGCATCCTCAAAAGGGGCTTGCCTACAAGGTTTTCACCCCCTTCTGGCAGGCGCTCGTCGCCAAACCCTTGAATCCTTTGTGGAGCGAGGTCCGACTTCGCTCCACACGGCAAGCGTCCAAAATCTTCAGCCTAAACCTAGACGAACTACGACTTTTGCCTACGATTTCCTGGGATCAGGGAATAAGGGAACACTGGCGCCCCGGTGAAATCGGCGCTCAAGAAACCTTACAGAATTTTCTTAAGGCCCCTTGGATGCATTATCGAAAAAATCGAGATTTTCCCGCAGAAAGCGGGACTTCACGACTATCGCCCCATTTACACTTTGGAGAAATCAGCGTGCCCTATCTATGGCATCAAGTTCACGCCCAATCAAAGCAAGACACCACACCAGCTTTACAGGAAGAAAAAATCGCCTTTCTACGAGAAGTGGCATGGAGAGAATTCGCCTACCACCTGCTCTACCATTTTCCACATACCCCTGAAGCTCCGTTACGAAGCGAATTTGAAAACTTTCCCTGGAAAAACAACCCCGAAGAATTTGTCCGGTGGAAACAAGGATGCACCGGATTTCCTTTGGTGGACGCGGGAATGAGAGAACTCTGGCATACCGGCTGGATGCACAATCGAGCACGCATGGTGGTCGCCTCTTTTCTCGTGAAAGACCTACGTTTGCCTTGGCAATTAGGAGCCCGATGGTTTTGGGATACCTTGGTCGACGCCGACTTGGCCAACAACACCTTGGGTTGGCAATGGAGCGCGGGATGCGGAGCTGATGCGGCCCCCTATTTTCGAATTTTTAATCCCGAGTCTCAGGCAACAAAATTCGACCCCCAAGGAGATTATCAATACCGATGGATTCCCGAACTCAAAAAAGATGCTCTCCGTTCCCCTAGAAATCATTTAACATCAGCGAAGGAATTTCGAGACTATCCGGATCCCATGGTGGATCATGCTCAAGCGCGCCATGAGGCCCTTTTGGCTTTCCAAACTTTAAAAAAGACATAAAAACAATGGATGCACCCCTAGGCAAAAATTCATTGCTCTTGCTGACCGGATCAACGGGTTACGTGGGAGGACGCCTCTTTCCTCTCCTCAAAAAACAGGGGTACCGGATTCGCTGCCTCGCACGACATCCCGAGAGACTTCCCAGCGAGATTCAGCGGTACGCAGAAATTATCCCGGGAGATGTTTGCGATCCAGTAAGTTTGACCAAAGCCCTAGCAGGAGTAGACGCGGCCTATTACCTGATCCACAGCCTAGGGGCTTCTTCAAATTTCGAAAGTCAAGAATACGAAGGCGCGAAAAATTTTGCAGAGGCTGCTCGTCAGGCGGGAATCAAGCGCATTCTCTACTTGAGCGGACTAGGACAAGAAGGTTCCTCTCTCTCACCCCATCTCCGCTCTCGACAAAAAGTCGGCGATATCTTGCGCAGCTCAGGTATTCCCGTACTCGAATTTCGCGCTGGCATCATTCTGGGATCTGGCAGCCTCAGCTTTGAAATGGTACGGGCCCTCGTCGAACGCTTGCCCATCATGATTACTCCCCGATGGGTACGCACCCCCACCCAACCCATCGCCATCGAGGATGTACTGCAATACCTCACCTTAGGATTGGAATATCCGCTTCCCGTCTCACAGGTTTTTGAGATTGGAGGCTCTGACACCGTAGGCTACGAAGACCTCATCAAAGAATATGCGAAACAACGTGGACTCAAACGTTGGCTCATTCCGATTTCGGCACTCTCACCAAAACTTTCGAGCCTATGGTTAGGACTCATTACCCCGCTCTATGCACCCATCGGCAAAAAACTTGTAGAAAGCATTCGCAATCCCACCCTGGTACAAAATCCTGCGGCCCTCCATGCTTTTCCGATTCGCCCCATGGGCATTAAGCGGGCCATCGCTCGAGCCCTGGCTAAGGAAGATCAAGACTTCGCCCAAACCCATTGGTCCGATGCACTCTCTTCCTTCACTCCAAAACGACATTGGGGAGGACTTCGATTAGGCAGTCGTTTAGTGGACTCTCGAAGCCTCTCAGTGCAAGTCCCCCCAGAAATTGCGTTTCGCCCCATTCAAGAAATTGGCGGTGCTCGAGGCTGGTATTACGCCAATTTACTTTGGAAAATTCGCGGTGCCTTGGACCGAGTCTTGGGGGGCGTAGGCTTGCGTCGCGGACGCCGTGATCCCTTGCATCTTAAAACCGGAGACGCCCTGGATTTTTGGAGAGTAGAAAATTTGATCCCCCACCGGCGACTCCTGTTACGCGCCGAGATGAAACTCCCCGGTCGAGCTTGGTTGGAATTTGAAGTCGATCCCCAAGGCCAAGGCTCGATCATTCGACAAACTGCTCTCTTTGATCCTTTAGGAGTCTTCGGCCTGCTCTATTGGTACGGTCTCTATCCTATCCATGACCGAATTTTTTCCGGAATGCTCAGAAACATCGCTCGTCTTGCCGAACAAACTCCCGCCAAGCATTTTAAAATCGGCAAGAACGACAATTAGACGCCACGTTGCAATCTTCTCCATCTACGGTCAGATTTCCCGAATCCGAACAGGAAAGATTATTGGAAGAAAGATTGATCTTCACTTGAAAATCTTGAAAATTGAAAACCAATTCTTGAGCAAATAATTCTTGAGAGGCCATCAACACAATATTTCCCTGAGAAGAAAACTGTAATGACAAAGTCATCTTCCCGCTTGAGGTAATACCGGTTCCGTTGTCACGGCAATCGATCTGTTCTAATACAAAATCCGCCTGGGCGTTGAGGGGCGAGGAATTTTCACAAGACACAGAGAGCTTGCTCAACTGAAAAAATCCTCGTCCATCACAGGGTTCGGGAGAAGTACTCAATTCGTCGTAGATATTTTCAAAACGATCGCAATTTTTTAGATCGTCTTGAAAAAACGAAACGAAGGTACGGGCCGTGAGAGCCAAGGCTTGGGTGACCCGATTAACCTCCGCATCCCGACCCGAAGGCCCACAAGCCACCGTGCCCAGCAGAAAAAACAAGATCAGTCCATTTCTTACCTTAAAGCCCATAGGCTTAGGCTCCTCCCGTACCTTTAAACTTGTCTTCTTCCTGCTTAAAAAGAATATTGAAGGTCGTCAGACTTCCGTAACAGCGAGTTACATATTGCTGCATCTCAATTTTTTCCGACTCCGTGAGCCGGGGATGGGTATTGATCCGCTGTTCCAAGACACGAAGCCGATCCCGAAGCATAACAATTTTATGGAAGAACCCTTCGATATCGATCTCTTTCGATTTGAGGCTCGAATCCCCCGGCTTTAGAACCAACATCCCCCCATCCCATTTGTCAGCCATGGGAACCGGAACCTCCCAACGGTCTAAAACTTCTTTAACAACTTCTTGGATCAAATCCTTCAACTCTTCACGATCAAAATCCATACACGACTCCTTGATATTTAAATTTGTTTTGGTGATTTTAGTGATTCGGTCTCGGCGTCGTAACGCCCTTTTAACTCGTCTTTAAGCGTTCCCGACCACAGCGGAACACCACGACGATAGGCGCTACGTCCCAAACAATGGGCTGCCACCGGGGCGGTCAAAAAGAAAAAAATGATGGTGGCACAGGCGCGAGTGGCTACGCTCATCTCACGAAAGTACACAACCATGCCTAATAAAATCAAAGAACTTCCCAGGGTGCCCGCCTTGGTTGCGGCGTGCATTCTCATAAAAAAATCCGTCATCCGCAGCACACCAACTGCTGCGATTAACACGAAAATTCCACCCAACACCAAAAGCAATCCGGCCAAGATCTCAATCATCCCCCACCCCCTTTTTTTCCAAATAACGGGCGAAGGCGACGGTACCCAAAAAGGAAATTAAGGCCAAAGCGATGGCTGGATCTAAGAAGACGGGTTGGCCAAAATAGATAGAAACCAATCCCATGAAGGAAACCGCCAAGACTGTCATCAAATCCAACACCATCACACGATCGGCCAAACTCGGTCCTCTCAACAAACACACCAACAAGATAAGAAAACCCACTCCCACCAAAATCATGGCAATGTGTAAGCAAACTTCCAAAAAGGAACTCATCGCATTACCTCTAAAATTCGCCGTTCAAAACCTTCTTTGATTTCTCGGCACAGGGCCTCCTCATCGTCCAAATACATCACATGAAGATAGAGCACCTGACGATCGGAAGAAACATCAAGACAAAGGGTCCCTGGTGTCAGAGAAACAAGATTAGACAATAAGGTAATCTCCCAATCGGTCTTGGCTTCCAAAGGGATGGCCACTACCGCAGGGTGCATATAATGGGTTTTAGTCACCACATCGTGGGCCACACGCAAACTCGCCAAAATCAATTGCACAAAAAAATAGCCGAAGAGCGAAAGGATTTTTATTCCCTTGGAAAAGTAACCGGAATGACGAGCGGCGGGATGGGTAAGGGATAAGACGATGAAGCCTAAAACCAGACCGAAGACCAAATTGATGAATTTCAACTGACCGGTCAAGGCCACCCAAGAAAAAGCCAGAAGAAAATTCCACAACAAGATAATCACGCCGCTCCTCCCAACACCGCTCGGATATAGTCTTGTGGCTGCATGAGTTGTTGTGCAGCCTGTTCAAAAAAAGGCCAGAACACTCCGGCACCCAATCCCAAAACCACCGTGGCGACGGCAAGACAAGCAATCGGCAAATATAATAAAACTCGCTGCCGTCCCGTCGTTGGCGCCAAAACCAAGGGGGCTCCCTGTTCGGTAAGAGGAGGCTCTTTCCAAAAGGCCTCGGCCCAGATTTTAGTCATGGAGAATAAAGTCCATAAACCCACCAGCAATGCAACAGCGACGGCTCCGTAATGCTTTAACTCTATCCCCACTTGTAAGAGAGTCAACTTGGCGAAAAAACCAGAAAGCGGAGGAATACCCGACAAAGAAAAAGCCGAAAGAGCAAAGAACATGGTCAAGCCAGGCAAAGCCGAATACAAGCCCCCCATTTTTTTTAACTGATAGGTGCCCGTCACTTGTTTCCCCACCCCACTGATGAAAAACAAATTCGTCTTCACCAAGAGATGGTGCACGATGTAAAAAATCGAACCCAAAAGAGCCAAAGGCGTAAAAAACGCCAAGCCCAAAATCATATAACCGATTTGACTAATGCTATGAAAAGACAGAATGCGGCGAAACTCGAATTGGGCTGCCGCACCTAAGACCCCAGTCACCATGGTGGCCATGGCAATTCCTAAGAGCAAAGAACTAATGAATTCGAACTTTGGCAGAAACATCAGGGTAAAGACACGAATCAAAGAATAAACACCAACCTTAGTAAGCAGGCCAGCGAACAACGCAGAAACAGCGGGGGGAGGAGTGTGATAAGAAGCGGGCAACCAAAAAAACAGTGGAAAAATGGCGGCCTTAATGCCGAAGGTCACCAAAAACAGCATAGCTAAAATTAAAATCATTCCGCTTTGATGACTTTGGGAAAAGCGCACGGCTAGATCCGCCATATTGAGAGTTCCCGTAAGCCCGTAAAGCATTCCCACCGCCGCGAGAAAAATAGCAGAAGAAAGGAGATTTAAAGTGACGTACTTGATCGCTCCTTCCATTTGCCCCTTCTCTCCACCCAGGGCCAATAAAATGAAGGAGGCGATCAACATCACCTCAAACCATACATAAAGATTGAACATGTCTCCCGTAAGGAAAGCTCCGCAAATGCCCATCAATAAAATTTGGCACAGGGGATAATACCCCAAGCGTTCTCGCGTTCGGTCCATGCTTCCGAGGGAATAACAGGCCACCAGCACACCAACGAATCCGGCCAGAACCACCATCATGGCGGAGAAAAAGTCGGCCACGAAGACAATTCCAAAAGGGGCTGGCCAATCCCCCAAGGCCGTAACTTGAATTCCGTGCTGCCATACCTGATGGGCTAAAACGATGGCCGAAAAAAATAAGGCGAGGGCACCCCATAAATTCAAGGCCCGTTGCCACGCGATGCGACGCCACGCCAAAAGACATAGGGCTGCGGTGGCTTGGGGAATCAACAAAGGTAAAAGTAGTAAGAGTTTCATCGGTCTGTCGAAATCATTTTGTCTAAATCGTCGGTGCCTACCACTTGGTAAACACGTCCCACCAACACCAAAGCGAAAGCCAAAACCGCAAAACTAATCACGATGGCCGTGAGAATCAGCGCTTGGGGCACGGGATCGGCATAAGGGCCTATGGGTTCTACGGCTCCAGGAGGAATGATCGGAGGTTGCCCTCGCGTTAAACCAGAAGCAGCCAGAATTAAAAGGTTCGCGGCATTACTTAACAAAGCCACACCCAAAACCACCTTAATCACCGAGCGACGCATCATCAGATAGAGTCCCGCGGCGTATAGGCCTCCCACTACGAGAGCCAAAAGCGGATTCATTTATTCGGCCTCCATCAAACTAAAAAAAATACTCAGCAAAACACCGAGCACTACTAGATAAACACCAACATCGAAAAACAGCGGAGTCCCCAAGGAAATATCTCCAAAAGCTCCTAAAGATAACTTCCCCCATACCCCGGTTAAAAAAGGTTTCCCCTGAAACAATCCCAAAAAACCACTGAACATGGCGACAAATAAACCTAGAGCCATCAGAGTAAAGGGGGGAATAGCCACCATGCGTCGCACACTGCGGGTACCGAAGGCGATGGCGTAAAGTCCAAAAGCCCCGGAAGCCACCAAGCCACCCGCAAAACCTCCCCCTGGATCATGATGGCCGCGAATCAGCAAAAACAGAGAAAATAATAAAATCAGGGGCAGCAAAAAAGTCGCCGTCGTTTTTAAAATCAGAGATTTCAAGAGGGCTCCTTTTTTTCGGGAAAGATTTTCAGTAGAGCGTAAACTCCCAAAGCCCCCAGGACTAACACGGTGATTTCGCCCAAGGTATCCAGGGCGCGAAAATCTACCAGTATGACATTGACGATATTACGACCATGAGCCACGGCGTAGCTGTGTTCCGCAAAGAAATTTTTCAATTCGGGAGAGGATTCGACTCGGTTTGTCAGTAACAAAAGCAAAGAAAGCGTGCCTCCCGCCAAACTCGCCACAACGGCATCGCGAAACTTGGCACCTCGCCCCGAGAAATGGCGAAAAGCAGGCAGACGATACAAAACAAAGACAAATAAAAGCACCGTGAGGGTCTCAACCAAAAATTGAGTCATAGCCAAATCGGGAGCCCCATAGAGAATGTAGAAGAGAGCCGTCCCATAACCCACCACTCCCAGAGCAATTACCGCCACCAAACGACTTCGAGCCCTCACCACAGAATAGGCTCCGGATAAAATGAGGATGGACAAAACGACCTCAAAAAAACTCACAGGCATGAAATGAAATGTGTGGTCTACTTTCAGCTCCAAAAATACTGGGTAGGAAAGCCAAATGAGGGTTACGAGTAAAATGGTGGTGATGTAGTAACGAAGATAGCCACTTTGAAGAAAACGCGTTTGTAAAGCAGCGATCCGAACGATTGCCGCCATAATCCTCTCATAAAAAAACGCTGGTCCCCAACGCCAGGCCTGAACCCCTCGTCTCAAGGGAGCAATCCAATATTCCCTGGCCAAAAATAAAACGTATCCTCCAAGCAAGGTACCCATGGAGAGCAGGAAGATTTTATTCCAGCCGTGCCATAAACCTAAACTCAGAGAAACCCCTTGAAGATGCATGGCCCGTCCGGCTTCGAGCAAAAGAGGTTCCAAGTAGGGTATGGCCACGAATCCCAATAGTAGGGATGACACGGCCAAGAACAAGGGACTGAAGGCTAGCAAAAAATCCTCATGGGCATGGTGGGGCATTTCATCTTGTGAACTGAGGGGATTTCGCCCCCAAAAAGGACTCCAACCGACCCACAACGCCGCCACCACCATCAACAGTGAAGCGAATACGAGCAAGGACAGGACCCAGGGTTGGGAGAACAAGGCACCATAGAGATTTTCTTTCGCCAAAAACCCTAACAAAGGCGGCATCCCTGCCATGGAGAGGGCCGATAGTCCTGCGGCGGTGGCGGAAAGAGGTAACAATCGACGTAGACCACCCAAGCGGTCGAGATAACGGGTTCCCGTGCCATGATCCACAGCCCCCACCACTAAAAACAAGCTGGCTTTGTAGAGGGCATGGGCCACGAGATAGAGCAAAGCCGTTCCTAGAGCGGCCTCAGACCCCACCCCGAGAAGCAAGGTCAAAACACCTAAAGCCGAAAGGGTGGTGTAAGCCAAAACCTGTTTGAGATCGAGAGCCTGGGTAGCCATCACCGCCCCCAACAACAAAGTAATCCCTCCCGACACTCCCAACACGGCGCTGAATTCAAAACTATGACCCAAGAGGGGGTGCATACGGGCTAAGAGATAAATGCCCGCCTTCACCATGGTTGCGGAATGCAAGTAAGCGCTGGCGGGCGTGGGGGCCTCCATGGCGCGAGGCAACCAAAAATGAAAAGGGAACTGGGCGGATTTACTCAGAGCCCCCCAAAACACCAAAAGCAAAATAGGAAGATAAAGATCTTGTCCCCGAATAATATTGGGTTGGGCCAACAAGGCCTGTAAGGAAAAGGTTCCGGCCGTTTTTCCGATCAATAAAAATCCTGCCAGTAAGGCCAACCCTCCCAAGCCCGTCACCAACAAAGCCTGAAGGGCCGCGCTGCGAGCTTGTTCCCGATGGTGCTCAAAACCAATGAGAAGATAGGAACTCAAAGAGGTCAATTCCCAAAAGACAAAGAGACTGATCAAATTTTCAGACCACACCACTCCCAGCATGGCCCCCATGAAAAAAAGCAAATACGCAAAAAAGCGCCCCCGTTCGGGATGCTCTCTCAGATAGGCGCCCGCATAGAGCAGAATGAAACCACCGATACCCGCAATCAGCGCGGTGAACAGCATACTAAGGCCATCGAGACGCCATTGCAGGGAAAGACCCAAGGCGGGAATCCATACCAGGGATTCGCGGATTCCTTCGCCAAAACCTTCCATGGCGAAACGCCACGAAAAATAAGAGACCAAACCCCAGGCGAAAACCGCGGTAATAAAACCCATCCCCTTGGGCCAAAGACGATTTAAAAACGGCGCAAAGAGGGCGAGGACAAAGACCGACAATAAGGCAACAGACATGGCGTCGGGACTGTAGCTGGGGCCTTGCTAAGTTTCCATGAAAATGCGACCGTGCCGGCATGAAATTAGTGGTTTTAACCAGCGATTTTGGCGAACAAGACGGTTATGTCGGCGCCATGAAAGGGGTGCTCCTTGGCATCGATCCGCAAATCACCCTCGTCGACTTAGCCCATCATTTGGTTCCCTTCGATATCGGACAGGCCTCTTGGGTACTCGCCACGGCCTATGAAAATTTTCCCCAAAGAACCGTATTTCTCACCGTCGTCGACCCAGGAGTCGGCAGCGAACGACTCCCTATCTTGATCGAAACCCAACGCCATTACTTCATCGGACCCGACAACGGCGTATTCAGCCTGCCACTGCAAAAAGAAAAAATTCGGCGCATCATCCATTTGCGGGAGAAAAAATTTTTTCTTCCCAATCCTTCCTCTACATTTCACGGCCGAGATCTTTTCGCCCCGGTGGCTGCCCACCTACTGCGCGGTAGCCCTCCCGAGTCCTTTGGTCCCGAACTCCCCACGTACACCTCACTCCCCGGACTGACTCCTCAATGGAGCGCAAGCGGCTTGATGGGGCACATTCTTGCGATCGATCGTTTTGGCAATGCCATCACCAATCTCAGTCGAGATTTTTTAGAAAAACAACTCCCCGCGAAAAGACAGTTACTTCACATGGAAATTCGTGGTGCCACTCAATCCCACATCCTCCCTCTTCCTGCGGGAGCTTGGAGAGACTTAAAATCCCACTACGCCCAAGACACTACAGACAAACCCTTTCTATTGTTTGGCAGTCATGGTTATTTGGAAATAGCCATGAATCAAAACTCTGCCGCACAACACTTGCAGTTGAAGGGAAAAGAGCCCCTATTTTTTCCTTGGCTCCATCCCTGACCTAAAACACCCGAGGCCCCTATGCCAGAAACACGCCCCCTTTTTTTTTGGATTTTCGCTTCGCTCTACAGCATCCATTTTCTAGTGGAAATAGGATTGGATGTGCTCAATCTGCGCGAATTAAAAAAGCACCGTAACAGCATCCCAGAATTATTTCGCAATACCTTTTCATTACAAGATTACCAAAAAAGTATCCGTTATACCCAAGCCCAAACCTATTTCGGTTGGGTCAAGGGGGCCGTCGAGGCCTTGCTACTTTGGGGCATGATCTTGAGCGGGGCCTTCTTCAGCCTCGCCCAAACACTCCAACATCTTTGGCCTGACACTTCACTACTATTCAAAGTTCTCTATCCATTTTGTATCGGAGGAATTTTTTATCTGGTCGGTCTTCCCTTCACTCTTTTTCACACCTTCGTGATCGAAGAACGCTACGGCTTCAATCGGATGAACCTAAGCACCTTTGTCCTCGATCAAATAAAAACCTTATTGCTCACCCTATTATTAGGAGCCCCCCTCTTGGCCCTACTCTTCATCTTGGTGGAATCCATGGGAGCTGCTTGGTGGCTATGGGGATGGCTGACACTTCTGGGCTTTCAATTTTTGGTAGCCGCCCTCTTTCCCGTGCTGTTGGCACCGCTATTTTACCGTTTTACTCCCTTGGAAGCCGGAGAGCTTCAGGAAAAAATTTATAATTTGGCCCAGAAGGTTCATTTTAAGATGGCTGGAGTCTTCACCATCGACGGGTCCCGTCGCTCAAGCCACTCCAACGCCTTTTTCGCGGGCATGGGCAAGGCGCGTCGCATCGTGCTGTTCGATACCCTACGCCAACAACTCAGCATTGGAGAAATCCTCGCTGTCCTGGCCCATGAGATGGGACACAATGTAAAAAAACACATTCAAAAAGGTCTCCTTCTCTCTGCCTGCAGTACGCTTGTCGGTTTTTATCTACTCCATCTCTGCCTCAACTGGCCCCCGTTCTACCAAAGTTTCGGAGTGCCTCACCCCGATGTGGCCATCGGCTTTGTACTCTTCGCCTTGCTCGGCGGCGTCTGGACCTTCCCCTTGACTCCTCTTAAAAACGCCCTATCGCGCCACAACGAATACGAGTCGGACCGATTCTCCGCCGAGGTCACTCAAGATCCAACATCCATGGCCAGCGCCTTGTTAAAACTTAGCAAAGACAACCTTTCGAATTTAACTCCCCACCCCTGGTACAGTTTTTACCACTATTCCCATCCGACGAGCGCCGAACGCATTCGCGCCCTGGGCCTTACGAATCTTCCCGAGCAATCTAAAACCACTTTGTAAGAGAGCATTGTCCCATGGCCACCCCATTGAGAAAATCCGTACGTTTCCCTGGATCTCGAGGAATAACCCTAGCTGGACTCATCGAGCTACCCAGCGAGACACCCTTGGCTTACGGCGTATGGGCTCCCTGTTTTAGTTGTACGAAGGATCTAAAATCAGCCAAGTGGATCTGTGAAGCTCTGGCTAAGCGAGGCATCGCCATGCTGCGATTTGATTTCATGGGCTTGGGTGAAAGTCATGGTCATTTTTCAGAAGCTACCTTGAGTAGTTTTCAAGAAGATCTGCGGGGCGCGATTCATTTTCTTAGCACCCACTACGAAGCACCGCTTGTTTTGATGGGACACAGCCTTGGAGGCTACCTCAGCCTGATCGTGGCTCAATACTTTCAAACATTGAAAGCCGTAGTCACCCTCGCAACCCCCGCATCACTCCAACGTTTGTGCGACATTCTCACCCAGCAATCTCCAGCGATTGCCACCCAGGGTTCGGGATGGATCAATCTAGGCGGGCCCGACGTCCTTGTCGGACGGACCATGGTGGAAGATTTCGCCAAACAAAACTTAGAAGCTGAATTGAGATTTTTTCACCAGGCTCATTTAATTCTCCATGCCCACGAAGACGATATCGTTCCCTTTTCAGATGCACAGGCTTTGGAAAAACTCACCTCTCCCCATTCTGAACTCCATGCGCTTCCAGAGAGTAGCCATCTCTTACTCGACCGCAAACAAGCTCAACAGGCCGCTCAAATCATCGGCGATTGGTTGTTAGAAAAAATCCTGTAAAAAACTATTCGGCACCCAGATTTTTTTGTTTATTTTTTTTCTTAAACTCGACGAAGCCCCCGAAGTCCATCAACAAACCCAAAAAGGCAAAATGCTCTCGCTGAGATTTGTCTTCGCATAAAACGCCACGATACCCCAAAGACAACAGAAGCCCCTCTACGGGACGATAGCCCACCTGACCTTCCAAATGATGTTCTTTCTCAGAGAGAACAGAAGACATCGCCGGAAATTGAGTCTCCTGTAACTGTTGCGTGAAAGTATAAACACCCTGAAGCAAAAACTTACCTGGCGCTACTCCCATCAGAGCCGTTAAGGCATGGCGCCGCTCAACAAAATTCAGATCAGAAACCTGATCCTCAAATCTTCCAGCGGAACGATGAAAGGAAGTCGCAATACGAAATCCTTTGTAGGAGTAGTGTAATAGCCCCCCCAGGCCCCAAGTAGTACCTCGCCCCGCAAAGCTCCCCGAATCGGGAGCCGATTTGGAGCGCACGCTGCTGTTGGCAGCCAGCGTAAGCACAGAACTCGCTTGCCCGTCTGCATGACCCAAATGAAAATCCAGCAATCCCTGCACAATACCCAGGTGAGTTCCGTCATCGCCCCGTTGGTAGGCGATCCCCGCCGAAATATTTTCCAATCCACGCCCCTCAGGACCAGGGCCATCGTAACGCAAAGCTCCCCCAGCCCAACCTAGGGGAACAGTCACATTCGCAAAGGTAGGGGAGACCTGATAGGAATCTTGGGTCAATACGCCTTCGATATCGCTTTCTTCGTAATGGGAACGCCCCACCCGCAAAGACCATCCGCTAGGGGAACGGTATCCCAAATTACCTGAATAATAAAAAGTTGGATCTGTATCGAAATGGGCAACCCCACTAGACGAGTTTTCGAAACGGGATAAACCTATTTCCACCCCGCCATGAACAAAGAAACCTTTTAGGTCCAACTCGAGTTTGGGAACAACACGCGTCCCAAAGGGATGCCGATCGTCGCGAAAAGACAACGGCGTCACAGCGATGCCTTGCAACTGCCAACCCAAGCCCATTGGACTTACATTTTTTCCCATAGACCCACCTCACGAAACCAGTTCTGCTCCGCGCTCTTAACCCGAATCGCTTTTCGTCTTTTCAGTCAATTTCGTCAACAGAAAATGAAAATCTATTTCATTTAATAAAGACAAACGAATTGATTCGAGTTTTTTTTATTTATTTTTAATGTTTTATTAAGAGTTTGTTGACAAAAGTTGGAATGGTTGCCATTCCAATAAATGAAATCCATTTTCAAAAAGAGGTGTTTATGAAAAACTCTGCCCCGGAAATCTCCCTAAGCCAATGCCCCCACGGTCACGTCTTGCTGCGCCTGGGCATGACGACCCTACATCTCACAATGGAGCAACTGCGCGCCCTCTCCGAAAGCATTCAAGATTTTATAAGCCAAACCGAGGGACAAACGGCAAAAGAAGCCCCCCTCTCTTTCCCCTTCTCGTCCTGGAGACATTGACGAAAATAAAAACCTCGCAAGTCCAGTTTAAGACAAACTCCCATTTTTTTATTTTAGAAAGTCAGCGCACATGACCCCGACCCTTACTCTCAGTCCAGAAGCCAAAACCCTCTATGAAAGCACGATGAATCAGGTTGTTTCAGAAAATTCTTTTTTTGGAAGATCGCCATCTCCTGAGGCAACTCGATCCATGGTACGGGGAGTTTTTTATGAATCAGCCAACTTAAGCGAATTGAATCAAGGGATCGCCTCAGGTGAAGAGCGACTTTTGGATATTCATGAAGCCCGCCTGGCCAAAGCCGCTCTAGAACTCCAAACCCGAGAAAACAACGGTACCCTCAATCTCTCGGCAGCCCAAGAGGCCTATCTCAACATGAGGGCCCTACAAGATTTTTTATCTCAACAATTGTCATACCCCAGCCTGACCCGGGGATTACGATGCCATTTTTTTACTCGAAGCGCTGCCGACTTCGCCCAACACTGCCTTCAATCCGATCTGGCAAAGAAACTGGAAAAACACACTCTGCAACGGGCTAAAGGAGCCGGAGCTCCCAGAAAAGAACTCCTTGCCAAAAATAAATTGAGCTACATTCCCAGCAAAACACTCGTGGCCAAAGGCATCAAAAAACTTTTTCTAAGACCAGACATCGCCGCTTTTGACGGAACCCCTCAAAAAATCTCCCTCATCGATGGCGCCTACGCTTACCTGCTCTGCAATGCAACTGCCGGAGAACCCGACTCTAAAATTGATCACGAAGACGTGACGGCTCTTTTGGGCCAAGGCCGTTTGTTTGGAAAGAACCCTGCCCGATTCTTAAAAGAGTTCTTCCTGGGGAGCAGCCAAGGATCTTAGCTCTAGACCTTCGATTTCCAGCAAGGTCTTGCCAGCGATTCCCTGCAGGTCTCCGTAAAGCCCGACGGTGGATTGCATCACGCGCTCGATTTGCGTCTCACGCTTGGCCCATTGCCGGAGTATGGCTTTTTTTTCCGCTGCCAAATCTTCGGCCATGGAAGAAAACGCCTCCACGATGGCTTGCACTCGCTGTCGAAATCGAGGCCCCATCAGGTACTGGTAGACCAACTCCATTTTGCCCTGCTGCCCCTCCGAAGCCTGTCGAGCCATCCCGACCTCTTGCAGCATTTGCCTCAAGGCCAGAGCCATCGGCAGGGCTACACGAGGATGGGCCACCCAAACCCCATCGATGCAATCGAAGGTCTCCACTCCCTTGGGCAAGGCCTGGCTCAATAAAATAGCCACCTCAGCCTTGGCATGACGCTGATCTTCACGAAGCTTGGGAAGCCATAGATCGCTCCAGTTTTTAGTTCGCTTCGACTCCCACAGAATTGAACCGTATTCTTGCCCCAAGGGCCCCCGCACCCCTTGCAAAACATCGCCGCCCCACTCGCCCTTGGGCACAGGGGCTATTTTGTCTTGGGGAAATTTACTTTGGAGTAAGTTCTCCAGCTCGAGCTCCTGCACCTCTCCTTGCAACTGTTGAGAACCTTGTTCGGCCTTGCGTTTTAATTCTTCAATCTGCCGCTGCATGGCTACAATGGTTTGTTCTTTCTCTACAACCCTCAGGCGCATTTGTTCTTCGACTTCTTGCCGAGTTTGGTCGCGAACCGTGGCAATGCCGTCCTGAACGCGCTTCTCAATGGTGATCTCCATCTCCCGCTTGGCATCTTCGAGCTCTCGTTGCTTGCGCATCCATTCGGCCTGCGCCCGTTGCGCCTCACCTAGTTTTGCTTCTCGCTGAGCGAGCAAGTCCTCCAGCCCCACAATCGTCTTGGCCTTTTCTTCTAAATCTACCGAAAGCGCACGCCGAGCCTTCTCCGCCTCCTGGGCGGCGATTTTAACTCGTTCCTGTTGTAGTTGCCGATCTAACTGTTCTTGAAGAGACTGACGATCCTTGGCTAGAGCTTCTGCTTTTTCCTGAAGTCCCACCTCTCGTTTTTGCATTTCTTCGTCTTTTTGAGAGAGCCTTCTCTCATAATCACGCCGAGTCGCCTCTAAGAGCGGGGCCGCTAAAGACTCGGTGAGTTTGATAGAGGTTTTGCACTCGGGACAAATGATTTTAGCTTCGTGGATCGACATACCCCTTCTTGCCTTAGATTCCATCGGCT
The DNA here is from genome assembly GCA_031972375.1 of bacterium. Lineage (GTDB taxonomy): Bacteria > UBA10199 > UBA10199 > DSSB01 > DSSB01 > DALYDW01. The sequence continues at coordinate 45,224 of DALYEU010000007.1, read as the reverse complement.
TGTCGAGGACAAGTCGGAAGGATCCCCTACCCGAAACATGAAATACACCCTCTTAAAAAAAGATCGGCAAAATCCTTCTTGCAATTTTTTTCTGGGATGTGGTCGATAGTGGAATCTTAAAATCAAAATCGAGGTTTCTATCAAAACCCCCTATCGTTCTATCTTTTCCCCCAGCACAGCCCACGAACGGCAAGCCAACTTTCTTCGCTATTGGGAATTCTCTCAAGAGCACGGCGGCTCCCTTGACGAAAACGCAAAGGCGCTCTCCAAAAAACAGGAGCTCCTCCGTACTTTCCAAGAAAACCCCGTTCGTTCCCGAAAGCCCCTGCCCCATCCCGAGGCCTTTTACCGAAACTACGTTCGGCTCCAAGACAAACCCCAGGATCTCGACGCAAAAACCTTGATGCTCACCTGCATCTATAAATTTGCTCGTCATGAATGGGTGGGAATTTCAGGAGCATGGGATGCCATTCCCGGCTTTGCCGAGGCCACACGAGTCCAAGATAAGATCAGCCGCTACCATCTCGCCGAAGAATTCGGACATATCCGTCTGTTCCACGAAATGTTCAAAACATTTCACCTCGATGAAGTGCAGTGGGTTCCTCTGGGGCCATCCATGCAAAAGGTTTACCGGCTCTTTCCCCGACTTCCCGAAGCCTTCATGAGTCCGCTCGCCTTCGTCACCGAACTCATGGGCATTACCTTCTACCAACATCTGGATGTCCTCCTCGACACAACCCTAGCCGACGAGCCCGAGGCACGCGATCGAATCCGCGCACTACTTCACGAAATCATGATCGATGAAATCGCCCATATCGGACAGCGCCGCAATTTTCTCGGCCCCGTTGGTATTCGGGTCGCCAAGTTGATGATCACCCCGCTGTATCAAGCCTTTTTTCGCGATATCCCCGAAAGCCTACAACTCTTCGACATTCGCCAAATGATTCGCGAAGCCAAACGATTTGACTACAACCATTTGTCACCACAACTTATGAATCAAACTTGGATTCCCACCTATTGCCAAAACACTTGATGCCTGGCTTGATTTCACCAAAGCCCCTTTTCAAGCTTTTCAAGTCGATGCTGAGTTTTTTAATGGAGTTCTTATTCCACGTAGGGTTGGGAAAACAGCTGTCCACTCTCTAAGCAATAAGCGCTAAGACTTCTGCCCCACACGCATCCCGTATCCAAAGCTGTGACATTGTTGCGACGATACCAACCTAGAGCGGCCCAATGACCGACGTAAAAATTAACCGGGTGGGCGGCAATGCTCTCGAAGTCAAACCAAGGACGCAAATGAGCAGGCGCCGATTCAGGGGAACCACTGTAGGAAAAATCCGCGTTCCCCTGGTAATCGCACATTCGCACCCGGGTCAACACAGCCACGGCGTCGAGCAAATCCCGCCTTTCAAAAAAAACATTCTTTTGCACCAAAGCCTTCATCAAGTCCTCGCGTCGCGGCCCTCGGAGAGCCTCCATGAATTCAGCATTCCATTTCTCAACCTGCGATAAAGTCCAGTGGGGGTGAAGGCCCGCGTGCACCCATACCTCACGCCCTTCCCTACGATAGAGAGCTTGTCGACATAACCATTCAAGACAGTCTCCAGCGTGAGAACTCATCAATACGTCTTCGAGCGTATCGCGGTGACGACCGGGGCTCAAACCCAATAAACGCCCGATCAAATGCAAATCATGATTTCCCAGCACCGTCTGAAACGATTCGCCCAAATCCATAGCCCAAAGCAACACTTCGAGATTTTGTGGACCACGATTTACCAAATCACCGCAACACCAGAGACGATCGCGGGAAGGATGAAAGGCAATACTTGCCAACAATGCCCGCAAAGTTTTGTAGCAGCCCTGTATATCTCCCAACACGTAAGTCGCCATGCCGTTCGCCTTCCATGCTCTTCCATGCCCCATTCTTTACGAAACATGAGAAAAAATCCGCCCATGCCTCGAAAGCGCTTCTAATTCCACCTATTCCTCTTCACGACCATAATTAAGATCGGACAAAACTTCTTCTTCGGTCATGCGAAAAAGCTCTTGGGTCCCGCCAAAAATCTGGGAGTGAAAATGTCGATGAAAAAAATCACTGACTGAAATGGGCCATTTCATAAATTACTCCTATTAAAGGTGAACGAACGATTTTTTAAATCATGGATCAGTCCCCCCTGGAACAACGCGACTTCTCACCATCAAATCCTCAAAACCTTTACGCAAACGCCGGTCAGCCTCCCCATCTCCCAATAGCCTTGCCAAATAGTGATAACCCAAGGCCAAGGCGTAAAACTCATAGGCAAACTGATCTTCCTCTAAATCGGGCCGAAAATGCCCTTCCTGCATCGCACGACGGGCTGCCTCGGCAATGAAACGGAACCAGACCCGCTGTGAACCCACCAGAACATCGCGAGCGGGCCCAGGCTGATCGTCCAATTCAGCCGCTGCCGCAATGAAGGGGCAACCCCCGGGTAAAAAATCCGCATGCTCCCAACGCAACCAATATTCCAAAAGGGCCCGAATCCTGGGTTCACCTCGAGGCGCGCGCAAAGCGGGGCGCACAACCCTTTCCAAAAAACGCTCCGAAGCCCCTTGTAAAACCTCGACCTGAAGTTTTTGCTTCGATTGAAAATGGGCAAAAAGCCCACTCTTAGACATCCCTACGGCCTTCGCCAATTTACCGATGGAGAGATTTTCCAGACCCAAGCGGCTGGCTAAAGCAATCGCCCCCTCCGTAATGGTTTGTTTCGTTTGTGAACTTTTACCCATAGGAGGGAATTTTAGTACGATCGTTCGTTTTTACAAGACGCAAGCTCAGCTTAAGACCATCCCCTTCTAGTCTTCCCACAGCAACCCCTAAGACAACTCACTGAAAATAAAAGCTTTTAGGATTAAATTAAGAGGAAAGCCCCTTTCACACTAGGCCTAAAACTCGACAAGTCCATCCTCGAAAAAATATTTTGGCTCTCGGATTTTTCAGGAGATTCAAGGCAGAATGGAACGGGGTCACTGAAGGTTTTTCTCAAACCAAAAACCGTGACTGCGACCGCTGGCGTAGTAAAGAGAATGAAGCACTCTTGTAAAAAAACTTTTGGGCTGGCCTGTGCCTTGTTGTTAGGACTCATCCTCGGCGCGAGCGCGCCCTATCCGGGTAAAAAGGAAACCATCATGGCCGACACTAAAAAAAATGATCCTGAGATGATGAAAAAACTCACTCCTCTGCAATACCACGTCACCCAAGAAGACGGCACGGAGGCGCCTTTCCAAAATGCCTACTGGAATAACAAGCAGGAAGGAATCTACGTCGATGTGGTTTCGGGGGAGGTCTTGTTCAGTTCCCAAGATAAATTTGACTCCGGCACAGGTTGGCCCAGCTTTACCCAACCGCTGGATGCCGCCAACATCAACACCCGACAAGATACAAAGCATTTTATGGTGCGCACCGAGGTACGAAGTAAAAAGGGCGATTCCCACCTGGGCCATGTCTTCCCTGATGGACCCGGCCCCACGGGTTTGAGGTACTGTATCAACTCGGCCGCTCTGCGTTTCATTCCTAAAGAAAATCTAGTCCAAGAAGGCTATGGTTCTTACCTGCCCCTCTTTGAGAAAGAGAGTACCCCTCCCCATCCATAAAAATGCATTTTATTTTGAATCTCCCTTATTCCTCCAGAATGCCGATGGACTTTTCCGAGTTCTGTGATTAAACGCCCGCCATGATTCATAGCCTCTACCAATGGACCCTCGCCTGGGCCGCAACACCCCAAGCCGAATGGGCTTTATTTCTCATCGCCATCGCCGAATCAGTTTTTTTTCCTCTACCTCCCGACATCCTGCTGATGGCCATGGCCGTAGCAAACCCCTCGGGATCGTTCTTTTTCGCACTGCTCTGCACCTTAGGATCTTTAATAGGAGCCGTCTTGGGATACTTGCTAGGCAAGTACGGCGGCCAACCACTCATGCATCGTTTCATCAAACAGGATACCGTCTTAAAAGTAGAACAACTCTTCAATCGATACGACGCCTGGGCCATTGCCATCGCCGGATTCACTCCGATCCCTTATAAGGTTTTCACCGTCGCCTCAGGAGCTTTCAACATCAACTTTAAGACCTTCATGCTGGCCTCGATCCTTGGCAGGGCTGGGCGCTTTTTTATGGTAGCCGGCCTCTTCTATTTTTGGGGAGCCGACATCAAAAACTATATCGAGCGCTACTTCAATTTATTCAGCGTCATTTTTGTGGGATTGCTGATTGGGGGGCTTCTGGTGTTGCGTCTGCTGAAGGTCCGCAACCATAAGGACAGTGGCGACAACGCTGCCGACAACAGTACCCTCGCCGTTTAAGGTAGGCCTCGGTTAAAACCATCCAGCCTTCTTCCCAATAATAATCTTGCCCCTCCACCAAGGGTAGGGCCGAATCCGAGGCCATCTTTGTGAACTCCTTTTTCAACTTCGTCAGAGAAGCTTGCCGAGCCTTAGCCTAAACCCTAAATTGGGGAAAGGGGAGAACCATGGAGCGTAATTCCCAAAAACGCCACTACGATTACCGAATAGATTCAGAAGGTAACCTTTCGATCAAAGGCAGTGAGATCACTGACCCAGCGACTTTGAAATTTTTTATGAAGCACCTCGAGGCTCTTCCCGATGGCTCCTTCCAAGTAATATGCATGGGGGAAATCAACCGTATCACCGCAGAAGATGTTCCCTACGTCGTCCAAAATATCTCCATACATCCAGAACGAATCGAATTATTTTTTTTGGGGAATTATGGCGAGACGTTGGATCCCAGCACATTGTGGATAGGAAAAAATCACGTGCTCTACTGCAAGATTCGCAACGGAAACTTCAGCGCCCGCTTCAACCGAAAATCCTATTGGGAAATTGCCCAAGAAGTTCAACAAGACAGCTCGGAAAATTTTTATTTATCCCTGGGAGGGCTATGTTATGGGATTTCCGATCGCTCCCATGAATAACCCAATCTCGCTGAAGAGAGCCCCATGATCCGACGCACTTTTTTTCTTCCCCTACTATGCCTCATGGCATTCTGCCCACCCGTTCAAGCCGGAAAAGTAGAGACTTGCAACTTCAAGGGAAAGCGCCTGTACGGAAAAGTCAAGATCGTTGAAAATTTTCCTGATATCACGGTTCAGGTCGTGAACAATTTTCCGGATCTCAAGGTGAAATGGGTAGAGCACTCGCCCACCGCTTGCGGCGAATGGATGACCGAAGAGGGGTTTCCAGAATTAAAGGTCAAATTCGTCGAAAATTTTCCCGATCTCAAAATTAAATTTGTTGAGACTTTTCCCGGAATCCCCTGAGAGAAAAAAACAGCACCCTTAAGAGAGACCTAAAGCAACTTACCCACGACGGACCAATTCCCGGCCTATGACGCGTAACTTTTCTAACTTAGAAAGTTTGATCTTTCCCGAATAAATCCCGTAATCACACCGGCGAATTTTTTGCAGGATGGCCTCGTACACCTTTCCCATCAACCAAGCTGCACGTAACGGACGTCGAGGCAAAGTGGACATGCGGGTAAAGGCTCGGTTGAAATAAAGCTCAGAGCGATCTGCTGTCAGCTTAAGCAAAATCCTCAATCGAGGCGTTACGGGTCCTGTTTCTACCTCTTTGACACTCAGACGATAACGCCGCAAATCTTCCATGGGAAGATACATGCGCCCGCGGCGAGCGTCAGAAGCGACGTCGCGAAGGATATTGGTCAACTGCAAGGCTATGCCCAACTCCTCCGCCGCCTGCTCGGCTTCGGCCCCTTCGACTCCGAAAATTTTCATACAGGTCAAGCCGATGACTCCAGCTACCCGGTAACAATACTGGTAGAGATCCTCAAAGGTTTCGATCGTTCTAGGATGCAAATCTTGTTCACAACCTTCGATCAACAGATCCAAATACTTTCGAGGGATCCCGTAGCGACAAATGGTTTGCTGCATGGCTTGAGTAATGGGATGGGTCGGCGTTCCCACATAACACAGCTCGACTTCTTGTTTCCAAAAAGCCAGGGCTCGCTCAGCCTCCGCCCCTTGATGCTCATCCACCGCATCGTCGATCACGCGGCTCAAAGCATAAAAATGGGTTAACGCTTGGCGACGCTCTTTGGAAATAAACCAGAACGAGACGCTAAAATTACTTTGGCTTTTGGCCATTACTTGCTGAGAATCCAACGAAGGAGGAGAGGGGGCGGCGCTAGTATTCATGAAGTGGACTTCTCCTGGCCTTCCGTAGTTTTAGAAATAAAAGATGAGGTCCGTTTTGGACGAATCGCCCGATGAAATTGAAACAAGGCCTGAAAAAAAATCCTCGCTTTGTCTTTGCTCTGAAAATGGGGCCGACTCGATAGGGTATCGTAATTAAGCCCACGAATTTTTTCCAAGACCCCCAATCCTCCTAAAATGGTGCACTTGATCTCCAAACGCAAACGACCCGTCAGATATCTCACCAATTCGGCCCCTTGTAAAAAGCCCTGGGCGCTTCGATCCACTTGAAAACGCATCAAGTCCCGAAAGGCTGGAGTACACTGACGGGCCATAAGTTGCTCCTCAGTGTAAGCAAAACGAAGCATATCTTCCTGAGGCAAATAAATGCGCCCCTTATCTAAATCCACAGACACATCCTGCCAAAAATTGGCTAATTGCAAAGCGGTGCAAATGTTATCGCTCAACAACATGAGACTTTCTTCACGATAGCCAAACAAACGCAAAACCAAACGCCCCACGGGATTAGCGGAATGCTTGCAGTAATACAGCAGGTCTTCAAAACTACGGTGTCGCTGAGTTACCACATCCATTTTAAAAGCAGTCAACAGATCGTGCAGCAACTGCACAGGCAAATCGAATTCTCGAATGGTTTCCCTCAAGGCCAAAAAAACCGGATGATTGACACGACCGCGTTGACATTTCTCTAACAATTCTCCCCAAGCATTCAAGGCAGGTAATCGTTCGGCTTCTGGAAAATCCTCGTCGGCGATATCGTCAGCTCGACGGGCGAAGGCATAGAGCGCGCACACATGGGGACGCAAGGCCTTCGGAATCAACAAAGAACCCACCGGAAAATTTTCGTAGTGATTGCGAGCCAAGCGCACGCAATAACGGAAGGAGTCCGGCACAGTCCATGGCTTCTTCTGAAGAATCTCATCGATAGGATAGGAAATCCCAAGGGACTCGCTCATAGCAACACGCCCTCCGCGATTGAATCAACCTCCAAAACCTGGAACGGCGCCTCTGTTTCTACCGCAGAAGTCTTCACCATAGCTAAGGCAAGGACCCTTGAATCGGATGGGATTTCCACACAAGAAGTTACTTGCCCCACCTCCTGGCCCTGCTGCAGCAACGGACAGGGCAGTGCTAGCTTTAGAGGTCGATTGAAACGCAAAGATCTCAACTTTCGGTTGACCTTTCCCTGACTATTGACGCGAGCGGTCGTCTCTTGCCCCAGATAACAGCCTTTGGTGAAACTTGTAGCCCGTTGGTCCAGCCCCACTTCGGCAACCAAGTGGTTCTCGTTCATGTCCACACCCATGCGAGGATAGGCTGCTTCCACCCGCAAAATCTCCAATAGCTCCGAGCTCAGCACCGGAACCTCGGGCTTAAGATAGGCCCGAATCAAGTGTTCGGCGTGAACCGACGGTAAAAGCAATTCCCAAGCGGGACGCCCCAAACGATCCGTAGGAAAAAATAGAATCTCCCCATCGGAAAACTCAACCCGGTTGAGGCGATTTTCACGAACTCCTCCCCCAAAGACCTCGAGCACCCGACTGGCCAAGGGACCGATCAAGGCAAGGTGGACCCATCGCTCCGAAAGGTCTTCCCACTGACAATCCGCAAACTGTAAAAAAACCGCCAAATGCTCGGAAACCTTATTTCCATAACCGTGGGGGAAAAACATCCCTACCCCCTCGGCAAGGCGTAATAAAACCACGTCACTGACCAGTTTTCCCTTTTGAGTTTGAAAGGTCCCCAGGGCCACGCCCCCTTCGGGAATTTTTAAAATATCTTGTGAGTTATAGCTGTTCAAAAATTTCAGGGCCTCTTGCCCCGAACACAGATAAAACTCCTCCCCATGGAGATCGGCCAAACCCACCGAGCTTTCCACCTCGTGATATTGGGATTTTAAATCCAATTCAGCATTCAATAGGGACTGCCAGGAAGAAGACATATGGCCCTATATAATGGGCCCTTCCGTGGGTCAACCTGAGGACTAAGGAATCCTCCAAACGGAAATTTTCCTTTGCTTCTCCCCAAAGCCAATGCCATGTTGGCGTCCCGTTCTTGTAAAACCCACTGGATATAAAAAAAGGAATCCCCATGTCCGAAACGGAAATCCGTGAACGCATCGGAAAAAGCCTGAGTCGCATTGTCAGCGGTGTGGCCATTCTGACCTGCCAACAAGAAAACGAACGCAGCGCCATGCTGGCCTCTTGGTTTCAACAATGTTCCTTCGATCCCCCCATGGTGATGGTTGCCATGAAAAAAGGCCGTAGCGTCGAAGACAATTTAAAATCTTCAGGAAAATTCGTCCTCAATATCCTGCATACCGGACAAAAAGACATGCTCGCCCATTTTGGCCGAGGCTTTAAACCCGGGGAAAATCCCTTTCAAGGAATCGAAATCGAGACCGGATCCACCGGGCTTCCGGTTTTGAAACATTCCCTATGTTTTTTAGAATGTCAGATACGCCACCACTACGACGCCGGCGATCACCAAATTTTCGTAGGTGAGGTTGTGCACGCTGGCTCTGAAGAAGAGGGCCAGCCTATGGTGCACCTCAGGCGCAGCGGCTTTCACTACTAGACAAACAGATCAAGAGTTCAAAAATCGTTGGTTTTTAACTCCAACGACGGAACACACCGTGAATTTGATAGGCGGGCATCCGTTCGGACGGCGCACGGGGCGCAGAAGCCTCTGCCCCAACAAAACTCGACTTTTCCCGATCTTGGGAAACGGGTTTCGAAGCGAAAGACGGAGCTTCTCTATTTTTTTCTGGGTAAAGCAAAGACTGATAACTTTGAATCACACCACCGGCTCGAATGCTTTTGTCATTCATAACGAACTCCCCTGTTAATTCCTCTCGTTTCCCCACTACCCGGAAGTTCGGAGATGACGATTCTGAGTTAAGGGTAGGAAAAGAGCCCGCCTGCTGCAAGTACTTTTCGGTCGAAGGCAGCCAAAGCCAAGTGGGACACCTCACTCAAGGGGAAAAAACTCATAGCCTCAAACCCAAGGCCCAATCGAAACTTGCCCCGAACCTGCCCCTGCCAAGCATAAGAGGTGATGCGATGGTGGGTGATGCCATGCCGAGTTGGGGGCAAAGCCCGCATCTCCACCAAACCTAAACCCAAGGCCTCGCCCAAAAAATCTTCCAAAAGACCTGGGTCGGCGGCACCAGGATCGCAATAAGAATGGGGCAGCTCCCACATTCCTTGAAACCAGCGAGGATTTTTTCTTTTTACGAGCAAAATCGCCTCCCCGCGCTGGACCACGGCCACGACACGGTCGAGACGAACCTGCTTGGGAAGGGGTGGTGTTTCCGGATAGGAATCGGGCATCCCTTGACGCCAAGCCTCGCAATTTCCCTGAACCGGACAACGCTCACAGGCCGGAACCCGAGGGCGACATACCGTGGCCCCCAGCTCCATCAAGGCCTGATTGAAATCCCCGGGGGCCGTATCGGGCACTAAATCCTGAGCCCGCCTCCAAACCTCTTGGAACAAAACGGGGGACTTAGGATGTCCACGCAAGGCGAAAAGACGGGCAAAGACCCGTAAAACATTCCCATCCACCAGGGGCTCGGGATGTCCAAAAGCGATGGAAGACAAGGCCCCGGCCGTATAGTCCCCAATGCCCGGCAAACTTTTTAAGAGCTCTCGAGATTCGGGAATCTTTCCTTCCCAACGTTGCAAAACCTGCTGCGCCCCGGCCTGTAGAAGACGGGCACGGCGATAGTAACCCAGACCAGCCCAAGCCGCTAAAACCTGTTCTTCGGGCGCCTCCGCCAAATGTCTCAATGTAGGAAAGCGTCGCAAAAAGTTTTCGTAATAAGGAATGACTGTGGCCACTTGAGTTTGCTGCAACATCACCTCGCTGACCCAAATAGCATAAGGATCGCGAGTTTTCCGCCACGGCAAATCACGCCGGTGCTTGCGGTACCAAAGCAAAAGGCGACGACGTAATGTGTTTTTCAAAGCCTGGGAGCCCATCTCAATTGCTTCCTTGCAAACCCCATGGCGCAAAAATTCTTTTCTGAGAAGCTCAACTTGCCAAAAATTCTTCAGCCCCTTAGATTGCGCAAAAATCATGATACGTTAAGAGCAAAGACTCTCGGCCATAGCGCACTTGCACTGGGTTGAGCACTCCGATTTCAAAATAAGGCTTTAGACTTTATGCATTTTGCGTTGCTTCATCTCCGAAAAAAAATCTCACTGTTATGTCTGACTCTCTGCCTCGGCCTTACAGCAGGGTTAGGCTGCGACTCCGATTCCCAGACCGATACCACTCCCGACCCCAATCCCAGCGCCACTCCCAGTCCTAGCGCCACGCCGTCTCCGCTTGCCGAAGATGTTTCCTTTTCCTTCAATACCGTGGGCGACGAAATCGCACCCGATCTCATCGATTTGGAATTTTTACCGGAACAAAACGGCCAAGCCATCGCTATCACTAAAAGCGGCTCCGTTTATTACCTTGATGAAGACTTCGCACCCGTTGGCGAGCCTTTTTCTATAGACGTACTCAATGAAGGAGAACGCGGTCTACTCAACGTGGTGGCCGATCCTCGCTACAACGAGGCCAACCACCACTACATTTATCTCTATTACACCGATCCCAACGATGTTCCCGATCGCAATTTAGTAGAGCGCTATACCGTCGTTGTGGATGTGGCCGGTGATTCCTTTCTATTGGAAGACCCCCAACTCATCCTTGATTTTCCCAAGGATCCTGCCGGTAACGATAATCACAATGGTGGGGCCATGATGTTCATGACCGACGATGAACTGGCCATTGGCGTGGGAGACGGCGGTACAGCCGACCTCGCCCAGGATCCCGACAGCCCCTTAGGCAAGATTCATCGCATCATTCCCAACCGTACCCCTAACGCCGGTGGTTTTTCTCTCCCCAACAATCCAGAAAACGGGGTCAGTGTTATCAATCCCAGCGTTTACTCGATGGGCCTACGAAATCCCTTTTCCCTCGTGGTGGACACTCAAGGAGACCTCTTTATCGGAGATGTGGGGGCTGGAGCCTTTGAGGAAATCAATTGCGTCTACTACCCAGGAGAAAACTACGGTTGGCCCCAATGTGAAGGAACCTGCTCACCGGCACAACAAGGTTTTATCAATCCGATCCACGGTTATGCCCACGACGACTCCGATTTCGACCCCGATTTTAACTCGGTCGGCCCCAAAGCCATCGTGGTGCTCAACTTTTACTCAGGTCAAGAATACGAAGGTCACCTCACCCACCGCCTACTTTACACCGATTTCTACGACGCCTTTCTTCGCGTCCTCACCATGAATGTTTACGAAGCGGTCACCGACGACCAACATATCAGCAGCCAAGGGGGCCTCACTGGCCTCCATGAAAATCCCAGAGATGGCCTACTCTACGGAGTCTCTCTAGGAGGAAGCAGTCAAATTCTTCGTTTGGAACTTAACCCTTAAGTCCATGGATCAGGCCTTCTCCGGATAAAAAAATTCTTAGGCTGGTCTTTTTTTCCGAGCTTTGTCAGAATTCAAGGAGGGCGTCGGAGTGGTTGAAACGATCCTTCCAGGTTCGCTATCTTCTTTTCCAGGAACTCCGATGCCCTGTTTTTTCAACCTTGACCCCATACAAAAAAATGGGTCTTTTCTAAATCCGTGGCGATGCCGATTGTCAAAAAGGCCCGAAGCCCAACTTCACGACAAAGGCTACGACATAAAAATCTCTCTTGAACTTTGAAGGATATCCCCATGAAACATTCCATTCGGCATTTTGCTTTTTTCGTTTCTTTTCTCGGCCTATGGGTAGGTAGCTCGGCCCAAGCAGAAAGCCTGCAAGGCGTAGTGCGAAACATCAATTACGAAAGTAGTCGTAGCTTCGGATTGGACGTACCTCCCTTGACTCGAGTTTACGTCAACTCGACAACTCGGTTTGATACCCCTGAAGGTGGCAAGACCCTGCAATCCCTCAAAGAAGGCGACCAAGTAAGTGTGGAAGGTCGCAGTACAGGCTCAGGAACCTTCATCGCCAGCCAAGTGAAAGTTACGGGCCGCAACATATCCACCGTGGAAAATCTAAACAACGATGAGATTCAAATCAGTCGGGACCAACGCTTTTTAATGGGAGTCTCCCAAACGGCAACACTTAAAGAAAACGGAAAAACCGTACTCAAATTACGCTCCACCGAATTCATCAACACCCTATGCAAAGAAGGTTACTCTTGCGAAGGCGAGGGAGAAATCGGCATGCGTTTTAAAGTGAGCGTCAAAGGAGAAAATGAAGAAGAAATCATACTCACCTCAAAAAATCATCGCAAACCAACCTCTCCAGTTTTAGTCGATCTCAACGGCTATACGGTTCAATTGGTAGAGGTTGGCGAGGACGTAGTTCTGATCGTCGTTCGCTAAAACAGATTCGCGCCGATTCGACCGTAAAAATGTCACAATAGCAGCCTTGCTTTCAATCAATGTTGAAGGCATAGGATTTCGCTTATTATTCAAGTTAAGATGTACCCATGCTGGAATCATCCCGACATGCCCCCCGTACTCGAAATCGTCGCCCCTCGGAACGGCTTCCGCAATTGGTTACTCTGACACGGCTCACACTCAAACAGGGGCGACAACTCAAGACCGATATCGAATTATCATCCCTCAAACTCTCTCCAAAAAAAATCCATCGCCTTCGAGTGTTGTCCCGGCGCAATCGAGCCTCCTTAGAAATTTTAGGGGGCATGGCCCCACGGGTTTTCGCAAATCCCCTAAAAATTCTTCAAAAACTAACCCGAAAACTTGGACAATTACGCAGCCTCGACGTCTATCGTAAGGATCTGAAAAAATTATCCCATCCCCACGACGTGGACTTGGTGCCCGCCTCCGCAAAACTGCAAAACTACCTCGATAAAAAATTAAAAAAATCTCGGGAGGCACGCCATCGCCAATTACGAATTTGGGCGAAGCGCAACTTGTCAAAGCGACTGCATCCCGAAACCTTAAAGGAGGACATGGTCCATTGTGACTCTGGTGATTTTTATGCCGCCCTACAACAGCAAGAAAAAATAACCCGAGAACGCCTCAAGCGGCGCTGGATCGACTACCAAGAGCAACAAGACCTTACATCTCTTCACGAAGTTCGCATCGCACTGAAACGTTGGCGTTATCTCCTCGAACTACAAGAAGAGTGCCTGCCCACTGCTCAAAAAAATCCCATTCCCATTCTAAAACAACTCCAAGACGCGATGGGCTCCATCAACGATAGCCACAGCCTGCATCATTTTTTGCTAGATGAAAAAATTCGAAAAAAAATAAAAAAACAAAAACTGATGCTCCCTTACCAAACCTTGGTGAAAAAGCTCGAAACCGAGCTACAACACAAAATAAAAGCATTCAAAAAAAAACAACTCCCTCAATTAAAATCCCTCATGGAAGGGGCTCTCTTTTGAAGATCGCGGTCATCGACATCGGATCTAACTCCGTTCACATGATGGTAGTGGAAATCTTCGCCAACTTTACTTTCGAAGTTCTGGGAAGAGAAAAAGAAATGATCCGCCTCGGAGACTCCACCTTTACCTCGGGAGAACTGAGCGAGGCACTGATGGAATTAGGCCTCGAAACCCTGAAAAAATTTCAATACCTAGCCGAATCAAAGGGAGCTCAGCAAATTGTCGCCGTCGCTACCTCCGCCGTTCGCGAGGCCCACAACGGAGGCGAATTTCTCCAAAGAATCTTGAAAGAAACACGCATTAAAGTTCGCGTCATCACAGGCGAAGAAGAAGGTCGCTTAATTTATCTCGGAGTTAAAAACTCCATGAAGCTCCCCTCGGAAAACTCCCTGATCATCGATATTGGAGGAGGCAGTGTCGAAATGATGGTGGTAACCCCCGAAAAGGTGCTTTTTCAAGACAGTTTAAAACTGGGAGTCGCACGACTACGGAGTAAATTTCTCCAAAAAGAAAACAAAAAATCCTACAACAGGATGGAAAAATTCATCGAACGTAAATCTCGGGAGACCTGGCGCAACATCCTCGACTTAGGCTTTTCTCAGGTTATTGGAACCTCCGGAACCCTCAACACCTTAGCGACCATCATTTATTTTTGTAAAAATCCCCAAGCCCGCAGCCTAACGAGGCAAGCCTCGTTTTCGTTCGAAGATCTAAAGAGGATCTACGAACGATTACAAAACTCTTCGGAAGAATCCCGCATGGAAATACGCGGGCTCGATCCTGTGCGCAACAACCTAATCTTAAGTGGGGCTTCTCTGGTTTATACCCTGATGAGAGGTTTAAAAATCGATCAACTCACCTTATGCGACAAAGCCATTCGCGAAGGAATGGTTTATCACTTCATCAGCAAAAATCACCGAAAGATTCGCATCGAAGCCGAAATACCCGATGTCCGCCGCCGTAGCGTGCTTCGCTTAGCGCAAAAATGCAATTTTGACCGAGCCCATGGCGAACAAGTGGCTCGGCTTGCATTGACTCTCTTCGATCGCATCCAAAGTTTTCATGGACTGACTTCCCTCGACCGGGAACTACTCGAATATGCTGCCTTACTTCACGATGTGGGTTATCTCATCGGCTACGAAAAGCATCACCACCATTCCTACTATCTCATCAAAAATAGCGCTATGAACGGATTCTCCGAGGAAGAAATCGACCTTATGGCCCAGTTGGCACTATACCATCGTCGAGCTTCCCCGAAAAAAAATGAATTGCCCTATGCCTTAATGCCCAAGGCCGTGCAACGACGCATCAAATGGCTTTCGGCCATACTGAAAGTGGCCGACGCCTTGGATCGTAGCCACTTCAATGTGGTGGAAGAGCTAAAAGTTCGCAGCTATCAAGACAAAATCGTCATGCACTTGGGTACACACCACGATTCCGAATACGAAATTTGGGAAGCTCAACATCGTTGCAAAGCCCTCAAAAAACTTTTAAGAAGGCCCATCCTGTTTAAAAACCAACCCTTGATTCGAAAGAATCGAGTGGTGCTCAAAAACAAGGTGAGTCCTTTAGGAAAGATTCGCGCACTTTAACCGAATCGACAAAACTAAAAGGCAGGTTCGCCCTATGTTTGAAAAACCCCACGCGTTACCCGGCAAATTAATCATTGTCGAAGGCGTCGATGGTTCGGGAAAATCCACTCAGATTCGCTTGCTCTACAGTTGGCTCGAAGCTCAGGGTTATCCCGTATTTTTTACCGAATGGAACAGCTCTCAACTGGTGAAACAAACCACTAAAGAGGGCAAAAAAAAGAAAAACCTCACCCCCACCACCTTCAGTTTGCTGCATGCCACCGATTTTGCCGACCGACTCAATTATCAGATTCTCCCCCCCCTTAAAGCTGGGATGATTGTCTTGGCGGATCGCTACGTCTTTACTGCCTTCGCCCGGGATGTGGCACGAGGGGTTCATCCCGCCTGGGTGCGAAAGCTCTATGGTTTTGCCATTAAACCGGATCTTTCTTTTTATTTTCGGGTTCCCTTACAGGTGGGCATTGAACGCATTCTCTCAGGTCGTCCAAAATTAAAATACTATGAAGCAGGAATGGATCTGGGCTTATCCTCCGATCCCCGTGAATCTTTTCAGATCTTTCAAGGCATGATTGTCAAAGAATACGATCGCATGGTGCAGGAATATGGCCTCATCATGATGGACGGAACCCAAGAAATTCAACGACAACAAAACATGGTGCGATCCATCGTCTCCGAAGAACTCAAGGCGTTCGGCACCAAAAGGAGAAACTATGCCCGACGAAATAAAGTTTTTTGGCGAAGGTTTGCCTTACCTGAAGAATAACGAGTGCAAAGGGAAACTCATCGCCATCGAAGGCACCGATGGCGTGGGACGCTCCACCCAAATCGAACTCTTGGTGCAGTGGCTCAAGGTGCGCGGTTACGGAGTAGTAGTCACAGGGTGGACACGAAGTCGATTGATGAGCAAGGCTATCGAATACGCCAAAAGCGGCAATATGCTCGATCGCCTCACCTTCAGCCTACTTTATGCAACGGATTTCGCCGACCGCCTCGAAAACGATATCCTTCCTGCCCTGCGCTCGGGATTCATCGTCATCGCCGACCGTTATGTGTACACGGCATTCGCCCGCGATTCGGTGAGAGACCCCGGCATGGGATGGATTCAAGAGCTTTATGGCTTCGCTCCCATTCCCCATTTAGTCTGTTACATGAGAATCGACGTAGATAATCTCATCCCCCGAGTCATCGAATCGGGAGGTATGGATTACTGGGAATCGGGCATGGATCTACACCTCGCCGACAATATCTTCGACAGCTTTAAAAAATATCAAAAGAAAATGATCGAAGCCTACGACACCATGGCGGAAAGCCACGGTTTCGAAGTCTTGGATGCACGCCGCAGCGTAGAAGAAATTCAAAACGATTTGCGCACGCGCATTGAAAAAACCATGAAGAATAATTCTGGAAACGTGGTCCCTTTAGGATCGATGGGAGGAGGCGATGTAGAATCCCCCACCCCCCGTTCGCTCTCCAGCGCCCAAGTAGTGGAGCAATTGAAAAGACTTGAACAGTCCCTCAGTCTGCCAAGCGCCTCAGAGAACGTGGAGGATAAAGGGCCTGCAGCTCTACTGCCGGAGGAACCACAGAAAAATCCAGAAGCAAGTGGCATAGTGCGGCCTTTTGCATCCGTATGGATGCCCCCCTTCCACATCCCAGAAGATCCTGAATCCAGCAACTCATAGCGGGCTCGTGGCCAACGCAAAGAATTTTTTCTTCGGAACGTCTCATGAGTTTTTTGAGAAGCGCTCGCAGATTGCCCCCGGGCCGCAATTCGGTTTCTACCCCAATGACCATATTAGGCCCTAAAATTTGTTGGACGATTTCAGCGGTTTGAAAGGCTCGAACCAAAGGCGAGCTCAAAATTAAATCGGGCACGATCTCCAAACGACTCATTCCCAAGGCAGCTTTATGCATTTTTTTGCGCCCCTCCGGAGTCAAGGGACGCTCCTCCTCCGCAACCGAGGAGATTTCCGGCGCGACCGCGATGGCGTGACGCAATAAATAGAAATGTTTTTCCATAAAAATCCCTTAAACCCAAGTAGGCCGGTTTGCAAAACCCCATTTCAATAACGCCGGGATCTCAGATTTTTATGGAGCTGAGTTTACCGCTTAAAACACGATCCTCTTTAAAAAATTTCCATTTTAGGGCACCTAAAAGCCCCATCTTCAGGCCCCAAACCAAAGAAAATCTAACCATCCTCACAAAAAACACGGGACCTACTCCTTACCATGCTGGACCAAGCCAAAAATGACCTTATGAAATTCTTTTGGAACCAAGTCTAGCTTAGCCCTTGATTTTTTCTTAAAACCGACTAGGCCAGTGCCCGCCGTGAAGATGATGAAAAGAAAATGGCTGGTCGTGCTGCTTTTTAGCCTAGTTTCCCTGGGCCAGGCTCACCCTTTTGCCTATGCCCTCAGCCATGGAGATTCTGTTCAAGTCGGGTGTTCGTGTAAGCAGTCGGGCAAAAAATGCGTCCACGGTTGTTCCTTGAGACGCAAGTCCAAATCCCCCTCCAAGATCGAAATCAGCAACCGAAGCACCTATCTTGCACCTGAACAAACGGCATCATCCAAACCCGAATGGGTTTCCCCCCAATGTAGCCGGCAACAGCAGGCCAAGATCTTAAGCTTTCAAAGTGATCCTTTTTTAATTCCACAAGAGACCCATGATCTTCCTTTGGTGGATACAGAATGGGGGACTCGCTCCTTTCCAGTATCATTGCCTTGGACCCTCGCTTGTGAGAGCCCTCCCCCCAAGCCCAATCCCCCCGACGCTTCCTGAGTCAGTTTGAAGGCCTCTGAGGCTTTCAATCGAGCAGCCTTCGCAGTCAGATCCATCGCCCTCTGTTTTTTTCGAATGGGGTGTGGTCGATTTTGTCTCTGCAATTTTTACAAAAGAAGGACGGCGAAAATATTCGTCGTGTCCCCATGTACATAAGAAAATTTTTTTGGATCTTGCTTGGAATCGGTTTGGTTTGGCCTGGATGGAGCCTGGCCCATCACGGCGGTGGCGGCGGTGCCGTAACAGGACTCCAGCAATCGATCGGTGGCCGCTTCAATCCCCCTCGAACCTATGCCTTCTACAACTTTTCCGCCAATGTTCTCAACGACGGCATGGGCTGGCTGATTCTCAATCAAGTCGAAGGAGCTTACGCCTTGAATTCTCGCTTCAGCATAGGTGGAAGAATCCCCATATGGACTGTTCGGGAAAATTTTTTACCGGACAATACTCAATTGGGAGACGTGGCCCTGCTCTTTAAAGGACAAGTCTGGCGCTCCCCGTATCAAGGCATGAGCCTAGACCTTGGCATGGATGTCACCTTCCCGACCGGCAGTGACACCGAAAGTGTTGGCGCCGGAGTGGTGGGACTGGTGCCCTATCTTACCTTCAACAAAAGCTTTGACCGACTGCAGCTCTTCACAACCCTCAGCAAAACCGTCGAATTAGGAACAGCGCAAAATCCAGCCCTGAGTTACGAAGTCGGCTTGCAACTGCCCCTGGTTCGCGGAGCTCTGCCCCTCAATCTTTTGGTGGCCCTGCAAGGCAATACTTTGTTTGCCAGCGACACCTTCGTCAACGGATCCAGTCAGGCCTTTGCCGTATCCGGACTCCTGCTTTCTTTTTCCGAACATTGGGAGGCCGCCTTCTTGGGTCGCATTTCCATGTTCAACACCCTCGAATTTAAATCGGGTATCTCCTTCGATCGCTTTGCCACAGGATTGCTCAGCGATGTCCTTGGAGGATTTACCTTTAACCTAGGCTACGTCTTTTAGGAGACCCCCCATGAAATCCATGATCAAAAAATTTATCTTTTTAAGTTGTCTCGGTTTGATTTTTCCCGCTTGTGGCGGCTCTAATCTTTCCGAAGGTTTTTTCAATACCAGCGGATCGGAAACCGGCACCCTACAGGTGATGGCTGTCCAGCATCTACAAAACGGTGAGGCCCTCGAACTCAGCGATGAAAACACCAAATGGCTCGAAAACGACCACGGCTATGCTATCGAATTGCACCAAGCCCTGATTCATTTTCACCAACTCAAGCTGATTTCCGATGGAGAAGATTCTTCTTGTGTCGCCGGATTGGATAGCACAGTCGATCTGCACGCTACCCACGATCTACTCGGCGAAGATCTCGTCGCCAAACTCTTGAGCACCCAGATCATTCCCAAGCGGACTTATTGCCAATACGAACTCACCTTAGGAACGGAAGCGGGCCATAGTCATACGGCAAAATTTCATGGAGACGAAAATCACGACGCCGTGGACGACACCCCCTCCGCCGAAATCGAAGATGTTTTCCTGATTGAAGGCTACTGGGAAAAAGACGGCGAGGTTGAAGCGTTTTCCTTGAGCGCCTCCGGAACCCTGATCTTGCAAGGGGCCTTCCGCACCAAAGAAAATGGCGTCGTTGTCGAGCATCCGCTCCACTTTCACGACGGCGATCTTGCCGAGTTAGTATGGGGTATCGAATACGATCAACTCTTCGAGGGTGTGGATTTTAAAATCCAAGATGAAGAGGAACAACAATCCATTCTCTTGGAAAATCTCTCTCAAGCCGTGCATCAGCACACCGGAGAACACCTCTAAAATTGAGCCACTACGATGGCGAAAAACCTCCTGAGTGACGGGATACAGGGATATTCCCGGAACTCAGGGGGTTTTTTTTAGGTAAATTCCACCTAGCCTTGCCAGGTCCCCTTTGTTAAGAACAGGCCGTGCGTCAAGATACAGAAAAACACCATGTATTGATTGTGGGGGGAGGTTTTGCCGGGCTGTCCGCAGCCGTGCGCCTCGCCCAAGCGGGACTCACCGTGCGCCTGCTAGAAAAACGGCCTTTTTTAGGAGGCCGAGCCTATAGCTTTCGTGAACCCCGCACCCAAGCCATCGTGGACAATGGCCAACATCTCTTGATGGGAGCCTATCACGAAACCTTCGATTTTTTGCGTAGCCTCGGCACTCTGGAGGGCCTGCATTTTCAGAACAATCTTGAGATCCATTACAGTCGAGGAGACGAAAATTTTTTCCAGCTAAGCTGCCCCTCATTGCCGGCCCCCTTGCACCTGGCCCTAGGGTTATGGCGTTGTGCGGGTTTAACCTGGGCCGACAAATGGGCCATGCTGCGACTGATCCGTTTTTTTAAAAACTTTTCTTCCAAAAAAGAATCCCTCGATGAAATCTCCGTGCAAGAGGTCTTAGAGCGCACTCACCAAACTCGTAACGCCATCGAGGTTTTTTGGGAACCCCTGACCATCGCCACCCTCAACGAACCTCTCTCCCAAGCAAGCGCCCAATTGTTTCGCGAGGTTTTACAACGAGGACTTTTGGGCAGTCGGGCCGACTCCGCTTTAGTGGTTCCGCGAGTGGGATTCAGCGAACTCTACGCCGAACCCGCCCGTCGTTTTCTCGAAGCGCGGGGTGCAGAACTGCATTTCCAAACCCAAATGCTTTCTCTGGAAAAACTTTCCGACCAATGGCGAATTCACACCCATACGGGACAAAGCTTTCAAAGCGAATATCTGCTTTTGGCCCTCACTCCCACGGCCCTCGATAAAATCCTCGAAAGTAGCGACGCTGATTTACAGAGCCTCGCTCCCCATCGAAAAAAATTTGTGCCCGCCCCCATCGTCTCACTCAACTTATGGTACGAAAATTTCCAAATTCCCCAAGCCTTCGTCGGCCTAGTGGACCGCCCCATCCATTGGATTTTCAATAAGGCAAAAATTTTAGGCGATGCCCAAAACAACTATTTGAGCCTAGTGGTTAGTGGCGCCTACGAGGCGGCCACACTCGAAAAGTCGGCCCTCGTCGCCATGGCCCACGAAGAGTTGCAAAAAATTTATCCCCAACTCCGTCAGCAAAAACCCTTTCACTCCCAAGTCATCAAAGAACACGAAGCAACTTTTAGCGGTAGAGTTGGCCTCAACACCCTGCGTCCCTCAGGAAGAAGCCCCTGGCGTGGTTTATATTTAGCCGGTGATTGGATGAATACCGAATTACCCGCCACCATCGAAAGCGCGGTGCTTAGCGGACATCAAGCCGCGCGCTTTATTCTCGAGGATATGGCATGACCCCAAAACCCATCGCTTTTTTCGATGTCGACAAAACCCTTTGTGACGGATTTACCGGTTACTACACCACCCTAGAATTAATGCGGGAAGGCATCATTCACAAACGACGCATCGTCCAAGCCTTGTTTTACAAAACCTGGGGACGACTCTTCAAAAAAGTCGACGTGCGCATGATGTACCGTTTGGCCTTGGGGGACATGGCCGGAACCCACATCGACCATATCATGGCGATCGGTTATCGCGTCTTCGAACGTGACGTAAAACCCCTGCTCTATACCGAAGGACT
Organism: bacterium; assembly: GCA_031972375.1. Classification (GTDB taxonomy): domain Bacteria; phylum UBA10199; class UBA10199; order DSSB01; family DSSB01; genus DALYDW01. The sequence continues at coordinate 23,637 of DALYEU010000007.1, read as the reverse complement.
CGAAGAAGTGCGGCGCTGTCAAGAGCAGGGCTTCACTGTCGCCTTGTTATCTTCGGCACCCACCATGCTCATCCGGCATTTAGAAACTTTTTTGGGAGCCGAGACTTCCTTCAGCAATGGGCCGGTGATTTTGGAGGGGATTCTTCAAAAAGATATCCAAGAACCTCTTTGCTACGACGCCGGTAAACTCACAGTAGCCCAACACTATGCCCAAGAAAAAAACGTATCCCTCCAAGACTGTCGCTACTACGCGGATGGTTACTCCGATCTTCCTTTGCTCGCCGCCGTCGGACATCCGCGCCCCGTCAATGCCGACAAACATTTGGAGCAAGAGGCCAAAAAACGCGGTTGGCCCTTACTCAACTTCACTCATCTACTTGGAAAACCCTGAGTTTTGAGTTCTCTCCCGTACGGTAAATTTCAGTAAATCGTTGCCAGCACAAAAGCGGTTTCGCATAATGCCGCCCATGCCGATTTATCGCATCATCGCTTTGGGAGATTCTTTGACCTACGGCTATCCTTTCGGAAAACCTCTTTCCTGGGTAGAACTCAGTTCCCAATCACTCAAAACTCCCATCCTCAATCAGGGAATCAACGGGGACACTCTGGCCCACATGCTCAAAAGATTGAATATCGACGTTCTTGATTTTCATCCTGAGTTTTGCATCCTGCTGGGAGGCACCAACGATGTCTACCAAGCAATTGATCTCAAGGGGATGCAATCCCAAATTCTCAAATTTAAAGAACGGCTTTGTGCAGAACATATTGTGCCGATCCTCGCCCTACCTCCTCCCGTGGGAGACGAAGCTCAAGAAAAACAACTCGTCAAATTTCGCACTTGGTTAAAGCGCTACGCCAAAGAAAATAAACTGGCGCTCATTGATTTTTACAGTCCCTTCCTCGATAAAAATAAAAACCGCCTCTCGGGTTTTTTTGAGGATGAAGCCCATCCCACCTACAAGGGATACCAGATCATGGCTCAGACAGCCCTAAAGACACTTCAAGCCCTGTTGTAAATCCGTACAAGCATCCTTGGAAAACTAACACGCCCCATGGAGACAAAACTTCACCCTCCTTGGCAATCGGAATTTCCTTTGCTAGGGGAAAGAACCCTGAAAGAGGGAAACCGCCATGGCAAGACGCAAAAATACTCGCACCAGAAAAAAAAGAAAAACTAGCAATCCCCCTTGGTGGCAATGGCTATTAGTCGCCTTGCTTGCCCTCGCGGCCTACAAAGTATTGCATCATTTCCTCGCCTATCCCAAAACCGAAACACCGAGCGTGCAAACAACTGCCGGCTCTTCCGAAAAAAAATCCCCATCTCCCGCAAATCCTCAAGAAGGCAGTGAACCCAGCCTGGTGGAGAAATGGGATTTCAATAATGCCGCCCGTTTCCTTCCCGAAGGCGCTTTCGAAGACAACCTTCTGGTCGTACCGGTAAACAAAGAAAAATCCGCCATCCTCGGTTATGCCCAAAAAATTGAAGGGAAAAACACCGATCCCCAAGGTTTGACCAATACCTCGCCCGGATTGCGCCTACTCAATTGGAATGGGAAAAAATACGAAGCCCAGGATCTTTCCTTCGAGGACCTAACCCTGGCTTTAGGAAAACTTAATTTGAAACAACTCGAAGGCTTGCCTCAAATAGACAGCAAGCCATTGAGCGCCGACGGCGTAAAATTTTTTTTCGTTCAACTTTTTCTCAAGGACGACAATCGCAAGGTGAGCGCCTATCTCATGGAACGCAATGGCAAACTACAATGGGCTCCGCTCCATCATGCCAGTGGAAAACGTATGCCCGCGGCCTTCGTTACCGGAACCACCCAAAGCCATAGTCGAAACCTGCATCATCTTTACCAGGGAGGAAAACTTTTATTAGTGTTTGAGAACGGAGTTTTAGACGAGTTGAAGGCCTATGAGGGTTATCAGTGGACCCTGCAAGTCTACGCTTGGAACGGAACCGAATTAAGTTACGATGCAGACCTCTCACAAAAATTCACCGCTGATAAAAGAGAGGCTCGCCCATGAGGACAACGCTTCCCTCCGCTGTCTCCATCGTTCGGACTCAAAAAAACTACGGTTCCTTAACTGCACTGCAGGGCATCGATCTGGAAATTCCCCAGGGAGAATTCTTTGGATTGTTGGGACCCAACGGTGCGGGAAAATCCACCCTGATTCACTGCATCATGGGATTGGCTCGTCCCAGCTCAGGCGAAGTTCGAGTGTTTGGCCACTCCGTGCAGGCGGATCCACTCTCGGCAAAAATGGAGATGGGATTCTCTCCCCAAGAAGTCAACGTAGAACGATTCTTCAACCTGAGGCGCACCTTAGAATTTCAAGGGGGCTTTTACGGCTTATCAAGAGAAGAATCCAAAAACCGCGCCCAACAACTTCTTGAGCAGTTCGGTTTAGTCGAAAAAGCCTCCGAACAATTCTTTCGTCTGAGTGGAGGGATGCAAAAGCGTCTCTTGGTAGCCCGTGCCATGATGAGCAAACCCAGGCTCTTGATCCTCGACGAACCCACGGCCGGCGTCGACGTGGGACAACGTCACGAACTTTGGAAATATCTCAAAGACCTCAATCGTGACGGCACGACCATTCTTTTAACCACCCACTACATCGACGAGGCCGAAGCCCTATGCGAGCGAGTGGGGATCATCAATCACGGCAAGATTTTGGAATTGGGCTCGCCTCAAAACTTGGTGGAAAAATACTGCCGTTCGCAAATTCATCTTACTTTGGAAGGAACCCTCGACGCCGAGGAATTTCGTGGAATTCCCGAAGTGTGTTTGTCAGGACAAGAAATCCGGGCCGAAACCCAAAGCCTGGGCATCACCTTGGAAAAAATTTTATCGGTGGTGTTGTCACGCCCTGGACGTCGCCTCAAGGAGGTCCAAGTCCGTCGCGGCAACTTGGAAGAGGTCTTTCTCAAAGTCACGGGAAAGACTCTTGAGGAGGTCGAACAAGGTTCTGCGCCGAGCAATGCCGATGACTCCACTCTCTCCAACCCTTCGACAGGAAACCGTTCGTCATGAAGAGTCGTACCGCTTTTTTTACCTTAGTGATTCGTGAGTGTTATCGATTTTTAAGATTATCGAGACAGACTTTGTTTCCTCCCATCGTCACGACCCTCTTGTTCATTCTTATTTTCGGTTTTTCCTTAGGATCGCGCATCCGGGAGATTGAGGGCTTACCCTATATTCTCTATATTCTTCCGGGCTTGGCCGCCATGGGCAACATCACCAACTCCTACGCCAACACCTCGACCAGTTTATTTATGGCTCGCATGGATTATTCCATCGAAAATCTGGTCGCCGCACCCTTGTCTAACTTTCAATTAGTGACCTCCTTCATTTTAGGAGGCTGGTTTCGAGGAATACTCACGGGAGTCCTCCCACTATTGATTTCCATCCCCATGGTGAAGTTACCCGTACAAAATTGGCCTGCCGTCTTTTTGGTTTTGAGTTTATCTTCGATCTTTTTTTCTTCCCTGGGAATTGTCTCCGCCCTGTGGTCGGAAGGTTGGGATAACATCGCCACCTTCACCAATTTTGTCATCACACCCTTCGTTTATTTGGGGGGCGTATTTTATTCCATCGAGATGCTCCCCCCTTTTTGGCGCAAAGTGAGTCTCTTCAATCCCATTTTTTATATCGTCGATGCCTTGCGCCACGCCGTGCTAGGGGTGAGCGATTTATCATGGCAGTTGACGTGGAGCATCCTTGGAGCCTTCGCCCTCGGTAGTTTTCTGCTTTGTGTTTATTTATTTCGAATTGGATACAAGCTGGTCAAGTAAGCTTTGAAGAACGGAGCCTACAAACCATGGGCATGGGCCCGCTCCGGATCGGTTATTTCGCGAGTCTCTAACTCACGACGAAGCTGCAAGCTCTGCATCGCCTTTTGAATGTGTCGCGGCCAGCTCTCCTGAGGTCCCAACACATGTTCCAAGAGATCCACTTCGTATCCCGACTTCAAAGTCCCGTTGGGGTGAAAGCAATCCCTCACCCAATCGTTAACGGGTAGCTCGATGGCGTAGAGCGCCGCGATGGCGTCTTGAAAATCCTTGAGAAGCAACTGCTCGATCTTAACGTTGATTTCTTCTTCAGTAAGCCCCGTACTTTTAATAAGGGCGCTGAATTCTGCTGGGCTTACTCCCTCACCCATCACCTGCCGTAACAGCGGGGTCCAATGGAGAGCCCCCGTATCGGCTCGTGCGGTGAGAAAACTAAAATCCAACTCCTCGCCCCTTTGCTCCCGCAACCGAGACAACTCGGATAAAACGCCCCAGAGAGCTTGCTTAAGACGCACACAGTTCTCACGGTCTTCTCGACTTAACTGGGTCACGACCTCAGGATTACTATGGGAGGTGGCCCATTCCATCATGCTGGGGACAATTGCACGGAACATCTTGTGTAAGAAAAAATGGGCAAGAAACAAGCCGGCGGCTTTTCCCCAACGTCCATCCTCACCCAATTGTTTAATTTCTTGATCGTCCCTGGCATAGGCATAATCCGTCACTCGAGACTGCAAAGCCGCCTCATAGGTGTCTCCCCCCAACCACGCCACTCCGGAATCAATCAGTCCCACGGCAAGAAGACCATTGCCCAGGCGAGTAGCCAAGGCGCCTTTCCATCCCATATCACTCAAAGCCACGCCCATCCTCGCTTGATAAAGCGACAAGCCCGCCCAAGACGCTACCCCCACCACGGGGGTACCTTGCTCGCGCCAAGGATTATCCTGCTCAATACCGGCGGCAGCGGCACTTTGATCATAGGCCAAAGCCACCAGATAGGCGGGCCCCACGCTCTTGGGCACCCGGTCCAGAACTTGATTCGCAGACTTCCATAAATATCGCGTCATGGGAAAAGAGCCCCTCGGTCCGCCCATCATAACGCGGAGAGGACCTGCGCTCAGATCCCATAAAAAGTAACTCAGCAAACCCTGACTCAAGTTCGCCAAGGTCTTTTCTTGTAACGAAGGAGGATCTTCACACTTTAAATTAGCGAGGGCCTGCCCCCCCAAGACGTGCATCGTACTGCAAAGCTGAGGCACTTCTGTGCGTTCTTGGGGATCGAGACGCTGGAGAGGTTTTTGATCTGGAGAAATAATCCAAGGCCCCTGATCTGTCATCGTCAGTCGTCCCCAACCGTGGGCCATCTCAGTGGCATTGGCCAAGCTGGTCAAGCGCATCGCAAAAAACTGACACGAATCCCCCAGAGAAGCACAGGATTCATCCGCATAATAGAGCGCCAACTGACCACTGCCATTACCGAAAACTTGCGCACTGTCGGGAAGCACCCGAATGTTCTCGGGCTTGGGCTCTCGGCCACGATGCTCGGAAATGTATTGGTAGAAATCCCACAATGCCGGGTGCTCGGAAATCAAGTCAGCATTGAGTTGGCGATGGGCCACGGGGGGGCTCATAAAAAATCCTTATTGGGCACCTGCTTGCACAGACAGCTGCGTATCTTGTAAAAAATCCCTCACAAAAGCTTTTTCTCGGTGCGCCCTAGACTCTTGGACAGCAGACTTCATCGCTTGTAAATGGGGCCCCCAGGTCTCCATCGGCCCAAATAATTCCTCCAGCAGCGCGACTTCATGACCCGCACGCAAGGTACCGCTAGGATGAAAGAAGCGGCGGGCCCAATCGTTGGTATCAATTTCAATAGCGTAGAGCACCGTCACGGCCTCTTGAAAATTATGCAGCGCCAACTGACGCAATCGCGTAGCCATTTCCTCATCGCTCAAATTAAAAGCTTTTTGAGTTTTTTCTTCCCCCAAACTGCTCAAACTTTGGACAAACCAACGGCTGACGGGCTCGGCTTTTGAATACAAAAAACTAAAATCGAAGGGCGTCTGGGGATCTCGCATCGCAGCTAAAGGCAACAAAACATCGCGTAAATTCTCTCGCGCCTCCAGGCAAGCCTTGCGGTCTTGGTAGCGCAACGCGGTTTCAATTTCGGGATTACCTACGGAGACAGCCCATTCCATGGCACTGGGTGCGAGCCAACGCACGGTGCGCCGCAAGCCCATACCAGTTTCTCCCAATCCCGCAGCCGCCCGGCCCCAGAAACCGGATTTCTCCAATTCGGCAAGCTCCTGAGTATCGCTAGCGTAGGCAGCGTCAGCAGTGCGTTGATTTATGGAATGGTCGTAATCATCCCCAACGAGGAAATAACCCACCCCAAAATCTAAAAGAGCCACCGCGACCAAGCCATCACCCAGTTGCGTGGCAAACCGTCCCACAGAGCCCGCCCGACTCAAGGCACCTTTCGCGGTAAGCTCAGTACCGGCACGCATTTCATGGGTGGCCAAGGCAGTTAACGTCGTAGCTCCCACCACGGGCGTACCGATACGGCGCCAGGGGTCGTCTTCTACGACGCCAGCAGCGGCAAGAACGCGATCGTAGATAAAAGCCCCCAAATAAGCGGCCCCCGCGGTCTTGACCAAAACATCCAAACCACGAACAAAACTCTTCGTCGCCAAGTGCGTGGGATGAGCCGGTGAACGCCACGCCTCAAACAAGAGCTTAACTCGGGTTTCTACCGGAACGATCGCCCCTTTACCCACACGGACCATGAGGGGCTGCTCAAACACTCTCCAATTGTAAAAAACGGGAAGTCGAAAGTTATGGAAGATCTCTAAACTTCTCAAAACGGGCAGATGGGCCAGAACCCGGCGCAATGGAGTCGTTGCACCCAACGCCGATAAACCTACCCAACCCAACAAATCAAGCTTACCCTCAGCCGCCTCATCCAACCATTGCCCCCCACCTACTTGATCTTCACAACCAGCGCTCACCCGTAATCCGAGACCACGACCGAGGGAACAAGTATCGTCCACTGAAAAAAATTCGATGGTGTCCTGGTTGGGCTCTTCCCTCACCCAAGGGATCAAGGAGGCCCACTGCGGATCGGTATTGGGTTTAAGCTTACCATTGACCAATTGCAGAACATGATCCTGAAGACTGAGCAGGCCCTCACAATAAAACCCCACTGCAGGGTCTTCAAAAACAAGTGAAACATAGCGATGATCCGCTTGGACTTCGAGCCGAACCCGATCCCAAGAAAAACCAGCGGAAAAATTTCGCCCCGTCGCCTGATCCAGCTTCTCAGTGCAGTAATCGGCGAACTTGGTCAAGGTTAGGGAGTGTCCCTCCTGGGCCAATGCCTCTAATTGGGGACTCCAGGGCTCATCACTGCATACATCCTGTGGCGTAGGCTTGTTGCGTTCAAAGCTATCTTTTCCCAGTATCCGCTCAGCATCCTCACAAGAGGACGACCAAGGAATACTTTTCTCACGAGTAAAGGATTTGTCATTCGGATTGAACCGGAAGATTCCGATATTGCGATGATGGATGTCAAAATTGCCGACACAAATCGACAGCCCCTCCGCACCCTGAACCGCATGAAACATTCTGAACTGCTGGTCGTGAGGGGTTTTATCGTCGACGGTGGTTCCCACGGAATTCGGATCAACTGACGATGGCAAGGCGCCTGTTCCCTGTGAAGCCGCATCCGACAGGACCTCCGCACAGGCCTCCTGGTACGCAGCCACGCCAGGGGACTCTTGCGCTAAAGAACCTGATCTTGTCGTTAAAGGTGGTGCCATACTACCTACCAACCGCCTGAAATACCCGAAACCTTGAACCTTAAGGGAGCAAAGCGCCTTTCTGAAAAACCCAAAAGCGCTCGGGTCTTATTATCGGTTTTTAGGTTCAAGGGTTGTCTTTTTCAGGAAAATTTTCCTCAATCAATATGGGGAAAATACTCCCCACAGAATTAAAAATAAATTTTTCTCCCTTTAACCCCCTCCTATCCATAAAATGGAGTTTACTCAGCTCGCTTCGCGCTTCCGATCCACCCCATTTTTCGGAGGTCCTCATGCCTGTCTCCCATTCCCCTTTTTCATTGGCGGGACAATCCCTGCCCGCCGGATCCAGAACCCGCATCTCCCTGGAATTGCCCAGTCTTTATGTGCAAATTCCCATATCCTTACCGATCATTGTTCTGCATGGAGTCCAACCTGGGCCGGTACTTTGGGTGAGTGCGGCCATCCACGGCGATGAAATCAATGGTATTTTCATCATCAAACAGCTCTTGCAAACGGTCGATCCCAAACAGTTGGCGGGCACTGTACTCGCCATTCCCATCGTCAATATCTTTGGCATTATTCATCAGAGCCGTTATCTCCCCGATCGACGGGATCTCAATCGTTCTTTTCCTGGATCCAGCCGAGGTTCCCTCGCCGCCACCGTGGCTAACGTCTTCCTCAAGGAGGTGGTCAAACGGTCCACCCATGGCATCGATCTCCACACAGCCGCGATTCATCGCAATAACTGGCCGCAGATCCGAGCCAATCTGGAAGATCCCGAGACCTTGCGCCTGGCCAAAGCCTTCGGAGCCCACTTGGCCCTACACTCCAAACATCGAGATGGCTCCCTCAGGCAAGTGGCCGGAAGTCGGGGCAAGATCTGTCTCCTCTACGAAGCTGGAGAGGCCTTACGCCACAGTCAGGAGGCGATCACCATGGGGACTCACGGAATATTAAACGTGATGAGGGCACTCAAAATGCTCCCTGTTCACCCAACGGCGAAACCTAAGCCCACGCGGGTATGTTTTGAAGACCTTTGGGTACGAGCTCCCCAAAGCGGCATGTGTGTGTTGCACGTTCGTTTAGGCGACAGGGTCAAGGCGGGACAAAGCCTGGGTACCTTACATTTTAGGCTTCACAAAGACTTCCATCCCCAGACCGAAATCGAACTTCCGGCGCCCAGCTCGGGCCTAGTTATCGGCTTAAGCGAAAATCCCCTGGTGTTGAAGGGAGAGGCCTTGGTGCATCTGGCCCGATGACGATCGTGGATTTTTGGGAAATGGCGACCCAAAATCGCGAACCCATAAAAAAACAACCCGGACCTCAACGAGGAGATCCGGGCTATTAGGGGGTGTGGTTGCCCTACCCCTTGGGGAGGGATAGGGAGCTTTCGCATCTTAATAAGCACTTAAAAATTTAACGTATCTCCCCCTCCGCCATGTCGGGAATCTCGATAATCGCACCCAGGTCCGAAGGCGCTTGTTCTCCCACCTGGTTGAATTGGGGATCGGCCGCCAACGCCGCACGATGAGCCCGCTTATCCTCAATTCCTAAGACTCCCGTGACAACTTCTGCCGTATTGGGTCTTAGCGCAGCCCCAGAGTCATCCTCCTGCTTTAACCCGTAGATGCTCATCATCCTCGGCTCAATGAGACCAAAATTATAGGCAGGATGAAGCCCTCCCCAACTTTTTGACATTTCACCATAATCATGATCCGAGGCCTGAGCCGAGTTCACTAACATCGAGAAAAGTAGTGGGCCAAAGAAACTAGAAAAGGTCGAGGTACTGACAAACATCGCTGCACCGGCGAATTGTTGAACACCCCTGACGGCCTGAGCACCAACCAACTTTGCCCCCATCGACACCCCCCTCAGACCTTGAGCATTGGGAACTAATGTCTTACCGTAGCCAGCCAAGAGTTCAGCGTACCCCATCTCATCGCCTATCGACTTAATCATGTCCCCCACCTTGGGAAACTTTTTACTCAGATAAGCCAATCCCCCCTCTTTCGCCACACGCCAAATCCCGAAGGGAAAATCCCTTAAAACCATATTGTTCGCATTATTGAACAAACCAGCGGGCCTGCTGTTGGCCAATGCGGCCCCGTGCAAGGCCGAATCGGGTCGCACAACCGGGGGCCTTGTTTGAGATAGCCACTGTCCCAACCGCGTCTTTGCCAAAGGTGTCTTCGTTATGGGGGCCTTTGCGACCCGCCCCACAGCGCCCAGGGCCCTACGCATCGGGCGAAGAACAGGAGAAGCCACCCCCTCTATGACGTAACCCACACCCGTGGGGCTAAGGGAGTAATTCAAGTTGCGCACCCCCCTCACCAATTCTCGACCTGGGCCACGCACCCCAATAAACGCTGTTAAACCGCCCAAGATGCGTCCCGTCATCCCGAGCTTGGCCACATCGGACCAATCCCCATAATTATTATCCAATCCCAGTTTATGTTTAAGCCAATTACCAACACCGCCATCACCACTTCCCTGCATGTCTTCCGAGGCCTCGAAAGCCTTTTTGGCAATTTCTGGATCAGTAGCAGTCACTGCCAGCTCGTCGAACAATGCCACCGCAAAGGTAAGATTAAAGTGTCGTCCACTCAGGTTGTAGAGGTCACGGTCTCGGGTATTGGTTCCACCCGCAAAACCCCAGGCCGTTGGGGCCTCCGCCAAGGCAAAATTTAAAAGTCCCTCTTCTCGCTTGGCGGCATTGGGCTCGGTGAGGATGTCGTGTAGTTTCTGGACGGGCAAAACCTCGCGAAGCGTCTTGAGATCTTCACGAAGGGTTTCTGCATCTTCTGGAAGAAAACCGAACCCAAAGATATCTCTGTTGCCTTGTTCCCAAGCAGCGGCACGAGCCTCCATGATCTTGAGAGCCCCCTCGAGATCGCCCTCCTCCAACCACTTCCACTGTGTGACCTCTTTACCCTGGCTCACGGCCTGTTCGTAAGCCACTGCCGATTTTTGAATGACATCCTCCAGACTGTTGAGGGCACGCTCGTATTCACCGATCCGGATTTCTCCGGCGGCCTGAGCACGCATATCGAAATACTCGGTCCTGAGATCCCCATCTTCGTCTAAAGCATTGCCAAAGTCGTTTGGGTCGGCAGAGTCAGAATTGCCCTTGTCGTAGAAAGGAGCCAAAAAGCCATCGTGGAAGGGCTCGAAGGAAATCCCCCCTAAAAGATTCAAGGCGGTCTTCACCCCATGGGTTGGGGTAAAATAGGCATGGGCCTGGCGTACTTTTTCTTCCCTGAGACCCGCCACGTAAGCCCGAACTATTTCCACAGTGGGAAGAAAGTTCCACTTGTGTTGACTCCGCGATATTTCTTGGGCCATGGGCGCCACGGTCTGCAGCATGAAGGCTTGGCGGGATTGCATCCACTCGACCGGATTGCCCCCCTCACCAATGAACGCACTCGCTTCGTCTAAGGAAAGCTTGCCGTTCTGATCGAGATCAGCCTTCCGCAATTCATCCAACCAAGCTTGGGCGTATTGCACCGGAACGCTCTGTTGTTGTTTTAAAAAAGCGATGACATCGGATGGTTGAAAATTACCACCGGAAGAAAATTGGGGGGTATTCTTGAGAAGGTTTAGCCAACTTACAACCTGGGCCAGCACCTCGTCGGTATTAATTTTGCCACCTTCTATTCTCTTGGCGAGAGTATCATTTTTGCCGTTAATGGGCAGATTTAAAAAATCACTCAGACCTTGCGCGCTCACCTCAAACCCCGCGCTATTGGGCTGCTTCAGATGAAGGCTTAAAACTTGTAGGGCCCAATTTTGGATCGGGGTGGACTGATAAAAACTGTAGATCGAAGCCCCAGCATTGGCCCCCATCAAGGGATCGGAACCCGAATCATACCTATCGTAAGCATAGCCCCCCTGCCTGGCTATCTCTTGCAGGTCTCCCAATACGCTAGGATCCAAGGTCTGAGGCTGGTTAAAAATCTCAAAACTAAAGTCTTTAGCCACTTCAAGATTGATCTCCTGAGGAGCCGACGGTTTGATAGGAGGGGCCATAATTTTACACTCCGCAAAAAAATCTCCCTTAACTTCGGAGATTTTTAATCATTGACTCTGCACCTTTAATAAAAAGGCTGTGAACCCGGTTGCTGTTGGAGGGACGATCACAAGGCGCGCCGGCCTAAAAACCCACCCTCCCTGGCGAGAGGGTTATCGGATTGAGGGGACATTCTGTTGTGGATTAAGCGCTTTTTCTTTTAACGCTATGCGAACTTGGGGATGAAATACCCCAGAAATTATTCATGATGGGGAGTAGAGGGCTCGGTATGCACCACCACATCAACCACCCCGGGGATATTCTCTTTAATTTTATAAATGACTTGGTGAGTTAATTCATGGGCCTCCTGGGTACTCAGTTGAGGATCCACATGGATATTGAGATCCATGTAGATGGCCGTGGTATGCCCACGGGTGCGCACACCGTGTGCATTTCGCACTCCGGGCACAGCATGAACCACGTCGATCACCTGGCGAGGATCCAAGACCGAGGTATCCAACAAGGTTCCCAAGCTCTCCAAGACGATCTGATAGCCACTATAGCCCACGATGAGTGCAATCAATCCCGCCGCCACCATATCCAGATAGGGCCAGTTGAAATAAACCCCCACCAAGGCGACTAACACAGAAAAACTCGCATAAATATCGCTACGGGTATGGGCCGAATCGGCGGTAAGGATTTGACTGCGCAGCTCCTCCCCCTTGCGATGCTCGTACTGGCTAACCCAGTAATTGATGGCCATGGTACCCAACATGATCAAAAAACTATAAGGCGTCACTTGAGGTTGGGTGTGGTGGTACAAACGGGCGTGCGCGTGGGTTAGAATCTCGTAGCAAGCGTAGAACAAGGTTCCAGAAATAAAGATGGCCGCCAAAGCCTCGATTTTACGATGTCCGTAGGGATGGTGGTGATCGGCGGGTTTGGCCGCAAACCCCAAGGCAATGAGGCCAACCACATTGGAAGAACCATCGAGCACCGAATGAAAACCATCGGCCACCATGCTCAAGGTCTCGGTGAAAAAACCGTAGCCCAACTTGGCCCCGGCCACCAAAAAATTAAGCCCCAGGGTAATGAGCAAAACCCGCCGAACTTCTCTTAATCTTGATTGAGGATCTAAAACCGACACCGCTCGATCTTAAAAGAAGCCGCGACGAAAAGCTATGTTCTCGTTTCTACACCCCCCAGGGGGCGTCTTGACTTGGCGAAAGGAGAAGCCGAGCCAATCATCTTCTCGGCCCACGGCGGGGTCACCTCTCATTATCCTTTGTGAAAAAATCGCGCCGGGCTCAGCTTTGATGAATTATTGAATACCCAAGACCCTAATTAGGTACAGGCTGAGATCGGGCCAGTAGGTGATGATCATCAGAGCCAACAGAAGCAACAACATAAACGGCAAGGTCACACGATACAGGTGGCCGATGCTCTTTTTGAAACGAATGCTAGAGATGAATAAATTAATTCCGACAGGAGGAGTTAAGTAACCTATCTCTAAATTGGTTAAAAAGATGATGGCCAAATGCACGGGATTGACGCCAAACTTTTGCGCAATGGGCAAAATTAACGGCACCACCACAATGATGGCCGAGAAGATATCCATTAAGGCGCCCACGATCAGCAGAAAAATATTGAGTGCGATCAAAAAGACCCAACGGCTGGTGACGAAAGTCTGAATCCATTCGAAAATCTTGTTGGGAATTTGCTCGTCCACCAAGTAACTGGTAAAGCCCATGGCCACCGCTAAAATCACCAGGATGGAGCCCACCAAAATCATGCTCTCTTTGACGATGCGGGGCACGTCGCGGAATAAATGTACATCGCGGTAGATAAAAACCTCGATGACAAAAATATAAAAGGCCGTTACCGCCGCCGCTTCTCCGGCTGTGAAGTAACCGCCGTAAATGCCGACCAACACGATAATCGGAAGAGGTATCTCCCAAGCCGCCGCCCTGACCGCTTTAAATACCTCGGTCATTTTAAAGGGGGTTTTCAGCGCATGGGACTTCTTCGAGGATCGAATCGCGTGAAACCCTAAAATGCTTAAAATCAACAAGCCAGGCAAAATTCCCGCCACAAAAAGCTGATCGATGGAGACGGAAGAAATCAATCCATAGAGAATGATCGGTAAGGAGGGGGGAAATAACAACCCTAAGGATCCTCCCGTGGTGATGAGACCCATGGAAAAATCCTCACCGTATTGTTCTTTCACCAAGATGGGATAGAGCAAGCCCCCTAAGGCAATGATGGTCACCCCCGAAGCTCCGGTGAAAGCGGTGAAAAATGAGCAAGCCACGATGGCCACCAAGGCCAAACCGCCCGGCATCCAACCAAACAAGGCCTTACTCAAATTGACCAAACGCTCGGGAGTACGGCTCTCCGCCATCAAATATCCCGCAAAGGTAAACATGGGAATGGCCGCCAAGGTGGGCGCTGAAATCAAGCGGCTCATCTCGATGATGATGGCTGAAGAAGGGACATCGACAATCTTAAAGGCCAAAAGTCCCATGGCTCCGAAAAGTACGAAAAGGGGGGCACCTGCAATGGCGATGAATAAAATACCTAAGGCGAGAAGAGAGTTCATGGCACTTTTTCCCCGGCGTCGGCGACTTGGACTCCGGAGATGTCCTCAAGAGCTGCCAAAAACATACGGAAGGCGATGATACAAAAACCCACGGGGATAATGGATAGGGCTATCCACGAAGGCAAATGGGGCACTAACATATCCCCAAACTCTTTCTCACTCAGCACAAATTCGTAGGAGGCCTTGGCCAATAATACGGAAACACCGGCGGAAGATAAATAAACCACAACATCGGCCCAACGATGTAAAAAGCGCGGCAGAAATTTAGCGAAGACATCGAAACGGATATGACTACGTTTTTGAGTTGCAATGGAGGCCCCCAAAAAACCCACCCACAGGACCAAGGCCCGCACGACCGGATCGCCCCAGGCAATTCCCGTATCCCAAAAATTGCGGAGCACGACTTGTAGAAAAGCCACCCCAATCATAAACAGCAGGGTCAAAGCCATGAGGAGGCTTTCAAATTTTTCCAGCCCCCTGCTCAGGGCTTGCAATAATTTCATGGGAACCCACTCCAGGGATCTCAAAAGAAAAAAGTCTGTTGAGGAACTATTGACCCCGTTTTTCCTTCAAGTAAGTCTGCACCTGATCCAGGAGCTGGGCAGGATAGAGAACCCCGACCAATTTAGGATAGACCGATTCGGAAACCGTCACCAACTCGGCCTTGGCTTGGGGATCCATTTCTAAAATTTGAATGCCCGCCTTTTGCAAGGAGGCGATGGCCTGGGTATTTTCGGCACGGATTTTTTGCACCAAGGTTTGGGAATACTTCTGGGTGACATCTCGCAAGATTTGCTGAAGGTCGGCGGGAAGTTTAGCCATCTCTTTTTGAGAAATGAGCAGAGCACCAGTGGAATTGGCCAAATTGACGTTGGTCATGTTCTTGACCTTGGTAAACCACTGCAAAGCGATGATCCCCAAAGGAGGACCATAAACTCCATCAATAAGATTGGTCTGCAAGGAAGTGAGCACATCGGGCAAGGCCAAAGGAATCGGGGTAATCCCCATGCTCTCGTACATGGCCTTCACCAAGGGATCGCCCTCCCACGCCCACATCTTCACCCCGTTCATGTCGGCCTTGTTCTTGATGGGCTTATTCGAATAAATATTTACGAAACCAGCCTCAGCCCACCCCAACAACTCGAAACCCTTCGCCTGAAATTCTTTTTGAAACTGGGGAACCAACTTTCCTTTGACGTAATCGACTTCGTCGTAAGAACGAAACAAGAAGGGTAACTCGAGGATACGAACCGAAGGAACTATTTGCCCTAATCCCACTCCGGTGAAAGCGGCCGCATGCACCTGGCCGATTCGCATTTTTCGCAACACATCTTTTTCATCGCCGCTCACTCCACCCGCGTAAATTTTGAAAGCTAAACGCCCCTGGGACTGTTGTTGGAGGGCCTGATTCATTTCCTCCATGACCTTGACCCAAGTGGAACCCTCGGGAGCCAAAACGGAAACCTTAATTTCGTACTCGGCGGCATGAACCACAGAACCAAAAAACAGAGCGAACAACAGGGTAAAAACAGTACAGGTGAAGCGCTTTTTCATTTTTTAGGACCTCCATCCTCAACACTCAAGGTGGGCGTTTATCCAAGACTCGAGATATTGCAAGGCTCAGTGCGTCATTATGGGCGGGATTTTGTTTTTTTCTTCTCCAGTGAAGTAAAAAATAGGGATTTGTTATCCAATAAAATCTGGGCTCGAATCTTCGCCAGCTCGTTGCTCAGGCGTTGCTCGGGCAGAGCCGACGCATCGGCAGCCAACACCTCGCTGAGTAATTTTTGGTAGAGCGCCACGTCTTGAACCTGAACCGCGTAAAATTGCGCCATGGTCACCGGGGCCATGAGGTTTCTTCCCTGGGTCGTCGCGATAGCCTTTTCAAAATACTGTTTAGCAAGATCAGGATTTCCTCCCAACATGGGGGGACGACTGCCGTAAACGGCCCCTAAGAACATATTGGGCCCACCGTAGTAATAATCGGCATCTAACTCCAAAACCCGTTTCATCATGGCCTCGACTTTGGGCAATTGCACCACCGCGCTGATATCGTCTTTGTTGAAGTTGAGGTGATTGCCCCAAGCAAAAGCCACCCAAAATAGAGTTTCGGTCTCTTTGGGCCCCATGCTTTGCAACACCTTATCGAAATCATCGGGAGAACCTTCGATGGCCGCCCTCATGCCGGGAAATTGCTCCAAAAGGGCCAGCCCGTAATCCTTGGCCCTACCGTAAAATAATTTCGCCCGATTGTAGGCCTTTTGATACTGGGCGGGATCGGTCTGTTTGTACTTTAGTAAATCGTTTTCAGTAAAACCAAAGGCATAGCCCGCGTAAGAACGCGCCAAGAGCAGCAACACCAGTTTATCCTTGGGATTCTGGAAATAGAACCCCTCCAACATCTTCAGAAAACTTAGGCTAGCCTGCTCGGCTAAATCGACGTCGGACTCTCGATCGATCGCAGGGGTTGCGTCGTAAAACACTTGCGCCGAAGCTTTGGTAGCCACCTTCTTAAAGCCACACCCAGCGGCGAACGAAAGTAGTAAAGGAATCAGGATTAAGAGAGAAAAAGAAGAACGAGATTTCATAAGACCTGGGTGCCTATCATAGCGAAGAATAGCCAGGCAAGTAGCACTCGTGGGAATTTCGGTGGATCGGAACACAGAGGACACACTGGAAAAGAAAATCAGAGGATCGTTCAGTCATCGGCCAATAAAGTACGCGAGGTGTAGGGATTGGAGTAAACCCGTTTGGGAAAAATTTTACGGGTCACGGCGGCTCTTTCTCCCTGGCGACGATGGGCCTCACAGATAATGGCCTCACGAATGGGGGCGGCGTAGTACTTCACCTCGGGAGTTCCACGATCAGCATCCCGCAAAAACTGACAAATGGGGTCGGGCGCATAACCCATCATCGCCAACATTCTTCCACAAAAGGCATCGGCCGAAGCTTCTTCTTCACGACGCAAGGCATAGATTTCTTCCCAACTCAGATGGTCTAAATTGCCCTGTTTGGCCATTTGACTGATCAGATGTCCCCATTCATGGGCCATGACAGCAGCCAACAAGGCGTCGTTGTGACCATAATTTTGTAAAAACTCTACCCCCAAATAAACGTTACCGCGATTGTCAGCGGCTCCCACCGTATGGCGGGCCAACAGAATATTGGCGTCCCGTCCGGACAATTGCCGCAATTTACGCCGCAATTTTTGCAAAATGCCGTAGTGGGACCAAAGGGGGGCCAATTCGGGATGTTCTTCGAGTCGCTCGACAACCGGAGGAACCTCCCCTAAGGTCTTGGACTGAGCCTTACCCGAAGCAGAAGAACGAGCTCCGCCCGCATCGCGTTTGAGCCACGTGGGCAATCGACTGAGTCCTGTTTCTACCTTCATCGACATGCTCTCACCCTACCTCAAAATCTTGTATCGGAACAGAGGTCTCAAAGTGGCTTAATATTCTGACACCCGACTTCATACAAAAAATCCCGATGCCTCGAAAGACATCGGGATTTCGATAAATTCCTCGAAACGGAAATCAGACACCGCGAAGACACCACCGTATTTCACGGAAATGGCCCAGCGGTTTAATTCCGCAACTAGGCAATCTTGCCTTGCAACAAGAAGGCGATAACCAAGGCGTAGATCACCAAGGACTCGATCAAGGCCAAGGCGATGATCATGGGAGTCTGAACCTTGGAGGCGGCACCGGGGTTACGGCTGATACCTTCCAAAGCGGTAGCAGCGGCGCGGGACTGGGCCAACACACCGAAAGCCGCCGAAATGGCGATGGCAAGACCGGCCACGATGGCATAAATCGCGTTGGTATAAGAACCGTTAACCACGGTCGTGGCGGCGTGTTCTTGGGCCATGGCCATACCGGTCGTGAACAAAACGCCGGCGAGACCGGCCAAACGAACGAATAGTTTTTTCATTTTCATTTCTCCTAGTTTTTAGTTTTGGTTCGCCTCGTTGGGATCGCGAATACTTCTCAAGTGCACAAAACAAGGTTTTTCTTGCTCGAGATTTTTTACAGCAAGAAGGTAACCCCATCAGCCATCAATGATGCTCGTCGTGCGGCAGCGACAACGAAATGTAAATCGTCGTCAACAGCGAAAAGACGAAGGCTTGAATAAAAGACACGAAGATCCCCAGTCCCAAAAAGGCGATGGGTACGATTAAAGGAACCAAATCAGAAAAAATTCCCAAGACCAAATGATCACCGGTCATGTTTCCGAATAAACGCAAACCCAAGGATACGGGCCGCACGGTGATACCAATAAATTCGATGATGAACATCAATGGAGCCAAACCCAAAACAGGCCCACCAAAATGGCGCAAATAAGGCCATAATCCCTGGGTTTTGATTCCCACGTAATTAAAATAGAAAAACACCACCAGACCCAAGGCGAGGGTCGTATTGATGTTATCCGTCGGGGGCAAAAATCCGGGGAAAATTCCCAAGAGGTTCAATAAAAAGATAAAAATGAACAAAGATCCCACCAAAGGAAAATATTTCTTGGCGTCGTGACCTATAATACCTTCCATAAGTCCGAGAATGGCCTCGCAAGAAACCTCGAAGATTCCTGCTAGACTCAAACGCGAGCTGGGCACCAAATTTTGTTCGATTTTGCGCAAACGAAAATAAACCACACAACCCAAGAGAAAAAGAACCAAGGCGATAAACGCGGTGTGGGGGATGTGTACCTGTGTGTGCTCAATACCTAAGAGGTGACCTAACCAACTAAAATGTCCCATAGGAACTCCCAAATTTCTCAACGGGGACCCTCGTCCCCCCATCGGCTATTCGGTCGGCGTCCTAAACAGACCCAAGACACCTTCCAAGATTAAAACCACGACCACTGTGCTCAGACCCAAGAGAAAGGCCACGGGGTGC
This sequence comes from bacterium, assembly GCA_031972375.1. Classification (GTDB taxonomy): domain Bacteria; phylum UBA10199; class UBA10199; order DSSB01; family DSSB01; genus DALYDW01. Next base: position 4,547 of record DALYEU010000007.1, on the reverse strand, counting down.
GGCCGTAAAAACACCAAAACCATCGCCAAGGCCCCCACCCCCCCCAATAACTTGAGGAGAATTTGGGCCAACAAACGACGCCGCGAAACCTGATGTCCCCCGGTGAGGGCAAGCACGATCTTTCTTAAGAGGTGAAAGTTCACCCCTGCCAAGAGCCCCCCTCCTAAAAAACTCAAAGTGAGGGCTCGATCCTGCCAGGCCACACTCGCCAAAGTACCCAGGGCCACGGTGATCCACTGGTAAATCTCTAACACCCGACTGCGATCGCCCAGGTCTTCAGCCTCAGCGGATTTTTCTCTAGGCGTGACCGTCATGGTTTGGATCCAGGCCCGCGCCCCGAAGTATTTTCAACTCCGCGGCGCCGACGCTTTTGATTCCACGTCAAAATCTTGATCAGATTTACAAATCCCCCCACCGAACCCAACAACAGACCCAATAGAGCCAAGTAGGGAGAAGTGCCCCAACGTTTGTCGAAAAAATCACCGAGCAACAATCCACCCACCACCGCGGCGGCCAGCTGCGTACCAACACCCCCGTAAATACCGAAGGCTATGAGAAAGGGATCGGTGCCCTTGAGTTTAGGGTCCTTCAACGGGGCGGGGCCTTAGCATGGTGCCCCTGGGGGGTCAAGCACGGCCCGAGGAAAAGACCGCCCTCCCACACAAAAACCAATACCCACCCAGCTCAAGGAATCCTTTTAACAAATCCCCCCTCCGGGGCGCAGGGCGCTACAAGCCCCCCAGGAGTAAAAACTTTAAAGCGTATTTCTCCTAGAGCGGAGCCCATCGGATTCTCGGACCAACGGGCACTGCGGGAATGAGGTAAAACTTCAGACCAAAGACATTCACCGGGAGGGGAGCCAATCTCCCGGCAGGAAGATACTTGCGCATGAGCAAACTGGATTGGGCCAAGCGAGCCTCGGCATCGCTCAACAAGGCCTGTCCTATTCGATCAAACTCGGGATTAACATCACCTTCCTCAGATGGCACAGAATCCACCCCCTCCATCCTCACCCCCCCACCTGCCTGGGGAGGATCTTGATCGTCATCGTCGGAAACACGGGTGGATTCCTCCCCATCCAGACCTTGTTCTTTCAACTTAAGAAGGCCCCGCTTTAATTCTCCCCACGGCTGCTTACCCTCCTCGGTCAATCTAGGGTTCTGTGTATGCTTGTCACAAAGACGAATCAGCTCGTCGCACAATTGAAGCCATTCGTTGCGCAACCGAGTCGACAGCTCTCCCTCAGGGACTTCGGGACCCGCATTGTATACGTTCCGAATGACATCACCGTAGCGTCGAACCTGTTGAATAGAACTTCTTACCTCGCGAAGGCCTTGGAGAACCTCGCCCGCTTGCATATCGATTTGATTAGCCTGAAAACGAATCTCCACCGTTCGCTTGCCAATTTCCCCGACGAGGCGCTGTGACTCCTGCTCCAGATGTTCTGCTACCCGGGTCCGTGGAATCATCTGAGTGAACTCGGAACCCCAATTGATGGCTCTCGGCCCCTGCGGAGGCTTGGCAGCGTCTGACGGCGCAGCCCCAAGGGCCTTGAGTTCCTCGCCTATTTTATTATCTGAGCCGGGAGGCAAGGCCTCGCGATGTTTTTCCGAAGAGCCTTCCCATAGATTCACAATCTCCTCACCTAGACGACGAAGAACTAGGAACAGGACGATCCACTCAAACCCTCCCCCAGCCATTTGAAGCTCGGCATCTGCCACGCTCAACATCGGCTT
>DALYEU010000007.1:0-2801 GCA_031972375.1 bacterium | reverse complement strand
GAGTGAACTCGGAACCCCAATTGATGGCTCTCGGCCCCTGCGGAGGCTTGTTGGCAGCGTCCCGCAGCGCATCCGCAAGGGCTGTCTTATCTAGGGCGAGAGACCTGGCAACGTCCTGCAGCGCATCCGCAAGGGCCTTGAGTTCCTCGTTGGCCTTGATTGCCCGGTTTATTTCTTTATCTGGGGCGGGAGGCAAGGCCTTGCTTTGTTTTTTCGAAGAGCCCACATCTAGACGCCCAATCCAATCAATTATATAAGCAAACATTATGACCGCCAACATCACCGCCCCCCCCCATACCCCAGCAGCCATTTGAAGCTCGGCATCTGCCACGCTCAATACTGGCTTGGATTCGGCCGTCGGAGAAAAAAGCGGAACCCTCTGGGATGAATCCAAAGGGGCCCATGGAAATCTCTCAGCCTGAGGGTAAAAGGCATCGCCTTCTGGCCCAGTTTTTTTCGCGCCTGAATCAATTTTTGGGCGTTTTTGTGGAGACTGCTCCACGTGGAGGGGCTTAAACCCCAGCAGAGCTTCCGACCAAGACGCCACAGATTGAGACAAAGGTTTTAATAACGGAGCACTCATCTTTTTATCCTCGGTAATACGCCATGTTGGCAAAGACATCTCATAACCACCTCAGGCCCTAATCAAACGGAATTCTCCTCAGAAGCTACGGAGATGGCCTTGGCTCGCATCGACTCTAAATTGGAAATCAAGGCGGAGAGAGCCACAATTTCTCTTCTGAGACGAACGTAAGGAGAATCGTCAGCAGGAGAAGCGATTTGCTGACGCACAGCAGACCCCTCGCCCAATAAGCTTTGGGTGTCCATCGAACCAAAGAGAAAATCCCGTGCCTCTGGTGTAGCCGTTTTAAGAAATAGCTCCCATTTTTTGGGATCAAAATCTTCCTCTAACAAACCGGGATCAATGCCATAATGCGACAACAATTTTTCTTGTAGCTCGAATCTCTGGGCTAAGACTCTCGAAGCCGCCCTCAGCAAAACCTTTTTCAGAAAATAACGGTCGACGCTCAGGGCGGTCCTATCCTCGTTGTAATGGAGGGCTTGATAAAAATCCGCCACAGGACCCGCGCTATTCGACTCGTAATCGCCGTAGATTTTAATGAGCTGAAAGGACATGAGGGATAACTCTCGATCGGGACGTTCGTAATAATTGCGCAAAGTCCTTTCGTAGTTATCGAGGGTGAAGTTCTCACCCAAGGTAATAGCCAGTCCCAGCAAGATATCCTCATTAGCCTCAACCTGATCCTTGGCCAAATCACGCCCTTGTCTCCGGGCCTGCTTCATCCAAAGATCCACATCTCCAGATCCCCCAAACCGGGTTTTAAACCTCAAGAGTAGTTCGCTCACATTGGGTAAAAGTTCAGCAACGGACTTGGAAAAGAAATGGTCCGAAAGAACCGCGTGACGGGCGGCCCGATCGATGGGGTTACCCGGTGTCCACCGAAGATCAGAACCCCATGCGCGACTTGTGGCATTGTAAAAATCTGTTACCGCCTCGGCTTGGGCAACCCCCGCGATGGAATCACCCAAGATCAGAGCGACGACGGGCGTCGCCGCCCTTGCTAAAGCATCGGCTGACTTGGGAGCCACCTTGGGTAAAACATGGGAGACGGCAATCCCCCCCATCATCCCAATGACGCCGTTGGCGTGGTGTTCCTTGGATAAAAAAACCCGCGCCACCGAATCTTTCAGCCATAAACTTTGGGAGATTCGGTCTAGAGTGAGACTAATTGAACCTTGGGCCAGCAGAAACAACGGCAAGCCCTCCACCAAAGACATCAACGGAGTTTGGGTAATGCCCACGGCGTTGGAAAGACCCAAACCCACTGCCGGCACCCCCAGCATGTAAGGGGTACTGTACTCTGGGGGCACCTCCAACATTTTCATGGATGATTCTAAAACCAAATACAATCCCACCCCACTTGCCATGACCACGGATAGGCCAGAAAAGGGGCTGGAGGGCGATTGCGATCCTCCCTGCGTTGAAGCGGAGGCTATTTTTTCTGGGTGTGCATCAGGGCCAGTTTTTTGCTCACGAAACAGATGGATCTGCCCCATTACGCCCTCGGGGCCAACGGCCTGTACAATGCGCAGCTTTACCTGAGAATCCCCCCGAAAAGGCGCAACCATGGCCCTCACTAGGGGAGGCAACTCGGCGAAATCGTCTTGTACCGAATAAACACGATCGGGCTCATTCTGCAGCATGGTTAAAAGCTGCTCCCACTCGTCACGCAACATGACCCATCGACCGTAGCTCGATCCCAACTCGTACCAATCCCGGTAGTCTTTTCGATCGCTCACAGGCATTTTGTCTATGGACCGAAGTCGGTCTTCGTACTCTTTTTGTGCAGCCGTGAGGACAGCTTGCTCAGTACGCGCTCCTGCCACGATCCGACCACTCGCTAATCTCAGGTCGGGAGATGGAGTTTGAGAATGCCGCGGTGTCCAAAGGGTATTCGAGGGAATATTTCGAACGGAAAGTGGAACCGCCATTGACACCGGGCTTTTCGCTACATCCTTAGAGTCAAGTACCGGGGGCTCCATCGAAGCCGGACGCACGACCTGCACTGTCGTGACGGGAGACTCTTCCGACAAAAACTGCGCTAATTTGGCCCCTACTCCGGCCCATGTACCAATAAAACTCATGACGGGTCCTTATCGCCTCAAACCGCCATAAAGTTGCATACTCCCGCCCTTGAATTATGGAAAAACTACCCCTTTGAGGTTACAGCGCCACCCGAGGTCCTCGTAACATCGGCACCGCCGCCGGAGTGAAGGTC
>DALYEU010000006.1:0-74449 GCA_031972375.1 bacterium | reverse complement strand
TCGGGCTGCATAAAAACCACGTTATCTTCATACCAAAGACTCACATAAGGCAACTCTAAGGAAAGCATTTTTTGTACTTGGGAATAATAGGAGTGCCGCTGCTCAGGGTCACTTTCCTTTCGAGCGGCCTCTACCCAGGTATCCATGAACTCATTCTGATAGAAGCCACGATTGGCCCCCTGAGGGGGAATCATGCTGGAGTGAAACAAATTGAAGTAAATATCAGGATCGCTCACCCCCACCCACGTGGAAGAATACATTTGAAAGTTACCAGTGCGGATATCGCGAAAAAACGTGCCCCATTCGTAAGGCTGCAACTCCACTCCAATACCCACCACTCCTAGCTGGTCGGCGATGGCCCTGGCCATGGCCACGCGGTCTCGTTTATTGGATGTCTTGTAGCTGAGGGTAAATCGCTTTTTCGGTCCATCGCCGTCAGGATCGGAAAAGCCCGCTTGATCCAATAATAATTTTGCCGCCTCGGGATCATAAGGCTCCACACTCACTTGTCCCTCATAAAAAGGGTTACCAGGGGCTAAAACCCCCGTCGCCGGTCGCCCTAATCCCTCCATCTGATAACGAATCAAGGACTCTCGATCGAGGGCCATGGCGATGGCTTCACGAACCCGCTGCTGTTTGAGTATGGGGTCTCGAAGATTGAAACCCAAATAGACATAATTGATCCCAGGCTCGATTTTTTTCTGCAAATCGCTGTGGGCTTCTAACCATGGTACGTAGGTCCAAGGAATTGCATTTTGTACCAGATCCACTTCACGACGTAGCATCATCAAAACCCGGGTTGTATCGTCCGGCACAGTCAAAATTTGCAGGTCGTGAATCTTCGGAGGCACTTCAAAATAGTTTTCGTAGGCAGCCAACCTTATCCAACGGTCATTTCTTTTGTCGACAAAACGAAACGGTCCTGTGCCAATGGGATGATTTCGAAAATCTTCCTGATTTTTGGCATCCGCAGGCACGATCCCCACGGTTAAGGCGGTTAAAAACGGCACATAAGCTTCTTGCAATTCTATCTCAAGAGTCCGCTCATCAATCGCGTTCATCTGGCGAATTTTTTTGAAAGTCGCGTGAAGCGGAGAACCTTTCGCCGGATCCTTTAATACTTCATAGGTCGCCAGAACATCGACAACGCGCAAAGGACGTCCATCGTGAAACTTCACCCCCTCTTTTAAATGAAAACGCAATCGAGTGTCTGAAACCCACTCGTAAGATTCGGCAAGATCCGGAATTAAATTCAACTGGTCATCTAGTTTTAACAAACCGTTAAAAACTAGGCTTTGCACTTTACTGGAATAAGCATCCAGTGGATAACGCGGATCCAAACTGGAGGGGTAGCTCTCAATCGCCACCACAAACTCGGGGCGAGGCTCACTCGTGGAGCATCCCAAGAACACCAACATGAAAAAAAGCATTATTATTCTGATCATGGGCTTCCTTTATGGAGCCCTCACCTTTAACAAATTCGCTTTAGCCTCACAAGGAAGCACAAACAGCTCCGCAATTTCCGCTCAAATCGCCGCTTTATGGAACGGTTATGGAGGCCCCAAAATACAACGAGCGCTTTGGATTGAAGACTTAAGTCGGGACGAAGTCATTTTCTCCGATCAGGCAGATCTTCCCCTCAATCCAGCGAGTAATCTCAAAGTGCTAAGCACCTTCGCCATTCTTGATGAATTAGGCCCCAACTATCGATTTAAGACTCAACTACTCCTCAGTGAAAGAAAAGCGGAAGGACATTACGCCATCCTAACTCTCAAAGGTTTCGGCGACCCCACCTTAACGAGTGCCCAGCTCTGGGAAATGGTGGCCGAACTAAAATCCCACGGCATACAAAAGGTTGACACGGTACTTTTGGACACCCAATGGTACGACTCACAAGACTACCCGGGACGACTGCAAAACCGCCAGGTGGATAGCCCCTTCAATGCCCCGGTCAGCGCCCTCTCCCTCGACGGAAATCTCGTGCAGGGTGTAGCCACTGCAGGAAGCAAGGTCGGTGATTTGGCCAAAATCCAGTGGGTTCCCGCCCTGCCCGATCCCCCCATCGAAAACCAGGTGGTCACCCGCCCCGGAAGAGCGCAGATTTTAGTACGCAATTTCCCCAGCACCGAAACTTCAAATCCACGAATTTTACTCAAAGGCCAGATTCCCCCTGGAGAAGATAGTTTTCCCTTTAGCCTCGCTCAAGGAGATCCCAGTTATTTTACAGGACTGCGACTGCTTTCTTTACTGCACGAAGTGGGCATCCAATCACCAGAACAGTTCAGCTTTGGAACCACTCCTCAAAAGAGTCGGGTCATCGTGGAAAAACAAAGTCCTCCCCTGGGCGTGATTCTTCAAGAGGTCAATAAAAACTCCAACAACTTTATGGCCGAACAACTCTTAAAAAATCTTGGCATCCATCGCCATGGAGCCCCGGGAAATACAGCCCAAGGCGTAGCCACATTGCTCGAAAAAATGCAGGAGTGGAACATTCCCCTCGAAGGAGTTCATTTGGAAAATGGCTCCGGCCTTTCTAAAAACAATCGCATCACCGCCCGAAGCCTCGCTCAGGTGCTCCGAAGAGCTTTTACCGATCCAGAACTTCAAGTGGAATTTCTTTCCTCATTGAGCGTGGCTCAGGTGGATGGTACATTGAGGAAGAAATTCTCCAAGGAAGGTCTCCCCCAAGGTTTCCGAGGAAAGACCGGGACCCTCAACGGCGTCACGTCCTTGACGGGCTATGTGCCGGTGCAACCTGGACGCCGAGACGGACCTTATCTTTTCGTGTTCATTGCCAATGGCGAAGGAGAATCTTTTTGGAAGCAAAAAGAATTTCAACAGAAACTTTTAAATATTCTCTCCACACCATGAAAAAAAAATTTCTATTCCATCGAAAAAAAAACTTTATCCTCCCTGATTTTTTATCCTCTAAAACCCGTCTCAATACTGATGGTTCTTCCTCCGCTTCTTTCAGAAAAAAGAATTCTCAACCCAGACTACACCTAAAAATCCTAAGCCTAGCATTCTTGATGAGCATGCTTCTTCCCTGCCTCTCTAAAAAACACGACCACCCCACTGAGTTTATTTTCTTTTCTATGCCGGAGGCTCAGGCCGCAAAAAAAGAGAAGAAAAAAGAGAAAAAAACACAAACCGATGAAGCTACAGAAAATCATTTAAGCGTTAAGCGCCAAGGGAAGGTACTCAGCTACTCCTTTGAAGTTCCGAAAAGCATCAAGCCCGCCGTTGATTTTTGGAAAATGGTCTATACCCAATACGATCGGAACTACGAAATTTTTCACGATACCGAGAATCTTGCGGTCATTTACTCGGTCATGGACTTTACCGATCTTTACAACAACGATGCCCTTACCAAAGAGGAAAGGCGTGCATTATTTTATCCCCGTCTTGAAGAAGAAGAACAACGCATCAAAACCTTGTTGCTCAGTCTACACGCCAAACAGAACCAACCAGAGCAACTTTCGAAGGAAGAAAAACGCATCTACGATCTTTTCAAAGACGACCCCAATCCCAACAAATTTTTAGAGGCCTCCTCCTCGGAAAGAATTCGTTCCCAAACCGGTATTCGTAATAAGTTCCTGGATGCGCTTAAAACCTCTGGGGCTTATCTCGAAGAATTTGAGAATATCTTCATGAGTCAGGGAGTTCCCCTGGAATTAACCCGACTTGCTTTCGTGGAATCCATGTTCAATACCCAAGCCGTCAGCAAAGTGGGGGCCAGTGGAGTCTGGCAATTCATGCCCACCACGGGACGACTCCATGGCTTAGAAATCAACTCCGTCGTCGATGAGCGCAACGATCCCTTCCGAGCCGCCTATGCCGCCGCTGACCTACTTAAAAGTAACTACGAAGCTCTAGGATCTTGGCCGTTGGCGATTAACGCCTATAATTCGGGAAGGGCCACCATGAGTCGTGCTGTTTCCACTTTGGGAACCACCGATATTGGCCAAATCATTCTTTACTATCGAGGGGGAGTCTACGGTTTCGCCTCAAGAAATTTTTACCCTTCTTTTTTAGCGGCCCTAGAGGTCTCCAGTAACTATCCCAAATACTTTGGCAAGGTCGAACGTCGTCAAAAATTGGAATACGACACCTACACCCTACCTAGTCCGATGCTATTAAGCGATCTCGTTCAAAATTTTAACTATAGTTGGGAGGAGATACTCCAACTTAACCCACACTTCTCCGAGGCTGTGCAGAACAACCAAATGAGAATTCCCTCGGGCTACGGTATTAAGGTTCCCAAGGGCTCTTCCTCCAAAGTGACCCGAATTGAATCAAGCCCTAAAACACAAAACACAACATCCTCCTCAAGTGATCTTTAAAAAACTAACGATATGAATTCCACCGAAGTAAAAAAGCTTTTTCCCTGGCAACATTTGAAAGAGAGTTTCCAATCCCCAGATCCACAAGAACCACCCTGGGAGGGTTATACTCCCAGCGCCGTATTAGTTTTGTTGGATGAACAAGCTCACGAACCGCAAGTGCTTTATACATTGAGAACCGATCGAGTCCGAGATCACAAAAAACAGGTGAGCTTCCCCGGAGGAGTCCGAGAAAAACAAGATCGAAACTTGGAAGATACCGCCCTGCGAGAGACCTTTGAAGAAACCGGACTCACCCCCTCCAGTGTAGAACTCTGGGGGCCCCTGCCCCCCCTCTATACCCCCACCGGTTACCACATCACCCCCTTTGTGGGGCGCCTACTTCAGCCGCCCCACTTTCAACCCAATCCCCACGAAATTGAGGAAATCTTTTGGGTGCCCCTTTCCCACCTGTTAAATCCTGCGCATCTCAGTTTGGATCCAGCCGAACTTTACGAAACACGCTTTGCGATGCCTTCTTTTCAATACCAGCGACATCTCATTTGGGGAGCAACAGGACGCATCACCCTGGAACTCATCGAAAGAATCCGCCAAAAGGTAATGTAGGCCGATCCCTTCTTACAAAAGCCACATATGCATATGGCAGTTGACCCATCGTGAAGCTTTTGATTAGGGTGCCCCATCTATGCGTAAGGGCCTTCCCGTTTTGCTTTTTGTGACTCTATTTTTTGCCGCCTGCGGTGGTCGTGTTCCCTCCGATGCCAAAACGGCAAAATTGAGTCGATCTTACTTCCAACACTACGGCAAAAAATACAAAGACACGGTCTTCTACCAATCTAAAGTCCTCAAAGCCGAAGTAAAACAGAGCCAAGAATTACAAAAAAACCTGGCCACCAGTTTTGTCCTGCTCCAACAAGAAAATGGCAACGAGATTCCCGTCATCGTCACCTTGTTGCGCAAGTTTCCCACGGGATGGCGCGTAAGCAGTTGGGAAAAAATCGAAGCGATACCAGGGGCTTCCCAGACCAAACTCAACTCAGAAACACCTTAAACTTTCCATCCCCTTCTCGGTCCATCGTTTGCCCCCTCTCCGTAAAAATGCTTTCACGAGACGGAGATCCTCTTAACATAGGTGCCCCGATTTCAGTGTGCTTTGTGATCCATCCATTAAGGGAACGGGTGATCTTGCTATCCAGGCTCCGTCTGCCCTTTGCCTCGACATCATAATACTTAGTGATGAGATACTTCCCAGGCTACATAGACTTGACTGAAGGGATACTCCTTACCCCACACAACTTCAGGAATGCTTTTTGTCGGATAGGACATCCCCTGAACAACTTTTTTGATAGCCATGCGGTTGGAGTGAATACCTGAATCTGTGGGTATATACACTCCCGCATAATTTCCCATTTTAGCCAATTGGATTATTGAATTCATCAGACCATCGTAGAATTCCTTAGCCTCCACCGTCCCCATAAACTCCGAGCTAGGATTAATTCCAGGCAGAGTCAGATACTTCTTTCCCTCGACCTCAATCTCGACCACATGAACGTAGCCTACCACCTGACGATTTCCTTCATGAACGACAGCCAAAAGACTGAAATCGGGGTTACTCCAGACAGCAGGATCCTTTGCCACGCAAACACCCGAATTAAGACCATGCATCCCAAAAGCGGGTCCTTTCACTGCACGAAGTCCTAGAACAAACGTTTGATTATTTTCGTATTCGTAATTTCTCATCTCTGCCTCAATAACGCCGAGACTAGGATCAAAAACTTCATTGATAAGGTCTTGATGTCGTAAGTCGGGGGCATGAGACATAACCATTTCTATAGCCGCCTTTAATTCAGAACTAAGATCATCACGCGTCAGCACCTTTGCCCTAAGATCTTCTTCTCTAAAACGACTTACCATTTTGGCCAAAGCTTGAAGTCTTTCTGTTTTACTCTTCCCATTTCTCCAAAGCTTATTGAGATTTTTCGCAAAACCCTCGGGATTAAACTCTAAAACTTGCTTTTGGCCCTGGCCAACCCAAAGGCTCGGATCCAATTGTCCTAAGGCCCGCAATAGGATCCTTGGCAACTGGTCTTTATCGACAAAGATCTCTTTCAACGTACCCAAGGATACGTAATCGACTCCTTGAATTCGATGGATGGTTTCCTGCAAGGCCACATCCTGTCCAGCAAAGCGATAGAGGAGAGTCAGTAATTCCTCCCTTTGCTCCGCCTTACGTCCCGAGCGGATATAGGCGTCGAGAGCGCGAACGACCTCCTGCTCCGCAACGGGTCTGGATCCATCCTCTGATCGAAAGCGACCCAACAAATCCCAAATCACGCCTTGAGAATCTGTAGTCTGTCCGGGTTTTAGCACCCAATTTCCTGCACTGAGATAAAACGATTCTTCCCTGCCTCGCCAAGCCTCAGGGACATGAAGCCTTAAGTCACCCGCAGCAATTCTGTCTTTTAACAAAGTTAACTGTTCTCTTCTTGGCACGAAGGTATTGCCACTCGTAGGGGAATTGATTTGAATCAGCGCTAAAAGAAATTCCTCGCCACGACTACGGATGATCTCTGCAATTTCAAGAGGGCCCAATCTGTCACTCAGCATGACCTGGGAGTATTGCTCCAAGGCTATAAAAAGCGAATCTCCCTCTGCCAGATAAGCTGCATACACAGCAGGAGAAAAGCCATGGGCCCGCTCTATAAAAGCTTCGATATCTCGTCGGTGCGAGGAAATATCCAAAGGCACAAGGCCTTGTTCTGTGGCCTCAAGGAGGCCTTCCAGCAGGATAAATCCCAAGCGGGGCCAACGCTCAAACAAGGTTACATAAAAAGAAAAGTGTTGAGAAAAATTCTCAGGGCCTAAGTGAGCAAAGAAATCATCATTTTCATTCAGGAGTCTTAAAACGGCTTTTCGATTGTGTTCCCCGAGCTGGGCTAAGAGTCTGGATAATCTTTGTAGGTTTTCCTCCAAATGCCCTGGAGGAGCGTAACCCTCTAGAGCATCTATAAAATTAAACGCAAAACCGGTACTTTGGGAAGCATCGGCAATGATCTTACTCAAAAACTGCTTTTGCCTAGCAGCATTCCAACCAAGCCCACCTAGAATATCCAGGACTTTTGAAAGCCTTTGACAAGAAAAATTAAATTTTGGTCCGGAACTCTTCGCAAGGTGGAGCAGAAAATCATATTGCTGCCCACAACTCCAGTTATTCCTACTCAGGGCTTCAAGCGCCGTGGGAAGAATCGAATAAGCAGCATCAACGTACCCTCCTGAGATCTTGGCAAGATCGATCAGAAAATTACATTGACGCTCATAGGCCCAACTATTTTTTCCCAGTGCTTCGATCACTGACGGAAGCACACTGTAAATCGAATCAACTGAAACCCCTGAACTTTCTGCAAGACGGGTCAATAGCGCAGAGACTTGCGCATCGTTCCAACCTGCCTGTCTTAAAGAAGCTTCCGCTACCGCTCTCGAACTGGACTCCTGTCTCGACGGAGAAAGCTCCGAACTGGAACTGGATCTTGGGGAAATCCTCTCTGGGAGCAGATCCACTGTTTGCTGTTCCGGATGGGCAAGGAAATTTTCTATGCTCCCACTCAATACTCTCTCCCATGCCGACACTCCGCCGATCGCCCCTGCATCAAAAACTCCGTAGATCGCAAAACCCAAAGGAACAGATATGCCCGATGTCGAAATCGATGGAGCCTGACTACCCACTACCGAACTGAAATCTAGCTGCATCCGAGGCGTCAAAAGGTGCGTTTTTCGCACTCCCTTCTCAGGATCAAATAGCTCAAGCTCAACCACGCCACTCGATCGGTCTACGTGAACCCTTTCGCCAAAACGTTCTTCGCAAAACCGTAAAATCGCATCGCCTTGTGCGGGTGAGTATTCCCAATGCCCATCTCCAAAACCTTGACGCAAATCGAATCCAGTTTGTTCGGAAAATAGCGTTTCAATTCCCTCCTGTTCTGTTCTCATTTCACCCAACTCAATGAGTTCTTGTTCAAGTCGCGTACGCTCTGCTCGCTGCCGAAAATTTAACTTCGGCAAGGCCACCAAATATTCTTGCTGAGCCAGCAAATATCTCTCCAGCGTATCCAAAACATCTTTAGGAGAGGCTTTCTCCTGCTCCAACAAAGACAAGAGAGTAATTCGACAACTTTCAATGCGCCGATGGTAAATCTCTGATACGGGGTCCGGCAAACCTTGTGGAATCGGATGACTCAAAACACCGCTTACCTTCAACGCCACTAAAAACGCGAAACGATGCGCCCAAGCCTCCCGCCCCATCCATTCTCGGAACTCGGGAGAATCCCACTCCATTGGCTCACCATTTTTTACACGCTCCAAATTAGTGTGGATATTGGCGCCAAACGGCTCGAATATGGCAAAACCACCCAACTCAGAGGCAAAACGCGTCCCCTGAAAATAAACCCCGCTAGCCCCTCTTCTCGTCAGCACCTCAATTTCGGCCTGTAAACCTGCTTTAAATTCTTCTTCTGTCAAACGAGCAATACCAGATCTTCCCAAGTGACTTTCTAAGCGAAGTGCCGCTTCGGGTAATAACTTAGAAATCTGCCTCGCTTGATGAATTTGTATCACCTTAGCTAAAAAACCAAACATCGCCCCATTGACAGTCAGCTCTTTAGCAAATTCAAAAGCATTTTCTCCTCGGCTCAAACTTTGATCCCAATAATTTTTATCCTGAAAACCCTGGCTGAAATAGCGGCTCACTGCAGTAAACGTCACCACGTTACCGCTGAACATCAAGGCCCTCAAGCGACGACTCTGCTGAAGAGCTAGGGTTAGTTTGTTTCCATCTTTAAAAACCTTCGTCCCAACTCTTAATAATCCCAATCCTTTTGCCAATGGATTTACTCGTTTCGCCGCGGCTAATAGCGAATGGGTCACGAGCCTGGATGCGGCACCCGACTCACTTACCCCAATCGCTTCTAAAGCCAAACTCGACCAAAAAACATCGCGTTGAGTTTTTTGCTGCCAATACCCTAAACGAGGATTACGCTCCCAACGTTCGAAGGCCCGTCGCGCCTCTTCAAACTTTCCCTGCTCCAATAAAACAGACATTCGAGAGTAGCCCAGGGCTATCTCCGAAACTTCTTCATAACGCTCGGCTGCATCTCCCCAAAGCCCGAAACCATCTTTCAGTCCATCAATCTGAAGGTTGCTGTTCTCCAGTTTTCCCCAAAACACCATGCGAGATTCCAGAGTAACAGCCAGAGCAGCTTCCTGACTCATTCTTTGTAGTTTTGATATGAATGCTTCACTTGCACACCCCAGTCGCTTAAATGACTGAAGATGATGCTTTAATTCTGACACCCGAGGATGATCTGGATTGATCTGCCTCGCCACGGCGTAGCTCTTATAAATCTGCATCCGACTCCCAAGGGCTTCGGCCTCTGAAAACAATAGTTCATCCCGACTCATGAACTCGCCCAACCGTAATTGAAGATCATTCACCAGGGAGACTTCTGGGCTCAGGGATTTTATCTTGTAGAGCTCGTGATATAGCGCCAAATCTAGTAAAAAACGGTGGTAATCGCCCGCCTCAATTTCAGGATCCACGAGTAAATTCTCTAAACGGTTTTGCAAATGAACCAGAGCATCTTCATATTCTCCACCGTTCAAATCAGACATCTGACTCAGCTGTCGTTCCACCGTCTGTGCAAACCAATTCTTCTCGAATCCATTAAGTGCCTCCTTAAGAACCATCACTTGCTCAACATAATACCGCGGACCATCCCCAGGATGGGCTAAAGGATTTTGTTCCAAAAGATCTTGTAGCCGTTGCTGAAGCGTCCGGAACTCCTCTAGTCTCCGACGGGCAAGCTCTACCTCTGGATCGAGTTCCACCTCTGCTTCGTAGTCTACAAAATCTACCAGACCGTTATCTTCCAGCTCTTCCGAAATAACTTCATCCTCTTGAACGGAAATAACCTCCGCATAACGCTCCCGAACCGTTTCTTGAGTCCTCAATAGTTCAAGTTCTAATTGCCGATCTATCGCTTGGAATACTTTGCATCTCCCCTGTAAATCATCCACATAACCGCGCACCTCATCCAAGCGAATCTTAGTCCCCTCGACATCGACCAAATCACCGCTAAAATAAGACCGAATTCCGAGCAGCGCCTCCATGCTTGACTCGTGCATCAACAAAGGAGTCACCACAAAACTTAATAGCTCTTCATCGGAGACGATGGGGCTCAACGAAATTTCCGCACGTTCGTAAGCGGAAAATATTCTCTCTAAGAAATCTACCGAGTATAGATTTCCCAAACGATCATTCTCAACGATAAGCTGATTGAGGTCTTGAGGCTCTATGGAGATATCTTCTGTGAGCAGCTTGTTGAATTGATCCCGATCTTGCACCGATAGATTTCTAAGCGCCAACATGAAGGGATCCACAGATAATTCTTCTAAGCTCCTAGGATCTTCATGACGGTATTCCTCGGGGTAGACCTCAGAAAGAAATTGATGAAACAACAGTTGCCGAGTCTTGAGCTCACCATAGCTTAACCAAAGTTGCATCTGCTCCTTGACCTGGGCCACTTGATTGATATCCCTAGCGTTCAAAATCATGAGCAATCGGTCTTGCAACCAAGCTTTTCTGAACTCCGATAAATGTAAATTTTGAAATCCAGAAAAATAGTGCTCCGATATTTTCGTCTGAATAAAATCACGCGACTTCGCACTGGTATTGTTGTCCAAGCCAAAATTCGCATTTGAAGGTCTATTTTTGGAAACAGGTTCCTTCCCGAAACGCTCAACACTGCGCAATACTTTAGGCTCCAAAGCTTGAAGTTGAGGATTTTTAGGAGGTGCAAAAAAACTCGGGAAAACTTTATGAGAAAGCTTGCCGCTCAACTGGGGGCTCAAAACAACACCAGTAGACAATGCCGATTGCTCAGCAACAGGACTTTTCTTGCCCTGCTCAAAAGAACGACCCCAGTCGGTGGGTTCAAACCAAATACCCAACCTCAATTTTGCATTGCCCGACCCCATAACGATACGTATCCTTTAAGCACCTAATAGAAAGCAATAAATATGCCAAAAAATTGAGGGGGGCGTATTTTTAACTCATTGATTTTTAATACCTTTAATGAAGCACAGTTCCTCCACTCACCTAAGGTGGGGACTCTAACCCACAAACACTCGAATCGACTTCTTTGAGGGGGGAAATACAAACCTCTCTGGACACGGAAACCCGCAAAGAAATTCACACTCCACCATATCGCCCAAAGCACACCATCTGAGGATTTTAAAAACAATAAATCCCAAAAAATAGTTCGAACGACCTTCTAAAAAATATGTCCTATGGAAAAAGACGACACTTGTCTCCGACCTCGTCTCGTTCGATATAACTTTGCACACAGGAAGTTTTTCCATCGGTAAAAACGCGTATCTGACCATCACGATCGGTACGCCAAATGGAAATTCCCTTTTCGAAAAGACGGGCAAGAACTTGGGAATGGGGCAAAGCAAAACGATTGCCCATACCTGCACTGATAAGGCCCCAGCGGGGTTGCACCGCATCCAACCATGGATCACTTGAAGAAGTTTTTGATCCATGGTGCCCCACCTTGAGTAGCTCACAATGCAATCGCTGAGGGTCTTCCTGAGCAAGAATGTGAAATTCAGCGGGAGTTTCCAGATCCCCAGTCAACAGCCAACAAACCTGACCGTAACTCACCTTTAAAACCAAACTTAAATTATTCTTAGAATTGTCTCCGTCCTCGGCATCCCAAGGAGAAATGGCAGGGGGCCACAATACTTCGAACAGCACTCCACCGAGCTTCCAAGTATCTCCTCGTTTTAAGGTCTTCACGATTCCAGTATGTTGCTCTAAAATCTGCGTTAATGCGGAAGGTAAAATTTTCTGGAAGACAGCAGGATAATAGAAGTTTTGCACACGCAATTCAGACAAGACAGATACCAATCCCAAAAAATGATCCTCGTCAGGATGGGTGAGGATAGCCTCCGATAATTCAAAAATTCCCTGACTCCATAACACGGGTAAAACAACCCTCGCCCCCACGTCGGTTTTGCTTCTGGGGAAACCTCCGCCATCAATCAGCAGGGTCTCCCCCGAGGGTAATTTGAGTAGCAAGGCCTCACCCTGCCCCACGTCGAGCATCCGCAACTCTAATAGAGGAGTGCCCACGGGAGCACCCAAAAGACAGAATAAAAGGGCCAAAGCCAGGCTCAATCCCCAAGTTCGAAACAAGGATCGCCCCTGAGAAAATCTCCACACGCCCACAAAAAAACCCACATAGGCAATCCATACTCCCCACGATGGGCTTGCAACCGGACCTTCGATCCAAGACCAAGTTGCCAAAAGACGAAGCCAGGCCAACACCTCATGAAAGGGAATTTCCAAAATCTTAAACAGCCATGCCCCCCCTGGTGGATAGAGAAGCGCAAGCACACCAGCCAAAACCACGAGAGGAAAACCCACAACCATGAAAGGAGGAACCATCAATAAATTACTCAAGGGAGAAACCCAAGAGAAGCGATGAAATTGAATGGCCATGAGTGGATAAAGCCCGATCCCCACCAACAATGCGGTCCAAACTCCACTCCAGATTTTTTCGCCTAAATTAGAATGAAACCAACCCGCCCCTTGCCGCTCACGAAAGGCCTTCGCTAACAATGGGGAAAACAACACCAAAAAGCCGGTGGCCATAAAAGAAAGCTGAAAGGAAAGATCCCACAACAAGCCAGGGTCATTCAGTAAAAATATCCAAGCCACCATGAGAAACAACGACAGAGCTTGAGGACGCAGACCTAGGGTTCTAGCCAAACCCACCCCCATACAAGCCGCCAGGGCCCGGTTGACCGAAGGTTCATAGCCCACCATCATGGCATAGGCCCAAGTGGGGAAAACCGCAAAAAAAGCCGCGCCACGCCTGCTCCAACCCCGTTCAAAAGCACGTCTCCACAAACTGAAGGGAAAGATCAAAACGAGGTAGGCCAATCCATAGACTATCCCCAAATTCATTCCCGAAACCACGAGAAGATGGGAGAGTCCCGTCGCCCGAAAAACTTCCGCCCCCTCCTCGCCCATGGCAGAATCGTCTTTGATCAACAATCCCCCGAAAAAACCACGAACCCATGGGTCTTCAAGAGAGTGGTCCAAAACTTTCTGCAAACGAGCCCGAACCGATCCAACCCAAATTTGTTGAAAATTCGGAGGTCGCTCTTGAATCCATTCGATAGAATCGTGCAAGGTCACAGTGTAAAAAATTTTCTTAGCTCGCAAACTTTGGGCATAGGAAAACACACCTGGATTTTTAAAATTCTGTGGTTCGCGAAATCTCACCAGAGTCCGATAAACGGCACCCGGTTGCAAATCGCAGCGGCCCCCAGAAAAGAAAAACACAGCGGGAAAGGTTGAAGGGAAAAATGCCTCGCTTTGATAATGACCTAAGATATGCCCTGTAAAACGAAAACCACCCTCAGCGGCTTCACAGTAAGACTCGGGTGAAAACCGAACTGCCACCCAAGCCTCCTTACGAACCCATGACTGCAGGAACTGAGGCGGATCTTCAAAAAAACGTGGACCCGTCTGCCACCAACCCAAGACAAAAAATACCAAGGCCCAACCCGAAGGGGATTGCAACGCAAAGACCCAAAACAAGCCCGCAATTAAAAGAAGTAAAATCGAAAAACGGATCGAGGCACGCTCCTCCACACAATACGCCATGGTGATACCAGCGATCAACGCCAACAAAGGTAACAACAGGGGATAACGGCGCAACACCCGCTTCATCCGTGTTGCTAGATGCAAGGTCCATGCTCAATGCCCAAGTTTTTCACTCGGACATCATAAAACAAAAATTGCCGGATTTTTTGTATTTAAGTTTACAGGACCCCACCCTCAAGTGGCGGGAGGTAGACTCGAATTCGGAGGCGGCAACTCGATTACGAGAGGACGTTTTCGCAACTCTTCGTCAATCGCCAAAGCCAAACGATTCACACTCTCTCGAATCTTTTCATAATTGGCGTTTCCCGAACGGTTCGATTGCAAAACAGCCATGCGTCCCCGAAGTCCCTTAAGAAAAATCTTTCCCTTGGGCGTGGGGCGACGCTGAAACATTTTCAGACAGGCGTTGACGTTGATGCCATTGATCAACAACTGGCCTTCTTCGAGATGAAAAGAAACACCGTCGAGAGTCTCATCGAATTTCTTTTTGATACGACCGTAAATTTTGGTCAGCAAAGCGTGAACAATGGCAAGAAATTGTCCCAAAGCCTCAGGGTCCTCCACGTTCAAGGTGGCCCAATCCCGGTACAAGGACAAACGCCTTGCCAAGGCGGTCCAATAATGGACCCCAAAATGGGTAAGATTATCGGAAAGATGTTTAGCCAGATTTTCACGATTGAGAAAAATCATCCCCTGACGAAAATCAAACTCCTGCCCAGCACTCTGAAAAACCCAATCGCCACGACGGGCGGAGCGTCGGTCTTCTTGCTCAACAAGAGGACGCTCAAGGACCTTGGGGGAAATGGGTAGATCTCGTATTTCTCGCGTACTCATGCGGCTTCAAAGTAACGCCCCAGTCCTAGCCTGGCAAGGGGAAGTTCAGGAAAAACCACCCCCTAAAAAATCTTCTTCCAAACAACGACGATAATCTCGAGCCAAAGTAGAAGACAGGATCGACTCATCCAAACAGTGGTACAGCATCTTGAGGGCCATCCACTGCTGAGGATCCAAATCGGTTTTTTTTACATGATGCCCCCGGTAAAATACCTTGCGACGCCTACGATCAAAATAAATCGATCCTGTTTGCCCACCCATCTGAAACATCAGTCTTGCGCCCCGCTCATCGCAACACCATTGCAGACATCTCAAACCGGGTTCCACTAAGGCCCGACGCCAGGGTGAGGTCTTGAAAAGACCTCGAGACCTCAAAACACCCGGAGAAAAATTTCGCTTTTGACTGAAATCTCCCATGATCACTTTACCTGTACATCGAACAACCCCAGACTCGAGTTGGCAAAAATCTCCGAAAACACCGCCCTACCCATGGGTTATTGTGCAGAAAATATGCCACCCCCAGAGGGACTTCTCCAAGTCACTGCGGAAAAAGGATTGTGATCTCGTTCACTTGAGCCTAGGGGGGGCTGGAAGAATTTAGCGGCGAAGTCTCGATTTGAGAAGCTCCTCAATTTGAGGGAAAATCGAGGAGTCACGTTACAACATATTCAGACTGGCTTAGTTATGGTGCAAGAACCTCAAAAAACTGAAAATGGCGTCCAGTTGGGCCATGTCGAATTTATCTGGGCCAGAAATTCCAAGGAGTTTTTTTTCTCCAACTCTATTCTCATCCATGACTCTCAAGCAACGGTGGTGGATCCCTCGGCGAACTTTTCTTACCTCGAACATCTCGCGGCATCCAAAAGGGTTCATCAAGTGTTGAACACCCACTATCATGTGGATCATCGTTCCTTGAATAGCCTCTTCAAAGAAGCTCGTTTCCTGTGCCACAAGCTCGACATCAAACCCTTACAAAGTTTCGAAAACTACCTGCGCTTCGCCGACTCCGTTCAAGATTCGGGATACATTGAATGGCTCAAAGGAATTTTCTCTACCCTGGATATCAAAGAAGCCTATTTCGATACTTTGCTTTCCGACGGACAACTGCTCCCCTTGGAAGATCACGAAGTTCAAGTCGTTCATCTTCCCGGCCATACCCCCGGCCACATCGGTTTACTGTTCAAAGAAATCGATCTCTTCTTTTGTAGCGACGTGGATTTAACTCCACTCGGACCTTGGTACGCTAATCTTTCCTCGAATATCGATGATTTTTTAAAAAGTCTGGAGAAGATCAAAGAAATTCAATGCCGTTATTACGCCACCAGCCACGGCAGCCGCATTTATGATCCGGAACAATTTTTTGAAAAACTTGCCCGCTTCGAGGCCGCCATCCCCAAGCGAGAAGAAAAAATTTTGGAGGCGCTAAAAGAACAACCCCAGGAACTCAAACACCTCTCAGAAATCGGAATCATCTACAAACACTCCCACTTGGAGAAGGATCCCTTAAAGGCTTCCTTCGAACGGCAGATGATTGAGAAACATCTCGAACGACTCAAACGACTCGGAACCATCCAAGAGGACCGTGGTCTCTGGCATCTCTCCTAAAAGATAGAAATATAAAAAACGCTTATCCTTAAGTGCGGCAAACAGCCAAACAAAACACCCGAAATTTCTTTCTCTTTTTTCACCCACTTCTTACTACTTGGCCAACATCAAACCCGCCACCGTTCCTCCAATGACAGATACCCCCACAATGGTGCCAATAATAATGTAGTGAGTTTTATCGGAACCGGTGTCTTCTCCCATGGTATGAACCTCGGCGTTTTGAATCTTCACTTCTTCTTCAGACCCCAACACCGCAGGCTTAGCCTTTTGATAATATTCCCACGGAGTCACCATGGGCTTGGGCTTGATGGGTCCTGTAGCCGATTGCCGCGAAGCACCACAGGCGGTGAATTGAATCAAAACCAAAACGGAGAGAAAAATTTTTTTGAACATGGCCCCCAACTTTCCTTTGAGGTGAAAAGACTGGGCACCCATGCCTTAAGGGGCGGGATCGTGTAAAGAAAATGTGTAAAACTCTCGCCTGGGAATCCTGAAACCGGCTCCTGGCGTATTTTTTTCTGCAATAGGCTTTTATTGTTCTCCCGAGCCCCCCCATTAGACAGAAAAGGAAGTTCCACAACCACAGGTGGTTTTGGCATCGGGGTTTTGAAAGGTAAAACTCGAGCTCATCATGTCGGAATGGTAACCAATCTCGACATTTTGCAAATACAGATAGGCCTTCGGGTCTACGAAGACCTTGAGCCCATCAAACTCTAAAACCTTGTCAGTAGGCCCCGGAGTCTCGGCAAAATCCATTTTATAGGAAAGACCAGAACAGCCTCCGCTGCTGATCCCAATTTTTAAACCCCAACCGATTTTTTGGCCTGAAACCATAAGTTCTTTTGCACGCGCCACCGCCGCAGCTGTTATATTCATGGGACAAAACCTCCTTTGAATCGACACACTCGAGACAGCTTCCACACCGATTTCTTGTTCTTTTCACTCCTGATTTAAAAAAGCAACCCTTCCTCCGGAATCCTAACGCAAACGCCGTACCGCTTGACCCAAAGTGGTGATGGCGGTTTCAACCTCTGAGCGCTGAGTCATGCGTCCCACCGCCATGCGCAAGGCCCCGCGGATTCGCTCCTCGGAGTACCCCAAAGCCTGAAGCACATGGGAGGGTTTGGGATCAGCCGAACTACAAGCTGATCCCGAACTCATCGCCAGATGACGACACTCCATCATCACCACTTCAGAACGAAGCCCAGGAATGGAAAAATTTAAATTGTGCGGCAAACGCGGATCCCAAGCTCCGTTAAGTTGAACTCCCTCAATTTGTTCCTGCAATCCTTGCCAAAGACGATTTCTTAGTCCCTCCAAATATTGAGACTCCGACACCATCACGCGACAGGCCTTTTCAGCAGCCACTCCCAAACCCACTGCACCGGGGACATTCGGAGTCCCTGACCGCAGTCCGCCTTCATGACCTCCCCCGTAAAATAGGGGACGCAAAGCGATTTCCCGGCGGCCACCACGCACATAAAGGGCGCCGACTCCCTTGGGGCCGTAGATTTTGTGGGCAGAAATTGAAAGGAAATCAATCCCCATTTCACGAGGTCTGAGGGGAAGCTTGCCAAAGAATTGAGCGGCATCACTATGAAAATAAATATTCTGCTCTCGTGTGATGGAGCCGATTTCCTGCAGCGGAGCCAAAGTGCCGATCTCATTATTGGCCGCCATTACTGAGACCAATAAAGTTTTAGGTCCGATGGCCGATCTCAACGCCTCCAAATCGACTTGCCCTTGGGCGTCAACCCCGAGTCGGGTCACACGCCATCCCCGCGATTCCAGAAAAAACAAGGGATCCAATACGGAACGATGTTCCGTCAATACCGTAATGAGATGGTCCTTCTCAGCATTCGGTTCAGCTGCCACACCTAAGATCGCCAAATTATTTGATTCGGTTGCACCGCTGGTAAAAAAGATTTCCTCCGCCATAACGCCCAAGGCAGAGGCCACTTGAGCGCGAGCCCGCTCCAAAGCGGATTCAGCCATCCAGCCATAGGCATGGCTTTTACTGGCCGCATTGCCGAAATATCGGTTGAAATAAGGCTCCATGGCCGAGAAGACCTCGGGGTCCAGAGGCGTGGTCGCTTGATAGTCAAAGTAAAGAGGCAATTTCATAGGTTGAAAATAACATGAAATGCCCCTATTGGCATTTCCGCGAGAGGAATAAGTAAAAAAACGTCCACTCTCCGATGTATCCAAAAGGAGTTCCGAGCCACCATGAAATCGACCATTCTTAACGCCCTACAAGGCATTCACGACCCCGAAATCCGCAAAGACATCGTTAGCCTTGGCATGGTCAAAGAAGTGAACCTGGATCAAGGAAAGGTCAGTCTCAAGATCGTCTTACCCAGTCCCAATTCACCATGGCAAGCAGCCTTAGATCAAGAAATCAGAGCTCGCATCCAGGCCCTTCCTGGGGTTGAGGATCTTCGAGTGGATTTTTCGTGGGAAATCAAAGCCGGCCACCGACCTACTCCAGGAGGACGACTCCCCACAGTGAAAAATATCGTCGCCGTGGCCAGCGGTAAAGGTGGCGTCGGGAAATCCACCGTCGCCATCAATCTCGCCGTGGCCCTGGCCCAAACCGGAGCCAAGGTAGGCGTGTTGGACGCCGATATTTATGGTCCCTCCTTACCCACATTGGTGGGCTTGAAGAACACTCCTCCCTTAGTGGATGCCGAGAAGAAAAAAATTCTCCCCTTGGAAAGATTCGGCCTCAAAACCATTAGCATCGGCTACCTCATGAAAGAAGAAGACGCTGCCGTGTGGCGTGGCCCTATGGTGGGACGGATGCTACAACAGTTCATCGACGACGTAGAATGGGGAGAGCTCGACTATCTCATCATGGATTTGCCTCCGGGTACGGGAGACGCGCAACTCAGCTTAAGTCAGATTATTCCTATCTCGGGGGCCGTTATCGTCACGACTCCCCAAGACGTGGCTTTGGCCGACGTGGTTCGAGGCGTCGCCATGTTCAATAAAGTCCAAGTGCCCATTGTGGGAGTCATTGAGAACATGAGTTATTTTCAATGTCCCCATTGCCAAGAACGCACCGAGATTTTCAGCCATGGCGGCGGACAAAAAAAAGCCAAGGATCTCAACATTCCCTTTTTGGGAGAAATCCCGCTGGATACCGCAACCCGCGAGGCCTCCGACTCAGGCAAGCCCTTGGTCGCTTCCGATCCGGATTCGCCCCAGAGCAAAATTTTTCATCAGGTCGCAGCCCAGGTGGCAAGACAACTCTCTGTCATTCACGAAAATCGAGTGACTTTGAGTTTGTAGAAATAAAACCGCTATCGAAGCCGCAAACAACGAACTAGGACGGGCTGCTCTTGTTCCAATCGCGCAAGGCATAGCCACGTCACCATCGTCACGATGATAGTGGTACCGAAGTCCCCATGACTCTTTCGGTGCATGGGTGGAAGAATCATGAAAACATTTGACAGATGCCCTTGCCCAAAAAATAGAGGATTCGTTCTACTCTAGCTTGGAATTGAGCTTAGAAAAAAAACTCCGTAGAGCCTTAAGAAAAACTCGATTTTCTTTGGGTAAACCAATACTCACCCGCAAACATCCCGACAAGCCCCTCCCCTTGGACATGTCACGAATGAGCACCCCCTGCCCCAACAAGAATTGAAAACAGGCTTGGGGGTCGGATACACGAAACAGCAAATAATTAGCATCGGAAGGAAAAACTTCTAAACCCGAAATCTTTTTCATTTCTTTGTAAACCCGTTGCCGTTCGCGCAATACTTCTCGAACCCGCTGCCTGTAATAGGGGGCCTGCTCCAAAGCAAAAAGCGCAGCCACCTCGCTCAAAGGATTGACTCCATAAGGTGGTAAAATTTTTTCCACCTGGGCAATCACTTCTGCCTTAGCCATGAGAAAACCCACCCGAGCCCCCCCCAAACCAAAGCCCTTACTGAAGGTACGCATCAATACCAGGTTGGGAAATTTTTTTAACTCGGGCAACAATGTCTTGCCGGAGAAATCGTAATAGGCCTCATCCACCACCACCAAACCCTTAGCAGCGCGCAACACAGCTAAGAGATCCTCACGAGAAAAAAGATTTCCCGTAGGGGCATTGGGATTGGCAAGCAATACGACTTGAGGCTGTTCTTTTTTCAACACTTGTAGAAATTTTTTCTTCGGAAAAGAAAAATTTACGGAATCCAATTCAACGGAAATAAATCGATTTCCCAATAGCTCCGCGGCCATTTCGTAGAGACCAAAGGCGGGCACCACTCCCATCACCTTGGCTTTTAAGGCGGCGGCCTGCAGCAGGGTGTAGATCAAAACGTTAGAACCATTGGCGACAAGCACCTGCTCCCGTTGTAATTTCATTTTTTTAGCCAAAGCTCTGCGCAGGGTCTCGGGCTGAACTAAAGGATAACGCTCCAGAGGAATTTTTTTCCAACGTCGCAACAATTCGCGACGAAATTGAGGGGGAACCCCTCCTGACAGTTCATTCTGGTTGAGCTTGATGGCCTCGGGATAACTCTCCAGATGGTAACCCGACTGCTGAACGATTTCAGGGCGGAATAATTTTTCGATTTTCTTAGCCATACGGGGTTTCATGGCTCAGGCTAAGGCGGAGAGACAAGGAAATTTTACGACGAAAATAAATTTACCTCGTACTTCAGAATATCCCGGTCCTGCGTCATCAGAAGCATATTTTCACAATTGGCCTGGGAGACGAGCAGTCGATCGAAGGGATCACAGTGGTGTAAGGGGAGTTTTTCTAAGTATTCGATATGGGCAAGAGTAATGGACAGAACTTCAAATTCGGCATTTCAATTTTTCGAAAAAAATTTTTTGGAAGTTGGATTTTTCCTAGGGTCTCCTTGATTTGAAGCTCCCAAAGAGAGGCCAAACTGACAAAAATTCTATTGTCGCCCGTCGCAATTTGCTCCCGGGCATATCGATCTAATTTCTTAGAATCCGAAAAGGCCCACAATAAAACGTGGGTATCCAGTAGAATTTTAATCGCGCTCCATCCCCAAAAAATGGGCTAGATCTTCAGGCCATTCGTCAAAATCTTTGGCGATTTTTATTTCCCCTCGAAAAATATCCAAACGTCGACGCTTTTGAGCCGCTTGATAAGGAACGATCTTGGCCACAGGCTTCCCTGCTCGACTGATGAAAATTTCTTCTCTTTTCGAAACGACCCGCTCGATCATCGAGGACAACTGAGTCTTAGCCTGAGTGATATTAACCATTTTAGAGGATATGCCGGAGATACAGTCTGGTCTGACCTGGTTTACAATACCTTTTGTGAATGAGCCGCTTCAACTTCGTTGAAAAAACTCCACAGAAAAGAGCTAGTTGTCCATGGTTCCGGGAGACCATTTCTGTAGAGATACTTTTGAAAAACTAAAAACCATCCAATCGTCAGAGTCTTAACGAGATCGATTTTAATACTTCACCTGAAACAAAAATAGTCCCCGCGCTGGCGCCGTAATACCCGCAAGACGTCGATCTTTGCTGGCAAAGATTTCACGAAATTGCCCGGAGCTTCGTTTCCCCTCCCCCACGTCCACCAGAGTGCCGACTAAATTCCGCACCATGTGTTTAAGAAATCCTTTGCCACGAAAGGAAAAAATCCACAGACCGGGCACATCTTCCACGGGATCTTGAAAAAGCTGTTCCCAAGGAGGAACCGATTGAACAGGTTTTCCCAAAAATATTTCAAAAACTTTTTTCAAATCTTCAAAGGGCAACCATACAAGACGGGCCTGTAAAATCTCTCGTTCTGAGGTTTTAGTTTTGGAATCACTGCCACGAAAAGCACTAAAATCGTGGAGTCCCTCAATCTGTTGCAAACATTCCCGCACCGCCTGGGGATCCCAGGAACCAAAACGACGCCAAGTTAATTTTTCCAAAAAGGGAATTTTCTGCTGAGAATGCAGCAAAAAATACACGTAAGTTTTTTCCAAAGCGTCCCGGGTAGAATGAAAGGATAAAGGCACTTCTTCGACATTCGTCACTGCAACGGCAGGAGGCAACTGGGCGTTGAGAGCACGATGCAAGGTGGGCAGATCCATGGGATGGGTCGTTTTAAAATGGGCCACTTGCCCTAAGGCATGCACCCCCGAATCGGTACGACCCGCTCCTAACACCGTAATCGACTCATGCAGCAGTTTTTCTAAAAGCTGCTTGAGCAGGGCCTGAATGGTGATGCCTTGCGGTTGAATTTGCCAACCGTGAAAGGAGGTGCCCAAATACTGAAGGGTGAGACGAATATTTCTCATGAACGAGCCCTGCTCCCTCAAACTAGCCCAGGGGAGAAAAAGACCACCGATCATGCCTTAACTTGTAAGGCACGCCTCAGAATTCGAAGAGTATCCCCGCAAAGGCCGTAACACCGTTGAGAGCCAAGCCAGGCCCGCCAAAATCATCGATCTGACTCCAGCGCCCCTCCATGGTGAAATACACGTCGTTAATGCCGTAATTTTCCATCCCGTCGGCGACCGTATCGAAAAACTCCATGAGAATCTGCAAGCCGATCCCGGCATGATAGCCAAACTTCCAGCCGTCAATCACGCTACCCTGGAGATTTTCCCTAAAAAACATATAGTCAAAGCCCACATTCACAAAAGGCACCAAGAGTTGGTTTTCAACGAAATCCGCGCGGTAAATGAAAGAATTACTGATGGGCAACACAAAGAAATTAAAACGCTCGCCTGATTCTCTTCCCGTATTGATTCCCACCGCGGTGGCATTCTCCACCATAAAGCCAACTCCCAAATTAACCTCGTACTGGCTTTTCCACAAACGACCGAAGGTCAGTTGGTACATACCATTGCAACAAAGGCCGAGAAAATCCTTCACATTGCTATTGGTGGGTAAAAAGAATCCGCCCTGAAATTGTAAGGCCCAATCTTGTTCCGTCACTTCTATGGCCTGAGCCTTGCGTAGGGGCGAAACCAAAAGAATCCCCAAAAGAATCCCTAAGGATAAAGTTCGAAACAAACGCCGTCCCCAAGCTTGCCGCAATACAGTCACTCCCAGGGGAATCAAGACCAATAAGATATAGGCCCACGCCCCCTTGGATTCAAGTTGTGGATTCAAAGCGCAACCGGTTTCACCGGCTCGACCTAGAATTCCCACGGTCACCTCCGGAATAATCGGATCGGTGGCCACGGTAATATTGGCGGAGAGATTGCCCGTATTGTCTTGGGCTTGCACCCCGACACAATAGACCGTGCCGTTGATCAAGCCGTCGATGGTAATGCGAACCTCGCTCCCTCCACTGGGCTGGGAAACAATGGCCGTGGGTTCGGTCAAAGCGCTGAAATCCAAACCTCCAGGACAAGTGGGATTGGCCTGATCCAGAGCCGCCAAAACATAGACATTATACTGGGCAATGTCCTCTTGGGTGAGTCGCTCGATATTGATAAAACCCTTCGCGTTACCAAAGGCCGTACTGAGGATCACCACATCGGGAGGCGGCTGATCCACGGTAAGAAAAACAGAATCCCGTCCTGTCAGGCCATCGGCGTCGTCGGAGAAAATAAAGATGCTATTCTGCCCTTCGATAAAGGTGCCTGCGGGAAAACTATTGGCATCGATACTCGGAGTATTGAGGTCTGTATTGGCAGCATCGGTGGCACTGTAGGTAAATTCTCCCAACAAGGTTCCCGACTCGTCGATATCCCCATTGGCCCGCACACGGTACTGGCAACCTTCGCACAACTCATCGACCTGAAAATTGATGGAAAAATTTCCATCTCCCTGGGTGACTAGATCGGGAGTGATGGAATTGATGGTCACAAAAGGTTTTTCGCTGATGATGGAAATCGAATTGTCGGTATTGGTCACGTAGAGATAACCATCTTCGGTGGAGCTAGCCGTAATGAGATTGGGGGTTCTTGACATGAGAATATTGCCCGTCTCATTGGAGTCTTCACTCTGATCGATCACGCCCAAGTCATTGGGATCGGCATTGAGCACCGTCACCCCGAGATCGCCCGTTACGAAAGCCCTGGGAGCGTTGAGGGGAAGATTTAAGCGCATCGACACGACGTCGCGAATATTTTCGTTGATATCCTGAGGCGTATCATCGCCCGGCACGACCTCTCGCAAACAGATCGGCGTGGGGTTGCCATCATTCACATCGGGATCCGTATCGATTTCAGAGAGAGTAATGGTATTCACGACGTGCACCACGTTGTCCGTTACATTCAAGACAAACAGAAGGTCTCGATCAGGACCAACGGCGGCGGCAGGCAACACATTGTCTTCGGCATTGCCGTTGGTGGGGCACAGTTCTTCATTCGTTCCCGTCAACAACAGAGACCCGATAAAATTAAGACTTTCATCGTAGAACAAAACCTGCCCATCACTGGTGGGAATGGCCATCTTGTCGATTTCTCCACCGGTATTTCCCACAATATCCGCGGGTAAGGCGATATAGACTAGATCATTCAAATTATTGAATCCCTGGGGGGGATTGACCAAGGTCGTTGTGGGGATGGTCCGTGTGGAGATTTTATATTCGAAAAGTGTGTTGCTGCTGTAATTGAGTAAATACAAATGTTCGTCGATGGCCTCGGGATCCATCACCAAACCGAAATTACCGGTCCCAGTAGTTTCAGAAACGTCCACGTTCAACACATCATTCAAAGGATCATCAGCCAAAATTCGAGTGATAAAACCGTCGTTCTGCGCAGCAAACAAACTCAAGCTATTGGGCAAAAATTGAAAACTCTCCGCTCGAGATTCGAGGCTATCTGGTTGGGTTTGGGCCAGAGAAAAGTTAGTCGTTTCGATCAAAACCAAATTACTAGTATCGTTGACCACCACCACCGTATCGTCGGGGGAGACCGTGACATCGTCGGCCTCAGCGCTGAGCCCGAAATTAAAGGGCTTGAGGGCCGGGTTGTTGGGACGCTCAATGAGCTGGGCCCAAAGCTCGGCACTTTGAAGGCCCAACAACAAAAACAAGACGGCAAAAAACGCAAAGCTAAACCCGCTGCTTTTTTTCACAAAAAAAACTCCCTCGTCACAAAAGGATGAGGGAGCGTTTTTGAATAAATCGGCGAATTTTGCAACCTGAATTCCCTAACCCTTGCAGGAGGAATTCCGACTCAGGCCCACGTTTTTTTCGACCCGCCCCACCGCTCACCTGACCCGTCTTCTTTATCAGGTCAACACGGAGGGTAACTCTCCAGCTACTCGGCAAGTTCACTCCCCGGTGAAGATCAAATCAGCGAAAAACCAGAGATCGAGGAACAAGCGATTGTCGTCGATAAAGGCCTCGGGATAATTTTCAGCATCCAAACCTAAACCGACCTTCTCCAGACCGAAATCAGGTAAGAGCGGTTCAACGGTTTCGCCAGCCTCAGGCTCTCCTGGAACCTGTTGGGGGATCGCAATCTTAATTTCATTGAACTGTTTACAATCATCCCCCACCGCCGCATTGAGAAAATCGGTAAACAATTGGGAAATCGCAACATCGGGTTTACCCGTGCGGTTTTCCAACACCGTGATATCCGTCAAGAAAGCCTCCTTAACCCCCGTGGTGGCAGGAATCAATTTTAGACGAAGAATATTCTTGGCCTTAGGATTAGCGGATTTCAGACGGTCAGTGGCCGGGACCTCATTGTTTAGGGGCTGGATTTCTCCATGAAACACCAGGTTACCCCTCACTCGGTAAATGGGTAAGGGGACGGCATCTTCCTCTGGATTGAGAGAAGGACGAGAAACAATATCTCCAACCGACCGTGGAACCACGAAACGATCCGCTTCGGGACAAACATAACCCGCCGGCACTTCGTCTTCTTTCATCAGAGTCTTGGCATCCCCAGGGACAGGACAAAATCCCTTGGCCAAGAGCTTATCGTTATCGTCGGTAGGAACCGGCACGTTACAAAAGGCATCCGTACGGGATCCCGGTTTTTTCTCTTGTTCGAAGGCCATAATTTCCAAACCGGAAACGGACAGGCGGAAATATTTTTTGGCAGGATCGAAATAGGTTTTGGGCTCCCCGCCCCCCTCAGATTCGGCGGACGCTTGGACCTTTTTTTCTTCATCCGCCAAACGGGCCACCTCGGCCTCCGTCAAGAAAGAGAAAACCGGCGGACGAAGCGGATCAGCCTGAAGACGCAAGAGCACGGGCACATCATTATCGTTACCCGAATTGCCATCGAGATTAGCGTCGATCTGCTGCATGAGGAACATGCTACCATTGGGCAGTAACACGCTGGAGAGAGGGCCACCCATTTTAGTGTAGGCCTTAGTATCCAAATCGATCTGCAATAGGCCCGATAAGGCCGCACCCGCCAGAGCACTATTGAGAGTATCCTCACTGATCATCAATCCTAAATTGTGATACTCCTGATTCAGAGCCTGGGGCGCGGCTTCGCCTGCATCGCGAAAACGCGAGACATAGCCCACAATTCCTTCGCTAAATTTTTCGGCTAAATCCTGCAACTGCTTGGGACCTGGGTTAATCCTCAAAGGAAGATCACGAACGTAAACGCCACGGGCATCGATCTCAAACACCCCTTTGAAAGCACTGAGGGCCACATCCATGTTGAGAGCCTTACCCAAGAAATCAAAACCCAAGGAAAATCGCAGAGGATTTTCATCATAGCCGACAAGCTTCTCCAAATCAGCCGTCGCCTTTCCGAAGGTTCCAGAGCTCTCATTATTAAAACCCGCCTCGAGTCCACAGAGGAAGGTGCCACCAAGGATGGTGCTAAACTGTTTCACCACGTAACCTTGCTGCCAATCCAAAAGCTCGATACCAGCGGCTGCGGGATAACGAGAGCTATCCACATAAACAGGGCGTCCCAAGGGACCATCACCGATGACCGAAAGAAATTGTTTTCCCTCGATGGGACGAATATCCAACACGGTGCGCTCTTCTGAAACACCATCGTTATTGAGATCTAAATCGTCTTTACGAGGCAAAGCGATTCCGAGATTGGCCTCAAGTTTTCCCAAAGAAATTCGGAGCGGGATATAGGGGATCTCTCCGTCCACCGTAGTACCGTTACTCTCAGCGGCTTTCAGATCAGCATCACCATGGAGACCATGAATAATCAGCCCCACATGCAACATCCCATCGCTAGAGGGCATAAAATCGGTCAATTCAATTTCGCCTAATTCGAAGGTCTCTTCCAAAAATTCGATGGTGGTATCCCCATTGGAGGTCACGGGATTACCTGTATTAGGATCAATGTACTCCTGACAGGAATAGCCAGGCTTATTAGCGTTGCTTTTGAAGGTATCCAATAAAAAAGCCTTGAGATCGGCCTTAGCGAGGTAACTCTCAATCATCTGCCGCACATCGCCCTTGAGTAGGCTGCGTCCGACATCCAGATTGATCCCCCGTTTAGAGAAGGTATCGAAATTTTGAATCTCCCCGTTTTGAATGAACTTTACCGGCACACCATAGAGGAAACTACTGGAGTCTGTGTAACGAATCGGAGAACCGCACTTATCATCGACCACCTGAACTTGCAGGACATTGAGCCCAAAATCAGGGTTAATGCTTGCGGTAAAGACACCCTCGGGTTTGTTGTAGGAAATACTCTCGCCACTCGCGGCGTCTTCGCCACCAATGCTACGGCCATTGACCTTGAGACAGGCCCCAAAACCCAAATCACCGCTGACACACTCCTCCGAATCGTTCACACCGCCGTCGATGCCAGGAACCAGTGTATAACAAAACTTCACTTCGACTTTTTGCCCGACTCTATCGGGATCCTGAGGCACGATGGCTTGATTGGATTTAGGGCTTAAAAATTTAATGCGAGGCTTACCGAAATAATTGGTCACTTCGAAATCAAGAACCATGGGAGCAGGAGCCGCTTCTTTTAAGACCTTCTCAGCCTCGGGATTAGCTCCGATAATACGCAACTGATTGAGCCCGTTGTGTAATAAAACCTCACCGGTATAAACACGCACTCCATCTTCCACTGAGGATTCTTTAGAAGCCACATAACCCACCGCATCGAAACCAGTGAGACTTCCCTCAGAATTATAATTGTTGAAGCGAACTTGAACTCCAGGGCTGAAGGTCGAAAGTAGCTTGACCTTAAGTCGCAAACGCTCAGCATGGATCGTCGCTCCCGAAGCAATGGGCTCACCCACCACGGCCTCTTCGCCCAAGGTGACAGGTCGAACCTCTAACAATTCGATTTCAGGAGTTTCGGTGCGATACACCGTGACCATCTTGGAAACCAGATCGTTGATCTGCCCATCGTCGATGCTTTTGTAGGCGCTCACCACCACCGTAAAACGTCCTGGCCCGCCCAAGGCCACAGCGGTTTCAAACTGCCCCACACAGTTTTCGGGAGTGCAGCCTCCGCTGACATTTTCAACATCGCCCGGCATGATGAGAGTCTCTGTGGCAGCCCCCCCTTGATCGTTGTTGAACACACTCACGACGGCCACTGGACTATCACCAAACACGGCCAACTGGTTTAAATCGATTCGAACCACCACATCGACCCCTGGCTGAACGGTTAAAACATCGTTCAAACCCTCGGGCGGCAAGGGGGCATCAATGCACAAAAATTCTTGGGTCACATCGCAATTGGCCGTGGCCATCACGGGCACCGTACCCCCCAAGAGGGTTTGATAGAGCACCGCTCCCTCGGGTAGATCCTCAGGCTTAGGCAAAGACTGTTGGTTTTTTTCGATCTGTTCTTGCAGGGCCTCGTCAAAATTCTCTTGAGTCTCTTTTTTCTCAAAAAAATCTTCGGCTAAATCGGAATCCTGGGAATCGGGAGGAGGAACATTGAGATGAATATCAGGCTGGGGCTCTGAGGAAGAAGTACGGGAGGCTTGGAGCACCGTATCGGCACGGGGGGATTCTCCTTCGACGCCCGAACCACAAGCTCCCAAGGCGGCAGTGGCAAACATCGCGAAACACCCCAGACTCAAAAAATGTTTTCGATTCATGTGTTTCTCTCTCCCTGAAGATCTAAGAGCCAAAGATTGACAGCTCTGGGGCCCCAAAAAACTGACGAAATAAAAAACCCAAAGCCTCCAGTTATTATCTCGGTTGTGACAGGGTGAAGTTGCTAAGGTAAAACAAGAAAAAATTCTCTGATTTCGAGGGGTTTGGCGCGGTGAGTCAGGAAAAGACTGACCTCCGCCCCCTTGGGAAAAGCATCCCGATTTTGCGGTCCAATTTACTAAAACTTCTGCGGAGCGATGGGAAAAAAGCCAAAAAAAAGAGGGGATTCCCCCTCTTTTTAGAACCTCAACTTGAAAAATACCGATAACCTGACAAAGACATTAGCGTCTGCCGCTAATCGCCTGACGAATCTTGAGGGTTGCGACATCAAGGCCGCGCTGAATTCCCCAACTGAGGAGGGTAGAAGCCATGGCCACACCCAGTCCCAACCTATCCATATCGCGACGGTCTGCGGCCCCCAAATCCTGATTGGGCTCCGCCAAGTGCTGTACCCCCCCGGTAAAAGTGTAGCGCCCGATCTTACCCGGGTTGCCCGGCTTGTTGCCCGAGAGGGGCGCAACAAACAACAGCGCAAGCAGACCGGTCACACCAACCCCCCCCGCCGAACCCCAGTAGGCCTGTTTGTCTTTTTTGTTCTCTGCTCCGTCACTACCCGGACGATTTTCAAAATCGGATAAATCACCGAACCATCCCGCTCCCGTCGCGGCACCCAGGGCCATAGACAAAACATGGGGGCCCACGGAGACCAACCCAGCTCGCCCCTCGAAATTGACGACCTCGCGCCCCCTGCCTTCTGGTCGAATCATGCCAGCTCGAACTGATTGTCCAATCAAATACGCCGTATCCATGGCCAACATGGATCCCTTATGCCACCAATTACCTCGACGCCAAATCTCAGCCCGAGTTTGGGCACTCTTGGCGGCCTCCCATCCCAGGGAAAAGGACGTCAAGCCCATGAGCAAGGCCAAATCACCGGAGAGTTCTGCGCTCGCCTTTGCTCCCAACACATTTCCACCCAACAGCACCAAACTATTGGAAATAGGGGGAATGGACTGAGCGCGATTCCACTGAGTCACCAAGGAAGTTCCCAGAGAAAATACCACAGGAAGCCCCTCTCCAGGCCGAAAAGGCTGGGTGAGACGGACGATGCTCCCCCGGGGATTCAGGGGATTTTTTCCTTTGGGATGGAAAGCCAGCTCCAGCCCCAAAATAGGAACAACGGCGTTGTCAAAAAGATTACTCGCCTTGGAAACCGGAGTTTCCTCACCCTCAGGCAACAGCTCGCGGTCCTTCACGACCACGAGAGTCCCCATTCTGCTATTAAAAGGGTGAGTGATCCCCACAGAGACCTTACCACCAGCCAAGCTTTTAAAATTTAACTGCAAGGGCTTAGCATCGTAGAGCATGAGGCGCCCCACGGGACCCGGCGTCTTTACCCCAGCAGAGGCCACAGCTCCATCCTCACCGGGGACAACATCGACCAGTCCTGGATCCCCCATCATGGAATCCACAGCGGCGCCAGAACCAGAGACATCTTTAATTTTAGCGGGAGCGGTCCAATCGAGCAGCATACCCGCACGATGCGAAGAATAAGGATCCTTCAATCCTATCCCAACACCGAAACCCCATCCCAAACCTCGCAAGGGCTTTTTCATGGGATCGGTTTCGTTAGTTCTTGTCCAAGCCGAGGAACCGATGAGGCGTGCACTGAGGCTAACATCTAAAACATGATCCTTCACCGGAACCATCGCCCCGGCATAAACACTGAGATGACGCACCTCCGGCCCAGCCAATGCGGAGGCAGGCAAGCCCACCTGATCCGCCAAGGCAATCACCCCCGAATCATTTTGTACCCCCACATAAAACCCAAGGTTTTTCTTGGAATCGTGGGCCCCCACAGGGACAGCTGACGGAGTGTTTGGCTGCTCAGCGGAAACCGCAGGAAGCGCTGCCTCCGAAGGCAACCATCCCAAGACCGTCCGTCCTCGCTCGGACCCCTGTAAAACCTGACGTAAATTGGCCAACACCGCGTTGCCAAATTGGGGATCGGCCTTAAAGTCGTCGCTTTCAATCCATGCTGTGATTTTTTCTTTAGCTCGAGACTCGACCCCCCCTTGAGTCAGCAAGCTATTTTTGGCCTTAAGAAAAGCTATCACCGAATCAAGGGCCAGGTAGAGAGAACGGTGGGATTTTTGAAAATCTTGGTTCGCCCAACGGGGGTCTCCGACGAGATCTTGCTGGGTAAAAACCACAGGATCACCAGCATTCGCCTGGGGCTCTTGCAAAGCCATCACAGCTCTAGAAATCCAACTTGGGCCGACAATAGGGGTCATAATTCCTCCCGACGAAACGA
Organism: bacterium; assembly: GCA_031972375.1. GTDB lineage: Bacteria > UBA10199 > UBA10199 > DSSB01 > DSSB01 > DALYDW01. Next base: position 42,641 of record DALYEU010000006.1, on the reverse strand, counting down.
ACAAGATAGCTCGACCCTTAAAAATCTTTTCAAGGGCCACAAACGCCAACGACACGGCTCCGCTTCAGAGCCCCCCACCTGGTCTTATTCTCGGGTAAGGTTTACAAAAGGTTGCCTGCTATCTGATTAAATTTCTTAGGAAAACTGCGTCAAAAAATGACAAGTTGCGCAAAAAAAATTCCCCGATCTCAGGAACAAACGGGGAACATCGCGGGCAAATAAAAAGCCCCTTCACTGGTTTTAAAACCCACCTTCTAAAGCTTTAGTCCTCGGGACAACCAGAAAAAATCACCCTCAAGGGATACTTTATCTTTAGGAACAAGGCACCGGAGTACAGACCATTTTACCATCCTTACCCCGTTTGCAACGCTCACAGGTTTTGCCAAATAGCACCCCCGGAGTACCAGCCTCGGTCCAAGCCGCGTGGGATTGCGGAATTGAAGGGAGCGAAGCCAAGGCGAAAGTCCCCAGAAAAACACAAGACACCAGAACAAATTTAAAGAGTTTTTCCATAAATGCTTCTCCTCTCATGAGCCAAAACCAGGGAGCAACACCGCCATCCTTAACCCTAAGTATTTATCGGCATGACCAGATAAAAATGTGCCTTTTTCCGTAAAATCTCCCGTCAAACGTACTGCTGCCTATTGTTTTCAGCCAATTCCTTCGCTTGCTTCATTCGATAGACATAGGAAAGTATCTCCGCCACCGCTTCATAAAGCTCCTCGGGAATCTCCGCCCCCTCTTCTAAATCAAACAGGGTCCAGGCCAAGGGAACGTTACGAATGATAGGAACCCCCTCCTCCTCGGCGACCTTTTTAATTCTATCGGCGAAGTCCCGTTGACCACGGACCGTCACCTCGGGAGCAGACATTTCTTGACGATTGTAAGAAATCGCCACCGCCACGTGCACCGGGTTGGTCACCACGGCGTCACTCATCGCCACCTGTTTTTTTACATCGCTAAAGGCAAATTCACGATGCAATTGTTTACGATGGCTCTTAATCAGGGGATCCCCTTCGTCTTGCTTATATTCGCGTTTCACCTCGTCCTTGGTCATGCGCATTTGTTTCATGAATTGTTTTTTTTGCAGCATGAAATCGATGATGGAAATCGCCAAAAAGGCCAAGAGTACCTTAGCAACAAAGCTGAAGATCAAACTTCCAGCCAGGGAAGTTGCATCGACCACAGGAATATTGACGGTTTTTAGTAAGGTGGCGATCTCACCCTTTATGGTGGAATAGGCCAGATAAAAAACCACTATGATCTTAGCAATATTCTTGAGCAACTCGATGAAGGTCTGGGTCTTAAACATATTTTTAAGACCTTCCAAGGCATTGAGTTTTTTAAGCTGGGGCTTGAGGGGATCCGTGGCAAATAGGGCTCCCACTTGGAGAAAACCCGCCAAAAATGCGGTAACCATGGCCACCAACAAGATCGGCAATAAAATCTTAGTCATGGAAATGAGTCCGGCCTTGGCGACAGCCCACAACTCTACCCCCGTGATACCCCCTTGAGTCGAGACCTTGGCAAAAGCCAACTTCATGTATTCCCTTAACTCTAAAGCCGCATACCCCGAACCTGCGGCCAAAATCGCAACGACAAACACCAAAACAACCAAGGTGCTGACATCCTTGCTCTTGGGCACCTGCCCTTTTTTACGCGCCTCTCTCAGACGTTTGGGTGTCGCCTCTTCGGTTTTTTCCTGGCCGCTATCGTTGGCCATAAGTCCACACCTTATCTTGCAGAAGACCCCCACGACGGCACTCGAAGGTCTTCTCGGATGATTAGTTCAAAACCACCTCGAAACCAGGGAAGATTCCATGAATTTCCCACTGAACACGATGGATATCGGTCGAGCAGGCCGGCAAAGTTGCCCTTCCCTCAAACTCCATGGGGCAGGAGTTTGGCGTATTCTTGGGCAAAGTAGCTCACAATCAAATTAGCGCCCGCTCGCTTAAAGGCTGTCCAGGTTTCTAACACAGCGGCAGCCTCGTTCAAGGCTCCGTGCTGCGCAGCAAAGCGCAACGACGCATACTCCCCACTTACTTGATAGACCACTAAAGGCAAATCAACACGATCCCGCAACTGCCGCAAGATATCCAAAGCGGGTAATCCGGGTTTTACCATGAGCAAATCAGCACCCTCTTCTATGTCTAGGGACGCCTCTCGAAAGGCCTCACGAAAATTAGCCGGGTCCATCTGATAAGAACGCCGATCGCCAAATTGAGGAGTACTCTCCAAGGCCTCACGAAAAGGGCCATAAAAACTACTGGCATACTTCACAGCGTAGGAAAGAATCGGAAGATGCTTAAAACCCACCGCATCGAGTTCGTCTCGGATCGCCTGCACACGACCGTCCATCATATCGCTTGGAGCAATCACATCCGCTCCGGCACGAGCGTAGCTCGCGGCGATTTTACTGAGCACTTCTAAACTACTGTCGTTATCGATCCGCCTCTCTCCTCCCCGCTGTTCCACCACCAAACCACAGTGACCGTGGTCGGTGTAATCGCACAAACACACGTCTGCCATTAGTAAAAGCTCAGGCAACTCCTTTTTTAAGAGCTGTAAAGCCTGAGGAATGATCGCCTGAGGTCCATAAGCCGAAGCGGCGTGAGCATCTTTAATTTCGGGGATACCAAACAACATCACCGCCCCCACCCCCTGTTTCAATAAAGCCTCAGCTTCTCTCAAAAGTTCGTCAGGACTGAGCTGAAATAAACCCGGCAATGTTTTCAGTGGACGCCGTTCTTTTTTCCCAGGCCTAACAAAAAAGGGCATCACGAGATCATCGGGTAAAACACGAACCTCCTGAATGCGGCTACGCAAGGCGGGATTTTCTCGCAAACGACGGGGACGGGCCTGGGGGAAAAGAACCATAAATAAACCTCACCTCATAAAAAATCATCAATCACAAAAAATGAATACTTCTGTGCAATTTTTAGGACAATAACGCAACAATCTAAACCAGTTACCGAAAATTCGCAAAGTTCATCGCCCAAATTTTTTTTCCTGGTCTTAGCATCCAAGAATCGAAGATCGGTAAAGGCTGATTTGATTTTTTAATCCCCATTTTGCGGGGAAAAAACATTTAATAAAATCCTGAATCTTTAAGATTAAAACCGACGGATTTCATCCATGAGTTTGCCTAAAAGTTTTTTTTATCTAGCCTCCCCCCCAACCCTGCCACCGGATACTGGCTTCGACTCGTTTCAGTCAGAACAAAAACAGACGGCCTCGTTCCGCGCCACCCAAGCCTCTTGCCTCAAACTCCTTGACGACAGCTTCGACCAGATCTCCAACAGTCGCTTAAACTATCCCAAATCAGGGCCAGGCAACCTCAAGGTTTATTTCAAGCAATTATCGGTTCCCCAACAAGAGGCCTTAGAAAAATTTTGGGGAACGACCTCTCTCAATCGGCTTCTGGCGCTTGCGTCCCATCCCCGTGATGACGTCTATTTCGGGCTACTCTGGAAACTCGGAAAAAACCTCGAAACCGAGGGCAATTCCGCCGCCGCCCTACTCGTTTACCAACACCTACAAAATTTCCCCGGGGTACCGGCCAACATCAAACGCAGGGCAAACACAAGTGCCCATGCCTTACAAAAAAAAGACTCCTGGCTTTCTCAAAGCGCGGACGCTCTGCCGCAATTACTCCAAGAACTGGTCAATCCCGTCTCCATGGGAAGCTTCTTAATAGGCCAGTATAGCTTCGGCGCCTCGCGTGCTCTCTTCGCTCGGTCTCTACCCCGCCGATTTTCCCAATTTCAGCGCATGGTCACCAGTAATCTTCTGGCCTTCGGAATAGAAGGTCAGGCGTTCACAGGCTCGAGATATCTGGGGGATCGTCTTTTCGGCAATCCCCATGCTTCCTTCAGCTACGGCCATGATCTGGCCCACTCCTATTTAAGCCTGGGCCTGATGAAGAGTTTTGGCAGCCTGACGACTCAAGCCTTTGCCAAAACGGGCCCCTCCACTTCGCTCCTCGCAAAATGGATCACTCGAAGCGCCCCCCAGGTCTCTATCTTCGGAGCTAGCTATCTCACGAATTCCATCGCCCCCTACTTAAACTTGGGTGAGGCCATGAGTCGTGAACAAAACCTTTTTAACTCGTTCATCAGTTTGGTCCACATGAAAGCCTCGGACCTCACCCTCAACCTGCTACCAGGCTGGAAGGCCCACCAGGCACGCCTACATCACGCCACCCATCAAGCCTTATCCGAGGCAGCCCAAGCGCTGTTCACGTTTCACCCTTGGTCGTTTCAAACTCAAGCCGTAACCCCCGAAGGCCTCCGCCTTTCCGCCACGGTCCCTGGAAAAAAATTTCAAACCTTGCTCTCCGAAGCAATTAATCCTCCCACATCCAGCCCCTCGACTTCCCCGACCGAAATCTCGAGTAGTGCGCTTCGTCGAATTACAGAACTCAAAACTAAACTCCAAGGGCCCTCCAAAAAAGTTCGGTTTGCACGCTGGCTTGATCGCATCGGCCGACACATCGATTTGAATCGCTTTCAAGACCCTCAAGGGCCCCTCATGCCCTTACACCGTAGTCCCAAACCCACCCCCATTCACAATATCGAAACGGGCATTTTGTTGTTCATTGCCCAAGGCGAGGGAGCTAGTCGGCAAGTGGCCCATGCCCGCCGGGTAATGGACGAAACTCGAAATCTTCCCAAGACTCGTCAGGCCTACCTAGAAGCCGAAAGCAATAAACTGGCCTTTCAAGCAGAATTACGCCAACAGCTCGATCCCATTCTCCAAAAGTTACGTACCCCCGATTATCAAGCTATTGAAAAGGCCGTGCTAGCTTACGAGGAAGCCAGCCAACACATCCTCGGCAAGAATGTCGCCCTGTGGCGAACGGACGCCCTTCTTAATCTGTATCATGCCCGTGAAATCACCTCAGAAGCGACACAAGGTCGACTGTTTAGCCCTACCGAATTATTGGCCCGTGGATTCGAGCCCGAAGCCATTTCCCATACTCCCCACCAGGTTGGTAAATTTTCTCCCAAGGCCATTGAGGCTATTATCACCCACAACTCGTTTTTACGAAATCATCCCAAGACACCAGCGCTGCTAAAAGCTCTCGATGAAGTGGGAATGAATCTCAGCCCCACTGAATTGCGTATCCTTAAAACCCAACTCAGGGCTGAGTTCGTCGAACTCATGAGCTCTGAGTTAGGCCAGACGCAACTCGCCCAACCCGAAACTCAGGTCACCCTACAAAACTGGCGAAACCTCTCCCTAGAAGAAATAAGACCCCTGGTGAGAAACAACTCGAGCTTCGCAGAATCCGAGTTGGGCCGACAAATTTTAGGAAAGTGCAACCAGATCTTTCCCCCTTCAACGGCTCGAGTCCGCAAAGCACTGGCAGAACTTTTGCACGATCCCAAAGCGGCTCAAGTCTGGCTCGGTGAGTTAGCCTTGCAGGCCTCGCTCCGTGAAAATATGCGCCGGGATCCTGGATTTCTCACGAGTATAGTGACGGCCAATCCTCCCGAAGGACTTCCCGCTGCCCAGCGAGCCGAATATGAGCAAAAATACACCGCATTGCTCATGGCCTACCACAAACAGAACTGGAACCAACTCCGGGGACCTCGCCGCACTTTAAGAGGCAAAGACTATCAGCGAATTCATAAAAGCCAGGGAGCATACGAACGAGCAGCGCTAGAATTTTTATCCGACTACGAAACCTTCATCCTCCCCCAGGCCAAAGAGCATCTAAAAACACAACTCGGTCACATTTCAGCAGCAGAGAAAAAAATCCTTGTGGCGGCCAGAAGAAAAGTCATGGAAGCCTGGGGACAAGAGGCTGAACAACAGCGAGGCAATTTTTTAGCACTTGAAGAAAGCATCTCGGGTTTCGTCGCCCACTACGACACAAGACTCATTGAGTTACGGGAGCAGGGCTTGCGTACTGGCATGACCCATGTGGAAGAACTCCTCAGCCAGCTGAAAGAACAACTGGCACCACAAGTGTATCAAGAGCAAATCGCTCCCCGCTGGAATGCTCTACAAGAACAATTCGAATCACAGATAAAAACCTACCAACAGGCTGCAGCCGATTCCTTAAGAGGAAAACTTAATCCAAGGGATTTTAATTACAGAATGCGAGACCCTTTAAAAACCCTGATGGAGTCCTACGACTGGCTGTTAAGCACTGCAAAACAACATCAGGTTTCTCTGGGAAAGGTACATCGCATCGTCCCCTTTTTTGAAAACGATGCCCAGTACAAAGACCTTTCCCAAGATATTCCTTCCACACAACGTTGGCGCTCCATCGCCCAATACGCTTTACAAAGCTTGGGCGGGGTCACGCGACTCAGAAGCCTCCAACACCAAAGCTATCCCTTCAGCATGGGCTCTAAGACCTTTTTGAATTTTGGCGCGGAAATAGGAAGTACTGTTCAAAAACAAACCTTCTACATCGATTCCGGAATGGAAGCTGTTTACGATTATTTTCGTTGGACCCTGTCTCTGGATCATAACACCATCTTGGACACCATCGGTCACTCCGCCAACCTAGCGCAAGCCGCACTGGGAAACCGGGCTACTGCCAACTCTAGTATTGATTTTATCGCACGGGCCAATCTCGATTTTCCTATCGTAGGAGACTCGCTCTCCTATCTCACCAACATGATTGGAGATAAACCCGCACAAGTGGCTGCAGCGGAAACACGAGCCGCCAGCATGGCCATTTACGGTAGCCTAAGTCATGGTCGCCTGCATCCAGTACCCCCCGCGCTCTTTGATAGCATCACCAAACCGGTCTTCGATGGCCCCGGCCCCTACGGGCTCGACGCTGCTCCTCCTGTAGGAGGCAACCTGGCCACCCTGGGTCGATCCTTCAGCCTAGCAGAAGCCGCGTCTGTCTTGAGTGGCCGTCCCCAAGGTATTGTCTTTGGACAAAATCCCGGAGCCATTCGCAATAATCCCAGCCAAATTGGCCCCCTTTCCTTGCTACGAAATCCTTCTAGCATGGTGGGAGAACTCTACACCCTACGAGGTCTTCCCGCTTCAAATGCCGAACCTAAAAATATTACCTCCCGCAATGCCATAGAACGCTTAATCTGGTACCTACAGGGATTCCATCCCTCGCTCGATCCCAAGGCCCCCGACACCAATCTCATCTATCAAACTTATCAAAAGCCTATCGATCCCCTCTCCGAAGAACTGGTCGCCAGGCTCTTTCACGGTGCCAGCGAAGTTTACCCTAACCCCAGCGGCATCCATCATTTGGAAAATCAATTACGTTCAGAGCAAGCGACTTCCGCGAATTCACCTCGACGACAAATTCTAGAACAAGCTTTAAAACAGCAAAAAGTCACCTATCTTCGCACTGAACTCCATGTTCTCGACCAAAGAATTACCCAAGCCCTACAAGACGATCCGAAATCACCAGAAGCCAAGGGCTTAAAGCGTAGTCAAAGAATCCTACAAAGCCGTCTCAAACTCTTAGACAAAATTGATCAAAAACTCCAAACCGGAACCCCCTTCGATCTCGCCGAAACAAAACTCATCGAAAAACTTTTTCTAGCGGTAGAACCAGGTCAAGCGACAGTCAGCGGCGATCGCATCATCGAGCAACTGCATTACTATTTTTCCGTGCGGGATATCGGTGGCCAATTGCCAGATCGGGTCATGCAAGTCCAACGGCACTACTATGATTTCGTCCAGCAGTGGACGCAACGTCGTCAAATTCCTGGCAGTGCAGAATCCCAACAAAAACATATCAGCGAAGCCGAGGGCTATTGGGACCTATGGCACGACTACCGCATCGCCATGGAGAGCTACTTTAACCTACGAGGCCATGTTCCCGAATCTTGGGAAGGAAATATTTTTCCCGACTTACAATTTCGTCGAGACGGAGAAGATTTTATTATCGGCCCCGCAGACTGGTCACCTTCTCAGGCCTTAAGTCGAACCCCGATTTGGCGTTTTGCCAGCAACGACACACCCGGCATGGTTTCCATGGCGGCGAGCTCCCTAGAACTAGATCCGCAAAATCGCCTTTATCTCAGCCTACACCGCGCCTGGGGACACCGCATGTTCGAACGATTCAACACCCAAGTTCGCTTGCAAAATCAGGAAAATTTCCCTGCGTCTCAGGCAATTTTAGCCTCTACCCATGACAGCATTATGGAATTTCCAGGTCTCACTTCCGTCTTGCACGACTACGGAATACAAAATTTTTTCATCGCCAAAGACGCCTTCAGCAAGGGCTTTTTGGGATCCTTGTTTCAAACCCACAGGTTCTACCATACCTTTCTCAGCCGGACGAACACAGAACGAGACAACACCACACTGCAAGAGGCTGGACGTGCCATCGCCGGACTGCCCCATGCCAGCAGTCAGGGAACCCTATTGGAAAGACCCCCTCAAAGTCTGACTATTTTTCCTCAAGGCACGACCCAAGGGGTTCGTTACAATACCGCAGGACAACGAGAAGAAGGCCCTCTTTTGGCAAGTCGTTGGGGTATCGGAATTCTATTACACGCCGCCAACGCCCAAACTAACGTCGCACCTACACCCGTCGTCCCTCTGGGACTCCGTGGTGGCGGCACAATCCTACCCCGACAAAACCTAGATACCTTTCTCACCGGTGGAGCAGGCCTAGGACGAGAATGGGTGATTAATGTCGGAAAACCGATTTACTACCACGAGTTGGTTCCTGGAAATGCTCATCCCACTGAACAACAAACTAAAGAAGCCATCGCTCCGGCTTTGGATAATGCCCTATCAACGCTCACCGGTAGAAGCGTTGCCCCACGCCCCGCAAAAAGAAAAAGATTTAGTTTTATGGTGGTGCGCGGTTGAAAATGCTCAGAACAGATGAACCATAAGAAGCTGATTTTTTGTGAAGCTCCCTGTGCTTTCAAAGCAATGGCGTTCTTAGCGAAAAAACAAAGTAGAAACCTATCCAATATTTCACAACCACCTAACGGTCACCCAACTCTCCCACTAGATACAAAGAACCTGTCACCAAAATATAAGAATCGACACCCACCAGAAATCGAGCTCGCTCCATCGCCGCCGAACTGTTTTCGAAAAATTCAGCCGACAAACCAAAAAACTGCGCCAAAGCCCTCCATTTTTCAAGAGGGAGGCTGCGGGAACTATCGATTCGAGTGAATAGCCAATGCTTGGGAGCGAGCCTTTGCAAAACCTGTAACGCCGCCTTCGTGTCTTTTTCTCCCATCATCCCGAGGATCACCACCGGATTTTTTGGCAATCCCATCTTTCGCAGACTTTCGATCAATTCCTCCAAGGCTTGAGGATTATGGGCGCCACTCAAAATTCGCGGAGGAGGCCCTGAAACAATATCCAGCCTCCCGGGCAATTGGGCCTGAGCCAGGCCCTCCCTCAGGGCTCGATTATCCACGCTCCACCCTTGCTCCTTCAAGGCACTGATCACCTCGATAGCGGTCGCCACATTTTTGAGTTGGAAATCCCCCCGAAGTCCCAACCGAAGCCCGACAAAAGGACCATAAGAAAAATGTTCCGTTGTGCCTTGGGGCAAATCCGGACTGACGGGATGGGCTCCCATCATGCGGGAGGCTTTCTGCAAAAAAGTTCTCAGTTCTAACGACATGGGACCTAAGATCAGAGGGCGCCCTGCACGAGCCACCCCCAATTTTTCCCGAGCGATCTCAAACAGAGAATTTCCTAAAACCTCGGTATGGTCCAAACCGATGGAAGTGATAGCCGACACCTGAGGTTCCAAGGCATTCGTCGCATCCAAACGTCCTCCCAATCCTACTTCCAAAATGACTAATGCCACTTCGCGACGTCGGAAAATTTCCAAAGCTAAAACCGTGACTTTTTCAAACCAAGTCAAAGTCCCTCCGGAAGGAATGCACACCTGTCCGTGTTCATTCAACAAACCTTGTTGAAACCAATCCACTAAACATTTCTCGATTTCTTCCGTCGAAATCTCTTCTCCACGAACTCGAATACGTTCTGTAAAACGAAACACATGGGGCGACCGGTATAACCCCACGCAATACCCCGCTTGGAGCAAAACCGATTCCACCAAGGTAGCCACCGATCCCTTTCCGTTAGTTCCGGCAATCAAAACGCTCGGATAATGGGACTCGGGATGATTCAACACGGCCAACACCTCGCGAATTCTCTCCAGTCCTAGTTTTTTATGGGTATACTCCTGGTCGCCATGCTCCAAAAAACGCTGAAGCCACTTCATGGGAAACACCATTCCATTTCTACATCACTGAGAGTTTTACGGATGATCCAGAGGAAAAAACCTTAGACCTTCTTCAAAGCCAACAAAGCCACATCATCAGGATTGGATAAAGCCTGATAATGGAGCGACATATCTTCGAATACCCGAGTCACCAAAGCCTCCGGTTTTTTTCGATGACATTCCTGAACCCATTGCTGAAAAGAGAATCGATCGTAACCCGTAGCACGCATCCTGGGATCGAACAAACCATCGGTATAGAAAAATACCCAATCTCCCTTATTAATTTCTACACGGGTATTTTGGAGACGAGTTTCGTCTTCTAAGCCTAAAGGAAGATGTTGGGAAAAAATTTCCTCCCACTCACCGGTATTGGCTCGATAAATCAATACAGGAGGATGTCCAGCTCCAGCAAGATTCAGATGGCCATGAGGTTCCAACTCAAAAACCCAACAAGAGATAAATTGCTGCAACCTGAGTAGTTCTTCATGTAGAGCCCAACGCAAGGCCTGCAAAAGTTGTCCAGAAGTATTGGGATCAAAGACCAAGCTTCGATACACGGATCGAAAAGAAGCCATGGTAATCGCCGAACCCACATGATGTCCTGAAACATCGGCCATGATACCGCGCAGGCTACCGTCAACTTTGAGGATATCGAAGTAGTCTCCCCCTCCCCGCGTGGCTAAACGACAATCGCCCCATAATTTCCAACCAGAAAAAACCGGATATTTTTGTGGAAGTAACCTTCCTTGGATTTCGCGAACGATCTCCAACTCACGATGCACCCCTTCGTGCTCTCGAATGGACTCCATCAAAGCACGCATCCGAAAGGCACTAGCCGCCTGACTAGCCATCAGGTTCAACCATTTCAATTCTTCCTCCGTAAAAGGAGAACCGTCCCGGCGCTCGGTAAGATTCAAAACGCCTAAATTTTTCTCCCCCACGCGAGACGGCAGGGCAATAACGGGCACCGACACAAAACTTTGCGTCGCATAGCCCACTCTTCTCGCTTGAGAAATCTCCTGACGTTTCAACCGGGAGGCATTATTTACCAACAAAGGACGACCAGTTCGAAATACCACTCCCGCGATTCCTTCCCCAGACTTAACGGCGGTACGTTCGGCGATACGCGGCGCAATTCCACGAGAACTCACCACTCTCAGCTCCTCCGATGCACCATCCCAAATCAACAAACTCGCACGCTGCACGTTAAAAGCATCAACGATAAAATCCATGAAAAGTTCGTAGATATGGGAAAGCTCTTTCATCTCTTGCAAGGCGCTCTGCAAAACATCAAAAAGCTCCAAGGCAGAATCCAAATTTTTGAGACGATGCAAACGACGCACCATAATCAACTGATTAGGGCGACCCTTGCGGTACTGCATTTGATCGACCAAGTTTTTAATAATCCATAGTCCACGACCTTGGGATAAAGTTTCGTCGGGAATTTCTCGTAATAGGGAATTCATGCGAAATCCCGCTCCCCAATCTTGAACCCGAATTTCAATTTTCTTGGAATCGGCCCTCAATAAAACTTTAGCGGGGCGCTGCCGACTGGCCTTGCCATGACGAACCGCATTGCTCATGGCCTCCCTTAAAACCAATTTCAAATCACTGAGTAAGCGCTGGGGAAGAGTGAGAAAACCAGGGGCCCGGTTTAAGTCTTTCAACAAAAAGGCAACTTTACCCTCTAGTCCCTTAAGCGAAAAGAATTCACAATCGATACTGAATTTTTTCTGAAGCACCAAACGCCTCCACAAAAATCCCGACGAATCCAATATATGAAAAAAAAACTACAAAGAAAAAGACTCATAGGCCTTTTAAAGCTCCCTCGACATCCGGGCTCAAATCAAAGACACGAAACAAACGAGTAATCTCAAAAATGGATCGAACTTCTTGTTGCAAGGAAGCCAACCTAAGTTGTCCGCCATTTTCCTTAAGTTGACGCATCAAGGAAATCAGTACTCCTAACCCGGTAGAATCGATGAAAGTTACTGCCTGCAGGTCCAAAATTAACTTATTTTTCCCGGAAGCCAATATGCCCTGAAGCTTTTTTTTTAATAACGGACTATGTTCTGCATCCATCTCACCGAACAGGCGAAGAATGGAAATTTCACCTCGATCTTCTTGTTCGATCTTCATTAAAGCAAATCCTCTCGTCCTGATTTTTTGAGGTGCTCGACCATTAATTTCACCTCCTCCGCACGCTCTCTGGGGAGGAGCAACACGACCTCCGGAGTTTCCACCACGATCATTCCCTGCACCCCCACTAGCGCCACGGGACGCCCGGTCGAAAAGACTAAGTTATTACGAGAATCCACAGAAAACACTTGCCCCATGCTTCGATTTCCCTCCGTCGCCTCTGGCAATAATTTTGCCAAGGCCTGGAGATTCCCCACATCATCCCAAGAAAAGCGAGCCGACACCATGATTACCCTACGAGCCTTCTCCATCACGGCGTAATCCACAGAAATTTTTTCAGCTTGTGCGAAGGTTTTTTGTAACTCCTCAGCATAGGAAGCCTTTCCCAAATGTCCGCGTAAATTTTCAAAAAGCTGGAACAAGGCAGGATGACAACGGGATAATTCCTCCCAAAATACGCGCACCTTCCACACAAACATCCCGCTGTTCCAATAGTACCCCCCCTGCCTCAAATAACTTTGAGCGGTCTTGAGATCAGGTTTTTCATAAAAACCTTGCAACTCATAAGCCCCTTTCCACTCAAGGGAGAGCGGACTTCCCTGTGCTAAATAACCAAAACCGGTGGAGGGAAAAGTAGGAACGATTCCAAAGGTAATGAGAGCTTGCTCGGAACGAGCCAATTCCACCGCCCGCTGCACATCTTGGCAAAAAACCCCCTCGTCTTCGGGGAAAATCCAATGATCGGCGGGACAAACCAACATGACCGCCTCGGGATTTAAATGGAATAAATGCAAAGCGGCCAAGGCCAGAGCTGGCGCTGTGTTCTTACCCTCAGGTTCTACGAGAGTTCTGTCCTGTAACACCGCGGGGATATGTCGAGAAACCAAAGCCTTATCTTCGGGACCACAAACCACCCAACGCCGTTCGGCCGGCGCCAGTTGTGCCAAACGACGATCTGTAAGACGAATCAGAGAATCTTCCCCGACCACTGATAAAAATTGTTTAGCGTGTTCCCGTGTGGACAAGGGCCAAAGTCTTTCTCCCCGGCCTCCTGCCAAAATCACCGTATGCAAATCCGAACTCACATTGCCTCCCGAGAGATACCAAACTTACGAATCTTTCGATACAAAGTAGCCTGCCCCACTTGAAGTTTACGGGCTGCGTCTAACACGTTGCCGTTGCACTGACGCAAGGCATTCTCGATGGCATAACGCTCCATTTCCTCAAGTGGAATGACTCCATTCCCTCCCGAAGCTCGAACCCATTCGGCTTGAACTTCAAAGCCAGGAACTTTTTTCAAGGACCTTATGGATTCGGGGAGATGCTTGAGCTTTACTTGACTGTCGTTAGCCAAGACCACTACACGTTCGATGGTATTCTCGAGTTCCCTGACATTCCCAGGCCAAGAATAGGCCACCAAGGCTGCCATGGCTTCGGGATGAAAGTCGAAAAAAATCTTTTCATTCTTCATGCTGTAAATGTTTAAAAAATGCCGAGCTAATAACGGAATATCTTCACGCCTTTCTCGCAAGGGAGGTAAAAGAATGGGAACCACATTAAGACGATAATACAAATCTTCCCGAAAACGCCCGGCCTCTACCTCCTTTTGTAAATCCCGATTCGTAGCCGTAATGACCCTAACATCCACATCGACCCGTTCACTGCCCCCCACACGAACAAAATTTCTCTCCTGTAAAACCCTCAAGATCTTCACTTGAAGGGACGGATCCATTTCACCAACTTCATCTAAAAATAAAGTCCCTCCATCCGCTCGCTCGAAACTTCCGATGTAGCGGCGCTCCGCGCCGGTGTACGCACCACGTTCATGACCGAACAACTCGTTTTCCAAAAGTTCACGAGGAATGGCTCCGCAATTGAGATCCACAAATTTATTTTTTATTCGACCACTTAAAAAATGAATAGCCTTGGCCACCAATTCTTTTCCTGTGCCCGATGGACCCTGAATCAAGACGGTGGCATGGGTTTTAGCCACCTTGCCAATGGTTTTGAAATTTTCTTGCATCTTCGGACTTTGACCTACGATCCCGAAAAAATCCCCTTGGGATCCAGCATGGGGCTCCAGTTGATAAACCCTCTGAGTGAGCTGATAGATCTCACTGGCCCTTCTCAATTGGATCTCGAGATCGTCGAAATCAAAAGGCCAAATTCTAAAATCAGTGACACCAGCCTTCATAAAACTCACCGCAGTCCCCACATCGGCGATGGGCGCAAAAATAAAAATAGGCAGATGCTCGTCCAAAGCCCTAATTTCTTGGATTAACTGCGTCTGTTGAATAGGAGGAGATGCGGAAAAATTAAAAAATAAAACAGAAGGCTCGCCTCGATTTACTGCGGAGAGCACTTCGTCCAGATTTTTCCACTGCAAAGAAAAACCGCGACGGAAAATTTCCTCAGTGAGGGAAGCGCTAAAACTATTTCCCTCATCCACACCAAAAATATGAAGGTTATCCATAACGACTTTCTTCAGTCCCTGCCCTTGCGAAACTCTTGGATACTCACCTGATATTTCTTTAAAATCTTCTTAAAGTTACTCCTGTCCATACCCGCCTGATCGCTTGCGATAGAGATATTGCCGCCTGACATTTTAAGCAAATGGCTCAAATAGGCCTGATGAAAGGAATTAAGGGCCCTAACCTTAGCCTCCTTATAAGACAAGGGAATGGAAACTTCCGACATTTCCTCCAAATAAAAATGTTTAGACAAGATGGACACAGGAAGATCTCTCACACGAAGCACCTCGCCTTCGGCTAAAACCACACAACGCTCCATGACATTCTCTAATTCGCGAACATTACCGAGCCACTCTTGATCACTCAACACCTGCATGGCCTCGACTGAAATCTCTTTAATGTTTTTTTTATTTTTTTCTTTGAAGCGTTGTAAAAAATACTGCGCTAAGAGAGGAATGTCTTCCTTGCGCTCTCTCAAGGGAGGGAGGTGTATGCCGATTACGTGTAAGCGATAATAAAGATCCTCGCGAAAATCCCCTTGCATGATGGCGTTTTTTAAATCTCGATGGGTTGCGGCGATAATTCTCACGTCTCCATGACGGTCTTGGGAATCCCCCACCCTACGGTATTCTCCATCTTGAAGAAAACGAAGTAACTTTACCTGAAATCCCGGAGAAATTTCTCCAATTTCATCTAGAAAAACTGTCCCGCCCTCGGCTTCCTCAAAGAGGCCCTTCCTATCATAAAACGCCCCAGTAAAAGCACCACGCATATGCCCGAACAACTCCGACTCTAAAAGATTTTCCGGAATCGCAGCGCAATTGATCACTTGAAATTTTTTATGACAACGAGGGGAAGTCGCGTGAATCGCACGAGCGACCTTTTCTTTGCCGGTTCCGGATTCTCCTTGGATCAATACAGTCACCGAGGAGTTTTTCAAAGATTCAATCAGATCATAAATTTTTTGCATGGCGGGTGACCCACCCAGCATCTCCCCATAACGATCCGTATTTTTCAGGGGATTCTTCAATCGCTCCATTTGGTGAGCCAAACGGTATTTTCCCAGCGCCTTCTCTAAAATCCCCGTGATTTTTGACAAATCCTCCAAGGGTTTATTTAAATAATCGAAGACTCCTGTTTTTAATACATCCACCGCCTGATCGACACTATGGGATCCCGTCACCACAACTACTTCAGTCAGTGCCCCGCTCGACTTCAGGTAGTCCAAAACGGTAAATCCTGAATGGGAAGAAAAATTCATATCCAACACAACACATTCCACAAGGTGCTTGGCCAAAAAGTCCAGAGCTTCGTAACCGTTTTTAGCGGTGGCAAAAGTCCAGGAGTTCCTCTCGGCTAAGCGAGAAAAGATACGCCTTACAGAAGGGTCATCGTCGACAATGAGAAGTTGAATATTTTTCATGAATCCAAGGCCGTTTTTTCCAAATGACGCTTTTTGATCTTTTCAACCAAGGTGGTGCGATTCAGTTTCAACAAGGATGCAGCCTTATTTTTATTCCACGAGGTCTTTTCCAAGGCTCGGAGAATCAACTCATTCTCGAAATCGCTCACCAAGTTTTTAAAACAAACCCCTTCCTCGGGAATCCTCACTCGGTTCAAAACCTTATCGGCATTCTCCACCATCTTTTTAGGCAAGGCCTCCTCGGCGATCTCCTGACCAGGATGCAAAATCACGGTGCGTTCCATGAGATTTTCCAACTCACGCACATTACCTGGCCATGGATAATGCCCCAAAGCCTCCAAGGCCATCGGCGTTAAAGTGGGCGCTGGTGCATGATGTTCTGCACTGAAACGCTCGATGAAATGTTTTGCTAGAATGGGAATGTCTCCAAGACGCTCCCGAAGGGGAGGTAAGTGAATGGGAATAACATTGAGGCGATAGTAGAGATCTTCACGAAACCACCCTTCCTGAACTCCTCGTTCCAAATTTTTATTGGTGGCGGCAATAATGCGAACATCGACCTCAACGCTTCGATTGGAACCAACGGGTTCAAATTTTCTTTCCTGCAAAACCCTTAACAACTTCACCTGGAGCAAGGGCTTCATATCACCGATTTCATCCAAAAACAGCGTACCCCCATCGGCCATCTCAAAACGCCCCATACGAGTGCTAACAGCTCCCGTAAATGCCCCTTTCACATGACCGAACAATTCGCTTTCCAACAATTCAGAGGGAATGGCAGCGCAATTGACAGGAACAATGGGCCGATGCGAACGCGATGAGTTATAATGGACGGCGCGCGCCACGAGCTCTTTTCCTGTACCGGACTCCCCTAAAATAAGAACCGTCGAATCCGTTTCAGCCACCTTCCTCACCAAATCAAAAATATGGCGAATGCTCTCGGAGGTTCCCACCATGTTTTCCATACCGTACTTGGCCTGAAGCTGTTTCTTGAGAATTTTATTTTCTTGATGGGCCTGGGCGTGCTCCAAAGCCTTTTGGATCAAATTAATAAGATCGGCAAACTCGAAGGGCTTGGTAATGTAATGAAAGGCTCCCGCCTTAACCGCTTGAATCGCAGTCTCAATACTGCCAAATCCCGTCATAATCACTGAAACAGTCTGCGGTGAAATCTTACGAATTTGCTCGATCAACTGAATACCGTCAGAACTCCCCAATTTGAGATCGACCAGGGCCAAATTAACGAACCCCTCATTCAAAATCCTGAGCGCCATCTCAGGATGTTCACAGGTCCTCACTTCGTACCCCTGAGCTCCCAACACCCGCTCAATGGCGCGCAAAATAGACATCTCATCGTCAACGACCAGAATTTTTTGCTTCATGATCCACTCCCTTTCGGAATGAGAACTCGAAAAGTAGTTCCTTTTCCCAAAATACTTTTCACCTGAATACGCCCACCATACTCACGCACAATATTGTAGGTGATGGGTAAACCTAAGCCCGTTCCACCCCGACCTCTCTTGGTGGTAAAATAAGGGTCGAAAATGCTATGGAGATTTTCCGGCGCAATCCCCTCTCCATTGTCGGAAATTTCCACAAAAACCTTATTTTTATCTTCCCCCGAAACAACGCGGATCTCGCCACCGGGGCAAATGGCCTGAAAGGCATTCGTCAAAATATTAGTAAAAACCTGTTCTAGTTTGGAAGGATTGAGCCAAACCGGGGTCAAGGGCTTAAGCTCCATGCGAAGACGATAATTCAAATTTTTGAATTGCACTTCGAGATTGGGCAATACGGTTTGGACAATGGATCCCAAATCCACAGCTACAGATTCTGCTTTAGAGACTGGTCGAGAAAACTCTAAAAGCTCTTCAATGATTTTTTTACAGCGAAGCGCAGCCTGTTGAATCTCCAAAAGATCCCCGTGAAGCTGAGTTCCATCCTGAGCTTCTTCCAAGGCCAACTGTGCGAAGGCCAAAACTCCCGAAAGAGGGTTGTTGATATCATGGGCAATACCACTGGCGAAGAGCCCCAAGGCCGCCATTTTTTCCTTTTGTAGAAGCTGTCCCTCCAGCTTCCGAATCTGACTCATGTCTTGGTACTGAAGAACATGAAGCCCGAGACTCTCTCCCTCTCTCCCTTTTACCGGATAGGAACTGGCGGAATACTCGCGTCCATCGGGGAAGGGAGCCAGAGAAATCGGACCGGCCTCATGACCGATCTCTCCTCCCAGGGGACAAGCTCCACAAGGCTCGACTCGCTTGGCGAAAATCTTGAAACAGGTTTGTCCCACTAAATTTCGAACGTCCACCCCAGCGGCGGTGGCGGCCGCTCGATTGGCTCGCTCCACTCGATAGTCATCAGACACCAAAAGCACTGGATCGACGATGGCATCGAAAGTCGCCTCCCAGAGACGCTTACCTTGAGAGACCACCTGGAAGAGTTCCTGGAGCTCTCGAAAGTCTGGAACCAGACCTACAGACATGGGAAGTTCCTTGGAAGAATCCATAAAATATCCCCACCTGATAAAGCGCGAAGAGGAATTATATCCAGCCGTCAGGAAATTGTCATATTTATTCTCATTTTAATTAAAATTATTTAAACCTTTTAATTTCAAGTTGTTATAAAGAAAAAATTAAAGTTTTAATTATTATAAAATCGTCCTATACCCTGTTTGTAATTATGATTGACAGAATCTTGGCACCTTCAGTACGGTCAGCCCGCTTTGAATTCACCCACGACCTACAAAGATGCGGGAGTCAACATTGATGAAGGCAATGCCTTCGTTCAAGCCCTGGCTCCATTGATCCAAAAAACCAAACGCCCCGAGGCCTTAGGCAATTTCGGTGGCTTCGCTAGCCTGTTCAGCATGAACCGGCTCAAGTACAAAAATCCGGTCCTAGTCTCCTCGACCGATGGAGTGGGCACCAAGTTGAAACTTGCCCAAGAGATGCAATCCTTTCGCGGCATTGGGATCGACCTAGTGGCCATGTGCGTCAACGACTTGCTTTGTACCGGGGCCGAGCCTCTGTTTTTTCTCGATTATTACGCTTGCGGCCGCTTGGAGACACAAAAAGCTATCCAGGTTATCGAGGGCATCTCCGATGCCTTGGCGGACATTCATTGCGCTTTGGTGGGAGGAGAAACCGCAGAAATGCCTGGGGTCTACCAAAAAGACGAATTTGATCTTGCTGGCTTTGCCGTCGGAGTTGTTGATCGAGAAGAAATTATCGACGGCTCAGCCATCTCCTTAGGCAATAAAATTATCGGGCTCAGCAGCTCTGGGGTTCACTCCAACGGCTTTTCGCTGGTGCGTAAGATCATCCAAGACAAAAATCTCGACATTCAAACGCTTTACCCCGGCCTCTCCGCTTCCTTAGGAGAGGTTCTATTGGCTCCAACTCGAATTTACGTAAATCCGGTCCTAAAAATTAAGCAACAGTTTCCCCTCCTGGGAATCGCTCACATCACGGGCGGTGGCCTCTTAGAAAATATTCCGCGCATTCTCCCCCAACAATGTCGAGCGGTGCTTTACCAAGACCACTGGCCTCAACCAGAGGTTTTCCCTTTTTTACAAAAGCACGGCGACATCGCCTCGGAAGAAATGTTTCGAGTCTTCAATTGCGGCATCGGCATGACCCTGGTGGTCGCTGCCGAACAGGCACAAGAAATAGCCGACCGTTTCACTGGAGCCGGATTTCCTGCTTTCGTCATCGGAGAAATTCAAGCTCGCCAAGACGACTCAAAAGCCCAAGTCGAAATTCTCTAAACCTCGCTCCATGCTTTAAGGAGGCCCCTCGTGACCCTCTCTCTGGCCGTTTTAATCTCTGGACGCGGCAGTAATATGCAAGCCATCCACCAGGCCATCGTCTCCAGACAACTCGACGCTGAAATTCGACTGGTCCTCAGTGATCAGAATCATGCCCTAGGCTTGCAATACGCCGCTGAACACGGCCTTAGCCACACCTCTGTTCCCAAATTAAGCGGAAGCAACCGACGCCAACACGAAATGCAAATCGAAGCCAAGATCCTCGAATCTCAGGCTCAGTGGGTTATCCTGGCGGGATACATGCGCATCCTATCCGCGGATTTCGTCGAACGTTTTGCTGGGCGGCTTCTTAATATCCACCCCTCTCTACTACCGGCTTTTCCGGGCTTACACCCTCAACGCCAAGCACTAGAAGCCGGAGTACGTTATAGCGGTTGTACCGTGCATTTCGTCGATGCGGGCTGTGACACCGGACCGATTGTTGACCAACGCGTTGTAGAAGTGTTACCCGACGACGACGAAACTCGGCTCTCCGAGCGAATCTTACAACAAGAACACTTACTCTACTCCGATTGTCTGCAAAGAATCGCCGAAGGAAAAATTTTTCTCGAAGGCAATCGGGTAAAGTACAAAAAATAAATTCGAAGCTTCAAAAGGCCCCCCATGGATTTTCTCGTTTCACGTCCCGTATCGTTATTTTCCCGTACTTTATCATTTTGTCTCCGCGTCACGATGCTCCTGAGTCTGTTCCTGGGGTGGGGCATGCTCAAGGCCCCCGCAGTTCAAGCCCATTCCGGTTGGACCTTGGGCCTCCAAGGAATCGGAAATTTTTTTCTTACGGACAGTTTTCCCGATTTAAAAACAGGGCCTGGAGCAGGCCTATTTTTCGACTACCGTTTTAACCAACGATGGGCCCTTGAAACCGACTTTTTCTTTTCGCTGCACGATGGCAGCGGCATCTCCGCTGGCGACCATGACATGATCCTCTTGGGAGTACCCACCGTAGAGCTAAAATTTTATCTGAGGGGTTCGGAAAACCCACGGGTGGATCCCTACTTGCTCGCGGGATTGGGAGTCTACGTGCTCACAGAAGGATCCATCGATGACAATAGCGGAGGAGTTGGATTGGGAGGAAATTTCGGCTTTGGTGTGGATTTTTACGTCACCTCCCGACTTTCTTTGGGCATCGCCGCAAAATTCCGTCCCATTGCCTTGATTCAAAGCAACAACCAATCCACGGGCCTGATCAACCTGGGGCTTCTTGGAAATCTCGCTTTTCATTTTTAACCCAAGGCTCCTGATTTTTTTTCGAGACCCGTTCCGAAACGCGCATTCGATGTCTTAAGAAGAATCTTTGCTCTTTCCCCCCGGGATGTTAGGAAACCCCCATGTCCGAAAAATACAGCGACGTCATTATCGTTGGTACGGACCTGGCGGGCCTCATCACCGGAGCCTTTCTAGCCAAACGCGGGCTCTCGGTCACCGTACTTAATTTTGAAAAGGACGTGGCCTCCGAAAAGAAAAATATCCAGCCTAACCTCATCACCAATTTAGAAAGCCGTCTTTTTAAAAGTATTCTGGGGCGACTTTCCATTTTAGATCACGAACTCAATATCATTCGACGCCTAGATGTTCCTTACCAAGTTGTGCTTCCACGCCATCGCATCGAAGTATTTCGTGATCGAGAAAAATTTTATCGGGAAATCCGCCGAGAATTTCCCACCGATCAGGCTTCTATTCAAGCCTTCTACGACACCGCCGATCAAGTCGACGCCAGTCTCGACACCGAACAACTTCAAGAACTCATTCTACCCCATGGTCTACGCAATCGCTGGGCCTTTCACCGCTTCGTACAACACATGGGGCTAAACCAAAGAATCGCCGAACTCACCGACTCCTTAGGTTCTAACCACGAAGTCCGTGCCCTGCTAGAATCCCAAGTTAAATTTTTATCCAGAACCCATTCGGACAATCCCTTCACCTATCAAATCGCCAAGACCCTGAGCCAAGAAAACTGCCTACTCTATGAAGTAAAAGGAGGATTGGGGCACCTAAAGAAGTTGTTCCTCGACAAGATTCAGTACTTCCATGGTCGTGTTAAAAACGAGGTTGTTCTAGAAAGTTTTCATTTTGAAAAGCGCAAACCCCATTCCGTCAAACTGGGAGGCTTCGAAGGAGTATTGGGCTGTAAATATCTGCTATGGAATGAAGAAATTCGTAAGTTACAGGACTTCTTACCTCGAACCTTACGCACTTATTTTATCCATAAGAAAATCGAAAAAATCTTACCGAGATACTACTATTTCAGCGTTCAATACCAAGTGGATCCCGAGGTGATTCCCGTAGGAATGAAAGAAAACCTTCTGTATGTCGGCGATCCTCAACAAGAACTGACGGGAGTCAATTATCTACACCTCAACCTATACCACCCACCAGAACGCCTCCAAAACGCAACTACTCGCCTCGTGGTGAGCTACCTACTGCCAGCAGAACAACTGCACGATCCCTACGAAAGTTTTCAAAAGCTCCACCATAAAATCACCGAAATTCTTTTGGAGCTCTGTCCTTTTTCGGACGGCAAGATCAAGCTTTGCTTCCCCCTATCCTCAGCCCAAATTCATGAAGGGAGCACTTTATTTCCAATGGAAAAGGCTGATTTCGAAATTTTTCGCGAAAACGCCATGGCCAACCCCGTCTACCAAATTTCTCCCAGAAAATTCTCCGAACTCTTCCCCTTGGGCAACCGCACTCCTTATAAAAATTTCTACCTCACAAGTCCTGAGATCCTCGCTGCCCTGGGTTCAGAGGGAAAGTTCTTACTCGGACTCAAAACCATCGATCTGATCTGGAATGAAGTGGAAGGTCGACGAAAAAAAGTCATCAAACAGCGCAAGATCCCCTAAGGAAGCCTCTATGCCACTCACTCCCCGAACCTTTCGTTGGATGATGAACCTCTATCCACCCTATCTCTTGAGCCGCACGCGTGTACTGTCGGTCTCCCCCGACTTCAAAGACGTCGTCGTTGAATTAGCCAAAAGCCTGCTGACAAAGAATTACGTCGGAACCACCTTCGGAGGTAGCCTCTATGCGGCCTCCGACCCCTTTCTCATGCTGATGCTCATTCAAATATTGGGAATAAAAAACCACGTAATCTGGGACAAGGCGGCCAGCATTGAATTTCTAAAACCCGCAAGGAGCAATGTTTTATTTCATTTTAAAATTACCGATGCGGACCTAGAAAAAATTCATCAGGATCTAAACTCTCACGGCAAATCCCTTCCCGAATTTACTGTGGAAGGTCGCTCTCCTGATGGAGAAATCTACGTGCGGGTAAAAAAGATTCTTTACGTGCGTAATAAATCTTTTTCAAAAAAACATTCCCCTGAGACCAGGAACAAAAAAACAATAACGGCCGTCTCAAAAAATTTTAAAAAAAAGAAATAGTCCCATCCCCACCGCCAGTAGAGCTTTGAGTCCGATCGCCACGAGCCTCGTGGCCAAGACGGCACTTGCTGAATAAAGGGCACGCCGCCAGTTTTTCAAAATCAGTCCTTCGTAAAAAAATGCCCCTAGAAAAGCGCCTAATAATAAACCCAACAAGGAGCCCACGATAAAAATAGGGGCGCCTAAGATCATGCCCATGACTCCACCAAAAAACGCCGCACTCACCGCTCCTGTGGAGACCTTCAGGGTTTTGGAACCAAAAGTTCCGACCACAAACTCCATCAACTCTCCAGCACAAGCGGTCACCAATAGAGAACCCAATACCCACCACGCCGAACTTTCTCCCCCGTCAAAAGGGTAGAAAAGAGAGTAGAATATCCCGCTCAGAAAAATCACCCAAGTTCCCGGCAAGCCCACAAACACCATTACAATTCCGCTTAAAACGACGAGCCCCACGATAATTGTGATAAAAAGATGCAAAAGCTACTCACCCTCCCCAAGCAAACTCGCTTGAACTGGAGCAAACGAACGACGGTGTAGAGGAGTTGGCCCGTATTTTTTCAGGGCTGCTAAATGGACTTGCGTACCGTACCCCTTATGCCTCGAAAAGCCATACTCGGGATAGATATCGTGCTGTTGACTCATATAGCGATCACGCTCCACCTTCGCCACAATACTCGCGGCGGCGATGGAGGCAGAACGGTCATCGCCCTTCACCAAAGCTTGTTGAGGCATAGGAAGGGATAAGGAAAATTTTCCATCCACCAAGAGACACTGGGGCAAAGGGGACAGACTCGAAACAGCCTGTACCATAGCGGCCATGGACGCATGAAAGATATTGATCCGATCAATCTCTTCGACGGAAACAGCAGCCACCCGCACACAAAGGGCCCGACTCAAGATCTGCTCATAAAAACACTCTCGCTGAGCAGGACTCAGTTTTTTAGAATCACGTAAACCCAGAATGGGATCCTCGGGAGACAAAATCACCGCCGCCGCATAAACAGGGCCGGCCAAACAACCGCGCCCCACCTCATCAACTCCGGCAACATACCGAAAGCCTTGGGCGAAACACTGCCTCTCGAATTCGAATCTTTCCATAACACCTGTCGCCTCTTCCTAGGAACAAGCACACGGAGAGAAACGAGACTTAGGAACTGGTCTGAGAAGAACGCAGAGTCCGGGTATCGACGGAAGCAATACGAGCCTTTTTACCGGAAAGCTTACGGAGGTAATAGATACGGCCCTGTCGAACCTTACCAATCGTCAAGACCTCGATCTTTTCGATGAAAGGCGCATGAAGGGGAAAGATACGCTCCACCCCGATACCGTAGCTAATCTTGCGAACAGTAAAGGAGGAGGACATTCCCGCATTATGCCGGCAGATAACGATGCCCTCGAAAACCTGAACGCGCTCTTTATCGCCCTCTTTGATCTTACAATGGACTCGCAGGGTATCGCCCGCTTTGAAATGGGGAACCTGGGTTTTGAGTTGAGCTTTTTCAAATTCTTGCAGGGCATGCATAGTAAACTCCTGATCAACCGAGCAAACGGTCTAAAATAATGGCCACCGCAGCTCGAACGGGCAAATGATTGTAAGATCCGTCGCCACCTCCCGCAATGGGCTCCAAAAAGTCGTGGGCCTGGGAAAGAATTTCTTCTGTCATCCCCCACCCGGTTCCAAAGAGCAACAAATGGGGTTCGTCACTTTCCAAAAGCTGGGCCCTGCATTGACCGAAGCTCAGGCGACCTGGACCTCCGCGGGCGGAGGTGGCTACGAGGCGGGGAGGCCTACCAAGTTCATTTTGGATTGTCAAACGAGCATCATCGAGGGAGGAGCATAATTCTATCAATTGAAACGCTTCCTTACGGGTTTTGTTCAATTCTCCCCCAATTCCAACCCTCCAATGGTCCAAAATCTTGTGAGCCAGGGCCTGCTGACTCCCCAATGGAGAAATAACAAAATATCGGGAAACTCCGTAGGTCTTAGCCGTACGCGCAATATCGTGAAGATCAAAGGGGGTAATGGAGGTGGTGACCACCTCCTGACGAATGTTGTAAACCGGGTGGTGGATCAACGCCACCGCTACCGGAGCCTTGGGAATCATGGGGTCTCCTTGATTTCTTCCAGTAAAATCCGATCCGACTCATCCAGGTCAGCCTGTTCCAATAAGTCGGGCCGAAACCGTAGGGTCCGGCTTAAGGCCTCACGCCGCCGCCATCGTTGAATCTCTGCATGATGACCTTGGAGTAAGATTTCCGGAACCTCCATTCCACGAAAATTGCGAGGCCGGGTGTAATGGGGGTATTCCAGCAGACCCGAACTAAAACTTTCTTCCCTCAAGGAGGCCTCTTTGCCCACCACACCAGGAGTCAAGCGAGCTACCGACTCCACCACGGCCATCGCCGCCAATTCACCACCACAAAGCACAAAATCCCCCAAAGAAAGACGCTCCTCAACCCAACCTTCTAAAACACGCTCATCGACGCCTTCATAGCGGCCACAGATCAAAAGTAGCTCTTCATAGCCACTCAATTCCTCAACCACCTTTTGATTGAATCGTCTGCCTTGGGGAGTCAGATAAATCACCCTTCCCTTTTGATAGGAAGCTCGCAAGGCCTCAATGGCCCGGACCAAGGGCTCAGGCTTCAGAACCATGCCCTCCCCTCCGCCGTAAGTACAATCATCCACACTACGATGCTTGTCCGTAGACCAATCCCGCAACTGATGTAATTGCAAGGTTAAGATACCACTCGCCACAGCCTTCCCCAGCAAGGAAGCCCCCAAGTAAGGAGCCATGGCTTCAGGAAAAAGACTCAAAATATCGAAACGTCGAGTCATGAAAAGCCCGGGGTTTTGAGGATTCCTTGTAACAACATCCCACTCCCACAATCTGGAATCCTCTCGTCATGTCAAAAGATCTGCCGCCAACTCCGTGAGATAAATCACTCGGTTTTGGAGATCGGTCTTAGCAATAAAATCTTTTTCGTAAGGAACCAAAAAAGTCTTTTGCCCAGAACAGCCTAATTCCATGACCTCCGATTCACCCACCGTCATAAAATTCAGCACCTGTCCACGCACTTCCCCCTGGGCATCGCACACCTGAAACCCCTCTAAATCGACGAGATAATGTTCATCCTGAGCCAAGGGAGGTAAATGCTCACGGGGAAACCAAATCTCTTGTCCACGGAACTGACTAGCTTGTTCGGGATCTTCAATGCCGGAAAACTTTAAAATCCAATGCCGCCCCTGAGGACGAGCATCCTCTAACACCAAGTGCCGTTGTTTTTCTCCATCACGAAGGTAAAAATCATCGTAATCCAAAAACAGCAGACTTTGAGGATTGAAGGGCACACAACGGAGCTGACCGCGTACGCCCCACTCGCGCAGGATCCGACCTATGGATACCCATTTGGGGGTCTCCACCATGGGAAAAACTAAGCGACCTTAGGTTGCTTTTTAAGAAGTTGAGAAACCGTCTCGGTGGGCTGGGCACCACATTGTAACCAATGCTGGATCCGATCCGACTTCAAAACCACAGGGTTCTTATCGGAACGGGGATCGTAGGTACCCAAAATCTCGAG
This sequence comes from bacterium, assembly GCA_031972375.1. Lineage (GTDB taxonomy): Bacteria > UBA10199 > UBA10199 > DSSB01 > DSSB01 > DALYDW01. Next base: position 15,609 of record DALYEU010000006.1, on the reverse strand, counting down.
GAAACGCCCATTGCGGGGTGCTTCGCTACTGGCTGCAACGATACGATAGAAAGGACGCTTTTTAGTGCCGTGACGGGCAAGTCTAATTTTGACCATAAAAAACCTAAATCAATTCTGGATCTCTCCAAGTGGGCTGCCCTCTTACCGGTAAAGGCCATGGAGATCAAGGCCTTTTGTGAGGTCTATACAAAAGCTACCCTCACCCCATGTTTCTCGACAAGAAACACGAGTTTCAGGCCCCGGGAAACAAGCCCCTTAAGCCTTTCATTCCTTTGAGGCTAAATTTGCTAAAACGACTCATCATCTTTTTCATTTGTTCAAATTCTTTGATCAAGCGGTTGACCTCACTCACCTGGGTACCGCTTCCCATGGCAATCCGAAGTCTTCTCCGCCCATTGAGCAAATGGGGATTCCGCCTCTCTTGGGGTGTCATCGATTGAATGATGGCCTGCTTGCGTTTTACTTCTCGCTCGAGCTGTTGCGGATCGACCTTATCCATTAATTTACCGGCGCCAGGCAACATACCGAGGATCTTGTCCATGGATCCGAGCTTCTTCATCTGTTGCAATTGGGTCAGAAAATCCTCGAAATTCAGTGTGTTTTTGAGGATACGTTCGGTGGTTTTTTTGGTCTCATCTTGATCGAATTCTCGTTGGGCCTTTTCGATCAAACTTAACATATCCCCCATGCCGAGAATCCGCGAAGCAACGCGGTCAGGATAAAAGGGCTCCAGATCCTCAGGCCTCTCTCCCATACCAGCGAAAAGAATAGGCACACCGGTAACAAAGCGCACCGAAAGCGCCGCACCGCCACGGGCGTCTCCGTCCATTTTCGTTAAAATCACACCACTAATTTTTAAAAACTCGTTAAAACTCTGAGCCACATTGACGGACTCTTGGCCAGCCATGGCATCCACCACCAAAATCTTATGGTGTACCTCGACCTTGTCTTGGATCTTGGCCAATTCCTTCATCATGTCTTTGTCGATTTGCAAACGACCCGCCGTATCAAGAATCACCGTATCGAGGCCTTGGTCTTTAGCAAAGTCGACAGCACGGCGGCATACCTTGATCGGATCGTCTTTAGAGTGGGTATCGTATACGGGAATTTCCAAGCGATGAGCCAATGTCTTGAGCTGATCGATGGCGGCGGGGCGTTGCACATCCGCCGGCACCAGAAAAGGAAAACGCCCTTTTTCTTTTTTGAGATGCAAGGCCAACTTAGCCGCCGTAGTTGTTTTTCCGGCGCCTTGCAAACCCGCCAACAAAATCACCACGGGGGGTTTATGGGAAAAACTAATCTCTCCGGGGGCCCCCATCAGGTGAATGAGTTCTTCATGAAAAAATTTGAGAAACTGCTGATCTGGCCTAAGGCTTTGATGAACCTGTGAACCCAGGGCACGGGCTTTGACCTGCTCACAAAATTCCCGTACCACGCGAAAATTAACATCGGCTTCCAATAAATTGAGCCGTATCTCCCGAAGCGTAGCCTCGATTTGGGACTCGTCAAGCTTACCCCGCCCCTTAAGATGGTCTAAAACTGAATAAAAACGTTCACTAAGTTGCTGGAACATGTGCCCCTCTTAAGCCAGAAGAGGGTGAGGATCAAGGGGACAAGTCACAAAATCAACCAAATCCCACAACATTCTTTTCAATCCTTCCGAAGAGAACAATTAGATGACTCATGCTCTACGTTTTTAAAACCTATCTCTGCAACGATCCTGAAGTACTAAAAAGTTACCTTGAGGATACCCAGCTCACCAAGGCCCAAAGCATTTCAGACGAAAACAATACGAAGAGATACTTTGAACAGACCATCCGAGCATCCCCTCTCACCTCCCAAGCCACGTACTTTCGCATCGTCGAAAAAAAATCTTTCAGCTCGGTCCAATTGAGCATTTTCGTCGACTGGTGCCAACTCAACACCTTGAATCAATGCCATCTTGTAGGATCAGACCTGAAACCCATTGAAAAAGTGGCAGAGAATGATTCCTCCCCACCGCTACACTTACCCACAGGTTCCGAAATTTCAGGGGTATACTACGGGGACCTCAATCAAGACGCCTTGCCCGAAGTTCTTATCGTTCTCAATACAGGGATCGGTTGGCTTTTCGAATCAAAACCGATTGAGGAACCAGCAACACCCCCACCGCCGACACTGTCTCCAGGACTTTCATTCTTCAAGCGCTGTCTTTTTAAAAATTCCAATCGGATTTTCCAATGGCTCTTCTCCCTATCCGATGAAATCATCAGTCTAAAACCATAAAACAACCCCAGTTTTCCACGCCAATCGAAAAATAAAACAGAGAAACAGGATCTCTTTTTACCTCCTTGGTGGAATTGAAAAAAATAACCTCGACAAAACCAGGTTCAACCCGACGTTTTTTTGGAGAACAAAAGACTCCCTCCGAAACCTTTTAGAAAAATCGGTTGGAAGGAAACAGTAGATGAAAACCACAAGCCCAGAGATTAAACTACAGAGTTGGTTTCACCACGCGGCGGAGCAAAAGCTTTTTTTCAAGCTTTTTAGAAGTGATTCCAGCTCTCCCCATTACCCAAACGCCACCGGGAGTTGGCCCTCAGGACAAAACAATCCCTCTTAAGATCCCAACCTGGAGAGTGTACGGACTACTGCTCACTAAAATTAGTGCGTAATCACCTGGGGCTTATCCGGAGGGGGGGGTGTCCCTCCCGTTGGAACTTCCTGAGGAGGGTAAATCAGTTCTTGAATCGAATGCCCTTCTTCTTTTCCCGGATACAAACGTTTGATATCTTTCACCGCCAAAGCATTTCGCAAAACCTCGTCCATATTAGCCACGGGAATAATTTTAAGGACGGATAAGATCTTCTTGGGAATATCCTTGAGGTCTTTTTCATTTTCTTTGGGAATGATAATGGTTTTGATACCTCCCCGATGGGCTGCCAATAATTTCTCCTTCAACCCACCGATGGGCAACACCTTGCCTCGCAAGGTAATTTCTCCAGTCATGGCCACGTCTTTTTTAACGGGAATACGAGTCAAAGCTGAGGCCAAAGCCGTCGCCATCGTGATCCCAGCGGAAGGTCCATCCTTGGGAATGGCGCCCTCCGGCACGTGAATATGAATATCAATCCGCTGATAGAAATCCTTCTCAAAACCCAAGAGCATAGCCCTCGACCGGACATAACTCATAGCGGCCTGGGCAGACTCCTGCATGACATCGCCCAATTTACCGGTAACGATGAGCTTTCCTTTACCTGGCATCACTGTAACTTCGGTGGTCAAAAGCTCTCCGCCAAATTCAGTCCAGGCTAAACCATTGACCAAACCAATCTCATCCTGCTCTTCGGCAAGACCAAAGCGAAACCTCGGAACGCCGAGAAAATTCTCCAGAGCTTTGTGGGTAACACGAATTTTTTTATCACGCCCCTTCAAGGCAACCTCTTTGGCAACCTTACGACAAATGGTGGCGATTTCACGCTCTAGATTTCTGACGCCCGCCTCTTTGGTATAGCGACGGATGATCATCCGTAACACTACCTCGGGAATCTCGATGTTATCCTTGGTGAGGCCATGAGCTTCCATTTCTTTCTTCAACAAATAACGCTCGGAAATATTGAGTTTTTCTTCTTCGGTATAACCAGGAATACGGATGACCTCCATACGATCCTGCAAAGGAAGGGGAATCGAATGCAAAGTATTGGCCGTCGTGATGAACATCACCTTGGAAAGATCGTAATCCAAATCAAGATAATGATCATTGAAGGTAGTATTTTGCTCAGGATCCAAGACCTCCAACAAGGCCGAAGAAGGATCGCCCCGGAAATCCGTGCTCATTTTATCGATCTCGTCCAACAAAAACACCGGATTGCTAGAACCAGCCTTTTTCAAAGACTGAATGATCTTACCAGGCAAGGCACCAATATAGGTACGCCGATGACCGCGAATCTCCGCCTCATCGCGAACCCCACCCAGAGAACAACGAATAAACTTACGTCCCGTCGCACGTGCGATACTCCGGGCTAAAGAAGTTTTTCCAACCCCAGGAGGTCCCACAAAACACAGAATGGGCCCCTTCATGCGCTCCACCAACATCTGCACGGCCAAATACTCGAGAATTCTCTCTTTAACCTGCTTAAGCCCATAGTGATCGGCATCCAAAACTTCCTGCGCTTCTTGGATATCAATTTTATCCTTGGTTTCTTCGAACCACGGCAAGGTCAATACCCAATCGATGTAATTACGTACCACCGTAGCCTCTGCCGACATGGGCGACATAAGCTTCAATTTTTTGAGTTCCTTTTTGACCTTTTTAGTGGCCTCGGCACTCATTTTTTTATTTTTGATTTTTTCTTCAAGTTCTTGAATCTCGGACTTGAACTCGTCAGCCTCTCCCAGCTCCTTCTGGATGGCCTGCATCTGCTCGTTGAGGTAGTACTCCTTTTGAGTCTTCTCCATCTGCTTTTTCACGCGGCTGCGGATTTTCTTCTCTACCTGAAGAATCTCAATCTCCCCTTGCATCAATTCAAAAAGCCGCTCCAAACGCTCCGCGGGGGATTCTAGTTCGAGAATCTTTTGCTTATCGGGAAGCTTCAATGTGAGATGGGCCACAATGGTATCGGCTAATCGGGCAGGATCATCGATCACCGCCACCGACGCCAGCATCTCGGGAGGAATACGCTTATTGAGTTTGACGTAAGTTTCGAAGGTGGCCTTTACCGACCGCATCAAGGCCTCACCTTCGATGGTGACTTCTCGACTCTCTTCGATTTCTTCTGACTCGACCAAAAAGAAATTGTCATTAGGCAGATAACGATGAATACGCGCACGCCGCCGACCTTCGACAAGCACCTTCACCGTACCATCAGGTAAACGAAGTAACTGAATGATGGTTCCCAAGGTACCCACCCTGTAGATATCTTCGGCCTTTGGATCGTTGGTCTTAGCATTGATCTGGGCAGCCAGGAGCACGTCTTTTTCGGTGTTCATGGCCTCTTCCAAGGCATTGATGGATTTCTCGCGACCTACAAAAAGCGGGACCACCATGTAAGGAAAAACGATGATATCCCTCAAAGGCAGCAAGGGAACGGCTTTAACCTTCGCACCACCGGAAGGCGGGGGAACGGGAATGGTATCACTCATATTGTTCTCCGAATCTTAAAACCCAGGCCATCTGATCTTAGGCGGATTCTGCTTTTTTCTCATAGACAACGAGGGGTTGTTCTTTTTTGGTAAACACATCCTCGTTAATGACGACTTCACGAACGTTATTCTGAGAGGGAATCTCATACATGATATCGAGCATGGTATGCTCCAATATCGCCCTTAATCCCCTAGCCCCAGATTTACGTTTCAAGGCTTCCTTAGCAATGGCTACGAGGGCACCCTGGGTGAATTTTAGTTTTACCTTTTCGAACTCAAAAAGCCTCTGGTACTGCTTAACTAAGGCGTTTTTAGGCTTAGTCAAGATCTCGACTAAAGCGGTCTCGTCCAATTCGGATAGGGTTGCCAATACCGGAATTCTGCCCACAAATTCGGGAATCAACCCAAACTTGAGTAAATCCTCAGGTTGAATCTCCGATAACAGCGTACCGATATCGCGATCTTTCTTTAAACGCAGATCACTGCCAAACCCCAATTTTTTCTCGCCGATTCTACGCTCGATAATGTCCTCCAAACCGACAAACGCTCCGCCACAAATAAACAATATATTGGAGGTATCGATTTGAATGTACTCTTGCTGAGGATGCTTCCGCCCACCCTTGGGAGGTAAATTGGCTACAGTGCCCTCGATAATCTTTAACAAGGCCTGCTGCACCCCTTCTCCAGAAACGTCGCGGGTAATAGAAGGGTTATCGCTCTTGCGAGAAATTTTGTCGATCTCGTCGATGTAAACAATACCGCGCTCCGCCTTGTTTTTATCGTAATCAGCGGCTTGCAAAAGATAGAGGATGATATTTTCGACGTCCTCCCCCACATAGCCCGCTTCGGTCAAGGTGGTGGCATCGGCGATAGTGAAAGGAACATTAAGAATCTTAGCCAGAGTCTGAGCTAATAATGTTTTTCCCGAACCCGTAGGCCCGATCAACAGGATGTTGCTTTTTTGTAGCTCGACCTCACCAGTACCTCGATTTTCGATGCGCTTGTAATGATTGTGCACCGCCACGGACAAAACCCGCTTCGCCCGCTCTTGCCCTACAACGTACTCGTCGAGCACCTTTTTGATCTCGGAGGGCTTAGGAACACCTGTTTTGGTTTTTAGGAGTTCTTGCTTGTTAGTCTCTTCGGCGATGATGTCGTTGCACAGCTCGATACACTCGTCGCAGATATACACGGTGGGACCTGCGATTAATTTCCTCACCTCACGCTGGGACTTACCGCAGAAAGAGCAACTCAAATTAGTGGAATCATCCGTAAAATTCTTGGCCACCGGGGCTCCTTAGTATGAAAAAAATCAACACCAAAGATTACAAAAAGATCATATACCTTTGCGAAAGACTGTCAAGAAAGCAAGCCCCTAACGCAGCGCTCAGCGCCTGATTAGGTGCTTTTCTTCACTTTATCTTTGCTACGGTAGGCAACCACCTCGTCAATCAAGCCATATTCCTTAGCCTCTTCACCCGACATGAAATAATCCCGCTCAGTGTCTTGTTGAATTTTTTTCAGAGACTGCTTGGTGTGTTTTCCGAGAATCCCATTGAGAATCTCTCGAAGGCGAAGAATTTCACGAGCTTGAATGTCGATATCGGTCGCCTGCCCTTGAAACCCACCCATGGGTTGATGAATTAAAATCCTCGAATGAGGAAGGGCAAAGCGCTTTCCCGGCGCACCCGCGGCTAATAAAACCGCTCCCATGGAAGCCGCCTGTCCCACGCAAATGGTACTCACATCGGGCTTCACATACTGCATGGTGTCGTAAATAGCCATGCCCGCCGTCACCGAGCCCCCAGGTGAATTGATGTAGAGATAAATATCCTTTTCAGGATCGTCACTCTCCAAAAATAACAACTGGGCAATCACCAAATTGGAGATGGTGTCATCAATGGGCGTTCCTAAAAAGACGATTCGATCTTTAAGCAAACGAGAATAAATATCGTAAGAACGCTCACCGCGATGAGTTTGCTCCACGACCATGGGAATCAGCTGCATCTTTTCATTCATAGGACTGGCGCCTTCTCTCTCCGAATATTTCGGAAATGATCTCTAAGAAATGTTGGCCTTGGACAAAATGAAGTCCAGGGTCTTTTCTTCGAGAATTTGATTAAATAAGGGGCGTAATAAATTTTGTTGTTCGTAAAACCGTCTCACCGCCTCCAAGGGCTGATGATGTTCCGCGGCCACTTGAGCCAACCGGGCTTCCATCTCTTCTGATTTAACTTCTAACTGATTTGCCACGGCAACAGCGTCGAAGAGCAAGAAGGCCTTAATACGGCGTTCGGCTTCTCCATGATTTTGACGATGGTACTCTTCGGCCGTAACCCCAACCTGATCAGGAGTCACGCCCTGTTGCTTCATTTGCTGCAACACCGAATTCCACATAAAATCCAATTCGCGGTGAATCATAGCATGGGGAATCTCAAACTCGTTCTTCGCGAGAAGATGGTCGATCACCTGCTTGAACAGACTGACACGCTCCTGCTCCTCCCTAAACTTGGTGAGTTTTTCGCGAATCTCCGCCTTAATTTGCTCCAAGGTCTCATAAGCTCCCAAATCCTTGGCGAACTCATCATCAAGTGTTGGTAAATTTTCTTGTTTGATCTCTAGCAACTCGACCACGAAATGGGCGGTTTTGCCACGTAAGGACTCCACTCCGTAATCCTCTGGAAACGCCACATCGAATTCGGAAGAAGCACCTTTGGCAGTACCGACAATACCCTTCTCAAAGTCGGGGAGAAAACGCTTCAACCCGAGGGGAATCTCCACATTTTGCGCACTGCCCCCGGGAAATTCCTTGCCTTCTAAAGTGCCTACATAATTGACCGTCACCAAGTGACCTTCCTCGGCTGTCACGCTTTCTGCCACAGGGGTCCACTGGGCTTGGGACTTTTGCAAAGCCTTCAATTCGTTATCGAGATCTTCCTCGGAAACCGAAACAGGGTTTTTCTTAAGAGCGATGCCTTCGTAATCCTTAGCCACCACCTTAGGTTGTACCTCAACCTCGGCACTAAAAGTAATGGGAGCATTCTCCTCCACCTTAAGATCGGAAATCTGAGGCAAACCAACGGCCATGATGGCATTGGCCTGGATAGCGTCTCGGTAACTTTTATCCACCAAATCACTCACGGTCTCCATCGCCGTGCGGCTTCCATAATACTTCTCCAAGATGGGGCGTGGCACTTTTCCCTTACGGAAGCCTTTGATCTGCACCGTCTTGTTCAACTTACGGTAAGCCCGCTCCAAGGCCTCTTGGTAAGACTCATGGGGGACTTCAATCTTCATTTTTTTCTTAATGGGACTCAGATCTTCGATTTCGACTTTCACAGGATTTCCTTACAGTGACGATAACAAGTGACTATAAAACAAGGGCTAATTCATTTAACCCATAGTAAACGTGATGCCTTTCCTGGTTTCAGGAAATTCATACTTGGTGCGAGAGGGGGGAGTTGAACCCCCACGCCCTTTCGAGGCACAAGGTTCTAAGCCTTGCGTGTCTGCCATTCCACCACTCTCGCGGTTTTCTGGGTGTCTTCCATCCAGACTGGGATTTGTCAATCAACCTCGAAAAGAGCAAGCTTAAACCCTCGGTTTGCTCACCCTTTTCACCACTCTAAAAACCCCAATTAGGGCATTTCAGAGTTGGAGCATAACGATTGAAAAACAGTCTCCACCCAAAAGGCTTTCCAGATTTGGCCTACCTTGTAAAGCAGATCGTAAACCGAACTTTTTTAACGATTGAGGCCATGCTACCCTCGAGGACCCCATCCGTCTTAAACGAGGAACATCATGTCCTGCGATTTGCGCCAGCTAAAAGCTATTTATTCACCAGGTTCCCAACACTGGGTCGGAAACGGCTTCCCGGTACGAAATCTATTTCCCAGCAATCCGCTCTACCGGGAAATGAGTCCCTTCTTATTGTTGGACTACGCCGGCCCCCGCTATTTTGAACCTACAGACCAGGCCCAAGGGGTAAGCGAACATCCACACCGAGGTTTTGAAACCGTCACACTGCTTTACCAAGGCGCATTGAGCCATCGGGATTCCGCCGGAAATTCGGGCATCCTCCAAGCCGGGGATGTTCAGTGGATGACAGCGGCCTCCGGAGTCGTGCATGAAGAGATGCATGAGATGGTCTTCGCTCGCCAAGGAGGCCAATTTGAGGCGGTGCAACTGTGGGTCAATCTGCCCCGGACCCATAAGATGGATCCCCCCACCTATCAGGATATTGCTAGCTCGAAAATTCCCACCCACGAACTCCCCGAGGGGGGATACCTGAGAATCATTGCCGGAACCTATCTGGAAACCCAAGGTCCTGCACATACCCATACCCCAATCAATCTATGGGATCTGAAAATTCCCGCCGGAAGTCACCCCACTCTTCCGATTCCCCGGGGACACAACCTCGGTGTGTTCGTACTCTCTGGACTTCTCGGATGGGATGAAAACCATCATTTGGGCGAGGCCCAACTCGCGGTGTTCGATAACCAAGGAGAAGTAATCTCGCTCCCATGTATCCAAGAAGCCCGTCTTTTGGTACTCAGTGGACAAGCTATCGCTGAGCCCATTGCCGCTCGCGGCCCCTTCGTCATGAATACAGGAGAAGAAATCAGCCAAGCCATTCGCGACTATCAGTCAGGAAAAATGGGGCATCTCACCTAGAGAAAAACTTAGGCTTAAAAAATTTCCACGGGACCTCGTCAAAACCGGAGGACAAAAGCATTGGCTCGTGGCTGACATTTTTTTACGATAAGTCCCTGGAAAAAACTTTCCCTCTCGAGAAAAGCAAACTTATAATCTCCCCACTGAATACTCTCGACAACTTAATCACTTCAATGGGGGGAACTCTCTATGAAGACGCGCTTGCTCGTTTATGCGGCTTTGCTGTGTACTTTACCTCTTACGATTTACAATGCCTGCTCCGACGGCTCGTCTCCCTCTCCCTCCCCCACCCCTTCTCCCACAGCATCTCCCTCGCCTTCTTCATCGCCGACGCCGGTTACCTGCAACGACGACGAACGAACCTTTAAAATTACCAACAACACAGGGGAGGAGATTTGGCTAGGAGTCACGGCCGGAACCCTATCTTGTCTGGCAGACTCGGATTGTCCCACAGAAGCGGCCGGTTCTTGTGTAGGCGCCAACCCTAATGCCGGAGTCGCCGGAACCTGCGGTTGCCCAACCTTCAGTGAATGCGGCTCTGTCTCTACCTGCAACAGTCATAATCACTTGTGCTATTGGAACCTACCCTCCTTGAGCAAATCGCAAATTCAATTGGCCGACGGCGCCGAGTCTACCGTTTGTTTTCCTGCAGCAGCCTCGGGAAAAAGCATTCAGTGGAGTGGAAATATTTTCGCCCGCACAGGATGCGACGAAAATGGCCAAAACTGCAAAACCGGAGACTGCGGCGCTTCTTCCGAGGGGATTTGTCCCACGGGAACCGGCGGCAATCCCCCCACCACGCTTTTTGAATTTACCTTAAGCAATCAGAGTAGCTTTGACGACAATACCTCCCCCGACTACTACGATATCAGCATCATCAACGGGATTAATACCGCACTTTCCGGAGGCCCCATCTCTGGAACCTTTGAAGCCGATGACAGTAATCCTTACTCCTGCACTTATCCGGGAAGCAGCGAAGCTCAAGGCAGTCTCTCCGCCTGTTCTTGGACGATTAATCCCACCGTGAGCAACAATGACTATTCCATATGGCTGCACAACGTTCTGCCCACCGCCTATACAACCTGCCCCGGCGGCGGAGCTCCCAATTCTTTGGGGTTCTGCGTTTGTTCCGACGATTCGGATTGTTCCTCCGAAGGACCTTACTGCGGACTCGCACTTAACGCCTCCGACCAACAATACACCCACGTTTGCGGAACTCATCTGGGATGGTGGACAGCAGACCAATTGTGCGGATCTTCCATCAACACCGCCTCACCCTTGGGAGCACCGTTAAACTGCGCCACCACGGTTAATAACAGCGATATGAGCGTGAGTAGCTATACCGATTTTTATGCCTGCACCAAACCGGCTGGTGCCAGCAATCCTGAACAATCGCAATCTTGCTATACTCAAGGGGCTGCGGTGGATTGCTGCGGTTGTGCCACGAGTGCCAACGCCGATCACACCGCTTGGCCCTCCGTCTTGAGTCCCGATTTCGGTGGAGGAGACAACGGTTGCTACAATAATAATCCGAATTGGGTGACCATTTCCCAACCTTGGATCGTCTTTCTCAAACAGGCCTGTCCCACCGCCTATACCTATCCCTTTGACGATGCGACCAGCACCTTCACCTGTGAAGGATCCTCCTCGGTGGGAGCGCCTCATTATCAACTCACTTTTTCACCGACTCACTAGCGACCCACTGAAAATTTCATTGGATCGAGAAGCAAACTCTTTGAGCTCAGTCTTTCCGAAAAAAAACACGGAAACGATCGACTCGTTTTTTTCAAAATTTAAATTCATCTAGATGCGTCAGGAGGCCTGCTTGAGACATTCCCTTAAAAAAATAAGCTGTGTTCTACTAGGATGGATCCTCTTACTGGGGCCTGCTTGTCATAAAAAAGAAAATTCACCCCCTCCGATCAAAGCCTCCACGGAAAAAAAACCGGAAACCCAAGATAACGCGACGACCTCCACCCCTGCCCCAAAAAATACTAACTCCCATGGGAGCAAACTCGGTTCTGCCGATGGAACCCTCACAATAGACGGACATTATCTTCCTTCTGCTCCGTTACCCTTTGGCGGACAAATTAGTCTCAACGCCTTTCAATCAAAAGCGTGGTGGCCACCCAAAGTAGTTCCTCCCCAAGGTGCACCCAATATCTTGCTGATCGTTACCGATGACGTGGGTTTCGGTGCGCCCAGCACCTTTGGTGGGGTTATTCCCACACCGACCTTAGACAAAATCGCAAAGATGGGTTTGCGGTATACGCAATTTCATTCAACCGCACTGTGCTCACCAAGTCGAGCCGCATTGCTCACGGGGCGTAATCATCACTCAGTCGGTTTTGGGCAAGTCTCCGAGATGTCGACGGGATATCCTGGCTATGACAGCATCATCGGTCCAGAATCGGCCACCATCGCCAAAATTTTGAAAGACAACGGCTATGCCACCTCGTGGTTTGGCAAAGAGCACAATACCCCTTCCTTCCAATCCAGCCAAGCGGGTCCCTTCGATCAATGGCCCATCGGCATGGGCTTTGAGTACTTCTACGGCTTCATCGGAGGAGACACGAGTCAATGGCAACCCAACCTCTATCGTAATACCACCGCCATCTATCCCTATATTGGCAAACCCGACTGGAATCTCACGACAGCCATGGCTGATGATGCCATCGCCTATCTTCAACGCCTCAACGCCTTAGATCCTCAAAAACCTTTTTTTATGCACTACGCTCCCGGAGGCACCCATGCCCCCCACCACCCTACTCCAGAGTGGATCAAAAAAATCAGCGACCTTCATTTATTCGATAAAGGATGGAACGCTCTTCGGGAGGAAATTTTCGCTCGACAAAAACAACTAGGAGTTATTCCCGCCAACGCCCAATTAACTCCATGGCCCGAGGAGCTACAAAAATGGGACACACTCACCGCCGAAGAAAAAAAATTATTCATTCGCCAAGCCGATGTTTACGCGGCCTATCTGGCCTACACGGATCATGAAATAGGACGGGTCATCCAAGCCATTGAACAAATGGGGAAAATGGAAAATACGATCATCGTCTATATCAGCGGAGACAACGGCTCGAGCCCAGAAGGTTCACCGATTGGTACTCCCAACGAGATAGCACAATTCAACGGCGTTCCCGTAGGCGTCGCCGAACAATTGAAATACTTCTACGATCTTTGGGGCTCCGCCCAAACCTACCCTCATATGGCCGTAGGTTGGACTTGGGCTTTTGACACCCCCTTTCGTTGGACCAAACAAATCGCCTCGCATTTCGGTGGTACTCGCCAAGGCATGACGATTGCCTGGCCCAAACGCATTCAAGATGCCGGCGGGATTCGAAACCAATTTCATCATTTCATCGATATCGTCCCAACACTCCTGGAAGTGGCGAACATCCCGGCCCCTAACATGGTTAATGGCATCGCCCAAAAGTCCATCGAAGGAGTAAGCATGGCCTATTCCTGGGATAAAAATCACGCTTCCCTTCCCTCGCAACGACACACTCAATATTTTGAAATGTTTGGCAATCGAGGAATCTATCACGATGGATGGTACGCCAACACCCGACCGATTCAAGCTCCCTGGTTGCTCACCTCCATTCCTCCAGAAAATGTGATGAGCTCCTACGTTTGGGAACTTTACGACCTCAACCAAGATTGGACACAATTCAACGATGTCTCCTCTCTCTATCCAGACAAATTAAAGGAAATGCAGGCCCTATTCGTAATGGAAGCTTCTAAATACCAAGTCTTTCCCCTGGACAATAGCGTTGCTCCGCGAATTTTAACGCCTCGGCCAAGCATCACGGCAGGCCGAAATAAATTTGTCTACTCTGGAGAAATCACAGGAGTACCTCATGGCAATGCCCCCAGCTTACTCAACACCTCCTACACGATCAGAGCCGAAGTCGAGATTCCGGAACAAGGTGCCGAAGGCATGATCGTGACGGAGGGAGGGCGCTTTGGCGGTTATGGATTTTATATCCTCAAAGGCAAACCCGTGTTCACCTGGAATCTACTCGACCTGAAAAGAATTCGCTGGGAAGGAGGAGAAACCTTAAGCCCGGGAAAACATAGCTTAGTTTTTGATTTTCACTATGACGGCTTAGGATTTCAGACTTTAGCCTTCAATGATCCCAGCGGTTTAGGCAAAGGTGGAACCGGAACCCTGAGCGTCGATGGCAAGGTCGTTGCCACACAAAAAATGGAGCAAAGCATTCCCTATATTTTACAGTGGGACGAAAGCTTTGACGTAGGCGCCGACATGGGCACCCCTATTGACGATAAGGATTATCAAATTCCTTTTCGTTTCAACGGAAAAATCAATAGCGTCGCGATCGAACTCAGCCCCCCGCAATTAAGTCCAGAGGAGGCACAAAAATTTAAAGAAAAAAATCAAAGAAACAACGCGGCCAGTGAATAGAACAAAAGACGAGGATTAAAATAGTGACTCACGGACTGAGTCCAACAGGATAGGGTGTTTTAATAATTAATCAAAAAACCTAAAAAAACTCAAAGCGGCCCTTCAATACAAACAACAAAGGCCAAAGATCCACCGAGCAAAAACAATGGAGATAATTTTAAAACGATCTATCCCAATATTCTGCTGGGACGCAGGGAGTCACGCATAGAAAGATGCTTAACGATTCGTTCGAGACGATACCAAAACCTTCCGCGGAATATCCGCCAAAGCAGCTTCAAACTCTGCCTGATTTTGCCCTTCGAATATGGCGTCACGTAATAAGTCAGGCAGTTTTTCCCGAAGGTAAGCACTCGATTTTTCCATCAACTGGATTAATTGTTCACCATCCAAACCGTAAGAGGTTGCATCTCTTTGCATTTCTTCGGGACTCGCCGATTTGGAATAATTACCCCGATAATTTCCGTAGTTTTGATATCGCAAGAGCTGCCGTTCAGCAGCCATCAAAAAATAGGGTAAACGTTCCGCTTGGATAACAGGGATTTGGAAATCTGTGTTTCCCTTTACGATCGCGTTCCGCAACATGCCCGGATAATACTTTTCAAGAAATTCAGCAGAAAGCCCCATCAAACTAAGAAAATTCGCGCTATCACTTCTGTTCAAACCATAACGACGAAGAGCATCCTTATAGCTAGCATTTTGAGCCTTACTTCTTGGAGACAACCAGCCTTGATAGTATTCAATCTGATGCCGCATTTTTTCCAATGCATCGGGCAATTGCTCTACCAATTGATAGAAACGCCCCAGGTCGACAGGTGCCGCTTTTTTTATGACACGTTCATCACTAAAGAAACCCAATAAAGGCTCAATAAATTCTGGGACTGACGCGAACGATGATCTCATCGCCAGCATGCGCCCCAAAAACCAGGACTGAAACCATCGGCCCTGGGCACTGACCTCCATCGAAGTCCGAGGATTTCTTCTCATCAAAGGAACCAAGGCCCCCTGGATGGATACGGCATCCAAACCACTCAAAAATCCTCGCAACCTCACCAAAGCTTGAAAATAGCTTTCATCACTTTGATCCCGAAGCTCACAGGATTGCTCCCATTCTTGAATAGGCTTTAGCCACACTCGATCTACCCCTCGTAATTTCTCGGAAGACTGCACCGCTTGAAAAGCAGTGTTCCAAGCTTGCTTCAATCCTTCGGATGACAAAGAACGCAACTCTGCCTCTAGACTCTCCCAAGTGAGAGGCTGGCCTGATGTCGGTGATTTTCTTCGTTGAGGAGCCAACACTCGAGAAGGGCCTCTGCCCGACGGAGGATTTCCTCCCACCGCGGCCATGGCCAAATGATTGACTGATAAAGCGTGGGCCGTCTCAC